>SVJQ01000027.1 GCA_015068905.1 Oscillospiraceae bacterium | reverse complement strand
ATCATAGCCCGGTTCAATTTTACCCTTTTTAACCCCCAACATAGTCGCCGGCGACTATGTTGGGGGTTAAAAAGGGTAAAATTGAACCGGGCTATGATGCTGAATTTATTGCTGTGGATGATAAATTGAATCTTTCAATGTGCGTTGTAAGAGGAGAATTGGTTGAACTTTAATAAAAAAGGCTGTGACAAAATCTGTCACAGCCTTTTGCGTTATTTTTCTGTAAAAGATGGGGCATCTATTGAATCAAAATTAACCTTAACCGAACGACCATATTCCGTGGGGGACATTCCCGTCAACTGCTTAAAACGCCTTGAAAACAGGTGCACGGTATCAAAGCCGAGATAGACAGAAATCTGTGAAACATTATGACTGCCTTCCCGAATCAGGGATTTTGCAATATCCATTTTCATTTTTGCAAAATGAGTCATAATGCCTTCGCCAATTTTTTCTTTAAACAGATTTTTTAGTGTCGTGGGGCTGACGTTCAGGGCGTCGGCAATCTCTGAAAGGGTTAGTTTTTCGCAGATGTGCTCTTGTAAAAAGGTCAGAACGTTACTAAAAAGGTCCTGCTCCATACCGCGCTTTAAGGTGGTGCTGTTCCGACGGCTACCGTCAAAATCCCGGTAGAGGGAGATGAGCAGATGCTCTAATGATAAAGCAATCATCTGCTCTGAGCCGAAAGTTTCTTCATCACGCCTTGTAAGCTCTTTTGAAAAGGTATTATCAAGTGGTGAAGAGAAGCTGTTAAGCGATTCTCTTACAATGGTTGCAAGCAGGTGCTTTTCAATGTCCGAAAGGGGCAGAATGCGTTTTTTGAAAAAGCTGATAGCAGGGGACTTGCAGCTGAAGGTGATGACCACAAGGTTTGGTGCCACAACGCCGTTAGCCCGCAGATTGTGATATTCGTTCGGTTGGTGAAAAACGGCCTGACCCTGAGTCAAAATATGTTTTTCATCATCCATATCAATTTCAATCTCGCCTTTATCTACATAAACGATTTCCCAGAAGTCGTGGGTTTCACCCTTGAAGGAATAATCCTTTTCATATTCAAAATAATGAACCGTAAAAATTTCATTTACAGTAAAAACTCGTTTTAGTCGGGTTGCTTTAAACTCCATAGGACACCTCCTGTGCTTTTAGTATAGCACGAATGGAGTTAAGATGCAAAGTTTTTTTGTGAGGATTTTGGGTAGCGTAATCCATGGGTACTTTTTTGTATTTATGGAAAATAATATAATAATTTGCAAATTTTCTTACAATTAGACAAAAAAATCGAAGAATTATACATAGACAAAATTTTTATTGTTTGTTACAATAAAGGTAGCGAAAAATTTGCGTGAAAATCATAGTGGCGATAAGTCTTGTTGATTTTTATTATATCGGGGAGGTGGAGAAGATGTATAAGGCGTTAATCATTGATGATGAGCTTGAGGCTATTGAAAGTGTTTATAGTGCTTTTGACTGGAATAGCCTGCATATAACAGATATTGTGAAAATCAGCGACCAGCACGGGCTGGTGGAACGGATAGCGTCTGAATCTCCCCATGTTGTGTTTATTGATATTGAAATGGGGGTTGTCTCAGGGCTTGATGTGATTGAAGCCTGCAGTACACTTTTGCCTGAGACAATGTTTGTTATCATCTCCGGGCATGATGATTTTGAATATGCCCGCTTATCTATTAAACTGGATGTTGTCTATTACCTTTTAAAGCCTTTTACAGAGTACGAGGTTGATATTGCAACCGAAAAGCTCATGAATGGGCTTAATGTAAGATTTGGCGGTCGGACCGGTGTGCAGCTTAATGATATTAACAGCTTTTTATCTAACAAGCAACAGTTTCAGGATTTTATGGTAGAAAGCGGCATCAGCTTTCCTAAAAACTACCGTTTTATTGTTGTTTGTATGGAACAGGTTAATCTTGAGTCCTTAAACCTTTGTCTGCAAAGTCAACTAATCCGGCGTTACAAAATTGGCAGTAAGAAGTATCTGCTGGTCGTAGAGGAGCCCTTGCGTGACAGCAGTATGATTTTGCTCGAAAACACCTGCACGATAGGCGATATGACGCTGGGCATCAGTGATGTTATCAAGTTGCCTGAGGAGGCGTATGGGGCATTTAAACAGGCAAATATGCTTGCCTACGGTGCCTTTATTAACGACCGCTATGGAGTATATAAAATTGAAAAGGACAGCGACCGGGAATTTGATGAACTGGTCAGCCTTTTAGACAGATGTTTTTCAAACGAAGATGTTAACGGCTTAAAGGAAATTCTTTTTGCTTTGCCGGAAACAGCACGAAGCAAAAGCTTTAATATGGAGCAGATAGTCTTTTTTCATAACACCTTTATCATTAGTCTTAACACTCTTTTAAGAGCACGCAGTAATCAAGACTTTCTCTACATTCTGTCTTTTGAAGAGCTTTTGAATGAATACTCAGATATTCGCAGTATGTGCTGCGCTCTGGTAGAGAGTCTTGAGGCTGTGACAGAAACATTTACAGAGCATAATGGAGAGACGCCGAAGGTAAACTCTGCAGAAATTATCGAACAGGTCAAGAACTATCTTCACAGTCATTATGTTCAAAAAATCCGTATTAAAGATTTAAGCGCTATGTTTTACATCAGTGAGGCATATTTAAGCGATATATTCAAGAATACAACACAGAAAACTATTATTGAATATCTGGCGGATGTACGCATAGAGGCGGCAAAAGAATCACTCATTAATACCAGAATGAACATTTCCAATATAGCTGAATCTGTCGGCTACGGGGATTACTGTTATTTTAACAAGATTTTCAAAAAGTACGTAGGCATCACGCCGTATCAGTACAGAAAAAAACATACAGGGATTGTTGAACATGAAAATTAAAACGTGGTTTATCTGGATTATTACCGGAACTGTCAGCTTGTTTTTGCTGATTCAGATTTGCTTTTATTTTATGTTTCAGAATTGGAATAACAGTATGCGTGATTCTTTGATTGAAGCAACTGCCAAGCGGTCTGTATCACAGATTACGGAGCTTTATAACAGTGTTGAGGATGTGTCTGTTAACATTATAACAGACACCTATGTGCAGAAGTATCTGTTTAATGAAGAAAACGGGCGCATATGGGAGGATTATAGTTTAATTTCCAATAATATTTCGTCCGTCATTTTTGCAAATAAAGGTATTAAATATGTTGCGGTTTTAGATGAAAACGATATTCTCTTTAATGTAGCACAGGCAGAAAATATGCTGCCCTATCTTTCTGTGCTTGATGGCGTTATAGGCGATATAGAAAAAACCCCGCAGAAGAATTCGTTTTTAAAAGCCTATCGGTACCAAAATACGAATTGCTTTGCCTATGTTGACCGCATTCGTCCCTTGAACTTTGACCGCAAAATCCAAAAGCATTGCTACCTTGTTATTATGTTTGAAATCAGCGAGCTTGAAAACTCTCTTGAATCGGTTTTTGATCAAAACAAATTTACTCTCAGGGTGTTAGATTACAATGACAAGATTTTGCTTTCGGCAAACACAGATGAATTTGGTCAGACCTTTGTGCCGGCAGACCATGCGATAAATTCGTGGTATAAAACAGTTAAGATGGATCAGCCTGCGTGGAAATTGTGTCTATCAATCCCTAAAGCGTATTTTAGCTCCAGTGAAACATCATTTTTGATATTTATGCTTCTTGCGATTGCTTTAAATGTTTTGTTGCTCATTTTTCTGATTAAGGTTTTGATTCAGAATATTTCTGAGTCTATTTCAGATATTGAAAAAGAAATGGGCATTATCAGCAGCGGTGAGTGGGGACACCGTATACAGTATCAGCGCAATAATGAGATTGGTAGCATTGCCGCTAAACTCAATGTGCTTTTAGATGAATATGAAAATATGGTGAGTAAGAACCGGGATATGGAGGAAGAGGTTCACACAGCAAGGCTTTTGCAGCTTCAGGCACAAATAGAGCAGCTGCAGGAAAAAATCTCTCCACACTTTTTGTATAATTCTATGGAGTATATAAAAGGGGTTGCTCAGGAGCACGGTGTGGAAAAAATTGCAGACATAACCAGTGTTTTGTCACAAAACTTCCGGTATAATATGGATGCCTCCAAACCATCTACTGTGAAAGAGGACCTTTTTTATGCTTTGTCCTATTTTAATGTCGTTAATTCAAGGCGCAAGCACCCCATTCGGTTAAACCTTAATCTTTCCAAAGAGATTATGGAGCAACAGATTATCAAAATGGTGTTTCAGCCTATTTTAGAGAATACCCTAAAGCATGGCGATTTGGGTGAAAACGGAGCAGTAGAGTTTTCCGGCGAAATCACAGATGACGGTTTGGTCAGAATCTCTGTCAGGGATAACGGACAGGGGATACAGCCTGAGACACTTGAAAAACTGCAGGCATCCTTGCGTGATGATGTTAACTATATCAAAGATGAAAAGGGTGATCATCAGGGCATTTTGAATGTTCACACAAGGCTCAAGCTGACTTATGGACCTGAATGCGGCATTTCTGTGTACAGCACGCCCGGTGAGGGCGCAGACATCGTCATCACCATCAGACAGAGCGGAAGGGCGATAGATGCGTGATGGAACGGATAATGAAACGGCAGATACAGTTGCAAGGTACAATAGTAACCTATGAGCTGACTTACAAAAGGGTCAAAAACATCAATCTACGTATTAAGGCTGACGGAACCGTTCACGTTTCGGCAAACAGACGGGTGCCACAAAGCGTGATTAACGCCTTTATGCAGTCTAAAGCTGCGTTTGTCGTAAAGGCTTTGGAAACCTATAAGAACCGCCCGTCGGTGCCGCTGAAACAGCATTTTACAGAGAGTGAAATTCGTGAGGTTATTCTCAATCTTTGCCAAAAAGTATATCCCTATTTTGAAGCAAGGGGAGTAGCGTATCCGCAGATTAAATTTCGTAAAATGGTTTCTCAGTGGGGCAACTGCCGAAGCGACAAAGGAATTTTAACCTTTAACACAAACCTTATGTATGCAGACTATGGGTGTGTTGAGTATGTTGTCTTGCACGAATTTACCCATTTTTTGCAGGCAAATCATTCAGCAAGGTTTTATGAGGAGCTTGCCAAGACCTGTCCTGATTGGAAGGAAAGAAAAAAACGGCTTAAGGAGGTAAAGTTGCGATGAAAAAATGCAGAATCACCGTGATGAAAAAGGCGCGGTATGATGACTTGATTGAACAATATGAAAATCCCATAGAGCATGCTTGTGACCTGACAGAAGGTCAGGTTTTTGTGGCTAACGGCTGGCAAAAGCCTGAAGGGTTGTGTGACAGCGCGTGGGAGAGTATGTCTGCTTTTGTGATGGCGCTGTCTCACGGTGGAGAGAACCTGTATGACGGGTGGATGAAAAATAAAAAGTCTGCCATGATTTCCTGCAATGACGGGTTCAGACCGGTGAGCTTTTACATTGAGACCTTGGATGAGGATGCGGAGTAGACAGTGCGGATAAAAGTAGCTGACGGGTTTATAACAGAATAAAGAGAAAAAGAGTATATAAAAAGCTCCTTGCAAAGATATTTGCAAAGAGCTTTTTTAAATTTGTAACTATTTATTTGTCGGCGAGCGTCTTCTGCGACTTTGGTTGGGAGAAGGTTATTTGTTTTCTAATGTTTTCATAGTCGGGAAGAGCAGTACATCACGGATAGCGGCGGAGTCTGTGAGCAGCATACACATACGGTCAATACCGAAGCCGATACCGCCTGTGGGGGGCATGCCGATTTCCAGAGCATTCATAAAGTCTTCATCGGTGGTGTTTGCTTCTTCATCACCCTGAGCCAACAATTCTTCCTGTGCCCGGAAGCGTTCACGCTGGTCGATGGGGTCGTTAAGCTCAGAATAAGCATTTGCCATTTCCCAACCGTTCATAAAGAATTCAAAACGTTCAACATATTCAGGATCTTCAGGCTTTTTCTTTGTCAGGGGAGAGATTTCAATGGGATGGTCCATAACAAAAGTCGGCTGAATCAGATGTTCTTCAGCAAATTCTTCAAAGAACAGGCAGAGAATGTCGCCCTTCTTATGACGGTCTTCATACTGCACATGATGTTCTTTTGCAACGGCGCGGGCTTCTTCTAATGTATGAATTTCATTAAAGTCAACACCGGCATATTTCTTAACGGCGTCAACCATAGTGATTCTTTCAAAGGGCTTGCCCAAATCCATTTCAATGCCGTTGTATACGATTTTTGTTGTGCCTAAAACTTCCTGCGCTACATGGCGGTACAGATTTTCAGTCAGGTCCATCATACCGTGATAATCGGTGTATGCCTGATACAGTTCCATTAAAGTAAACTCAGGGTTATGACGGGTATCGAGGCCCTCATTACGGAATACACGGCCGATTTCATAAACCTTTTCAAGACCGCCAACGATTAAACGCTTTAAGTAAAGCTCTAAGGAGATACGCAGTTTAAAATCTTCACTCAAGGCATTAAAGTGGGTTTCAAAAGGACGGGCAGCAGCGCCGCCGGCGTTAGCTACCAGCATAGGTGTTTCAACCTCTAAAAAGCCCTGGCCGTTTAAGTAGTTACGGATGCTTGCAATGATTTTTGAACGTTTGATGAAGGTATCTTTTACCTCTGTGTTCATAATTAAATCCACATAGCGCTGACGGTAGCGGATGTCCGTATCGGTTAAACCATGGAATTTTTCCGGCAGAGGTTGCAGGGACTTAGAAAGCAGAGTGTAGCTGTCAATTTTAACAGAAATTTCGCCGGTTTTTGTGGTAAATACTTCACCGGTTGCGCCCACAATGTCACCAATATCTAATTTTTTGAAAGCGTCATATTCATCTTCCAATAAATCTTTTTTAACAAAAAGCTGAATACGGCCGTCAATATCCTGCAGGTCACAGAACATAACTTTGCCCATGCCACGCTTAGACATCAGTCTGCCGACAACGGTAACCTTGTTACCCTCTAAAGCTTCATAGTCAGCTTTAACTTCAGCGGTGGTGTGGGTTCTGTCGAACTTAACCTCGCGGAAGGGGTCACGGCCGGCATCCTGCAAGTCTTTTAACTTGTCACGGCGCACCTGTAAAATTTCATTCAAATCAGTTTCGTGTGTTTGCTGTTGCATGGAAAACCTCCCGGGAATTTATCTTTATTTTTTAACAAAATATACATATAAAGTTATTATACTACAAAATTTTCATTTTGTAAAATACTATTTAAAAATTTTTATAAAATCATCTTAATCGGCACAAAAACTATTGATTTTTTTGCATAAGATGGTATAATTAATGTGTATACCTTTCGATTTGAATCATTAAGGGGATGTAAAATTTGGAGAAAATGGTGGTAAAAGGTGGCAAGCCCCTATGCGGTGAAGTTACCGTTAGTGGTGCAAAAAATGCCGCTGTTGCAATTATACCGGCTGCTATTTTGGTAGACGGTGTTTGTACCATTGAAAATGTGCCAAACATTAAAGATGTTCAGGTAATTGTTGAAATTCTGAGATATATGGGCGCAGAGATTACATATTTGGATAATTACACTCTGCAGATTGACAGTCGTAACATCAGACGGGATACTGAGCCTCACGAGCTGATGCGTAAAATGCGTGCCTCCTATTATTTAATCGGCGCGCTTTTAGGTCGTTTTTGTAAGGCTAACGTTACTATGCCCGGCGGTTGCGATTTTGGTACAAGACCTATTGATCAGCACATTAAAGGCTTTGAAGCTTTGGGTGCTGTTGTCCGTCAGGATAGCGGTATTATCATAGCGGAAGCGGAAAAGCTTGTCGGTACTAATATTTATCTGGATACGGTCAGTGTGGGTGCAACCATTAACGTTATTTTGGCAGCAACTATGGCTGAGGGGACAACAACCATTGAAAATGTTGCAAAAGAGCCTCATATTGTTGACCTTGCAAACTTTTTGAACGCTATGGGTGCTAAAATCAAGGGTGCCGGCACAGATGTGATTCGTATCACCGGTACTAAAAACCTTAAAGGCGGTACATATTCCATTATTCCTGACCAGATTGAGGCAGGCACATTTATGGTAGCAGCTGCCGCAACCGGCGGTAATGTTTTAGTTAAAAATATTATTCCAAAGCATATGGAGTCTGTCAGCGCAAAGCTGATTGAGGTTGGCGCCAAGGTGACCGAGTATGATGACAGTATTCGTGTTGAGGGTACAAAGCCCGTCCGTGGTGTTAAGATTAAAACCTTGCCTTATCCCGGGTTTCCCACAGATATGCAGCCGCAGATTGTGGCACTTTTGTCTGTTGCCGAGGGTAGCAGTATTGTGACCGAAGGTGTTTGGGACAGCCGCTTTCAGTATGTGGGTGAGCTTGTGAGAATGGGTGCGAACATTCATGTTGAAGGTAAAACTGCCTTTATCACCGGTGTTGAGCATTTAGAGGGCGCTCCTGTTCGTGCAACAGACTTGCGCGGCGGTGCAGGCGTTATCATAGCGGGTCTTATGGCTGAAGGTGTGACAGAAATCACAGACCTTAAGCACGTAGACCGCGGTTATGAAAAAATTGAAGAAAAATTTAAGGCACTGGGTGCAGATATCTGCCGCGTGTCTGAATAAAATATTTTTCGCTTTGCATGTCCGCAGCGAAGCGGTAATAGTATTTGCGGACAGAAAGGTTATGGAGTAAAATGAAAAATTGTAAGATTATGTTAGCCGGTTTCGGCGGTCAGGGTATTTTGTTTGCCGGAAAGGTGCTTGCCTATGCAGGTCTTAAGGCAGAAAGAGAAGTTTCCTGGCTTCCTTCCTACGGTCCTGAAATGCGTGGTGGTACAGCAAACTGCAGCGTTGTTATTTCTGATAAGCCGGTTGGCTCTCCCATTATTCCGAATCCGGATGTTTTGATTGCAATGAACCGTCCTTCTCTGGACAAGTTTGAGGATGCACTGCCGAAAGACGGTATTGTTATTTTAGACAACTCTATGGTAGACCGTAAGGTTGAAAGAGATGATGTTAAGGTTTTTGAGATTCCTGCAAGAGAAATTTGTTTGGAAAACGGTCTCGGCAACCTTGCCAATATGGTTATTGTAGGTAAGCTGATTAAAGAAACCGGTCTTTACACCATGGATGAAATTAAAGCAGGACTGGAGAAGAGTATTCCCCCGTCAAAAGCTGCACTTATGGAAAAGAACATAAAGGCCATTGAACTGGGCTATCAGTATGCATAAAAGCGGATTTTCTTATAACGGGCATCGGGTTATTACCTGTGATGCCCTGACGGAAACGGGGCTTGTCCGTCACGGCTTTTCTACACGAAAAGAGGGGGCAGGCACGGGAAAATTCGCATCGCTCAATTTGGGCCTTTTCACCGGAGATTCTAAAGAAAATGTCAGACAGAATTTTGCTTTATTTTGCCATGACATTGGAGCAGAACCTGAAGATTTGGTTGCCTTAAAGCAGATTCACAGCACCACTGTGCTTTCTGTTACTCAAAAGGACATTGGCAAAGTGTTTACTGAAGAACAGTTTGTTGAAGCTGATGGTCTTGTTACCAATGAACCGGGGGTTTGCCTTACAACCTTTTATGCTGATTGCACACCGTTTTTGCTTTTTGACCCGGTATGCAGGACTGTTGGCGCAATTCATTCAGGCTGGCGCGGCACCTTAGGGCAGATTGTTTGTCGTGCAGTTGAAGCGATGGTGCAACATTACGGCTCTGACAGCCGGAACATACTGGTTGCTTCGGGACCTTCTATCAAGCAGTGCCATTTTGAAGTAGGGCAGGATGTGTATGAACTGTTTTTAGAACAGTTTGGTGAAACGGCTACAGCCAATACTTTACAAAAAGGTGAAAAATTTTATATTGATACGGATGCAATCAACGCCCATTCCCTGGAAAAGGTGGGCGTTTTGCAGGAGCACATTTTTTTGAACCCTTGTTGCACCTATTGTGATAGTGAAACGTTTTTTTCTTATCGTCGTGATGGTGAAACAGGACGTATGTGTGCTATGATAGAGCTTATATAAACAGAAGAGGTGATGAAAATGGAACGTGTTGTTCTGGTTGTGGATGACGAAAAACCGATTCTTGATATTTTGAAATTTAATTTAGAAAAAGAAGGCTTTCGCGTTTTGGGTGCAAGCGATGGCGAGCAGGGTTTAAACCTAGCGCTGACGCAGAATCCGGACTTGATTTTGCTTGATATTATGCTTCCGAAAATGGACGGCTTTGACGTTTGTAAACGGGTTCGTGAGAAATCTAACGTGCCTATTATTATGATTACCGCCCGCGAAGAAGAAGTGGATAAGGTTTTAGGCTTAGAGCTTGGCGCAGATGACTATATTACAAAGCCCTTTAGTGTTCGTGAGCTTTTAGCCCGTGTGAAAGCCAATATGCGTCGCTTTGCCGGTGACACCAAGGAAGAGGCTTCAGCAGATATTATTGTTGCGGCACCTGAGCTTATTATCGATACCACAAAGTATGAAGCGATTAAAAACGGTACCACCCTGGATTTAACCTTGCGTGAGTATGAGCTTTTAAAGTTTTTGGTTACACAGCCAAACCGTATTTTCTCCCGTGAGGCACTTTTGTCAAGTGTTTGGGGTTACGAATTTTACGGTGATGTGCGTACAGTTGACGTAACAGTGCGCCGACTGCGTGAAAAGATTGAAGACGACTCCAGCAATCCCCGTTACATTTTGACCAAGCGGGGCGTTGGATATTATTTTGATAAAGCGTCAGAGTAAAAGTTAGAGGGGTATCGGTATGTTTAAGGGTCTGCAGTGGAAAATGGTAACAATTTTTGTTCTGCTGGTGCTGGCAATTATGGCTATTGCCGGTACGTTTTTGATCCTTTCTGTTACAGAATCATATCATCAGATGTTTACCGATGAAATGGATTCAATTTTTACAGATTCATTCATAGAACAGCTTGAAACCGGTACCAGACAGGACGAAGCTTATGTCAAAAATGTTTTAAGTGCCTTTACGGTGCGTATGGGTATTAATTCTTATCGAAATTATTATATCCTTTCGGGTAAAAATGGTGCGATTGTTGATACCTCGGCCGACTCGACCCAAAGCGTTTCGATGGAGTCGCCGAACCTGATTACGGCTTTTGCCGGTGATGTTGGGCGCAAGGTCAGTCCCCAATCGTCCATTATGGATTATGCTGTGCCTGTGCATGGAAAAGGCGGCACCTATATTGTCTATATCTGTGACACGAAAGAGGAACTGAATGTTATTATTCAGCGCATTTTCGGCATTATTGTGCAAGCTATTTTAATGGGCATTGCCATTTCGCTTATTATGGGCTATTTCTTATCCCGTACTATTACCACGCCGATTTCTAATCTGACAAAAAAGGCTAAACGATTAGCAGAGGGTGAATTTGAATCTAAGATAGATGTAAAATCCAATGATGAAATCGGTACGTTGACAGAAACCTTTAACGATATGTCGGTTAAACTGCAGGATGCGATGCTGCAGATGTCAACTGAAAAAAATAAGGTTGAAGCAATGCTGCTCAACATGACCGACGGCGTCATGGCGTTTGACACCGATGGCAGCGTCATTCATATCAATCCCACGGCGCGGAAAATGTTTAATCTTTCTGATGAACACGGCATTGAATTTGACAGCTTTTTTAACGATGTGCTGGAGGCTGATATTCACTTAGGGGATATGCTTTATTTAGAGAATATCCGCTTTGCAGAACGTGACCTTGAATTAAAAGAGCTTTCTATTAAAGCAAGTTTTGTTGTTTTTGAGGATGAGTTGGATAACACCAGTGGCGTTTTGGTAGTATTGCATGATGTTACCAAACAGCAAAAGCTTGAAAATTCACGTCGCGAGTTTGTGGCAAATGTTTCTCATGAGCTCAGAACACCGCTGACAACGATTAAATCCTATTCTGAAACTTTGCTTGATATGCTGGATAATGCGGAAGTGCCGGTTACCTTTATCCACACAATTTTAAATGAAACGGACCGTATGACAAGGCTTGTTAAAGACCTTTTGGTGCTATCAAGCTTAGAGCAGGCAGACCAACTCAACAAAACTGAGTTTTCGATGAAAAGTCTGGTAACAGATGTGGTTGACACTTTAGAGCTTGTAGCCAAAGATCAGGGTCACAGATTGTCCCTTATTATTACATCTCCTTTTGAGGGGTTGTTCTATGGCGACCGAGACAGACTGGAACAGCTTTTGTATAATATTATATCAAATTCTATTAAATACACACCCAATGGCGGAAAAATTGAAGTGTTTGCCGGTCAGACCTTTAATAAGGTTACCATTCGGGTGAAGGATAACGGCATCGGCATCCCTGAAAAAGACCTTGGCCGTTTGTTTGAACGTTTTTATCGTGTTGATAAGGCCCGTAGCCGTGAAAAGGGCGGCACCGGTCTGGGGCTTGCTATTTCAAAGGGTATTGTGGATAATCATGGCGGTACAATTTCTATTGAAAGTGAAGTGAATCGTGGCACAGAAGTAACAATTGTGCTGCCGATTTTACCGCCGGAACCCGGTGAAATAGTTTAAAACTGTAAATGTAACATAATCTTCGTGTAACAGTCTTGTAAAAAACTTGTGTTATAATGAATATACAGAAGTTTATACACGATGATAGTATGTGTTTCTTATAATTGCTTTTAGGAGGTGTTTGTGATGATGAAACGAATGATCAGAATCGGTGCAGCTATGTTTGCACTTGTAATTCTGCTTAGTTTATGCTTTCAAGTATATGCTTCACCGGACGTGTTGCCGGGTACAGTTGTTTCAACAGCTGAAGGCTATTTAAACCTGCTGTCACCCGAACAGCTGACCACATCAACAACCAATAAGTCTCTGCCGGTTTCGGCACTGGCGCCTGACGGAACAGAGGTGACGGTTTACCGTTACAATATTTCTACAGGTAACTATCACAAAATTGTGAAGAATGAAGTTCCTTTGGAAGCGATTGTGGGTGCGACCTCGCTGTTTGCCGGCCGTGTTGATCTGACGCCCGGTTTGAACAAATTTTTAATTCGTGGTGCGCGTGATGAGAATACCTATACGGTGGTTCCTTTTGAAGTCAATGTACTCAATGAAGGGTTTATGGACCGTATCAAAGGTGTTATTAGTGTCATCTTCGGCTAAAAAATGAATTGTAATGGGGCGTCCCGGCGGTTTTGATTCAGAGAGATTCAAAACGGTGGGTGCCCTGTTTTCTTTTTTACACAGAAAACCGCTGAAAGGAGAGAGGGTCATGGTCAAAAAAGTGATGAAAAACACTTTGCTTATAAGCTTGGTACTGCTTGCTGTGGTTTTGGCATCACAGATTTGGTTTAACAGCTATTTTCTTCCCGGCGGATATGACTTTTTTTTCTCCGGCATTCAGCACTATATTGTGAATCCGATTCAAAGCCTGTTCAGTCAAAATTCTGACGGTAGCTTTTCCCAGAATTTGAAAAAGCTCTACAGACCTGAAAAGATTATTCTTAACGATTCAGGTGAACGCCGTGTGCTGACTGAAGGGCAGGAGGACTATGATACAGCCTATGACCTTGCAAATGCCATTGTAAGCCGTGTCCTGTCAGGAGACTATGACACACAGTCTAAAACCCTGGTCAATATGGATGCCTATATGGCGGCGCTAAAAGGTAAGTCGATTCATGTAGATTACGGAAAGGCTTGTGACTATCGCTTGTTTTCTTTTGGCGTTTGTGGTGAATCTCAGTCCCATTTATCCGGTGAGCTGAGCGCTGTCGGGGGCTATGTTATCAGCCTGCAGGACAGTATTATGGATGATATTTCTGTCTATATGATTGACCAGAAAAGCGGCAACATTTATCGCTACACGGTTGAAAGTGAGAAGGTTAATGTTGGCAATCAAATCACAGAGCTTGTTCAAAAAATATCATCAGAGGGATTGCATTCTTATTCCTTTGAATTGAACTTTCATAAGGAGCAGGAAAACGCGGCTTCTAAAATTCTCTTTGAGCCAATGCTTTTAATGGAGCTGATGCCTCTTGAGGCAAACGAACTGCAAAGTCAGCAGCTTGCAGAGTTTGGCCACGGAATCAGTGAAGATTTAATTAATGATGTTCTCAGAACCTTTTCTGTCAATACAAGAAGTATGTGGCGTTACACAGAAATGACAGGCGCCCGTGTGTTTGTTGAAAATGATGCAACCCTGACCCTGCATCCTGATGGCCTGATTGAATATCAGGCGGTTGAAGGTGGTCGCGGTCTTGATATCTCTGATGCTGACACGCCTTATGATATTTATGCAGCAACAGACAACGCCGTTGAATTTGTGACAAAGCTATGTAGTGATATGCCGCCGGAATTTTTAGAGAATCTGAGAATACGGACAGATCTTTTGGATCATACTGACAGGCAGGGCGTGTATACAATATGCTTTGACTACTGTGTTGATGGGATTCCTGTCCGGCACAAGACAGCAGACGGTTATGCACACACCATTGAGCTCGAAATTGATAACGGCTATTTAAAATCCTACCGTCAATTTGTCAGAAGTTATATAAAAACGGAACAGAAAACATCTGTTGTTCCGATGCTTTCTGCGGCAGATATTCTGGTTGATTCCCTCTATAATGAGGCAGAGCCGCTGCAGGTTCAGCGAATACACCTTTGTTATGTAGAAAATGAAACAGGAAAGCTTACACCTGTGTGGAATGCCGTCGTTGACGCAACGGAGCATTTTGTGCAGTAAAAATGAGGTGACTTATGAACTGGGGACGTGCAAAAACAATTTTAATTGTCATGTTTTTGGTGACGGATATTTTTTTGCTGGTTATCCTAATGCAGACACGCAGGCAAACGCTTGTGATACCTAAAACGACAATTGCTGAAACTGTCAAAATTCTATCAAATAATCGCATTAAGGTACAAGGGGAGCAGATACCGGCAAAACGAGTTAAAAGTCAGAATATGATTATGCAGAACCATTTTCAGAACCCTGATGAAGTTGCAAAGAGCATGTTGGGAACTGATGCATACCCGGACGAAAGAAAACCGGAAGAGTATAAATATCAATTTTCAAATGATTCTCGCAGGCTTCAAATAGAAGGTAACAGCTTTTTGTATTGTAATGAAAAAACGCCCGTTGCTTATGAAGGGAACCAAGCAGCTGATCATCGTATTTCTGCCGAACTGGCAGACTTATTAGATGAACTTGGTTTTTCTAAAGGAACGGTATCGCTTTATAATATTCGCACGCAGGACGGAATAGTTTATTGCGATGCCATGCCCAAATATCATAAAGAGAATATATATGGCATTGTGATGCACATTACGGCAGATAGTGAAGCTATTTTGACGATTGAAGGCAACTGGTTTGACACCTTAGAGCCAGAGGATAATGAACCTGAGTTTCTTTTAGATGTAACGGCGGTTTTATCAGGCATGGCTCTCGGAAACAAGGATACTTTTGAAATAGCAGATATCAGTCATGGCTATTATGCATCGGATGACTTTTTAAACAGCCGTGAAATTGCGGCAGTACCGGTTTATATCATTACAGACCGAAACGGACAGACTCGTATGTATGATGCTCGTGTGGGTCAGCAAGTGGAATAGGAGAGATAATATGTTAGTTGATGTAGCAGAAATTCAAATTCAGTCAGGTAACGGCGGTAACGGGTTGGTTTCCTTCCGTCGTGAAAAATATGTAGCGGCCGGTGGCCCTGACGGTGGCGACGGTGGCAAAGGCGGAGATGTGGTTTTTGTGGCGGACTCCCGTTTGTTGACCCTGATGGATTTTCGGTATAAAAAGGAATATAAAGCCCAGAATGGCGGCGATGGTATGGGCGCCAAATGTACCGGCAGAAGCGGTGAAGATATGGTGGTTCATGTCCCGGTGGGAACCCTCATTAAAGATGGTGAAACAGATCGCGCCATTGCTGATTTAAACAAAGACGGCGACCGTTTTATTGCTGCCCGTGGCGGTAACGGGGGCTGGGGCAACATTCACTTTGCAACACCCACCCGTCAGGTGCCTAAGTTTGCAAAGCCCGGCCAGCGAGGCATTAAACGCAAGATTAAATTAGAGCTTAAGCTTTTGGCAGATGTAGGTCTGGTGGGCTTTCCCAACGTGGGTAAGTCTACGCTTTTATCTGTTGTCAGCAGTGCCCGCCCCAAAATTGCAAACTATCATTTTACAACCTTAGAACCAAACTTAGGTGTCATTTCTGTTGAAGAGGCAAAAAGCTTTGTTATGGCAGATATCCCCGGTATTATTGAGGGCGCCAGTCAGGGTGTTGGCTTGGGTCACGACTTTTTAAAGCACGTTGAAAGAACAAGACTATTATTACACGTGGTGGATGTGTCCGGCACAGAGGGCAGAAACCCCATTGAGGATTTTGATACCATTTGTGAAGAAATGCGCTTGTATAACCCTGACCTTGCAGAAAAGCCCCAGATTGTTGTTGCCAACAAGACTGATATTATTACTGACCCGGATGCCTATGAAGCCTTTAAAAAGGAAATAGAAGACAGAAATCTTCTCTTGTTTGAGATTTCCGCCGTTGCTCACAAGGGCACTCGCGAGCTGATGGCGTTTGTGTATGGTTGCCTGCAGGAGCTGCCTGTTCCTGAGCAGACAATTTTTGATGATGTTGTGGAAGCAGAGGAAAGAGATGACAGCATCACAATCATTCATGATGGTGATGTTTACTGTGTGGAGGGCAGACGTGCTGACCACATTGTGGCCCATACCAACTTCTCAGATTATGAGTCCCTGCAGTTCTTCCAGCGCTCTCTGCGCGATTCCGGCATCATTGATGAACTGGAAAAGGCAGGTATCTCCGAGGGTGATACCGTGCGCATTGGCGAACTTGAATTTGAGTATGTAAAGTGAGGCATTTCATGAAAGAATTAACTATGCTTGCCAAAGCTAAAATCAATCTGTACCTTGATGTAGTGGGAAAGCGCAGTGATGGCTATCACGACATTGAAAGCATTATGCAAATGGTGGACTTTGGTGATGATATTACGGTTTCTGTTACGGAAACACCGGAGATTATCGTTACAACCAACATCCCCGGCTTGCCGGTGGATGAAGGGAACATTGCTTATCGCGCGGCAAAACTTATGAAGGAGCACTTTGAGCTTTCCTGCGGGTTTAGCATTCATCTGCATAAGCGTATTCCTGTGGCGGCGGGGCTTGCCGGCGGCAGTACCAATGCGGCGGCGGTTATGCATTTAATTAATGAACTCTGCGAGCTAAAGCTTTCCTTTGAAGAACTTTCTGCCTTGGGGGTTACCTTAGGCGCAGATGTGCCCTTTTGTTTATATGGTAAGCCTGCGCTGTGTGAAGGCATTGGCGAAAGATTAACCCCGGTTCCGGGTCTTTCAGATTGTTATGTGGTGTTGGTAAACCCCGGTGTGGGCGTCAGCACGGGCATGATTTATAAAGCGCTGGACGGAGAAAATCCGCCAAAGGGTGGCGATGTTCAAAAGTTTATTTCGGATATTGCCGAACAAAAACTGACGGCTGCTTTTGCAAATATGATTAATGTGATGGAGCCGGTGGCGAAGGAACACTGTCCGGAAATAGGCGAATTGCTTTTAAAGCTTAAAGATGCTGGCGCAGACCATGTGATGATGAGCGGCAGCGGCGCTACCTGCTTTGGTATTTTCCTGAATGAACCTAATCAATCAGAGCTGGAAAAACGATTCGGCAAAGACTTTGTTGCAATCGCAAAGCCGGTAGAGTGATGAACATATTGTTTCTATTAAACGGCAACCGATTTATCAGTTGTCGTTTTTTGAATGGTTTTGAAATATAAAATATAAAAATTTTCAAAATTATCTTGCAATATTACGAAAAAACAGCTAAAAATCTAATTTTTTTATTATATTTTTACAAAAAATGAAATAAAAATAAAAAAAATTTCATTTTCATATTGCCAAACAGTGGAGGAATATGGTACAATGTATTCTTGTATGATATATTGTATATTTAAAAAAGGGGTTGATTGCAATGGCAATTACAAACGAGTATTTAAAAAGAGTGTTTGAACAGGTTCAGGCAAGAGATAAAAACGAGCCTGAATTCCTGCAGACCGTAGAAGAGGTATTTGAATCCATTGAACCGGTTGTGGCAAATCATCCGGAATATGAGGCGAATGGTTTGATTGAACGCCTCGTTGAGCCTGAAAGAATGATTACTTTCCGTGTTTCCTGGGTTGACGATAACGGCAAGGTGCATTCTAACAGAGGTTTTCGTGTACAGTTTAATAGTGCAATTGGTCCTTACAAGGGCGGTCTGCGCTTCCATCCTTCCGTTTACTCCGGTATTATGAAGTTTTTGGGCTTTGAACAGACCTTTAAAAACAGCTTAACCGGTCTGCCTATCGGTGGCGGTAAGGGTGGTTCTGACTTTGACCCCAGAGGCAAGAGTGATGCTGAAATTATGAGATTCTGTCAGGCGTTTATGACAGAACTTTACAGACATATTGGTCCCGATGTAGACGTTCCTGCCGGTGATATTGGTGTTGGCGGCAGAGAGATTGGTTACCTCTATGGTCAGTATAAGAGAATTAAGGGCTGCTGGGAGAACGGCGTTCTCACCGGTAAGGGTTTAGAATATGGCGGCTCTGTTATTCGTCCTGAAGCAACCGGTTTTGGTGCTTCTTACTATGCAAACGAAGTGCTGAAGCACGAGGGCGATTCCTTCGAGGGCAAAACCGTTGCAGTTTCCGGTTTCGGTAATGTTGCATGGGGTGTTTGCCAGAAGGTAACTGAGCTGGGCGGTAAGGTTGTTACCATTTCTGGTCCCGACGGTTATGTTTACGATCCTGATGGTGTTGCTACTCAGGAAAAATGGGATTATATGCTCGAAATGCGTAGCTCCGGTCGTGACCGTGCACAGGATTATGCAGAAAAGTTTGGTTGCCAGTTCTTTGCAAAGCAGAAGCCTTGGGGTGTTAAGGTTGATATCTGCATGCCTTGCGCAACACAGAACGAAATCGGTATGGCTGAAGCTGAACAGATTCTTGCAAACGGCACCAAGTATTATATTGAAGTTGCAAATATGCCTACCACCAACGAAGCAATGGCGCTACTCAGAAGCAAAGGCCTGATTGTTGGTCCTTCAAAAGCAGTTAATGCCGGTGGCGTAGCAGTTTCTGCGCTGGAAATGGCACAGAACTCTATGAGATATAGCTGGAGCGCAGAAGAAGTTGACGAAAAACTGAAAGGCATTATGATTAATATCCATAAGGTTTCTGTAGAAGCTGCAGAAGAAAACGGTCTGGGTTATGACCTGGTTGCCGGTGCTAACATTGCAGGCTTCAAAAAGGTTGCAAATGCTATGATGGCACAGGGTATTGTATAAAAATACATACTTTATAACAAAAAAGTCTGTTTGTTTCAAACAGACTTTTTTGTTATATAAGGGTTAAAACCCTTTTATATTTCACTTAATATAAGCGGAGTATGTTGACAGCTTTCCGGACCGGATGTATAATTATTATGCAAGAATTTTTGCTTAAAACTTCCAATCGTGGGATGCTTTTAAAATAAAATGTTTTTATCCTGAACACTGGACATTAGGGACCAAAGACGAAACCCTAGTATTTATGCGGGTTTGCGGAGTTGCGGTTCACTTTTATTTGCTGTAAAAATGGCAAATACAACTCGAATTTCGAAAGGCGGTAGGTATTTATCGTAGATATTCGCTTTTAAGCGATGAGGACTTTAGGTTCTTATAAAAATTAAAAACAAGTATGTTTTTTGGCAGACTATAGAAATCTATAGTCTGCCATTTTTTGTATAACGAAAACCACGTTAAGTCTGCGTGGTTCAATAGAGGTTAACCGATAAACAAAAATAAATCAAAAAGAAACAAACCAAAATTTAATTGAATAATAAAATGAGAATTTTGGCAACAATTTTTTTGTTATGCAAAGCCGCCCCTGTGTATACCCATTCTGGGCACACGAGGGGAGGTGGGTCGGCGCTAGCCGAGCCGGAGGGGTTGTTAACTCTTTTAGTTTTGTATGCCCTGCCGGGCGGGCCTACTTTTGTTAGACAATACCCTCTGGGACACGCGAAGTAGCAAAAACGCGGGGGATTTCGATTTCCCCCGCACCCCTTAAAACGACACAGGGGCGCTGCCCCTGGACCCCTTTACATAGAAAGAACACCTACATAACCCATTTATGGGTAGCTAGTAGTAATTGTATGGCTGGCAGGCCAATAAAAAGCGCTTATGTAGCGCAGCCAGTAAAGGGTAGGGCTATGCCCGAAAAGGAAAAACCACCCGCTACGCGGGTGGATATTTATTGTATGTTTCTTTAACAAAAATTAAATATGACTAGTCAATTTTACAACTTGCGCTTTGGGAAAATTTTTTGTGCTACAATACAACCGCTTATAAAAAATCATTCAAAAGAAAGGAGACACAATGAACAAAGTTTTATTTGAAAACAAAGTAAAGGTTTTTGAGCGGTTAGTGTTACAGGATCTTGTTGCATGCTATGGGAAATCAAAAAGTTCAGAAGCATCCTATGATGAATTGATGGCAAAACTATTGGACAGGCTGACGGGGTTCTATGAAGAACTGGAGCTTGATAGTGTATCTTTGCACAGATTAAACCAATATGGTGACCGAGCAAAAATTTACACAGAACAATTGCGTGAAGAGTTAGATAAAGCGGCAGCGGTAACTGTACGGCAAATTGTGAAACAACTGCCGAGAGAAAAACTGTCCGTAGCGACGCAGTGGGATGTGATTC
>SVJQ01000026.1 GCA_015068905.1 Oscillospiraceae bacterium | reverse complement strand
GCTTGTCGATACCCTTAACGATAATTGTGTTCGGGTTCGGAACTTCAATGGTAATACCCTCAGCGGGAGCCATTTCTACAGGATGGGAATAGCCCAGGTTCATCAGCAGGTTTTTGCCCTGCAGCTGAGCTCTGTAACCAACGCCGTTAACTTCCAAGGTCTTTTCATAGCCTTCCGTTACGCCGATAACCATGTTGGCAAGCAGCGTACGTGTCAGACCGTGAAGTGCCTTGTGTGCTTTTATTTCTGAAGGTCTCTCAACAGTGATAACACCGTCTTCCTTCTTGATAATCATATCAGGATGTAAGTTTTTTGTTAATGTGCCTTTGGGACCCTTAACGGTAATTGCGTTAGCCGCACCGATGGTAACGTCTACGCCGCCGGGAACCGTAATCGGCATTTTACCAATTCTGGACATTTCTCTGACACCTCCCTGTCTAGTTTTTTACCAGATAAAGGCCAGGACCTCGCCACCGACGTTTTCCTGTCTTGCCTTTTTATCGGTCATAATACCCTTGGATGTGGAAATGATAGCAATACCCAGGCCCTTTAAAACCTTAGGCAGTTCCTCAGTATTCTTGTAAATTCTGAGGCCCGGCTTAGATACTCTCTGCAGACCGGAGATAACCTTTTCTTTTCCAACATATTTCAGGGCGATTCTGATAACACCTTGTTTACCGTCTTCAATAACCTGATAGTTCTTTATATACCCTTCCTCAAGCAGAATGGCCGCAATAGCCTTCTTCATGTTAGAGGCGGGCACATCAACCGTTTCGTGCCGTGCGGAGTTAGCGTTACGGATTCTTGTCAGCATATCCGCGATAGGATCGGTCACTTGCATGATTTTAGCCTCCTTCCAAATAATTTTACCAGCTGGCCTTTTTCACACCGGGGATCTGGCCTTTGTAAGCCAGTTCTCTGAAGCAGATACGGCAGATGCCATACTTTCTTAAATAAGCATGGGGACGTCCGCAAATCTTGCAACGATTATACGCTCTGGTGCTGAACTTAGGCGCTTTCTGCTGTTTGTTAATCATCGATTTTTTAGCCATGTTTCTCCTCCTTCACAATCAGAGCTTACCGGCTGGCAAAGGGAGCGCCCATCAGTGTGAGCAGTTCTCTTGCTTCTTCGTCGGTCTTGGCTGTGGTTACGACAATAATATCCATACCTCTGATTTTATCGATCTTATCATAATCTATTTCCGGGAAAATAAGCTGTTCTTTAATACCCAGTGAGTAGTTACCACGTCCGTCAAAAGAATCGGGGTTAATACCGCGGAAGTCTCTTACACGGGGCAGTGCCACTGAAAACAGTCTGTCTAAGAATTCATACATCTTCTTGCCGCGCAGGGTTACCTTGCAGCCGATGTTCATGCCTTCTCTGACTTTAAATGCAGCGACGGATTTCTTCGCCTTTGTAATAACAGGGCGCTGACCGGTAATAGCCATTAAGTCATCCACTGCACTGTCTAAAGCCTTGGCGTTTTCTTTTGCTTCGCCCAGGCCGATATTGATAACAATTTTCTCCAGCTTCGGAATCTGCATCACGCTCTTATAACCAAACTTTGTCATCAAAGCGGGTGCAACCTCGCCGGTGTATTTATCCTGCATTCTAGACATCAGCCTTTAAACCTCCTTTACTTAATCGTTAAAAACTTCGTTACACTTTTTGCAATATCTGATTTTGTCACCGTTTTCTAAAACCTTGCGACCGATACGTGCCGGTTTGCCGCATTTAGAGCAGATGTTCATCAGGTTGGAAGCATCGATTGCAGTTTCCTGCTTAACAATGCCGCCGGGTTCGCCTGCACGACGGGGCTTCTGATGCTTGGTTGCGATTGCAACACCTTCAACAATTGCCTTGCCGGTTTCGGGGAACACGCTTAAAACTTTGCCCTCTTTGCCTTTATCTTTACCGGAAATCACGATGACTTTGTCGCCGGATTTAATATGCATTTTTGCCATAATAGCGTTCCTCCTCCTTACAGCACCTCGGGAGCCAGAGAGAGAATCTTCATATATTCTTTTTCACGAAGCTCTCTTGCAACGGGCCCAAAAATACGGGTTCCTCTAGGATTTTTATCATCTCTAATAATGACAGCTGCGTTCTCATCAAACTTAATGTAAGTTCCGTCGTTACGTCTTACGCCGCTTGCGGATCTAACAATAACAGCCTTGACAACGTCGCCTTTTTTCACAACACCGCCGGGTGTTGCCTTTTTAACAGAAGCAACTACAACATCACCGATGGCAGCATATCTTCTCTTAGAACCGCCAAGAACGCGGATACACATAAGCTCTTTAGCACCGGTGTTGTCAGCAACCTTTAAAAGCGTTTGCTGTTGAATCATATCGGTTTCCTCCTTATTTAGTCTTGCGCTAAAACAAATTATTTAGCTTTCTCTACAATCTCAACCAGTCTCCATCTCTTATCCTTAGATAAGGGTCTGGTTTCCATAACTCTAACGCGGTCACCGATTTGACAGGTGTTGTTTTCGTCATGGGCTTTAAGCTTGTAGGTACGTTTAACAATTTTACCATAAAGCGGATGCTTTACGTTATATTCAATCGCAACGACGATGGTCTTGTCCATTTTGTCGCTTACGACCTTACCGATTTTCTGCTTTCTGAAATTACGTTCCATGATTTCACTCCTTTCCGCTAAAAAGCAAATTAGTTAGCTTCTTCTTCCAGCTTTCTTTCTGCTAAAACAGTTTTGATTCTGGCAATTGTCTTCTTAACCTCGACGATACGCATGGGGTTTTCCAGCTGATTCGTCGCGTTCTGGAAACGCAGGTTAAACAATTCTTTCTTCAGGTCAGCTAAATTGCTTTCGAGCTCTTGATTTGTAAAATCGCGAATTTCTGTAACCTTCATATGCTTACGCCTCCTCTTCTTGCTGGGCGCGTGCTACGAATTTACATTTGACAGGCAGCTTGTGGGAAGCAAGACGCATAGCTTCTCTTGCTACTTCCTCGGATACGCCACCGATTTCAAACATAACTCGGCCGGGTTTTACAACCGCTACCCAGTATTCGGGTGAACCCTTACCGCTACCCATACGGGTTTCAGCAGGCTTTTCAGTAACAGGCTTGTCGGGGAAAATCTTAATCCAAACCTGACCGCCTCTCTTGATATAACGAGTCATTGCGATACGGGCTGCTTCAATCTGGTTGGATGTGATCCAAGCCGGACTCTGAGCCTGCAAACCGTATTCACCGTAAGTTACGGTGTTACCACGGGTTGCTTTGCCTGTCATTCTGCCACGCATGACTCTTCTGTATTTCACTCTTTTAGGCAATAACATCCTCAATCATTCCTTTCTTTCAGAAGTCGCAAAGGCTTACGCTTTTGCAGGAGCTGCCTTTGCAGCCTTCTTGCTTTCGGGAAGAATTTCACCTTTGTAGATCCAAACTTTTACGCCGATCTTACCATAGGTGGTGTTTGCTTCCCAGAAACCGTAGTCAATGTCGGCTCTTAAGGTCTGCAGGGGAATGGTACCTTCATGATACTGCTCTGTTCTGGCAATTTCAGCACCGCCCAGACGACCTGCACAACTGGTTTTGATACCCTTTGCACCCAGCTTCATAGCACGGCCCATTACAGATTTCATAGCTTTTCTGAAAGAGATTCTCTTTTCAAGCTGTGCTGCAATGTTCTCAGCTACTAACTGTGCGTCAACATCGGGATGTTTAACCTCCTCAATGTTAAGCGCAATGTTCTTGCCGGTCATTGTTTCCAATTCCTTCTTGAGCTTTTCGATTTCGCTGCCGCCACGACCAATGATGATACCGGGCTTTGCTGCAAAGATGCTGATTTTAATTCTCTTAGCAGTACGCTCAATTTCAACCTTAGCTACGCCTGCTGCGAACAGCTTATTCTTTAAGAACTTTCTGATGTTGTAGTCTTCTACTAACAGATCACCAAACTGGGCATCCTGTGCGAACCATCTGGAATCCCAATCTTTGATGATACCGACTCTTAAACCATGGGGATTAACTTTCTGACCCAAGCTACTTACCTCCTTTTTTGATTATTCCTTTTCTTTCAAAACAATCGTAATATGACTGGTGCGTTTTCTGATTCTGAACGCTCTGCCCTGTGCTCTGGGACGAACTCTCTTCAGTGTCGGACCCTGACATGCAAAGATTTCAGCAACATACAGCTTGGAAACATCCATGCTGTGGTTGTTCTCTGCATTAGCGATCGCAGACTTTAACAGTTTTTCCACAGGCTCGCTGGCTGCTTTCGGGGTATTTGCTAAAATACCAAGTGCAACACCTACGGGCTTATTTCTAATCAAATCTATTACAATCTTAACTTTTCTAGATGAAATACGTGCATAGCTCAGTTTTGCTCTGGCTTCCACAGTGATTCCTCCTTTCTTGCAAGGGAATTTTATCTTGCGCCTGACGTTTTGTTGCCGGCGTGACCTTTATATGTTCTGGTCGGCGCGAACTCGCCCAGTTTGTGTCCAACCATATCTTCGGATACAAATACCGGAACGTGCTTTCTGCCATCGTGAACAGCAATTGTATGACCTACCATTTCAGGGAAGATGGTAGAGCTTCTTGACCAAGTCTTAACAACTTTCTTGTCGCCGGACTCGTTCATAGCAACAATCTTCTTAATCAGGCTATCTGCGACGAAAGGCCCTTTTTTAATTGATCTGCCCATTCTTTTTCCTCCTTCGACCAAGTTGGCTTGCTAAGGCCGGCTGGCGGCCTAGCAGCAAATCCGTCCGGCTTAGCGTGTGCCGCGACGTTTAACAATGAATTTATCATTAACATTCTTTTTCTTTCTGGTCTTAAGACCCAGTGCCGGTTTACCCCAAGGAGTAACAGGTCCGGGACGACCGATGGGTGAACGACCTTCACCACCACCATGGGGATGGTCATTCGGGTTCATGACAGAACCTCTGACGGTCGGGCGAATGCCCATGTGGCGTTTTCTACCAGCTTTACCGATGGAGATGTTCTCATGTTCCAGATTACCAACCTGACCGATGGTTGCCATACAGTTCAGTCTGATGTAACGAACTTCGCCGGACGGCAGTCTTACCTGTGCGTACTTATCTTCTTTAGCCATCAGCTGTGCTGCGCCGCCGGCAGAACGTACTAACTGTCCGCCTTTACCGGGCATCAGCTCGATGTTGTGAATTAAAGTACCAACAGGGATGAACTGAATCTGCATTGCGTTACCGGGCTTAATGTCAGCGCCAGCAGGGTCTGTTACTAAAACAGTACCGTCGGTTACACCCAGGGGTGCTAAGAAGTAACGCTTCTCGCCATCCTCATACTGAACCAGTGCAATGTTAGCAGAACGGTTCGGATCGTATTCGATACCGATAACAGTTGCTGCACCGATCTTGTTTCTCTTAAAGTCAATGATTCTATACTTTCTTTTATTTCCGCCACCTCTGTGCCGAACTGTGATTCTACCGTAGCTGTTTCTACCGCCGCTTTTGTTTAAAGTGGTCAGCAGTGAACGTTCGGGTTCACTCTTTGTGATTTCCGCGAAGTCGGAAACGGTCATGAATCTTCTGGCAGGAGATGTAGGATTAAACTTCTTTGTAGCCATCCTTTTTCCTCCTATACTAAAATATTAATCGGCTTACGCCATGCCTTCGAAAAATTCGATGGTCTTGCTGTCAGCAGTCAGTTTAACGATTGCTTTCTTCCAGCTTGCGCGTCTGCCTTCATTTCTGCCCATGCGCTTTACTTTACCCAACATGTTCATGGTGTTAACGCTTTCAACCTTAACACCGAAGATTTCTTCTACAGCCTTTTTGATTTCAATCTTGTTTGCAGATTTCTTAACTTCAAAGGTGTATTTCTTATCAGTAATCTGATCCATGCTCTGCTCGGAGATGATGGGTTTAATGATAATATCGTGTGCGTATGTCATTATGCGTACACCTCCCCTAACTTGTCGGCTGCGCCTTTTGCAAGAATGATGGTGTTGCAATTTAAGAGATCGTATACATTCAGCATTCCTACAAAGCTGGTCTTAACACCCTCAATGTTTTTAGCGCTGCGATAAACAGCTTCATTCATTTCAGGCAGAACGATCAGTGCTTTGCCGTTTACGTTCAGATTCTTCAGCATTGCTGCAA
The DNA here is from genome assembly GCA_015068905.1 of Oscillospiraceae bacterium. GTDB lineage: Bacteria > Bacillota > Clostridia > UBA1381 > UBA9506 > UMGS755. The sequence continues at coordinate 14,606 of SVJQ01000026.1, read as the reverse complement.
TCTGCTTGGTTTTGATTTCGGATACTGCGATATCGTCCAGTACCTTAATTTCCTGATCCTTAGCTTTAGCAGATAAAGCGGACTTCAGTGCTAATGTACGGATCTTCTTGTTTACGCTCATTGCGTAGCTTCTCGGCTTCGGAGCAAACACAACGCCACCGCCTGTCCACTGAGGTGAACGAGTGGAGCCCTGACGTGCTCTGCCGGTACCTTTCTGTCTCCAGGGTTTTGCGCCGCCGCCACGAACCTCAGCACGGGTCAGTGCGCTCTGTGTGCCCTGTCTTTGATTGGCAAGGTAAGCAACAACAACAGAATGAACAGCTGCTTCGTTCGGTTCGATACCGAATACTGCATCGTTTAAGTCATACTTGCCTACTTCTTTGCCTTCCATATTGTATAATACCACGTTCGGCATGATACTTCCTCCTTTCGATCAGGACGCTTAGCGCGCCTTTACAGAATTCTTGATGATAACCAAACCGCCCTTAGGTCCGGGAACTGCGCCACGAACTGCGATGATGTTCTTTTCAGCATCAACCTTAACAACGGAGAGGTTCTGGATTGTAACTTTTTCAACACCTAAGTGACCAGCCAGTCTCTTACCCTTCATTACACGGGACGGAGTGGAACATGCGCCCATGGAACCGGGGCCTCTGTGGTAACCGGAACCGTGAGTCATAGGACCGCGGTGGGTACCCCAACGTTTGATTGTGCCGGCAAAACCTTTACCTTTGCTGATGCCGGTTACGTCGATTGCGTCACCTTCAGCAAAAACGTCTGCCTTGATTTCATCGCCCACGTTCATGTTAGCTGCATCATCCAGCTTGAACTCTTTCAGGTACTTCATGTAGCCTGTGCCGGCTTTCTTGAAATGACCCTGCAGGGGCTTAGTTGTGTGTTTTTCTTTCTTATCCAGGAAACCAACCTGAACGGCATCATAACCGTCGTTTTCGGCAGTTTTCTTCTGGATAACTCTGCACGGACCTGCTTCAATAACGGTAACGGGGATTAAAACGCCGTCTTCGCCAAAAAGCTGAGTCATGCCGAGCTTTGTGCCTAAAATCGCTTTCTTCACAAAAGCACCTCCTAAAAATGTTGGTTATTGGTTCACACTAAGGTGAACATGACCCGCTGCCATAATGGCTGCAGTGCCTTTTAACAAACCGGATGGCCGGTTTGCGAAATACATGATTAGTACTTCATTTCGATGTCCACACCTGCGGGCAGTTCGATTCTCATTAAAGCATCAACTGTCTTGTTGGTGGGGAGCAGGATGTCGATCAGACGCTTGTGTGTTCTCATTTCGAACTGTTCACGGGAGTCTTTATACTTATGAACAGCTCTTAAGATGGTAACAACCTCTTTCTTCGTGGGCAGGGGAATCGGGCCTGATACTTTAGCGCCGGTTCTCTTTGCGGTTTCCACGATCTTTTCGGCAGACTGATCCAGTAAAACGTGATCGTATGCCTTCAGTCTGATTCTGATTTTCTGACTTGCCTGTGCCATTTTACTTCCTCCTTCTAGAATTGCGCTTCCATTATAATAGGAAGCTTGTTGTTGTCTGTGCATGTAGAAACGGCTCGCCGAAGCTACACTCTGGGGCGCAGCTTCTTTTCAAAAAGCGTACACACGGCCGGGCGTTTCGCCCTTGGCCATAAATAAAACCCAAAAACCTCTGTTTCTGGGCTACGTCACGCTTTTCTGCGGTCTTTCCCACAGGAAATCCCGAACACAAACGAAAGTAAAAAAGGGCAAAAAGGCAGAATGCACCGCCTTATAAAGCTTTTTCTCTCTCCATTTGCGTATGACTAGTCGCCCGGTTTCTTGAATCGGACATTCTCCACGGAAAAACCCGCCCTAGGGCGGCAACCTCCCGCTTCATCGTATGTCATGTCACAGCCCTTTAATTTTACACTATTTAGCGAGTAAATGCAAGTTTTTAAAGAAAAAAAGAGCAAAAAATTTTTAACAAACTTTTTACTCTTTTTTATTGTTTTATTGTGCAATTTTACGGATTGTAGTAGCTTTTCTCAATCTAACCACTATCACTTGTTGTTTTTTCTTTTTCGGCTCCAAAATCTTGTCATTTTGCCTGCCAGGATGTATTTTCAACCTGAATCACCGCATTAAACCGTGGGTCAACGGCTTTTAATGCCGCCTGAATATCCTTTACTGCCTGCTCTCTTTTCTCCGGCGGCAAGCTGAAGGGAACCTCCAGATCAAAAATCAGGTTAATGCAGCTTTCCCCGTCTGTCATTCTGAAGTCGTGGATGCCGAAGTCAGGGTTCAGCTTTTGAGCACACCCAAGTGCAAGGCTTCGAACCGTCGTAATCCGTTCGTCGCTAACGCTGATAGGGTCCATATGAATGACAATGTGAACACCCAGCTCTTTTTGAATCTGCTTTTCGATTTCATCAATGACTTCATGGACTTTTACAATATCACCGTTTTCCGGAACCTCAGCATGAATTGATGCCATGCAGCGCCCCGGACCGTAATCGTGAATAATCAAATCGTGAACGCCGGAAATGCATTCCTGCGCCATAATGGTTCTGCAGATTTCTTCTGCCATAGCAGGGTCCGGCGGCGTGCCAAGTAAAATGGTAATGGTATCTTTAGCAATGCCAAAGCCGGAAAACATAATCAAGACGGAAACCGCTGCGCCCATAATGCCGTCAATAGGAGCATTCACAACCAGCCCCAAAAACATTGACAAGAGTACAGCACCGGTGGCATAAACATCATTTAAGCTGTCCTGAGCTGCTGCGCGAATCACCACAGAGTCAACAGCCTTGCCGATTTTACGATTGGCAAAAAACAACCACAGCTTTGCCGCCATTGAAAAAATCAGAATACCGGCAGACAACCAGCTGAAGGTCAAGGGCTCATACTGAAAGATTTTGCTCACCGAGGTTTTTAAAAGCTCAAAGCCAACCAACATAATAATAAAGGAAACAATTAAAGACGCAATGTACTCAAACCGTCCGTGGCCAAAGGGATGCTCTTCATCCGCGTGGCGGCTTGCCGCTGTTGTACCGATGAGGGACACAACAGAAGAACCCATATCAGACAAATTGTTAAAGGCATCAGACAGCACAGCCACCGAGCCGCTGACGATGCCGGCAAACAGCTTTAAGATAAACAAAATAAAATTACAGATAATTCCCAAAGCACCCGCCAGCTTGCCATAGGCACTGCGTACTTTCAGGTTGCCTACATCCGCATAGTTTTTAATACAGATTGAAATGAGTAGTTTCGTCACAAATATCTTCCTTTATATATAAGTTTCATTTCTACTGTATAGCGTACCATATTTCCCCTCTTTTTGTCAATGCTCCAGCCCGTCCTTTTTGTCGACAAAAACTACCAAAAATTATGTGTTTTCTTACCTTGACAGTATATAATCAAATTGCTATAATCAAATTAAATCTATATCATCACCGGGAGGACTATACAATGAAAGTAACATTACTGGGCGATTCCATTCGCCTGATGGGGTACGGACCTTTAGTTCCTGAATGTTTAGGAGATGACTTTGAGGTCTTTCAGCTTGAAACCAACGGTCGTTATGCCAAGCACACCTTCAGAGATCTGTATGATTTCAGAAATGATATAGCAGGTAGCCGCATTATTTATTGGAACAACGGTCATTGGGACGCCTGCGACTTGTTCGGTGACGGCCCTTTTACCTCAGAGGAGGATTATGTAAAGGATATGCTTCGTCTGTCAGACCTGCTTTTGTCCCGGTATGAAAAAGTTATCTTCTCTACAACCCCACCGGTTAAAGAGGATAGCGCTATTTTCTCAAATGAACGTGTGGTACGCTATAACAACCTGATTGTGCCCCTCTTAAAAGAAAAGGGTATTATCATTGACGACCTGTATACCCTGGTTGCATCCAATATTGATGCCTATGTCCGGGACAGCGACAAAGTGCACCTCACTGAAGCCGGCGGCCAGGCTTGTGCCGAACACATTGCCGATTGCATACGCCGTGTTGCCGACTCAATGGATGCCGTCGGCACCAGTGACGCCGGCACCTCCTCAAACTATGAATGGTATCATGAAAAGCAGGATTAACACAAGGACTTTTCTACCCCAATGCAAAATAACCAAGTATATTAAAAGGAGCCACTGCCGTGTTGCGGTGGCTCCTTTACTTGACAGTAGATTTTACCCGTGCTATAATATTTTTATTGTTTTTACCAGCAAATACATTCAGGAAGGGGCATAACCATGTGGGTGCCTGTCAGAATTTATAAAAAATCTCCTGCGTCAATCCTCGGCATGATTGGCGGAGTCATCCTCGCCCTTTGTGGCATTGCGCTGATAACAGAAGGCAGCAACATCCTCGGGATTCTGCTGATTCTCTTAGGCGTCATTTTGTTTTCGGTTGCAGGCATTCGGGCTTCAATCAAGCAGAATAAACACCGCGAAAAGTACTTCGGCAGGGCAGAATTTGTCAAAAAAATTCAGCGCTCAAGTCTGCAGGCTTTTTATCTGTACGAAAAAATTCCGGAGCCGAAAATCCTTACATACATCCAAACGCACAATCCCTATGCAGCAGAAAAAATCGTGCAGCTAAACAAGCAGGAAATGACATTAGATGAGGTCATCGCAGACCTTGAAGCACATGACAAAAACAGACGCAAGGGGCGCAGCATTCATTAACACAAACAAAAAAGCCGAAGGCAAATTGCCTTCGGCTTTTCATTTTTAAGTAATAACTTACTTTAAGGTTACTTTTGCGCCAACTTCTTCGAGCTTAGCTTTGATAGCTTCAGCATCTTCCTTGCTTACGCCTTCCTTCAGAACCTTCGGAGCGCCGTCTACAGCTTCCTTAGCTTCTTTCAGGCCCAGACCGGTCAGTTCACGAACAACCTTGATAACCTTAATCTTTTCAGCACCAGCATCAGTCAGTTCAACATCAAAGTCGGACTTTTCTTCAGCTGCAGCAGCACCAGGTGCTGCAACGCCAGCTACTGCAACGGGAGCTGCAGCGCTTACGCCAAATTCTTCCTCGATAGCCTTTACCAGTTCAGATAATTCAATAACGGTGAGAGCTTTAATCTCTTCAATTAAAGCAGCAATTTTTTCGCTCATTGTAATTTCCTCCTAAAAATTTGTTTTTAATTTTTTGTTTTTTAAGCAGTTTCTTTCTGTTCTCTAACAGCATCGATAGCTCGTGCCAGACCTGCGATAGTAGCGTTCAAGCCACCAGCCAGCATAGCATACAAGGTATCTTTTGAAGGGATTTTAGAAAGAGCAACAACTTCGTCAATAGACATTGCCTTGCCTTCCATAAAACCAGCCTTGATTTCTAATGCATCGTTCTTTTCTGCAAAATCTGCTAAAACTCTTGCAGGAGCAACAACGTCATCATAGCTCAAAGCCAAAGCGGTAGGACCGTTTAACACTTCGTCAAACTCAGTGTAACCGATACGGTTAGCAGCAAAACGGGTCAGCGTATTTTTAACAACGGCATATTCAACACCGGCTGCACGCAGTTCGTTTCTCAGCTTGGTATCCTGTTCAACGGTTAAACCACGGTAGTCAACCATAACGCCGGCAACAGCTTTTTCCATTTTTTCAGCCAGGACGTTAACGGCCTCTTTTTTCTGTTCCAAAATCTTTTCGCTGGGCATTTGTTTCACCTCACTTGTAAACCATACTATCCAAACATGTCGGATAGAAAAATATAAAGGCTTTTCTCACAGACGGAGAAAAGCCTTTTTACGCTTTCATAAAAAATGCTCTCCTCGGCTGGCGCTTGCGCTTTACATCTTACGATACCGGCTGTCTGCGGAAAATATTTAACTAACGAAAGTAAGTATATCACAAAGCTGTGATATTGTCAAGCAAAAATTAGTCCAAAACTTTTGCAGGCGAAATTTTAACGCCGGGGCCCATGGTAGAAGCCACTGCACAGCTCTTGATGTACTGACCTTTTGCTGCAGCAGGTTTTGCTTTAACGATAGCTTCCATCAGCGCTTTGTAGTTATCCATTAACTTTTCAGCACCGAAAGATACCTTACCGATGGGGCAGTGGATAATGTTTGTCTTATCCAGACGGTACTCAATTTTACCGGACTTGATTTCAGCAACAGCCTTTGCAACGTCCATAGTAACGGTACCAGCTTTGGGGCTGGGCATTAAGCCTTTAGGACCTAAAACCTTACCCAGACGACCAACAACGCCCATCATATCGGGAGTTGCAACAACTACGTCATAATCGAACCAGTTGTCGTTCTGGATTCTGGGAATCAGTTCATCGCCGCCGAAGAAATCAGCACCTGCGTTTTCAGCCTCTGTCAGCTTGTCGCCTTTAGCGAATACTAAAACTCTTGCAGTTTTACCGGTACCGTGGGGCAGAACGATTGCGCCACGAACCTGCTGGTCTGCGTGTCTTGAGTCAACACCTAATTTAACGTGAATTTCAACGGTTTCGTCGAACTTCGCTTTTGCGGTTTTTGTAACCAGATCCAGCGCTTCTGCGGGATCATATAAATTGGCTTTGTCTACCAATTTAGCACTTTCAACATACTTTTTGCCTCTGAACATTTTATTTCCTCCTTATGTGGTCTTGCAAGCTTTCGCTCTCCCACGTATTCAATCGAACTCAGTCCTCAACAACAATACCCATACTTCTGGCAGTACCGGCAACCATGCTCATTGCAGCTTCAATGCTTGCAGCATTTAAGTCGGGCATCTTCTGCTCAGCAATCTGGCGGATAACATCCTTAGAAACGGTTGCAACCTTTGTCTTGTTGGGAGCACCGGATCCGCTTTCGATTTTAGCAGCTTTCTTTAAAAGAACTGCTGCCGGCGGAGTCTTGGTGATAAACGAGAAAGATCTGTCAGCGTAAACTGTGATAACAACAGGGATAATTAAACCTGCGTCTTTTGCAGTCTTTTCGTTAAATTCCTTAGTAAACTGTACGATGTTGACACCGTGCTGACCCAAAGCGGGACCTACAGGCGGTGCCGGGGTTGCTTTACCTGCAGGGATCTGCAGTTTGATGTAACCTGAAATTTTCTGTGCCATTGTAAAAGTTCCTCCTCTTAAAAAGATGTGGTTTTGGCGAACATACTGTTCTCCCACCCAAGCGCAGCATAACGCTGCCTAAATAAAGCCAAACGGCTGTATTTACTGTAAAACTTCAATCTGTGAAAAGTCAAGCTCAACAGGTGTTTCTCTGCCAAACATAGACACAATCACGCGTACAGACTGTTTTTCCATATTAATTTCGTCCACAGTGCCGACAAAATCAGCCAGGGGACCTTCACAAACGCGGACGCTATTGCCCACCTCAAAATTAACAGAAACAGTCTTACGTTCAATGCCCATGCTATGAACCTCTTCCTCAGTTAAGGGAACAGGCTTAGACCCGGGACCAACAAAGCCGGTAACGCCGCGGGTGTTGCGGATAACATACCAACTGTCATCGGTCATAACCATTTTAACCATAACATAGCCGGGAAAAACCTTGCGCATAACGCTCTTTTGCTCTGTGCCCTTTGTTTCAATAACTTCTTCCATGGGCACCTTAATGTCCTGAATCAGGTCATGCAGGTTCCGGTTTTCAACGGACTTTTCAATATTTGCTTGTACCTTTTTTTCATACCCTGAAAAGGTATGAACGACATACCATCTTGCTTCGTCAGCCATATTATCAAGAAGCGATATTGCTTCCTTCGCCTCCTTTTCTAAATCGAATACACCTTATATTACTAAATATTAAGGAGTGCGCCAACTAAAGCTTCAAAGCCAAGACTAATCAACGCAATAAACGCACCAATAATCAAAACCGCTGCAATAACAATGCCGGTATTGTTGCGAACCTGCTTGAAGCTGGGCCAGGAAACCTTTTTAGTTTCAGATTTGAGCTCACGGAAGTAGCTGCCGATTTTTTTAGCTGCTCTAACAAAAATGTTAGGTTTTTTCTCGCTCATGATACTCTCCATTCTGCCGTCATGCATCGGCACAAAAAGCAGACACCTGCCCGCATGTGTAAATGACAAGTGCTTTAGGCATAAAGAGATTATTTTGTTTCTTTATGCAGAGTGTGCTTTTTACAGAATCTGCAATATTTATTCATTTCCAGTCTGTCGGGATCGTTCTTTTTGTTCTTCATTGTATCATAGTTTCTCTGCTTACATTCAGAACAAGCTAATGTAATTTTTGTTCTCATGGGTTTTTCCTCCTACTATATATTCCAATTTTTGCACAACAAAAAAAAGACCTTTTTATATAGGCACATTTTAATATACCATAACTTTTTTCATTCGTCAAGCATTTTTTTAAATTTTTTTAATTATTTCAAAAGAGAGGCTGTATGTTGTTATACCGCCTCTCTCAGCCACAATATATAAGGAAGTTATTCCATTTCAAAAGCACCCGTATAGAGCTGATAGTACTTCCCTTTTTCGGCAATCAGGCTTTCGTGATTGCCACGTTCAATAATTTCACCGTGCTCTAAAACCATAATGGCGTCAGAGTTTCTGACGGTGGATAGTCTGTGAGCAATGACAAACACCGTTCTGCCTGCCATAAGCTTATCCATACCTTTTTCAATCAAGGCTTCTGTTCGGGTATCAATGGAGCTTGTGGCTTCATCTAAAATCAGAACCGGCGGGTCAGCAACTGCCGCACGGGCAATGGATAAAAGCTGGCGCTGACCCTGAGACAGGTTGCCCCCGTCTGCAGTCAGCATGGTGTCATAGCCCTGAGGCAGATGCATAATAAAGGAATGGGCATTGGCAAGGCGAGCCGCTGCTTCAATCTCTTCATCCGTTGCATCCAGCCTGCCGTAACGGATGTTGTCACGCACAGTACCGGTAAAGAGGTGTGCGTCCTGCAACACCATAGAAAGGGACCGGCGCAAATCAGGCTTTTTAATTGCGGTGATGGGAATGCCGTCATAGGTAATCTTGCCCTCTGGCACATCATAAAACCGGTTAATCAAATTCGTAATAGTGGTTTTGCCGGCGCCGGTGGAGCCGACAAAGGCAATTTTCTGCCCCGGCTTAGCATAGAGGCTGATGTTCTTTAAAACAACCTTGTTTTCTTCATAACCAAAGGTCACATCATCAAACCGCACATCGCCCCGCACCTCAGTATAGAGAACGCTGCCGTCACCCTGAGGCTGCTTCCAAGCCCAAAGGTCTGTACGGGTTTCACTTTCTGTCAGGCTGCCGTCTGCTTCTCTTTTTGCCCAGACCAAAGAAACAGTGCCGCAGTCAACCTCTGGTGCTTCATCAATCAAGGCAAAAACGCGCTCAGCGCCGGCTAATGCCGACAGAATGCTATTGAACTGCTGGGATATCTGGGTAATGGGTCTTGAAAACGAACGGGTATATTGCAAAAAAGCACCAATGGTACCGATATCCATCCAGCCGGCAAGGGCTAAAACGCCGCCGGACACCGCCGTTAAGGCATAATGCAAATAGGACAGGTTGCCCATAATGGGCATTAAGATATTGGCAAAGGAGTGGGCATTGGTTGCCGCCTGACAAAGCTCTTCATTTAAGGCGTCAAAATCCTCTTTAATCTGCTTTTCGCGGGAGAAGACCTTGACGACCTTTTGCCCCTCAATCATTTCCTCAATATAGCCGTTTAAGCGCCCTAAGGACTTTTGCTGTTCTTTAAAATAAAAGCTGCTCCGCTTACCCACGGTTTTGACCACAATCAGCATAAGCACCAGCATAAACAGCACAAGGCCGGTCAGCACAGGGCTGAGGACAATCATCATAACGAATACGCCCGTAACGGACAAGAAAGACGAAATGAAATGCGAGATACCGCCGCCAAGCAGTTCACGCATGGCGTCCGTATCATTGGTGAAGCGGCTCATCAGCTCGCCGTGGGTGTGAGTGTCAAAGAATTTAATAGGGAGCCGTTGCATAGCCGAAAATAAATCGGTTCTGATTTTTTTCAGCATTTTTGTAGAAATAGCCAGCATCACTCTGTTATAGGCGTAGGACGAAAGCACGCCGGCAAGATAGATGCCCCCCATCAGGCAAAGCATAGCGATAAAGCCCGACAGGTCCACATCCTTTTGCCCGATAAAAGGCACCAGATAGTCATTGATGACAGGCTTTAAAAAGTATGTGCCTGCCACATCGGCGCCGGAGCTGATTAAAATAAACAACACTACTAATATAAGAAGAAACTTATACGGACCCATATACCGGAAGATGCGCATCAGGGTCTTTTTCGCATCCTTTGGTTTTCTGACAGGGCCGCGCATAGGGCCGCGACCGCCACCGGGATGTTTAGCCATTTACGCCACCCCCTTCTGCTGTGATTCATACACTTCACGGTAGATTTCGTTATTTGCAAGCAGCTCCTCATGCGTGCCAATGCCGTGAATGGTGCCGTTATCCATCACCACAATTTTATCCGCATCGCAAACAGAGGAAATGCGCTGTGCAATAATAATCGTTGTTGTGCCGGTAAGCTCGGTTTTGAGTGCCGCACGGATTTTAGCATCCGTTGCGGTGTCTACCGCACTGGTGCTGTCATCCAAAATAATGATTTTCGGCTTTTTAAGCAGGGCACGGGCAATACAAAGCCGCTGCTTCTGACCGCCGGATACATTCACGCCGCCCTGCCCCAAAATGGTGTTATACCCGTCGGGGAAGGATGTGATAAAATCGTGTGCCTGTGCTGATTTGCAAGCCGCTATCACTTCTTCCTCTGTTGCCCCGGGGTTACCCCAGCGCAGGTTTTCCATAATAGTACCGGTAAAGAGAACATTTTTCTGCAGCACCATGCTGACAGCATCACGCAGGTGCTCCAGAGAATAATCCCGCACATCTCTGCCGCCCACCATCACCTGACCGGACATGGCGTCATACAAACGGGGGATGAGCTGCACAAGGCTTGTTTTGGCTGAACCCGTACCGCCGATGATACCAACGGTTTCGCCAGGGAGAATTTCTAAATTAATGTTTTCAAGATGCAAATTCTCAGGGTCTTTATTATAGGAAAAGGAAACGTTTTCAAAGGTGACTGCTCCATTTTCTACACAAGCATCAGAATCTGAATCCGCAATGTCAGGCACCTCGTTTAAAACCTCACTAATACGCCCCAAAGAGGCACGAGTCATAACGAAGTTAACAAAGACCATAGAAATCATCATTAAGGACATTAAAATCTGGTTGACATAGCTGATAAAGCTGATGAGCTCGCCGCTTGCCATTGTGCCTGCGATGACCATATTGCCGCCGAACCACAAAATAGAGATGATGGAGCCATAAACCACCATTTGCATAATGGGCATATTGCAGATAATTACTTTCTCAGCCCGAAGCTGTGCATAGCGGAGGGCTTCGGCACTGTCTTCAAATTTTTTGTTCTCAAACTTATCGCGCACAAATGCTTTTACTACGCGAATACCGATTAAATTTTCCTGAATGGCGCCGTTCATTTTGTCATAGCACAAAAACATTTGCCGAAAACGGGGAAAGGACATAAGCATAATAATCGTAAGAGCTGTACCTAAAATAGGGATTGCAACTAAAAAAACAAAGGACAGCCCCGTGTTAATCCGGGATGCCATAAAGGTGGCACTAATCAGCATAATGGGTGAGCGGACAAAGGACCGGATTAACATCATAAAAGTGTGTTGCAGGGTGGTAACGTCTGTTGTTAAGCGGGTTATTAAAGAAGCAGAGTTAAAACGGTCCACATTGGCAAACGAAAACTCCTGAATCTTATTAAACACCGCCCGACGCACACCCTTACCAAAGCCCATGGCGCCTTTTGCCGCAAAACGGGCAGAAAGCGAGCCGCAAATTAATGACAAAATTGCCATCAACACCATCATGCCGCCGGTTTTGGCAATATACCATACGTCACGGGTGGCAATACCCACATCAATGATTTTTGCCATATAGTAAGGTATCATGATTTCGAGTAGCACCTCAAAAATAATGGTAACCGGTGCTAAAATCGCATATTTTCCGTACCCTTTTAAACAGGGCGCCAGTTTTTTGATCATAAATCCTTCCCCTTTTTTACGAAATGTAAAGACAAAAAGAAGCCGCAACTCATGGCGGCTCGTTTTTTGATTATGATTGCATCATCAAAAGCAAAACTTCTATTTGCTTTTTATAGTTTTCCAGCTTTTTCTCGCTACCATATATCTGCATCCCGGCTTCGGGGCGCAGAGTCATAAAAAGACCCTCAGGCAAACCCTCTATATCACAAAATGGTTTAAGCTCAGAAAGCGGAATTTTAATAATTTCATCTTTCTCGTGACCCATGGCATCCGGCAGTTCAGCATAGGTGCCAAGTAAGCCCTCATCGTTAAAATAGTCAAAGGTGCCTTCATCAATAATCTGCAATGCACTTTCTGCAGTTGACAAGGATGCCACCAGCTTGGTCTGCAACATCTGATAGGTTTCAGGGTCAGTTTCCGCCATAGATGGGTCTACATGATTATCATTGACTTCTACAATAACTTTTTCATCTTCGTTTAAATCCAGAGGCATGGCCTGCAAAGCCTCTCTGGCCTGATTCCATATCTCTTGATTCACATAGGTTTGTGTTGCGGCGATAATGCTGATATCCTTTTTAGGGGCAAACACAACCGTTTGCAAAATAGAAATCACAGCAATAACGCCCACAATGATGCCTAACGTGGGGTATTTATAATAATCCCAAAAAAACTTCCAGCGCTGGCCTTTGGGTACTTCTTTAAATTTATAAACATGATCTGCCATAAAGAATCTCCTAACTGCATATTTACATGCTTCTATTATATAGGAAAATTTTTCTCTTGTCAAAGCCCTTTGCCCTTTGTTTACAAATCGGTTACTTTTTATAAATAAATATCCAAAAAAGCAGAAAATTAATTGCATTTTTATGGGTTCTGTGATACACTTTTTATAAAAGAAAGGTGGTTATATTATGGAAAGTAAATTCTTCATAAACCCCTCAATGTTTGAGGAAAAGGAAAAATTAATATTAGATAACGGCGCAATGAAAGCCTACGCTTTTAAATATTCTACCGGCGTTTGCGCCATTCGTGTTGAAAATGAAAAGGGCTATTTTATTCTTCTGCCCTATCAGGGTCAGCAAATCTGGCGCGCCAAGTTTTTAGGCAAATCACTGGCTATGAAATCTATGTTTGCAGAACCCATTGCCACAACCGTTTTTTTAGAAAGCTACGGTCCTTTCTATATGCACTGCGGTGTTCGCGCTATGGGTGTGTGCGGTCCTGAAGATACCCACCAGCCCCACGGCGAGCTGCCCGTTGCTGAATATAAAAATGCATGGCTCATTTCCGGCGAAGATGAAAAGGGTGCTTACATTGCTGTTTCCGGTGAATACATTGGCAAAAAAGCCTTTAATTATAACTATCGCTTCGTACCCCAGTGCCGTCTGTATGCCGGTGAAACGGTTTTACATGTGTCTGTACATTTAGAAAACCTGCGTACAAAGCCCATGACTTATATGTATCTTGGTCATGCAAACTTCCGCCCCGTTGACGGTAGCGAGCTTTGCTACTCTGCAAAATATGATTCTGACCACATTAAGGTTCATAAGATTATCGGCGCAGACGTTCCGAAGGAAATCGCAGAACCCTTAGCAGATTATATGGATAAGCTTGAAAAAGACCCGGCACTGCATCACAAAATCGGTGCTCCCCATCAGTATTATGACCCGGAAATCTGCTTCACTGTTTATTATGAAGGTGACGAAAACGGTATGGCTCACACCATGCAGCGCATGCCGGACGGTATGGCATTTTATGTCACCCACCCCGTGGAAGCACTGCCCATCGGCATCCGTTGGATGGCAAAAACCGGCGACGAAGAGTCTTTAGGCATGGTTCTGCCGGCTACTGCTGAGCATTTAGGCTTTACTCACGCTAAAAACAACGGTCAGCTTAAAACACTGGCTGCCGGTGCTGAACTGAACTTCGATATCACCTTGGGTCTTTTAGACGCCGCCGAAGCCGAGGCTGTTGCACAGAAAATTGAAAAGATTGTAAAATAAAGAATGTAAATAAATATCCACCCGCGTAGCGGGTGGTTTTTCCTTTTCGGGCATAGCCCTACCCTTTACTGGCTGCGCACAAGTGTGCTTTTTATTGGCCTGCCAGCCATGCAATTACTACTAGCTACCCATAAATGGGTTATGTAGGTGTTCTTTCTATGTAAAGGGGTCCAGGGGCAGAGCCCCTGTGTCGTTTTAAGGGGTGCGGGGGAAATCGAAATCCCCCGCGTTTTTGCTACTTTTGTCTCACAAAAGTAGGCCACCCGACAGGGCATTTCATACGAAAATGCAAAGCATTTTCTACACCTCATCCGTCAAAACCTATGGTTTTGCCACCTTCCCCTCAAGGGGAAGGCTTTTCAACAGTTTGTTTGTACTATACTTTCTTGTGGGGAAATGAATCCTCGTCTTATGTAACTTCTACTTAGTTATCTGTTCATCGGTTAACCTTTTTTGAACCACGCGACTATCGCGTGGTTTTCGTTATACAAAAAGAGGCTGTGACAAAAAGTGTTTGTCACAGCCTTATTAAATTGTGTTATCAGACCGGTAGAACGTAGAGCAGAATAGAAAAATAATGTAAAATACTGCCGGCTAA
>SVJQ01000005.1 GCA_015068905.1 Oscillospiraceae bacterium | reverse complement strand
TCGGCATAAGGTCTAAATATTCATCAATTGCAACAAATGCACCTTCAACACCATACTGGGTAAAGGAAGCGGAGCTGTAGCATTCGATGATATCATCCAGCTTACCGGATGCCATCATCAGGTTGAACGCCTGATTGTAGTCAGAGTTTGATTTAGAAACTGTAACCTTTAATCTGACATTGGTCATTCTTGCTGCTTCTTCTAAGGTGTCCCACTGACCGTCATCTTTTTTAGATGCAGAGTGGAAGAACGTGAGTTCGATGGGCTCTTTTGAAATGATTGTGTCGGCAGAAAGGTCAACGCCATCAATAGCCGAGCCACCTGTTTTCTTGCCGCATGCAGTTACTGAGAACAGCATCATAACAGCAAGCAGTACTAAAAGCGCTTTTTTTGTTGTTTTTAACATAGTTTTCCCTCCATTAAATTAAATTATTTTTTACTTATAAAGAACAACACTGAAAATGCTATTCCAATAATACAAAATTAACAGTTCAGAATAATTATTGTTATCGCGAACATATTCTACTAAATTTTCTGTCGTAACAACACTGACCTCATTTTTCTCGCTGTCATACATCGGGAAGGATGCGTTTCTTGTAAGGTCAATTGCATACATGTTGTCAAGAGCTGTATCCATATCACTAAAGCCCTTGTTGGTTGCAAGAATGTAATTACCCTGACGACGGTACAGACTGTATTTCATAATACTACGTCCCGGCGGTGTACCAGTCCAGCGCTGTTGCACCAACAGTCAGGCAACAAAAGACTAACACCAGTAAGCATACCAAAGTTGTTCTCAATATCTGCTTCATGTTTTCACACTCCATTTCCATTTTTATTAATATATATTATACCTTAACTAAAAGCAAGATTCAATCTTCATTTTTCAACATCAATATGCATTTTCAAACATTTTGCATGCTGCAAAAAAACAGCACAAGCCCTGTATAATGCAACTCTGTAGGCTATTGGACATCATCGTGATTAATTGAAATAAAATAGCAGTGCATCAAAATCATGATGCACTGCTATTTGTTGTCATTTTAATTCTGAGATTTTTTGTACTCGCCCGGGGATATACCCGTATGCTTTTTAAACATACGAATAAAGGTCATAGCACTGTTACAACCGACCTTAGTCGCAACATCACCAACTGAAAGATTTTCATTCCCTAAAAGCAGGGTTTTTGCAACCTCAATTCTCCGCTCATTAAGGCGCTGTTTAAAGCTGGTATTCAAATCATTTTTAAGCAATCTGCCAATGTGCCCTTCCGATAAACAGAAGTGCTCCGCAACATCTCGCAAAGAAATATCCTGATTATAATTTTCATCAATATACTGAACAATGTTTTCCGTGATAACTCTTTTTTTATTCTTCGAATTTTCCTGAATATACCGAGCAATTTCAGTAATAATATCACGGATTGATTTGTTGATTTCATCAACGGTTGCTGCAGCATTCAACTCAAGATAAATAATAACATCCTTGCCAAAAATTTCTTCAGCAGTTTTGTTCGTCTGCTTTAAAATTCGTTTAATGGTCGCCGTCAAAGCAAATTTGAAATCTTTAATATTGGCTTTGTCTAAAGAAAGCTCAATAAAGTTAACCGTAAAAATGTGAGTCAGAATATCCTCACATTTTTCCATATTGCCCTCTAAAACGTTATAAATCAGATTTTTTTCAATTTCAACGGGATAGTAGTAGCTGGCATTGCCCAATTCCGCCAAATCTTCATCGCGAATAATGCGCTTATCCCCCACTGCAAATTTATACTCCAGAAGGTTTAACGCACTCATATAGGAGTCGTCTAAATCCGCCATGTTAGTGACAACTTTACCAACCGCCATAAGCAGTGATATATTATACTGCTCCTCAGCCTCATTAACCAGACCCATAAGCGTTTTGTTCAGGGTTTGCACATCTACTGCTTTGGTAATAATAACAAATCTGTTACGATCCATATTGACCAATTCGCAGGAAACATCAACTCTTAAGTGCTCCTCTGCATTGCTCATAAAAATATTTTTAAGTGTCTGAATCTTCTGATAGTCCATAACAGCGCCCTGAGCTGCCATATTGTCATACTCGCAAACAATGCACTGGCTCCGGTTTGACAGATATTCCAGATTATATTCTCTGGCACTGAAAACAACCTGTTCTCTCGCGACATGGCCCGTTACCAAATCCTTAATAAAATTGTGCTTTAAAATAATTTTATTTTTCTCAGCCAGTTCTTGCAAACGCTTGTTGTTGGTTACAAGATCTGCCACAGAGTCACTTAAAAATGTCATATCATCATCGTGTTCCTGATGATATACATCACCCAGAATACCGAAAACATTGTTAACTGGTCTGTAAAGGCGCTTTGCAAGATAGCGGGAAAGATAAAAACCCAGAACCAACAAAAGCAGCCACAATAGCAGCAACAACACCATAATCAGAACATAACTTAAAAAAGAATAAAGATTTGGGTTGTGATATACATACACCATATTATGAATAGGAACTGATTTTTTTGAAAACAGCTTATTGTCAAGATTCACGTTATTAAGTTCCGGAGACTCTATCTCTTTTATGTCATTAAGCAGCTTAGTATCAGTTATTTCACTACTGGACTGATTCAAGCACACGTTACCGGTAGTTTCGTCTGTAACGGCAAAAAATTCACCATGGTTTACACCGGAAGTCGGGAAAAAGTAGTTCTTGTCAAACTCTATCAAATAATAAACCCGATCGCCGGAACTGTATTGATGCCAGCTTAAAATTGTGACAAAAGGCGTATCTGCATTGCTCCCTAAAAGGGTCATTGAATCAAAGGGACAGGTCTTGCTGTATGCAACCGCTTCGTTTAAAGCCTGAGCATCATACTGACGGGTGTTTAAATAAAAATCCAGTTTTTGTGTATCTTTGGCACTAAAAATCAGATTATCGCCTTCTCTGAAAAGGCTGATTCTACAACTTAAGTCCATATAAGACACAGTATACCTTGAAATCAAATCACTCAAATTCAGCAAATTGTAATAATCGGTACCGCGATACGTTTCAAAAGGGGTTTTTGCAAAGTTTTCAACCTCACGATTTTCAGAAAGAAGGTTCGTCACCTGAAAAACAGACAAAATTTTATTGTCCATAGCAATACAGTTATCTTTAAAAAAGGTTTCTAACTTTGCAGATTGCTTCTGGTTACTTGTAACAATACTGCTGCACACAAAAACCTCCACAACCAATGTCAGGATTGTGAAGATAATCAAATAACTATAAAAGATTTTTTTAAAAAATTTTGACTCTCTTTTCAATGTAATCACCTTACAAATTCGAAAAAATAAAAACACTATTACAACAAAATATTTGTCAATTTGTCAAACAAAACAGAAAAATATTATGTAATCTTTGTTCATTCAGAACATAATCAAGTATACCACAAACATAGTCTGTTTGCAATTCTCTTTTTACGACTTTCATATACAATTCTCCGCAAAATCGCAAGAAAAACCCTATGTAACTATCAACAAACTCATTCATAGTATTTTTAAACGCAGCAAAAAGAAAATACAGGAGCTGTATATGTCTCAGAATACCTTCAAAAGCTTAAAGGAGGCTCACCAAAAATCAGCTGTAAAGTTTTTTATATTTACAGGCATAAGACAAAATTGAGTTTTTTAAAACTATAAACAATACAGTACTGGTGCAGGTTTTACAACAAAAAAACAGTTCCTTATTTTTGTGTATAGTTTTACACCTTTACACAAAAGTGGCTTCTCACTTGCGTAAATCGTTAAATTTTCTTTGAGTATCCAACAAGAAAAAAGTACTTCTAAATACGAATATTCTACAATAAAACTCTCTACTCTTCATTTTATCCAAGCAACAAATCATAAGGGTACATTCCAGAGCTTTAAAAATTGTGTTTTTTCACGTTTTTCCTCGCCTGTATGTCTCATCATGGACCCGTCTGGTTCTTTGTGATTTTTCGTGGTTTTTGAAGGCCAACAAAACTGACTCTTTACATAAAAAATTAGCTTCTCATCTCATTCATTAAGTTCCGGCAAAAAAAATCACCGAAGAAAGCAACGCTCTACTCTGCTGTCTTCGGTGTTAGTTGATAAAGATGTTTCATTATTTCTGTTCGTTCTGATGATAGGTCGGCACAACAGAAGCAACAACTTCACGTAAGGTCGCCCCATCCACTGTTACAGCTTCCCTAAGAGTCACCAAAATTTCCTCCAGCTTCTCTACACTCATGTCAAGGGGCTGTCCTACAAAAATCTTATCATGATTGGTTGTTTTCAAGCCCTCTTCATTCATCAAAAGCTCTTCATAGAGTTTTTCACCAGGACGAAGACCTGTAAATTCAATAGCAATATCCTCGTCTGGTTTGAATCCTGATAAGCTAATCATCTTTTTGGCTAAGTCATAAATTTTTACAGGCTGACCCATATCCAACACAAAAATTTCCCCGCCGTGAGCATAAGATGCTGCCTGCAGAACAAGCTGAGCCGCCTCAGGGATTGTCATAAAGAAACGGGTAATTTCAGGATGAGTAACAGTCACCGGTCCACCGGCATTGATTTGCTTTTTAAACAAAGGAATAACCGACCCGTTTGAGCCCAGTACATTGCCAAAACGAACCGCTGCAAAATCTGTTTCACTGTCCCGACTCAAGGTTTGCACAATCATCTCACAAATGCGCTTGCTGGCACCCATTACATTGGTGGGATTCACGGCTTTATCAGTTGAAATTAAGACAAATTTCTTCACCCCGTGCCGTTTTGCACAAGTTGCAGTATTATAAGTACCAAAAACATTGTTTTTAATTGCTTCGCAAGGACTATCTTCCATCAAAGGCACGTGCTTGTGAGCTGCTGCATGAAAGACAATATCTATTGAGTATGTAGAAAACAATTCTTCCAGTCTGGCAACGTCCCGTACAGAGCCAATTAAAACTTCGATATTTTGCATAGGAAAACGCCTTATTAATTCCTGCTGTAATTCAAAAGCATTGTTTTCATAAATGTCAAATACTATCAGCGTGCGAGGATTGTAACGTACAAGCTGACGACACAGTTCTGAGCCAATTGAGCCACCACCGCCGGTAACAAGCACAGTTTTATTTTTAATATCATTTTCGATCAACCGGTTATCAAGGACAATCGGATCCCTTTCCAGCAAATCTTCAATATCAATTTCCCGTATCTGATTAATATCTACACCATGCAGCGCCGCCTCAATGCCGGGCATAATCATAACCTTGCAGCCGCTTTCACTACATATATCAAGAAGTGCCTTTTTATTGTCTGCTGACAAATGATAAATCGCAAAAATAACTTCGTCAACCTGCTTTTCCTGACAGATGCGAAGAATATCATCACGTGTACCCAAAACACGAGCACCACAAATTTTCATATTCTTTTTTTCCGGATCGTCATCAATCAGCCCCACCACCTGGTACGGCATTTTCTGATTGTTCCAGATGTCACGCAGAAGTGTAACAGCCAACTGACCTGCACCAATAATCAATACACGTTTTGCGTTTGTATTGGTAGAATGAATCATCAGCCTGTGCAAAATTCTCACAGCAATACGAAAACCACACATTATAGTAACAACGCCGGCATTAGCTGCAAGATTTAACTTTAAAAAAACATAAGGATTACGAAAAAAAACACCTGCACCAACGCTTAGCGCAACAGAAACGCAACAGGCGTTAAAAAACTGAATGTACTCTTTTACGCTGGCATAAACCCAGTTAATAGAGTATACGCCCGACACAGACATAACCAAAATATAAATAACCGAGGAAGCAATAACCACACTCAGACTACATACATAACTGTGCATTACATCTGCCAAAGGCCAAACAATAACGTCGAGAAGTAAAAAGGACAGATAGCATGCCGCAAAATCCATTAACAGAAAAAATCTGTTTCTCATGTGTTCGACTCCTTTAAGATATTATTGCTAAATCGCAATACACATATTATAACAAAAAATTATTATTTTTGCAACCTTTAGTGTAAAACATCTACAAAATCAGCTTATATTCCAAGTTTAGCAAGCAAATCGCTCACATCATCAAGCTTATCGTTGTCCAAGGCCTGAACGTTTTTCAGCTCTGTTTCAGCCTTTTTCAGTTTATCTCGATTCAGCAGATGAAACCACCTATGCACCTGACAAAACGGCATCAAAATGCGATGCTTTCTTAGAATGGGATATAAATAAACCATTGCTTTGTAATTGGGAAAAACTCTTGTAAAAACATATAGCAAAAAATTCTGTTTACGGCTGTGACTAACAGCAACCCGGTTATCTAAAACGCCATATGTGCCGCCAGTTAAAACAAACTCTAAAATCTGCTTTTGTATATCTGTTAAGTCTTTTCCTGCCATCCAGTCTGACACTAGTGCCAACATATTTTCCGCAAACAAAAGCAGTTCACACTGTCTGAGCATCTCATTTAACCGTTCTTCATCATAAGGCATATTTTTCTTCATTAGCCACAGGTCAATGAAGGTTCTGATTCCGCAGCCACCCAAAACAAAGTGTTTCGCCATATGCGCCAGATGATGCAGATAAAACCACTCCGGCGACATTTCATAACGATAGCTTCCCTCATTGTGATGAGCTGTTGCCCATACATCAGAGGTCGAAACCTGTTTTTCAGAAAAATCATAATGCAATTCAAGCTGCACCCCGTTTGGCGCAATCAGCATCACATCGTGATCAGTTTTGTTATCTTCACGATAACCAAGTTCCTCAATCAACACTTTTCGGGCTGCACTAAGTTGTTCTTCTTGCACTAAAATATCAATATCACAACTGGTACGCATCCAGGCTTCCGGATAAAAATTACGTAAAACAGCACCCTTTAAAGGCATGTAATGAATGTAATGTGTTTCAAAAAGGGCTGTCACCTTTTGTAGTTCTATTTCCTGTTGCTGCCACTTAATAAACGAACGATATGATATATGACGATATGATTCTGCTACGTCTTCCTCGGTTAAAAAACCATGGCGAGATAAACTTTCAGCGATTAATGGCGTTACAGAATGCCGTGTTGATAAACGCAACAATTCAGAGAATACTTCGGGACAAGGAACATCTATTTTGTTTTCTGGCTTAGCTTCGCACACAAATAACGTACGAAGTTGTGATAAAAATAAGTTTTCTAGTGTGCTCATGATATCTCCTCGTTAGTCTTTTTTAACATACGGGATATGCGAGCATACCCTGCAAGTACATAACCATAAAGAGGTTTAGCATAAATTCCAACAATGCAAAGACAAATCAATCCTTGATATAAAACATATTGTGTTCCATAAATTCCCAAAAGCAGCTGTATAAACAGAAAAAAATATGATGCACACTCAGCAAGAAAGCTGTGTTGTAGCTTTATATACTTCACCAAAACACAGTAGCGAATCAACCATACAACAAAAAAACTAAAAGCGGTTGCAGCTGCCGCACCATAAGCGCTAAATTTTGGAATCAGCAAAAAATTAGCAACCATATTTATTGCAGCACCTGCAATAGCAGTAACGGATATTATTTTGGTCTTCTTCATAGCAATATAATATTGCTCACAGGTGAGAGAGAGCTGGTTATAAACAGCCGAAATCAGCAAGGGCGGAACTAATTTCCAAGCAACAAAAAATTCTTTTGAAAATAATATATGTGATACAAAAACATTAATTGTCATCAAAAAAGAACATGCTATTGTGAAAACTATATTAATCATGGTATAGCTTGAACCTAAAAAGCCATCTGAATCATTTTTATCAAAATCTTTTATGGCTGAAATCGCATAAGCATTTGCAATCGCTGTACCAAACAGAAAGATAATTGAAGGAATTTTATAGGCGATCGCCAAAAGTCCAACTGCCGCAGTCCCTGAATAATATTCTAAAATATATTTGTCTAACGATGTATTGATCCACCAAGACAAAGCACTAAAAATCATAGGAACACTAAACATGATAATTTTTTTCAACAAGGTTTTATTATACACAGAGAAATGCATATATTGGTACAATTTAGCCCCGAAAAACAAAATTAAAAAACCTGTTATATTTCCTATTAACATTGCCAATAAGTATCCAAAAATGGACCACTTAAACACCAATAAAAATAATAGATTGCAAAGGACTGTTGACAAAATATGTAAAACATTACTGATAGTTAAAATTCTAATTTTGTCAATACCACGGCAAAAATATGAAGTAATAATGTTAATAGCGTTTGTGAAAAACAAAAGTAAAAACATAATAAGATATGTTGTATCAAGTTGTATAAAATTCAACAGTTTCCCAAAAGCGCAAAAACAGACAAGTAACCCGCTTCCTGCCAAAACAATTCTTAATGCTGTTGTAAAAATTTCTCCGGAATCGTAGTTCTTATCCAGCGAAAAACGCAACACAGCATCTTGTATTTGAAGTGTAAAAAAAGGTAACAGCAATTGTATGGTTGTGGTTAACAAATCAATTGTTCCATATTGTTCAGTTGATAAACAATATGTATATAGAGGAACCATAAAAAAAGTAATTGCTTTCGGCAGAAAACTCGATATAAAAAATAAAAATATATTTTTCAACAAGTAATTGGATTTTCGCTCGTGCGCCATTTCTTGTTAATTCACCCCACTCTTATTATTCGTTTTCAATACGACACGAATACGGTGATAGCCTTCCTTCAATACGCCAACAAAACCATGAAACTTTAAAATAACAATAATTCTTGAAAAAATACCGGCTAAACGATAGGGTAAAACCTTTGCATATTTTTCTCTTAACTTCTGCGCTTCTTTTTCTTCATCATCAAGCCAAGAACCATCATAATGGTGAATTGTATAGCTATTATCGGTTATGGAAAGCCCACCACTATAGAAATCTTTTGGGCAAAAATAGTCCTTAGGGAACAATGTCAACCCATTAACGGTTTGCATAGTGTTATTGAGCTGTACACCATATTTCAGACAAGCATCCGTAATCCGGGTAACATTGGTAGTTGTATCCATAGTACCGTCCTCTCTAAGAAAATGGTCATCTTTGTAGCTTTCATAAAATTCTGTAAAGAGAGGTTGATCTTTACAACACGCCATAATACCGGTAGTGATGCGGTCAACAGCTTCAAAACCGGAAAAAGCTTCATAGGACAAAAGATTATCCAGCGGTTTTAGCACTTCAACATCTGTATCCATATAAATACCACCATAGTTGACTAATGCAAATAATCTTGCAACATCAGAAACAAATGCCCATTTTTTTGCTTCATATGCTTCCTGAACATAGTCACAGCAATGAATATCAAAATTACTCTCATTCCATTCAATAATTTCATAATCAGGACAATGCTTTTTCCAGCTTGCAATGCATTTTTGTGTTAACTCAGGAAGTGGATTGCCGCCAAACCAGCAATAATGTATAATTTTAGGTATCATGAGCATCGTGCCTCCTAATCAATCATATTTGTTTATAAAATCTTAATTTTTAAAGATGCTCCAAAGTTTCATAAGCCAAAAAAGCTTGTATTTTAATGCAAAATGCGCCATTCTGCCTGACAGACTTTTAAACCTTGCCCCTTGAATCGCTTCTACATAAACCGGATCATTTAAATATGTTTTAATATCACGGCAAATCAGAAAATACGATTCCTTTCTATGAAATTGACTGACAACAGCATTAAATAGCAAATGAACCGTAGAACGATAGGACTGCTCGTGAAAATCATACTCGTCCAGATTAATTCTATTTTGCTGATGCGTAAAAATGAGTTTTGGTCCCATAGAGTCAAAAGCTTTTTTTTCTTTTGTCATTGCCGCCATGTTCTGCCGATAATAATATAAACAATCCGGTAAGATATATATAGACTCGGCACGATATACGCACGACGTAGTGCAAGCAATATCTTCACCAATCTTAATTTGCGGATGAATCAGAAGTTGCTCTTGCACATACAAATCTCTTTTAAACGCCTTTCCCCATACATTCGGAGAAAAATAACGACCATTAACATCCTGCAGCAGAAAGGGAAAAATATTTTTTTCAATATCTTGCCTATTATAATATCCAAATTTATAGGATAACGGTTTCTTTATGTACGTTTCATCTTCGTATGCGTAATAAAAACCAAAACATACTACATCTGGTTCATACTTATCAATAACAGAGATAAGCGTTTCAAAATACTGTGAGTGGAGCCAATCATCCCCGTCTAAACAACAAACATAGTCACCTACCGCCAATTTGGCTCCGGCAATGCGGGCACTGACCAAACCACCGTTTTCTTTATGTATCACTTTGATGCGATTATCTTTTCCGGCATATTCATCACAAATCATTGGACAATTATCCGGCGAGCCGTCATCAACTAAAATCAGTTCAAAATCCTTAAAGCTTTGATTTAAAACACTTTTAATACATTGGCACAAATAGGCCTCTACCTTATAAATTGGCACAATCACGCTGAATTTTGGCATAATCAAACACCTCCATAAGCATAGGGTATAATGTCAGAAAATTCTAACACATAAAAATTTATAACGAACATGGCAATCGTATATATAAATACCAGTGCCTTAAACAATGGCTTCTCTTCTGTATCAAAAAGGTAAGGTATCTGAAAAATCAGAAAAGACTGCGGAAAACTATAGTACATTGCAATTCGCTTGACATAGGGTGATGAAAACCCGGAAACATTTAAAATCAACCCTATCAAAACCATGGTAACATACAAATCGTTTCGTTTGTCAAACTCTATATATTTTCTCCGCATAAGGAAAAAAAAGACAACCCAACCTGCATTCATGTAAAAACTTCTGTTCGAAATTTCATCAGTATAGGCAGTGTAGCTTTCAAATCTGCCACCTAAGGCTGTCAAAAATTGAGGTAGAAAATTGATAAAGACAATACAACCTAAAATAAAAACAGTCCTTTTAAAGCTGAAAGCAGCATCTTTTGGCTTCCATAAAAAATAAATCGGTGCCGCAATGAGTGCCGAAGGATGGAAACAAAAAGCTAAAAACAAAAATAGAGCAAATTTCCAAAACTTTCTTTCATGAACATATTGCAGACCCGCTATTAACATAACAACTGCCGCAACCTGCTTAGTAATGTTAAAACCGGTGGTAAACTGACCGGTCAAAAGCATCAAAATTGCAAGAAAAGAAATATCTTTAGGATATTGTTTTTTCAAAACCAACGCTGTAGGCACATATATAATCGCTGCAAGCAAACCATAAAACATTTCATATGAGCGAAACTGGAATGCAATACGAGCCACAAACCAAATACCAAAAGGCGTTCCTTCTAATGACATTTCATTCGCCACCCAGGTGCGAAAGCTAGTTCGGGACATTCGCCTGTACATATAATAATAGCTTTCGTAATCTGTCCCTACATAATATCGTTTCGCTGCAAGCAACACCGGCAGCAAAACAGCAACAATCATGTATATATCAGGCTTCTTCTTCTCAATCACATTGCTTTTAGACATGAAGTACGCCGATGTAATATATATAACCAGGTATAAGAACAAACTTTCTATTCTACCCATTTCTACCATCAAAATTCACCCCGAACACAAATAAATCAAAACTACATAGATAAAAAATTACATACCATACAAATCAAATTCCTTTTTTATCATATAGTGCCTGCATGATTGGCAAAACATTCTGAATACTATATTTCTTGACCGCTTTCCGATTATATTCTCCCATCCTTATGCAAGTCTCAGGTTCGGAAATCAGTTTCATAATGCCTTCCGCAAAACCCGCCACATCACAAGGCGGATATTTGTAGCCCGTAACGCCATTTTCACTGTAATCATTGATGCCATGAACATTAGATGTTAAAATCGGCAATCCACAAGCCATCGCTTCTAGCGAAGCTAAACCTAAACCCTCTCTTTTAGAGGGAAAACAGAATATATCAGATGCAGCACAAAGGTCAGGGATATCCTTTCTAAAGCCAAGTAAATGTACCCTATTACCAAGATTCAAGGATTCTGCCAAATTCTGTAATACATCCATTTGATTGCCATTTCCGGCAATCAAATAGTAAACATTATCTTTTTTAAGCTGCGCCATAGCCTTGATAATGACCTGTTGATTTTTATTAGCATTCACTTCACCAACCGAAAGCAAAACTGTTGCATTATTAGGAATTCCAAGTTCCTTTCTTTTCTCTGCTTGTTCACATTCGGGCACATCAAATCTTTCCAGATTCATCCCTACGCCGGGGACATAAACAACTTTTTTGGCTTTTAATTTTTTCTGTGCTCTCTTATAATCTTCCTGATTTATGGTGATTAAGACATCGGTAAAACGAGCACACAATTTTTCAACCGGATAGTAAACCAACCAGTTTTTAAGAGGCGCGCCATCATAAAAATGAAAACCGTGAGCTGTATAAAAAACCTTGACTCCCTTCTTCCTCAGGCCTCTGCAGGCAACTCTTGTACAAGCCGCTGCAATAGGGGTATGGCAGTGAACAATGTCATAACCATTTTCTTTAACAAGCTTTTTGATTTCACAAATTGCTTTTACATTCCCCATGTCCAGCGGAGAACGAGAAACTGAAAGGCAATGATATTGACAACCAAGTTCTTTAAAATATTCAGGAACACCCAAACCAAGGTTGCTACAGGCAATATCGACACAATGCCCTGCATCAATCAGGCTTTTAGTCATTTCTCGAAAAAAATTCATCGTGCCGCCAATAGTTGTTATATATAAGATTTTCATCAAACTATCCCCTTTAGACTTTTGGGTCATAATTACATATTGTCTTTTTAAATTTGCCGGAAGCTAAAACTGGAATTTCATCTACATACTCTACTGTAATATTCGCGTCCTCGCCTAAAACGCCTTTGAGGGTTGCTTTAAAGTCCTCCTCTGTATATATTCCGTCTGCACCGTTTACTTTCAGCAAATAATCATTTTTTTCATTCTGAATAAACTGATATTGCTTCAAGCGGTCATATTTCCACATATAAACGCTCCATGTATGAGGCGTTAGCGGTCTGCCGCTTGTATCGTAAATCAAATCGACCCGACGACCGGAAATGGTTTCAAAGCCTTTACCGTCTTCAGATAAAATTCCCAAATCGCCCGTGTCATAGCGAATGAGTGGCATTGCATAGTTAAACAAATCCGTAACAACTATTCTGCCCACCTCTCCCTTTGTAACAGGCTCATCGCTACCTGTCCGCAAAACTTCAACATAATAAGAAGCGGAATTTATCTGCATACTGTTACTTGCCAAATTGCTTTGGGCAATCACACCACATTCCTGGTTGGAATAACGGTTAATCACTTTGCAACCAATCATGCTCTCCAGACCATCGCGCGTTTCGTCTGTCAACACTTCAGAACTACTTACCATAGCTTTAAGATGAAAATTACCTCTTATCTGTTTGTCATTTAGATAATGCAGAATCATATCATATGTAGAAGCATACGCAAGAGTTGATTTTATCTTTTTATCTTTCAAAAGCACATCAATAATGTATTGCAGATTAGCCTCATCTAAACGAAGAATGTCAATCGGCATTAAATTTTGCTTAATTTGCTCCAACTTAGATTTCCTGTTTTTGTCCGTCCAGACTCTGTAAAAAATAAATTTATCTCCTATATTCTGGCCAATAATACTATTAAAATATATTAGCTCCGCCAAAACCCTATTTCTCTTTTCCGGATTTTGATATATCGCAAAAGGCGTTCCTGTAGATCCGCTGGTTGACATTACATGCAAAGTCTTTTTATCATAGCACTTTGCAAATAGATCTTCATAATTGGTTTTTACAACGCTCTTATCAATAATAGGAATCTGAGAAAAATCTGAATATTGGTCATAGTTTTTATAAAAAGAGCAGTGTTCTGATGCAAACGTAAGCAACTGTTGTATTTTTTTATCTTGCCATTGTTTAATATCGTCATTTTGTAGTAATTGTTGAATTTCGTCAAAATTCTTTTTGACCTTGCCACCTTTGATTAGATCAAGGAACCAATAAACGTAATACCTAATATTTTTCATTTCCCCTCACCTCACATAATCTTCAATTCGTTATATTTCATCATATATATGCCTTCATCATATTCTCCAAATTTCTTTTCATTAATGTTTCCCACAAGATTGTTACAAATCAGCCTCATATGATTACATCCACATTCATAGGCATGAGGATAGCCACCACCAAACCGGGGATTCACTTCTGAGATATAATACTCACCATCTACTTCAAAAATATCAATATCAATCTGGCCTCTGTATCCGGTTTTCTTAACAAAGTTTTCAATTAACACAAACAGCTTTTCATCCTTAAAGGAAACTGCCTTGTCTGTTTCTCCGGCACGCATAACTATTTTCTTTTTTGTAAAGATAGAAACAACCTCGCCGGATACCATATCAATATAGACATCAGCACCAATTTCCTGACCATCCAAAAACTCCTGAATCATCAGTCCATCGCTGTGGGCAAACAAAAGATCAACCGTTTCTTTGTCATACACTTTTGAAATCGCAATGCTCGCACTACCCCTTGCCGGTTTCACAAAAACAGGAAAGTCTATGATGCTGTTTTCAACATCCCGATAAAACGCCTCTTTATCCATATAGGACATAGCGCATTTGTAGCCATTCGCCATGAGCCAGTTAAACATCTGCATCTTGTCAAGAGCCATTTCG
The DNA here is from genome assembly GCA_015068905.1 of Oscillospiraceae bacterium. Classification (GTDB taxonomy): domain Bacteria; phylum Bacillota; class Clostridia; order UBA1381; family UBA9506; genus UMGS755. The sequence continues at coordinate 91,316 of SVJQ01000005.1, read as the reverse complement.
CAAAGCTCATAAGAAGAGCCAATTACGGTGGTTCCTAGCGCCTTAAATTTATCAGCATTTTTCGCAAGGAGACTCAATTCGGGGTCAATTAAGCTTAAAACACCAAAGATTTTTTCTTTTTTACAAATATCTAAAATCACATCAATATATTCGGGCGCTGTCATTCTGGGAACAATATAATGCTTGTCTGCCTCGTAGAGCGCGGGAGCCAGGGTGCTCATATCTGTTGCAATAACTACCCCACCTTCGCCGACGTTTTGCTTAAAATACTGGACAATTTTGTTTCTTGTTCCAGCGCTCAAAATTAGTATATTCATACTGTCCCCCACTCATTTTTTAGGATTGCATAACGTAACCTATTAATTAGTTTTCCCCTATGAAGTAAATCTTGTAAAAAGCGACCTTCCTGCCTAAAGCCAATCTTTTCATACAGCTTGCACGCCGCATCATTTTCCTCATCCACATTTAAATATATTTTATTCATCTTAAGTTCTTCAAAGGCATAACACAATAGCATTCTGGTCGATTCAGTTGCAATGCCTTTTCGCTTATAATCATCTCGTCCCATGCTAATATAAAATTCTGCTTTTTTATTTTTTTGATCAATATTTAAAAGCCCTATCAGCCCGACCGGAACCTTTTCATATTCTATGACGCAGTCCAACCTATTTTCGGCTTTATTCTGAAACCAAATCATTGTTTTCTCTACTGATAGAGGAAGGTCATAATGAAGATACTGATTATTTTTTGCATCATTAATCCATTTCACCTTATTTTCTATATCCTCAGTTTGAAATTCCCGTAACAGAAGCTTCCCTTCTAATAGACTAAACATGAGCATTACTCCACAATCGTTGTTTCTTTTGTTCGACTAACAATAAATTTTTCTACTACAAACTCTTTTCCCACCAAAATATCTTTTCGCATAAGAGTTTTAACAACAGTCTGAAAAATAATCTTAACATCACCAAAAAAAGTGATTTTGTCTATGTATTTTAAATCCCAAGTAAACTTTTCTTCCCAGGTTATAGCGTTTCTACCGTTAATTTGTGCAAGTCCCGTCAAGCCTGGGCGCACACTATGACGCCTCTTTTCTTCCTCTGTATAGTAAGGCAGGTATTCCACTAACAACGGTCTAGGCCCCACTATGCTCATATCCCCTTTTAAAATATTAAACAACTCCAGAAGCTCGTCAAGGCTGGTCTTTCTAAGAATTCTTCCATAGCGATTCAGTCGCTCATCATCCGAAAGCAAATTACCATCTTTATCCTTTTTGTTAGACATTGTCCGAAACTTAATGAGCTTAAAAATCTTTTCATTTTTACCCGGACGCTCCTGCAGAAAAAAAGGATTCCCGCCCATGACAATCGCACCAAGGATAATTAAAATCAATAAGATCGGTGAAAGTACTGTCAGCGCAAGCGCGGAAAGGAATACATCGAAAAATCGTTTGAAAAACTTGTTATACATTATGTACCTCACTTTTATTACACAAAGCAACTTTTTATAAGTTCAATCACTATATCCTGCTCTTCCTCCGCCATTGTGATATCCGACGGCAAGCACAGACCTCTTTCAAAAATATCTTCACAAGCAGGTGTATCAAAGCAAGATACAAAGCCGTTATCTTTATAAATCGGCTGCATGTGCATAGGCTTCCAAATAGGTCTGCCTTCTGCATTATATGCTGCCAATTTTTCTAAAATCTCTGTGGGACAACTTTTCCCCGCCTCTTTTTCAAAGGTTGCCTCTGTAGCAGTTCTCGTCTGCTTGCTCATTGCGTCTTTATCAACAAGCAAGCAGGACAGCCAGAAATTAGGCTCCATCTCATTTTCTATGTAAGGGTTCATAGTAACAGGTAAATCTTTAAAACCGTCTTTATAGCGCTGATAAATCGCTTTTTTGCGTGCAATATGCTCGTCTAAATAGGGGTACTGCCCTCTTACAACACCGGCAATCACATTGCTCATACGATAGTTATAGCCCATTTCTTCGTGTTGATACCAGGGAGCCGCCTCGCGGCTTTGAGTTGACCACTTGCGAACCTTTTGTGCCGCCGCCTCGTCATCAGTCAGCAGCATTCCCCCGGATGAGCCGGTAATAATTTTATTACCATTAAAAGAAATAACATTATAATTTCCAAAACTTCCGGTTTGTTTACCCTTATAGGTTGCACCCATAGACTCTGCCGCATCTTCAATCAGGGTTGCACTATATTTATCGCAGATAGCACGAATAGCATCAATTTTTGCCGGAGTGCCGTAAAGATGCACCATCACAACGGTTTTTACATCGGGATAGAGAGAAAAAGCCTTTTCAAGCGCGTTAGGATCCATGTTCCAAGTGTCCTTCTCGCTGTCAATAAAAACAGGAACACCGCCTTCGAAGACCACAGGGTTAACTGTGGCAGCAAAAGTCATATCCGAGCAAAACACTTTATCTCCCGGTTTAACGCCTGCCAGCTTCACCGCTAGATGTAGTGCTGCAGTGCCGGCGGACAAACCAACTGCATATTTACACCCCACATATTCACAGGTTAATCGCTCAACCTCGTTGATGTTGGCACCAATGGTAGACATCCAGTTGGTTTCATACGCTTCTTTCATGTATGTAAGCTCATCGCCGTGCATGGTCGGCGTCGCCAGCCAAACCTTGTTTTCAAAAGGCTTTATCATAATATAACACACCTCTGAAGAATGTTTTTAGACATAAAAAACACATAATATCATAAAAATAACATAATTATTTATATTATAACTCTTTTATAGAAATAAGTCAATGTTTTTATGGTTTTTATGCAAAATATCCAAGAAAAGTACATAAAAAAAACAGCCTTTTACAGGCTGTTTTTTCATTGAACACATTACATTGCTAAAAACTTTTCCAATCTGTCAAGACCTTCGCGGATTGTATCCATAGAAACGGCATAAGACCAGCGAACAAAATTATCATCACCAAAACCACTGCAAGGCACAACTGCAACCTTGGCTTCCTGCAGGAAGAGCTCTGCAAAATCGTCTGATGTGTTAATCACTTTGCCGGCAATGGTTTTGCCCTTGATTTTAGAGATGTTCATCAGCACATAAAAGGCACCGTTGGGCTTTTTGCAGGAAACACCATCAATGCTGTTGATTCTGTCAACCATATAGTTACGGCGCTCTACAAAGGCCTTTTTCATCACTTCAATTTCATCCATACCGCCGGAAAGTGCCGCAACTGTTGCAGCCTGTGCAATGGAGTTGGGGTTAGAAGAAGCATGGGACTGCACATTTGCCATAATTTTGGCAATTTCAGGTGCTGCCGCCGCAAAACCAATTCTCCAACCTGTCATAGCGTATGTTTTGGAAACACCGTTAATGATAATGGTGCGGTTTTTAATATCCTCACCAAAGGATGCGATGCTCACATGCTTACCTTCATAAATCAGGTGTTCGTAAATTTCATCAGAAATCACATAGATATCATTTTTCACAGCAAAATCAGCAATCGCCTTCAGTTCCTCCGCAGTATACACCATACCGGTGGGGTTTGAGGGGCTGTTTAAAACCAAGGCACGGGTTTTAGGTGTCAAAGCTTTTTCCAGTGCTGCCACTGTTACTTTAAAATCAGCTTCTTCAGTAGAATCAACAATAACAGGCACACCGTCAGCCAGCTTGACCATTTCAGGGTAGCTGACCCAGAAGGGCGCCGGGATAATAACTTCATCGCCGGGGTTTAAAATTGCCATAAAGGCATTAACAAGGGAGTGCTTTGCACCGTTTGAAACCACAATCTGCGTCGGTTCATAGGAGAGGCCGTTTTCGCGGCTGAACTTTTCAGCAACCGCCTTTCTCACTTCCATTGTACCGGCAGCCGGTGTGTACTTTGTTTTGCCGGCATTGATGGCTTCAATCGCCGCTTTCTTTATATAGTCCGGTGTATCAAAATCCGGTTCACCGGCACCAAAACCTACCACATCAAGACCCTCAGCCTTCATAGCCTTAAACTTAGAGTCAATGGCAAGCGTTGTTGATGCTTTAATGCTTTTCGCCTTTTCAGACACGTACATAGACAATACCTCTTTCTGTCAAATAAAATAACATTCTATATTGTAATACATTTTGAATGAAATTACAAGCTTTTTTTCAAAAAAGCTAAAAATTTCTATAAAATTACATTGATTTTGAAAAAATCTGCTCTTCTTTTTTCAAAATCATTACCGGACTTCCCTATCTGAATACCTGCTGAGCTCTCCACCTTTACAGAGTGAACGCTCCGGGAATGTGTCTGACAGATACAATTTTTTTATCGTTGTGAAAAGCCTCTACAATATCAAAGCTGTAGTTACAGTCTAAATTATGCTCTGCAATATATGTATATGCTGTTCGAATCAGTTTGTGCTGTTTGCTTTTAGTAACAGCCTCACAGGGCAAACCAAACTCCTCGTTTTTACGGGTTTTTACTTCAACAAAATAGATGGTGTCTCCCTTTTGGGCAACAATATCAATTTCACCAACCATTTTACCGGAATAACACTTGTAATTACACTCTAAAATCTTATAGCCTTGCTTTTTAAGGTACTTACAAGCGGCTTTTTCCCCTGCCTGACCAATGTTTTGTGTCAGCATAGCTCCTGCCCCTTTGCCAGAATTTTTCCGATAAAGGTTTTTCTGTGTGCCTTGCAGGGGCCAAGGGTACACAAAAGCTCACAATGCTTTTTACTGCCATAACCTTTGTGCTTTTCAAAGCCATAGGCTGGGTATTCTATCGCCAGCTCTTCCTTGCAATATCTGTCTCTTACCACCTTGGCTAAGATGGATGCCGCAGCAATGGATTGGCTGAGAGAATCACCTTTTTTTACGCACAAGTTCGGCTCCGGCAGGTTGCGGCTGATGTTACCGTCAACGAGAATCATATCAGGCTTTACAGACAGCCCTTCAATTGCATTCCGCATCGCCATCATAGTGGCGTTTAAGATGTTGATTTCGTCAATCACATCTTCATTCACTCTGGCAATGGAATAAGCTAAAGCCTTTTCACAAATAACAGGAAACAACGCTTCTCGTTTTTTCTCTGTCAACGCCTTGGAGTCGTTAATTTCCTCCATATAAAAATCTTCAGGCAAAATAACCGCCGCCGCGAACACAGCACCGGCTAGCGGACCACGTCCTGCTTCATCCACGCCGCAAAGCAGGCGAACATTCTCATTTAAAAACTGTTGATCAAACTCTGCACGGGTCATATATCTTCCCCCTCCACAGACTCCAGCGTGATTCTGCCGATTTTGGCACTTCTGAACTCATCTAATACAATCTGTGCCGCACGCAAAATATCATATTCACCTTTTGACACAATAAAGCCACGCTTTTTAGCAATAGCCTCCAAGCCGTAAAAGCCGTTTTCAAAGTCAAGACTTTCAAGCTTATAACGTGCCATAAGGGCTTCAGGCGCTCTTTCACACAGAGCCTCTACCAGCTTAGCGCCTAAGGTTTCAGTATCCATAATCTCGTCTTTAATCGCACCGGAAAAGGCAAGGCGAAGACCAACCGCTTCGTCCTCAAATTTTGGCCACAAAACACCGGGGGTGTCTAAAAGTTCTAATCCGCCGGACAGTTTTATCCACTGTTTGCCCTTGGTTACTCCCGGTCTGTCGCCGCTGATTGCCGCACTTCTGCCGGCTAAGCGGTTAATAAAAGAGGACTTACCCACATTGGGAATGCCAACAATCATCAGCTTTAGCGCGCGGTTTTTCATACCGCGTTCTTCTTGCCGTTTTAACTGTTCTGTAAGTAAGCCGCGCACGGTATCAGTAACCTGCTTGGTGCTTTTTGAATGCACGCTGTCAAATAATATAGCAGAAAGCCCCCGCGTTCTAAAATAGGCAAGCCATTTTTCATTTTCGGTCGGGTCTGCCAAATCCGACTTATTCAATATCAAAAGTCTTGGCTTTTGCCCACAAATCGCATCGATATCAGGGTTTCGTGATGAAAGAGGGGCTCTTGCATCCAAAAGTTCAACAACAAGGTCAACAAGCTTTAAATTTTCACCAATCAAGCGCCGGGTCTTTGCCATATGCCCCGGAAACCATTGAATATTCATAACTGCCTCCTATAGAAAGAAAGCCGGAACGAAGGTTCCGGCAGTCAATTATTCTTCTAAGTTATCGTATAAACCGCCAAATTTAGAAAACGGCGTTATTCTGAGAGCAGCACGCCCCACAACATCGTCATAAGAAATCATACCTAAATTGCGGCTGTCATTTGAATTGTTACGGTTATCACCCATAACAAAAACGTGACCTTCGGGCACCGTCACAGGATAAGCAATGGTTCCGCCGACATAGGCATCTTCTAAAATATAAGGCTCGTCAATCGCCGCGCCGTTGATTGTAATCTGATGGGTTTGAGCGTCATAATCTACCACATCACCGGGGACCGCAATCACACGTTTAATAATATATTTTTGCAACTCCTCAGATTTGACAACCACAATGTCTTTAACCTTCGGTGTGTAAAACAACTTGGTAATCACCAAACGCTCTTTTGATTCAAGAGTCGGAAGCATTGAACTGCCTTCTACCTGCACCATAGCAAAAAAGAACTGATTAATAATCAGCGCCAGCACCATTGCTATCGCAATCGACTGCGCCCATTCAAAAATTTCCTTTAAAACATTTGTAGACTTTTTTTCTGTAGCAACCTCTTCACGGACTGATGTTTCAAAAATCTCAGCATCAGTGTAAGTTTTTTCTTCACCCTCAGTATTGGCTACATCTACAACATTTGTATCTTTAATATCATCCATGATGATTTTCCTTTCATAAAAAACAAAGAGGGCACATCAAAGAAACGAAATAACCTTGCGTTTCTTTGATAACACCCCCCGACGATAAGTCACAACTTATCTTAATTTCTCTTTGACCTTAGCAGCCTTACCTACTCTATCTCTTAAATAGAACAGTCTAGCTCTTCTTACCTTACCCAGTCTTACAACCTCAATTTTAGCAATTTTGGGAGAATTTACGGGGAAAGTTCTTTCTACGCCGATACCGTAGGAAATACGTCTAACAGTAAAAGTCTGCTGAATTCCGCCATTCTGAACCTTAATGATGGTTCCTTCGAAAATCTGAATTCTTTCTCTGTTACCTTCTTTTACCTTAACATGTACCTTAACGGTGCTACCGATTTCCAGCTTCGGCAGGTCAGTTCTGATCTGATCTTGTGTTAATGCTTTAATTACGTCCATCTGTTTGTCCTCCTCTCTGTGCGCGACGTTCTTACCTGAACAAGCAAGCAGCGGACCGCCCTTTCTCTTTGCACATTTGCCAATTAATTATATAATATTTTTCTTCAAAATACAAGCATTTTTTTACCAAAATCAAAATTACATCCATTCGGTTGTTATTTATCTTCCGAAGGGAACAAAGCTTCAGCAAATTCGTGAGGGTCAAAGGGACGCAAATCGTCCATTTGTTCACCTACACCGATGAATTTAACACCAATACCCTGTTCCCGTGAAAGTGGCAAAATCACGCCGCCTTTGGCAGTGCCGTCAAGCTTTGTTAAAATTACACCGGTAATGCCTGCTGCCTGCTTAAATTCACGGGTTTGCACCAATGCGTTCTGACCTGTGGATGCATCTAAAACCAACAAGACCTCGCCCTGTGAGCCACCGGTCTCTCGTTCAATGACACGGGCTGTTTTCTTCAGTTCTTCCATCAGGTTCTTTTTGTTATGCAAGCGACCTGCCGTATCACAAATCACAATGTCGGCGCCTCTCGCTTTTGCCGCCTTGATACTGTCAAACACCACAGCAGACGGGTCAGAGCCCTCCTGATGTTTAACAATCTCAACACCGGCACGGTCTGCCCAGATTTCCAGCTGGTCAATCGCCGCCGCACGGAAGGTATCTCCTGCTGCTAAAACAACCTTTTTGCCCTGACTTTTATAGTAGTGTGCAAGCTTACCAATAGATGTGGTTTTGCCCACACCGTTTACACCGATAACCATAATCACAGCAGGACTTGCATCAAGATGCAGAGTTGTATCCTGCGCTGACAAAATTTCTTCAACAATCTCACGAAGCAGATTTTTTAAGCCTGCAGCTTCTGTAATGCCCTGTTTTTTCGCACGTTCTCTTAAAAGCGAGATAATGTACATAGAGGTGTCGGTGCCGATATCTGACATAATCAGCGCTTCTTCAAGCTCTTCATATAAGTCTTCATCCACCTTACCCAGAGAGCTTAAAACTGCATCTACCTTTTCAGAAATGGCATTTCTCGTTTTGCCGAGACCTGCTTTTAAACGGCCGAAAAAGCCTTTTTTCGTTTCCTGAGTTTCTTCAGGGACAGTCTCCTCTACCGGCTTTTCATCTGAAACAACTGCCACAGGGGCACTTTCTTCAGCCAAGGTCGAATCAACCGGACTTTTACTTTCTTCCTCAATTGCCTTTTCAACAATTTTTTCAATGTCAGAAAGGGACATATCCTGCTGTTTTTTCTTAAAAAATCTTTCAAACATAGCTTTTTCTCCAACTTCGATTCATTTGACGTGCTGCACTAGCGGATATCCTGCTCCGTTTCGTGCTTTTTATCACGAACCATCAGGCTCATAACAGCCGTCTTCGGGTCCTTACCTTCAAACAAAACGCCGTATGCCTGCTCAACAATCGGCATTTCAACATTCATCTTTTTAGCAAGCAAATATGCAGCTTTTGTGGTGTAAAAACCTTCTACAACCATTTTTACTTCTTCAACTGCCTGCTCAGGGCTCTTGCCCTGACCAATCAAAATACCGGCACGTCTGTTTCTTGAATGCATACTGGTACAGGTTACAATCAAGTCGCCCATACCTGCAAGACCGAGAAAGGTCATGGGGTCAGCACCCATAGCCACGCCCAAACGAGTAATTTCTGCCATGCCACGGGTCATCAGTGCTGCCTTGGCATTATCACCAAGTCCTAAGCCGTCGGTAATACCGGCACACAGCGCAATGACGTTTTTCAGTGCGCCGCCCAGTTCAACGCCGACCATATCCTGACCGGTGTATACGCGGAAGGTGTCACACATAAAAATATCCTGCAGATACTGAGAAAGCATAATATCGCCAGACGCAATCACATTGGTTGTCGGCAATTCTCTGCCAACCTCTTCAGCGTGAGAAGGACCGGACATAACCGCAACCTTCGCCTGCGGAATTGCCTCTGAAACCACTTCAGACAAGCGCTTCTGAGTTTCCTGCTCAAGCCCCTTTGATGCAGTCACAATAATAGTCCCCGGCTTTACATAGGCCGCCAGTGACTCTGCCGTTTTCTTAATTGCCTGAGAAGGCGTCACCATAACGATGATTTCGGCAAATTTTGCTGCCTCTTCTAAGGATGTTGTGTATGAAATGTTGTCAGGCAACATAACACCGGGCAAAAACCGCTTATTTTCTTTATCTTTAGAAAGAGCTTCAGATTCAGCCTGAAGATAAGACCACAGCATAACATTATGGCCGTTCTTAGCAAGCAATGAAGCAATGGCTGTTCCCCAGCCGCCTGAACCAACAACTGCAATCTGTTTCATAACCTTACTCCTTTTTGTCATTTTTAGCACCAAGCTTTGATTCTGTTCCCGAAAGCAGGCGACTGATGTTCGCTCTGTGACGGTAAACCGCCAAAACTGCCATCAGAACAGAGATGATTATATACACACCGGTTGTTTCATCAGGAGCACCAATGTTCAATGCAATTACAAAAATCGGGAACAAAATAGAGCTGATAACCGATGCCAAAGATACATATCGGGTTGACAGCACCACTAAAAGGAATACAACAATTAACATGATAGCAATGCGCCAGTCAAAAATCATAATAACGCCCCAGGATGCCAAAATCCCTTTGCCACCCTTAAAGCCAAAATACAGGGGAAAGTTATGACCCAAAACAGCACCAAAGCCTGCTATATATTTTGCAAGTTCCTTCATTTGTGACATCTCGGGGAAAAGCTTTTTGGCAACATAGACAGCAACAGCAGCCGAAACGATTGCTTTTAGTAAATCAAAAATAAATACAAACACTGCCGCCTTCTTGCCAAACACACGCAATGCATTGGTCAAACCGGCATTTTTACTACCCTGATTGCGAATATCTGATCCTTTTACTCTGCTGAAAATAATAGAGGCATTAAAGCTTCCCAGCAAGTAACCAAACAAAAGACATCCAACTAAAAATAATATATTCATTCTTTCACCTCAAAAATTCAAAAGGGTTCCGTTTTACTCGTCTCCACGCTCACGCAGAACAAATCTGACAGGTGTGCCCTCTAAGCCAAAAACACCGCGAATCTGGTTTTCCAGATATCGAATGTATGAAAAATGAGCAAGCTGTCTGTTATTCACAAACAAAACAAAGGTCGGCGGCGCTGTTGATGCCTGCGTAATATAATAAATTTTCAGGCGCTTACCCTTATCCGACGGGGGCTGAACACGCATGGTTGCCTCGTTCAACACATCATTTAATGCACCGGTTCTGATGCGCATAGTGTTCTGTTCACGAACAAAGTTAATCAGTTCAAACAATCTGTCAAGGCGCTGACCGGTCAAGGCTGAGATAAACACAACAGGTGCATACAGCATAAAGGATAAACCCTCTGCTACTTTTTTTCGAAAACTATCCATGGTCTTACCATCTTTTTCAATCAGGTCCCACTTATTAACAGCAATAACACATGCCTTGCCCTGTTCGTGGGCATAGCCGGCAATTTTGGTGTCCTGCTCGGTAACACCCTCTTGAGCATCAATCATAATGACACATACATCAGCTCTATCAACAGCACCCAGCGAGCGAATGACACTATAATGCTCAATGCCCTCTTCCACCTTGCTGCGCTTACGCATACCGGCGGTATCAATAAAGGTATAGTCCCGTCCGTCACGAGTCACCTTTGCATCAATAGCGTCACGGGTAGTACCGGCAATGTTGCTGACAATCACGCGGTCTTCACCCAGAATTTTATTGATGAGTGAAGATTTACCTACATTAGGCTTGCCCACCAAGGCAACCTTTAAGGTGTCATCCTCTTCCAAGTCCTCTGCATCCTGCTCGGGAAACAGGGCAACAATCTCATCCAAAAGATCACCCACACCCAAGCCGTGAATAGAGGAAACCGGCATCGGGTCACCCAGACCAAGATTATAAAACTCATACAGTTCCATAGGTGGATTGCCAATGTTATCAACCTTATTAACAGCTAAAAGCACCGGCTTGCCTGACTTTTGCAGCATTGCGGCAGCCTCGCTGTCTGCCGCCACAAGTCCATCATGGACACAGGTCATTAAAACCAGCACATCTGCCTGAGAAATGGCAAGTTCTGCCTGACGGCGCATATTGGACACAATCACATCGTCACCCGGTTCTATGCCGCCGGTATCAATGAGCAAAAATTCTTTGCCGTTCCACTCTGATTCCATATAGATTCTGTCACGGGTAACACCCGGGGTATCATCCACAATGGAAATACGTGAACCGACTATCTTATTAAATAATGTTGATTTTCCTACGTTTGGTCTGCCAACAATGGCAACGATAGGCTTTCTCATAGTTTGCTTCCTCTCTTTACATTTCCTCTTTAAAACCCATCATCAAAAGTATCAACGCAGCCTAAAAGGCTTTGTAAAAATTCATAACCGTCGTTTCGGTTGCTGACTAATGTAACACCCAATGCCTTTTCCACATCAGAAACGGTTACATCGTCTAAAAAGATTGGCTCATCAGCCTTTAGCATTGATGATGTAATAAGGAGCCGGTCAAATGTCTGACCGGATAATGCGTCAATCAGGTCCCTGCCGCCTAAAAGGCCGGCAACTGTTACGCCACCGCCGAACAGCTTGTTTTCGACAGCTATAACAGTAGCGTCAAGTTCAGGATATTTTTCCTTAGCAAGTGCCACAAGCCGGCTGATAAAGGGTTCTGCCAGGGTTCCTGTTGCTACAATAGTTTTCCCCTTATACTGAAGGGAATATTCTCCATCTAAGGCATCCGAAAACTCAGCTTCCATGCTGGCTTCCATCCCTACGCCGTTTTCTATCTGAGGAAAGTCTTCATAGGCTTCAGCATCCGGCATGGGAAGCCCTGCCAAAAGATAAAACTCATCACTTGCGTAAACAAAACGAGAACCAAAGCGGTCTAAAAACTGTTGCTGCAGGGCTTCTATCTGTTCTACGACCTGCTTGGCATCCTCTTTTGTAAAGGCTTCTAAGGGATATAACCCTTCGCGGTAGCGGGTGAGCCCCACCGGCACAACCGATACGCTGACTGCCATAGGGTGAAAGGCTGCCAGATCACAAAGGCTTTTTGTAAGCTGTTCACCATCATTGATGCCCTTGCAGAGCACAATTTGCATATTCATTTGAATATCGCCGTCATACAGCTTTTGCATATAGCCCATAAGTCTGTCTGCATGGCGGTTATTCAGCATCTTTTTTCTCAGTTCCATATCGGTGGTATGAACTGATATATTCACCGGGGATACCCGGTATTCAATCAGACGGTCTACATCCTTATCGGTCATATTGGTCATAGTCACATAGTTACCGTAAAGAAAAGACAGTCTGGAGTCATCATCTTTAAAATATAAGCTTTCACGCATATTGGGAGGTAACTGATCTATAAAACAAAAAACACAGCGATTGGCACAGCTTTTAGCAGGGTCAAACAGCATACCTGAAAAGCCGATGCCCAAATCCTCCATCTCTTCGTTTTCAATATCAAATTCAATGACCTCGCCGGTTGCTTTTTTTACCTCTAAAACAATTTCAGGGCTTGACGCCAAAAATTGATAGTCTAAAAAGTCCGCAATACGGCGGCCGTTAATTTTGCAGATAATATCACCGGGCACAATTCCCAGCTCTTCGGCGATACTGCCCGGCATAACTTCGTCTACCTTAGCCCGGTACTGCAAAGCACACACCTCCAACCCCGTCAGGGGCATAATCAAGAAAAAACGAGTCATAGAAAAACCCGACCTTACAAAAATAGAGAAGACGAGCCGCCTTCTCTATTTCTTAGCAAAATCGAATTATTCAGCCTTGGCGATTACTTCCTTGCCCTTATAGTATCCGCAGGCTTTGCAGACTCTGTGGGGCATGATAAACTCACCGCAGCGGGGGCAAGCGATAATGCCCGGAACCGCCAGCTTCCAGTTAGCTCTTCTCTGATCACGTTTTGCTTTTGAGGTTCTTCTCTTAGGTACTGCCATTTACTACACCTCCTATAACCAGGTCACGGGTTTCCCCCACAGACCATAATTTACATAATTACTTAAGCAGATCGGCAAGACCTGCAAGTCTCGGGTCAATTTCATCCTGCTCGCAGTCGCAAGATGTTTCATTTAAGTCAGCACCGCACATAGGACATAAACCCTTGCAGTCAGACTTACATAAATATTTTGTGTCAATCGACAATAAAACATTGGGCCAGATAGCTTCATCAAGATCAATGCTCGTTCCCACAAACGTCAGCACTGCATCAAGGTCCACACCTTCAGCATTTTCATGGGCAAATGTTTCATTGACAGGCACACGGTAGTTTTGTGTTGTAATTTTTGCACAGCGGGCACAAGGAACAGTAAAACTGCCAACTGCCTCACCTGACAATTCTAAAACGCCGCCGACATTTTCAACAACGCCGGTAAAAGATGCATCAGAAACAAATTCTTTTTCTCCGTCAGAGAACTCTTCCGGCGGAAGCAGGCTCACCTGAACGGAAGCACGAGCACCTTCTGTTTTTAAAATTGTTTGAACATCAAAAATCAAAACACCCACTCCCCTAATCATTGATTATACCGAAAATTTCTATAGTTGTCAACCTTTTTTTATGTTTTTTTGGGAATCTGAGGTAAAACTCATAAAAAAATCATGAATGAAGATATTTTTCCCTCTTTTACGCCTATTTTCCATATAAAGTAATCAGCACTTGACATAATATTACAGTTGTGTTAGAATAAAATGGAAATTATGTAAAGGAGGTATGGTTGTGATTGATAAATCGGATATTCAAAGAGTGAAAAACCAGCTTGCACAAAATGAAGGCAAACGTATCCGTCTTGCCGCAAGACGAGGCAAAAACCGTGAAATCATCCGCTTTGGTTATATCAAAGAAACCTACCCTTCTATTTTTATTGTATCCTTAGACAGTGTGTCTGAGTTTGCAGACACTGCAAGAACTATGTCTTTCGGGTATACAGATATTTTAACCAAATCTATCGAAATTACCGTACTTGATACAAAAACCGTTATTATATAATGTAAGCAGGAGTTTGCCTCCTGCTTATTGTATTTTACAGGTTTTTGCGGTTTATACTATCTGTATAAAAGTTTTTTGATTTTTTGCAAAAAAAGCTTTACAAATCCATCTTTTTATGCTAAAATATTTTTTGTTCCAACGACCGGGCTTAAGGTGTCACCTCAAAAACTGACCTTTTGCGCGGGGTTCGGAGAAATTTTAATTTTTTAGGAGGTTCATTATGAGACCCGAAGTAAAACAGGAAATTATTGCAAAGTACAAAATCCACGAAACCGATACAGGTTCTCCGGAAGTGCAGATTGCTATCTTAACTGAGCGCATCAATCACTTAAACGAGCATCTGAAGGTTTACAAGAAGGACCATCATTCAAGACGCGGCCTTTTAAAGATGGTTGGTCAGCGCAGAGGCCTGCTCAACTACCTGACTAAGGTTGACATTGAAAGATATCGTGCAATCGTTGAAAAATTAGGTCTGAGAAAGTAATGAATCTAAGCGACAGCTATTATGCTGTCGCTTATTTTTTTCGCTACATTTTTCCTCATAATTTTTTTAAGAAATTACAATTTTTGTCTTTGCTTTTTTATATATTTATGTTATAATAAATAATAGTAGTGTTTTTTGTCAGACTTTGGAGCATTTTGTGCATACAAAAAACGCAAATTCAGAAGGTAACGGTGTTTGGTCATGATTATTGAATCTAAAGCTCCCGGCAGTCCCAGCGGTTATATGACTCTCCCTGCCCGTGTTGCAGATCTTTTGACTGAAGCCGGTTGTGCTACATATTTATCCGTATATATTTTCACTTTACGGCAATGTGAAAAAGGCAACCTGAATATTTCAAATGACTATATTGCTGAGGCACTCAAAATCAGCAAAATGGATGTTGTAAATGCCTTTTTGTTTTACAGTTCTCAGGGGCTTGTCAAAATTCATAACTTCACCACCGTGGATGATGGTGACTTTGATATTGAATTTTGCTTTTCCGCTGCCTGCGAAAAAACTGCTGTACCCTTTAAGCCCAGCTACAAAGCTTCTGAAATCAGCCGTCGTCTGCAGGAAAATCCTCGTATGAGC
This sequence comes from Oscillospiraceae bacterium, assembly GCA_015068905.1. GTDB lineage: Bacteria > Bacillota > Clostridia > UBA1381 > UBA9506 > UMGS755. Next base: position 75,979 of record SVJQ01000005.1, on the reverse strand, counting down.
CAGATGTATAAACTGGTCGGGCAAATCCTTGGTAAAACCTTAAGTTCTGCTGATACTGAGCTTTTATATTCTTTTCACGATTATTATGGCTTGCCTGTTGAGGTCATTTTGGTATTAATTGAATACTATGTATCAAAGGGCAAACACTCTATGAAATATATCGAAAAAGAAGCCGGCAAATGGGCTTCTGCCGGTATTGATTCGATCGAAAAGGCTAAGGCTCACATTGAAAAACGGGAAGAATTTTTAAGCTACACCAGCCGTATTCGTACCGTTTTAGGTATTCAGGAGCGTCGTTTAACAACTCGTGAACTCAGTTACATTCACAACTGGCAAAGCGAATTTAACATGTCTCCTGATATGGTGAAGGCTGCATACGAGTTAACTGTAAATCAAACCGGCAAACTCTCTTTTGCCTATATGAACAAGATTTTAGAATCCTGGGCAAAGAATAACATTCACGCTCCGCAGGATGTAAATAAACAAACTAAACCCGACAGCAAGAAACCGAAAAATTCCCGCTATGATTTTGAGGCTTTGCAGCGTCAGGCCTTAGAGGCGGTTAATTTCCCTGATGGGAGGGACGAAAAACATGGCGTATGAGCGCAGTTTGTATCAATTAGTTGAAACTGAATATGAAGAGCTCCGCAGGCATAATCAGGAGGATTTAGATGCTCGCCGCCGCGCGGTTTACCTTGCTGTTCCTGAAATTGAAGACATTGACCGTGAGATACAGTCTGCCGGTCTTTCTATCGTTTCATTAGCGGTTTCAGCCCCCTTGGATATGCAGGCTAAAATTGTAGCACTTCGTGACCATCAAAAATCCTTACAAATCCGCAGAAAGGCTCTTTTGCTGGAAAACGGCTTTGCTGAAGATGAGCTTTCTATGCGCTATATGTGTGAAGATTGTCAGGATACCGGTGTACGGGGTGACAGATCCTGCGAATGTTTTAAACGCCGGTTGGTGATGAAGGCTTTTGAAAAGTCTAACCTTTCACAACAGCTTCGCAATCAAAGCTTTAAAACCTTTGACTTCTCCCTCTACTCTAATGAACCCGATGCACAATACGGCATTATTCCCCGTGTGAATATGGAACGTATTGTAGAAATCAGCAAGGATTTTATCAACTCCTTTGAACGTACTGAGAAAAATCTGTTGTTCTGGGGCGAGTCGGGTCTTGGAAAAACCTTTTTATCAACCTGCATTGCAAAAGAACTGATTAAAAAGGGTTTTTCTGTTATTTATGAAACCACGTATCAGATTGTTTCTTTATTGGAAGACTATAAATTTAAACGGGGCACTGATTTAGCTGAATTAAAAAGTCAGGCTGAGCGTCTTTATGACTGTGACCTTTTAATTTTAGATGATTTAGGCGCAGAATTTTCTACAGCCTATACAAATGCCGCTTTGTTTGATATTTTAAACTCCCGTTTGATTACCAACAAAAAGACAATTATCAACACAAACTTAAATATGCAGGAACTTTCCGACCGCTACTCTGAGCGTGTTATCAGCCGTATTATGGGCAGTTATCAGGCTCTGCAGTTTATCGGTGAGGACCTGCGACTGAAAACCTCAGTCAATCAATTTCATCAAAATTAAAAATAAAGGAGAATTGCCATGACGCAAAACCGTGCAGAAATTATTGCAAAACATAAGCAGAACGGTGTCATTTTCGCAGACGAAGAAAGTGCTTTTATTGATGCTGATGTTACCATCGGCTCTGGCACAACCATTGCTCCGAACGTGCACCTTGTGGGAAAGACCGAAATTGGTCAGAACGTGAGTATTGGTTTTAACACAGAAATTGAAAATTCTATCATTGGCGACGGCGTAAAAATCCGCCAATCCGTTATTTTGGATAGTGAAATCGGTGCAGGCACAACAGTTGGTCCTTTTACCTATGTTCGCCCTAACTGCAAGGTCGGGGAAAATGTAAAGCTGGGCGACTTTGTTGAAATTAAAAATTCCAACATCGGAAACGGTACAAAACTTTCACATTTAACCTATGTAGGTGATGCTGATGTAGGCGAACGCATCAATTTTGGTTGCGGTACTGTTGTGGTTAACTACGACGGCAAGAAAAAATATCGCACCGTTATTGAAGATGATGCCTTCATCGGTTGTAATACAAATCTGGTAGCACCTGTTACTGTGGGTAAAAACGCATTCACAGCCGCCGGTTCTACCATCACCGATGACGTTCCTGCCGATACCTTGGCAATCGCCCGGGCAAGACAGGTCGTTAAAACAAACTGGAAGAGAAAATAATAGGCTTTTAGCCTTAATTAGGGAAAGGGGAATAAATATACCATGATTAGCCATGGCAAAGATGTTAAAATTTTTACTTGTAATGCAAATCCTGATCTGGCACAGAAAATCGCACAGGGCTTAGGCTTAGGTGTTTGCGATGCTGAAGTGACTATGTTCAGCGACGGCGAAATCGGTGTTAACATTTATGAAACTGTCAGAGGTTCTGACGTTTTCATCGTGCAGTCTACCTGCAATCCGGTTAATGACCACCTGATGGAGCTGTTAATTATGATTGACGCGTTAAAACGCGCTTCAGCCGGTCGTATCACCGCCGTTATGCCCTACTTTGGTTATGCACGTCAGGACCGTAAGGCAAAGGCTCGTGATCCAATCTCAGCAAAACTGGTTGCTGACCTGATTACCTCTGCCGGAGCTGACCGCGTTCTCACTATGGACCTGCACGCAGCACAGATTCAGGGCTTTTTCAATATTCCGGTTGACCACCTGCTGGGCGGTCCTATTCTGGCTTCTTACTACATAGAAAAATTCAAGGATGAACTGGATGACTTTGTGGTTGTATCTCCTGACCTTGGCAGCGTAACCCGCGCAAGAACCTTTGCATCCAAACTCAACGTTCCCATTGCCATTGTTGACAAACGCCGTCCGAAGCCCAACGTTTCTGAGGTTATGAACATCATTGGCGACATTAAAGATAAAAAGGTTATCTTGATTGATGACATGATTGATACTGCAGGTACCATTACAAACGGCGCAACCGCATTAAAAGAGCGCGGCGCTAAAGACGTATTTGCTTGCTGTACCCATGCTGTTTTATCCGGTCCTGCTATTGAAAGAATCAATAACTGCCCCATTTCTGAGCTGTTAGTGCTGGATACCATTCCCCTGCCGCCGGATAAGCAAATTGACAAAATCAAGGTATTATCCGTTGCACCTGTATTTGCAGAAGCTATCAAGCGTGTTTACGGCGATATTTCCATGAGCGAGCTGTTTCGCTAAAAGGGAGCTTTTATGAGCCAGAATATTATCAGTCATATTACAGAAAAATACGACAAGCTGAGCAAGAGCCACAAGGCGATTGCTCGCTTTGTCATAGAAAATTATGATAAAGCAGCCTATATGAACGTTGAACAGTTGAGCCAGATTACCGGCGTCAGTGAGGCAACGGTGGTTCGTTTTTCATCTGAAATGGGCTACGATAAGTACCAGAAATTTCAGCATGCAGTTTGGGAGTATGCCAAATCCAAGCTGACAAGCCTACAGAGGATGAATTTGACCTATGCACGCCTGAATAGCGAAAACATTTTAAAAGATGTTTTAAACTCAGATGTAGATAAAATTCGTTCTACCCTGTCTACCATTGACCAGGATGAATTTGAGAAAATTGTAGATACAATTTTCTCCGCAAAACACATTTATATTGTGGGTTTGCGTTCAGCGTCATATCTTGCCGGTCTGTTAGGTTTTTATCTGAACCTTGTTTTTGATAAGGTAACTGTTGTCAGCAGTATCAGCGCCAGCGAAATTTTTGAGCAACTGTTCCGCATCGGGAAGGAGGATGTTATCATCGGTATCAGCTTCCCCCGCTACTCAAAGCGTACCATTAATGCGCTTCGCTATGCAAAGTCAAAAGGGGCAACTGTTATCGGCATTACCGATGGTGTGCTGTCACCCGTTAAGGTCAACGCTGACTATTCACTGCTTGCAAGGAGTGATGCTGAATCCTTTGTGGATTCCCTGGTTGCGCCTCTTTCTGTAATTAATGCCCTGATTGTTGCATTGGCTTTAAAGAACAAAGATGAAATATGCCATAACTTCGAGATTTTAGAGCACGTTTGGCGCGACTTTGATGTCTATGATGATTTAGATGACGATGACGATGACATTCCCGGTGAGTTGGAGGTTTTGAAGTGAACATTCAGGATTTTGACTACTTTCTGCCGGAAGAATTAATTGCTCAGACCCCTCTTGCCGACCGTACATCATCCCGTCTTTTGGTTGTAGACCGAAACTCCGGAGAACTTGCACACCGCGTCTTTTCAGACATAACAGATTTCATCAAGCCCGGCGATTGTCTTGTGTTAAACAACACCCGTGTCATTCCGGCAAGGCTACTCGGCCACCGCGAAAAAAGCGGCGGTGCCGCTGAGCTGTTACTTCTCCGCCAGATGGAAGATGATGTATGGGAGACCTTGGTTCGTCCCGGCAAAAAATGCCGCATAGGTGACAGAATCGTATTCGGCGAAGGAAAGTTGACCGCCGAGATTATCAAAGTCAAAGACGACGGTAACAGACTTGTTCGTTTTTCTTATGATGGTATTTTTAATGAAATTCTGGCAGAGTTAGGCGAAATGCCACTCCCCCCCTATATTAAAGAAAAATTAAACGACCCCGAGCGATATCAAACGGTGTATTCAAAGGTTGAAGGTTCAGCCGCCGCACCTACCGCCGGGCTCCATTTTGATAAAGATTTACTCGCCCGTTTAGAGGCTATGGGTGTTCACATTGCCTATGTAACACTCCACGTTGGTTTAGGCACCTTCCGCCCTGTAAAGGCAGAAACCGTGGAAGAACACACCATGCACTCAGAGGTGTATTCAGTCAATGAAGAAACGGCTGCTCTTCTCAATCAGGTAAAGCAAAACGGCGGAAGCGTTATCTGTGTTGGTACAACCGCAACCCGTGTTGTAGAAACTTTGGCTGACGAAAACGGCGTGATGCATCCCGGAACCGGCGAAACCAGCATTTTCATTTATCCCGGTTATACCTTTAAATTTACAGATAAATTGATTACAAACTTCCATCTGCCCAAGTCAACACTTGTTATGCTTGTGAGTGCTTTGGCCGGCAGAGAGCTGATTTTAAAGGCGTATGAAGAAGCTGTCAAGGAACGTTATCGGTTCTTCAGCTTTGGTGATGCAATGTTTATCCAATGATAATATCATTGAATGAACAAGTGAAAAGATAAAAGAGAATAGATAAGAGAAAAGGTAGGGATTCACCAATCGGTGAATCCCTACTCCATTCTCGATATAAAAAAACAGCAGGATTTTTCCTGCTGTTTTTTATTCTTAATAATTTTCTTTTCTGACTTCAAAGTATGCCTGAGGATGTGCACAAACCGGACAAATCTCAGGTGCCTTTTTACCCATTACAAGGTGACCGCAGTTGCGGCATTCCCACATGGTCTCCTCCGCTTTTTCAAAAACCTTCTGCATTTCTACATTAGAAAGAAGCGCCCGATAACGGTCTTCGTGTGCTTTCTCAATTTTTGCAACCATACGGAACTGTGCTGCAAGGGCTGTAAAGCCTTCTTCTTCAGCTTCGTCTGCAAAGCGTGCATACATGTCAGTCCACTCATAGTTTTCGCCTTCAGCAGCATGCAGAAGGTTTGTTTTGGTGTCACCCAACTCACCTAACGCTTTAAACCAAAGCTTTGCATGCTCTTTTTCATTATTGGCAGTTTCTTCAAAAATTGCAGAAATCTGCTGATAACCTTCTTTTTTTGCAGTGGAAGCAAAGTATGTGTACTTATTTCTTGCCTGACTTTCGCCGGCAAATGCTTCCCAAAGATTTTTTTCTGTTTTGGAACCCTTTAATTCCATGTAAAACCCTCCTTTTAAATTAAACGGCAATATGCCTTTATTTATATAAGTAAAAACCATTGCCCTTAATGCGCTGTGATTCTGAGAACACAATAAACGCTTCCGGATCAATAGCAAGTATCTTTCTTTGAAAAACCTCTGATTCGCTTTCTTTCAGCGCACAAAACAGCATCTTTTTCTTGTCGTTTGTGTAAGCACCAACAACATCAATCATTGTAACACCTCTGGGAGATGTGCTCACAAGCTGACTTGAGATTTCTTCACCGTGTTCTGTGATCACAAATGCAAGACGGGAAATGTTAAGCTGACCGATGACAAAGTCAATGGTCGTGCTGGAAATGAACAAAGAAATAATGCCAAACAGGGTCAGTTCAAGATTTCTAAAAATGATGAGCGACACCAAAATAATAATGCCGTCAACAAATAAGAGCAATTTACCAATGGGTACCGTGGGGAATTTGTATTGGATAAGACGGCCTAAGATATCCGTACCGCCGGTAGATGCCCCTGCAGCAAAGCCCAGACCGATGCCCAAGCCATACAGCACACCGCCAAAAATGGTGGCAAGCATAGTATTCTCAGTGTAAAAAGGAATAAAAGAAAACGCCTGCGTAAACACAGAAATCAAAGCCGCACCCAATAGGGTTTTAAAAGTAAAGCTCTTACCTAATATTTTAAATCCAATCAGCAGAAAAAGCAAGTTAATAACCAAAAAACTTATACCAACCGGAATAGATAACGCATGAAAAAGTATGGTAGAAAGACCGGAAACGCCACCGCCAACAATCTTATTGGGTGTTAAAAAAACGCCAATGCCAAAGCCGGTAATCATAGTGCCTAAAATGGTTAATAAAACAGATTTTGTTTTGCTCATTGCTTCCTCCAAAAGTAGTATATCAATTATAAAATCAGCGTTCTTTTGCTATATACGATTATTATAACATACCTCGCACAAAATGTAAAGCACCATTGACGTATAATATCAGTAGCTGTGGCACTACATTTTTGAGCAGTAATCAGGTTTGATGTTGACATAAAAATAAAAAAAGTATATAATTTTATTAAGAAAAATTAATACAATGTGAAAGGGTGGTTGAAATGGAGGCCATGGTAATATTAGCAGTTGTTTTCGCAGGTGCAGCTTTGATTTTAGGGTTGACAATGTGTACCTTAGTTGCTCTTGCACTGATAAAGTATATAAGAAAAAAGTAATTTTAATAAGTTTCGAGTGTTTGCAATTAAACGGTACCCGGCGCTCGAGTTCAAATCCTTTGTAGCATAAAAAAAACAAGCACCTTTTGGTGCTTGCTTTTTTATGGCGGAGAAGGAGAGATTTGTCCTTCGGCACAGTTGAAACCAACGCTTCAATCTGCGTGTCTTAAAAGCCACTTGCTTTCAGCGGGTTTCTGCCACACCTTAGCACTCCCTCCCCCTGCCGCCGGCAGCGGTCGTGCACGGTGCTCTCTTGCCGGTACCCGGCGCTCGCGTTCAAATCCTTTGTAGAATAAAAAAAAAAGCACCTTTTGGTGCTTGCTTTTTATGGCGGAGAAGGAGAGATTTGTCCTTCGGCACAGTTGAAACCAACGCTTCAATCTGCGTGCCTTAAAAGCCACTTGCTTTCAGCGGGTTTCTGCCACACCTTAGCACTCCCTCCCCCTGCCGCCGGCAGCGGTCGTGCACGGTGCTCTCTTGCCGGTACCCGGCGCTCGCGTTCAAATCCTTTGTAGAATAAAAAAACAAGCACCTTTTGGTGCTTGTTTTTTTATGGCGGAGAAGGAGAGATTTGAACTCTCGCGCCGGTTTCCCGACCTACACCCTTAGCAGGGGCGCCTCTTCGGCCAACTTGAGTACTTCTCCGTGTCGAATATATTAAACAATATTAATATCAAAATTATGGCGGAGAGGGTGAGATTCGAACTCACGGTGCTCTCGCATCACTGGTTTTCAAGACCAGCTCCTTAAACCGCTCGGACACCTCTCCATCACTTACAACATATTAAAGTATAGCAATTTTTATAGGATTTGTCAAGTCTTTTTTTACATAAACATGGTTTTTTTCAAAAAAATATTACTGTCCCTTTTTCTGTTGTACTTGCAATTACAACCAACGCGAAACATATACATTAAACATCCTGATTTGGAGGTGCCGTATGTTTACTTCGCTTTGGTTATTCATCCTCTCGCTCATCCGTTTAGGGCCCTTTCTACTCTCTTATGTGTCAAACAATACAAACACCTTTCCTCGCCCACTGTCAGCAAAAGAGGAGGCCGAATGCCTGAAACGTATGCAAGAGGGAGACGAAAGCGCAAAAAACAAACTGATTGAGCACAACCTGCGCCTTGTTGCACATGTTGCAAAAAAATACACCCAAACCCCCGGTAGCGATTCAGATGACATTATTTCTATCGGCACCATTGGGCTGATAAAAGGGATTGACTCCTTTGATCCTTCAAAAAACGCAAGACTTGCTACCTATGTTGCCAGATGCATTGAAAATGAGATTTTAATGTCCATCCGTAGCACAAAAAAGCTGAATCAAGAGGTTTCCATCAATGAATGCTTGGGACACGATGCCGAGGGCAACGATATTACCTTTATGGATATTTTAACCGCAGAAGACGAGGACGTTGCACAACAGGCAGACTTAAATATGGATATCAGAAAGCTTTACCGGTACATAGACAACCTGACAGACCGTGAAAAAGAAATCATTATTTTGCGCTACGGTCTTCGCGGCAAAGCTATTACCCAAAGAGAAATTGCAAAAAAGCTGAATATATCCCGTTCTTATGTCTCACGTATTGAAAAAAAAGCGCTTTCAAAACTTGAAAAACAGTTTAAAAACTAAAAAGGCTATGGCTTATTGCCATAGCCTTTTAAATTAAATACTCAAAGGTGCTACCTGTAAGAAAAACTCATTATTCTGTGTCATCACAGAGGAAGCCATATTAGTGTTTAATACTTCATAAACTGAGTTGGCAAACAGTGTTTTAACCTGGTTAATCTCCTGCTCAGTATACGTTCCGTTAGCAACACGTTTGATAATGTGGAAACCGTAAACACTTTCTACAATGCCGCTGACCTCGCCAACGCCTAAATTTTTAACAGCCGTTTCAAACTCCTCTATCATTTCACCATCTGTGAAAAGATAACCTTCCGGATTTTGTGCCATACCCGGATCCTCGCCGTACTCCGCAATCAGCTTGTCAAAGTTTGAGCCGGTTCTGATTTTAGCAAGGATTTGTTCAGCAAGCTTTTTCTTAGCTGCAATCTTATCTTCAGGTAAGGGCATACCGGTTTCCATATCCATTGTAGAAATTAAAATATGCTTCGCTTTAACATAATTTTGTTCTAAATATTCTTTTGCACCCTCGTCAGAAATGGTCTCATCCAAAAGATTGTTGGCATATTTTTCCAAATACATATTATCGGTGTAAAATTCCCTGATTGAATTCACAGTCAAGCCAGCCAGTTTCAGAAGTTCTTCGTTTTCCTCGCCATATACGGCAAGTACGGTCTTTACAAGTTTATCAATGTTCTGTTTGTCTGCATCTGTTAATACAATTCCCTCTGCTCTTGCCTTTTGTGCATTCGATTTTGTAAATACACACTGTTCATACGCCATATTGACAATATAATCACCAAGGGTGATGCCACCTATATCAGAAGTCCATGCATTTTTGAAATCAGCAGGCTGAAGACCCATATTCTGCATTGCGTTTGACTCCATTTGGGTCAGGATATAATTATAATAGCCCGCTGTTATCGCGTCACCATTTACTGTTGCAACAGCAGTTGTATCAAGGTCAGAGATAATCAAAACAGTTTTTGTCCATTCGTTCCAATCAACATAGCAGCCATACGCCTCGCTGATGGCACGGACGGGAACCAACGTGCGGTTTTCAATCAACTGAGCCGGCACATCTAAAGTAATAGCTTCACCATTTTTATATAAGGTTGCATCGTTAATTTTAAGAGAGATATTGCTATCTCCTTTATTGGAGACAACTGTTTGGATTTCCTGTTGCCAGTCTACCGTTGCCCCAAGCGCTTCAAAAATTGCTCTGACAGGAACCATAGTGCGACCGTCAATAATGGTGGGTGCAACATCAAACGCTACATATTCACCATCAAGCAGAACAGAAATTCCTGCTTCCTCCTCTGCCATTACAGGGATTGAGATACAAGTTGCCATAAGCATAACTGTCAATAATAATGATATAATCTTTTTCACAAAACCACCCTTTCAATCCTTTGATAAAAGTCAGAAACAATACCGTTTCTGACTTTTATTTTTATTTATGGCGCCGTTTTACAAAAACAACAATGCCGCAAGCTAAAGTCGCCAAAGGAATGACCAGAACCAGAATCACAAGCCAGGTCATTACCTGAGATGTTTTCATAACGATATGACCGCTGGCAATAGATTTAGCGCGAACAGTTACTGATGCATCGCCGCCGGCCATCCAGTTTACGGAATTTAACAACACATCCTCATTGGCATAGAGATGATTGGTTGCGGCGTTATCAAAAAACAGTACCGAACCGCCTACAATCAACCGGCTTGTAACGATTTCATTCTGAATGTTGCTTGACTCTTTCATTGCAGCCAAGACCACGTCAAATTTTCCGTTTTCAACAATCTTTTCTTCGTCTACGGCATATCCTTTATCAGTTGAAGACAGCAAGGTCTGTATTTTCACACTTGACGGCTTATCCGCTGCCACGGTAAAGCTGTTTGCAGGACCATATACAACGCTTTTTTGACTTTCCTTAATGGGATTGGTAATATCATGCTCACCCAACTCGCCAGCCATAAAAAGTGTGCCCTCAAAAACCGCACTATTGTCTAAAACTGTATTTTCGCTATATACAATGCCCCAATCCTCAGTTAAATAACTGCAAAGATTCAGCAATTCGTCCTCACTATATACGGGGTCAAAATAGATTTGTACATTACCGCCTTTTTCCAGATACTTATCAAGCTTATCAATTTCTTCAGGAGAAAAATCTGCCTGCGGTGCTACGATAAACACTACTGATTCTTTTTCTGTCGGAAAATCATCCAGCTGACAGTTCAAATCCTTAATGGTATAATCCTTGAAAGCAATCTTAGCTTGTTCGGAAGAATATTCCCCGTGACCAACCGTAAAATATAAGGTTGACTCTTCCAAGTCATCAACAAAAGCCGCAAGCTTTGTTGTGACCGCATTTTCTATGTAGCTGTAACCGTTCTCCGTATTGAAAAAGTTTGACGAATCAACAATTTTATAGCGTTCTCCCCGGCGAATAACCAAAGAGCCTGCATAACGCACTTCGCTCATATACTGCTGAACCTCGAAAGGATTTTTAATGAGGTCAACTTCACGCACCGTAATGTTAGAATTTCTCTGGCTATATTTATCAAGCACATTTCTGACGATAGAAAAGTATCCATTATCTTCACCGTCAGTTAAAAACAAAATCTCCGTGGGTTCTTTAATTTGATCTACAATCTCCTTTGACTCATCTGTCAGGGCGTAAATGCCATCTCCGGTAAAATCAAATTCCAGAGGAATTTTGCTGTCTAACGATATTAAGATTGCATTGAGTAACAATACAACAACAACGGCACCGATAATAAACGCCTTTGAGTTCAGCGAATATCTGAATTTTTTATTTTTCATACTACTCCATCCTTTCTGAATCTGAATTGTAAGCTTACTTCCAACGCCGTCTTTCAATTACACGAACCGTCAGGAATAAAAACAGTCCGGTCAGGCTGACAAAGTAGAAAACAGGAACCAAATTCAGTGTTCCCAACGTAAAGTCATACATCCGATTCGTAATCGAGATAAAGTCCATAACCCAATCAAGAGCCTTGCCCAGCCACTCTATGCCGAGAGGCATAACTCTTGCAAACTGAATATTACCAAGGCCCAAAAGCCCTAATAACCATAAAAAGAAGATGATAACTGAAGTTGATATTGCCGCAATTACAGGGCTTTCTGTAATTGAGGACATAAAGGTGCCGAAGGCAACAAAGAAAAGGCCCATTAAAAATAATCCTAAATAGCCAATCAAACACTCAGCTACAGCCGGTGTTCCGTACATCTCCATAATGGGGATATATATGGTCGAGGCTGCCACACCAATCAGCAAAACCGTTGAAGCAGCCAAAAACTTACCAAGGACAACATCGGTTATCCGCACCGGAGCGGTTAAAAGTAGCTGATCTGTCTTGCTTTTTCTCTCTTCAGCAAAAAGGCGCATTGTTAAAACCGGAATCGTAAAAATAAATACCAGACTTACATAGGTAAAAAAGTCAGTCAAGGATGTCCGACCCGTTAAAAACATGTTGATTGCCACAAATGTAGCAGAAGCCACAAAAAAGTAAGCAGCAAGAAATACATAACCCAAAGGCGATTTAAAATAAGCTCTTAGCTCTCTTTTATAAATTGCTTTCATTGTCCGTATCTCCTTTCGCTACATTAATCATCTCAATCTCTTCTTCGTCCACATCTGCAAAATAGACACCATCCTGACTGCCGGTAACCTCTAAGAAGATGTCTTCTAAAGAAAGATCCATTGTCTGCAATGACAGCATAGGCAGTTTAGCAGATGCCAATGCATTAAAGATAGAGGCTCTGACGTCTACATCCGGCTCAGCTTCTACAACAAAGTCAATAGAGCCCGCTTCTTTTCTGCCTAAGGATTTGACATATTTAATACCGCTAATGCCCTCTAAGGCGTCTAGAATGGCACGTTCTTCGCCGGCAACGCGAAGCTGAAACTTATTTTCATTAGAAATGGTTTTACCCAAATTTTCCGGCGTATCGCTTGCCACAAGCTTACCATTATTGATAATAAGTACGCGTTCACAAACCGCATTAACCTCTTGCAGGATATGGGAGGATAAGATAACTGTATGCTGACGTCCCAGCTTTTTAATCACAGAGCGGATTTCGATAATTTGTTTCGGGTCAAGACCTACGGTGGGCTCATCCAGAATCAAAATCTCAGGGTTCCCCACCATTGCCTGAGCAATGCCTACACGCTGCTTATAACCCTTTGACAGGTTAGCAATCAGTCTGTCAGCAACGTCTGTAATTTTAACGGTATCACAGATTTTAGAAATATGTTCTTCTCTGTCCTCTTTCACCTGTTTCAGGTCATATACAAAGTCCAGATATTCACGAACGGTCATATCCATATAAAGGGGTGGATGTTCTGGCAGATAGCCGATTTTTTTCTTCGCTTCAATAGGATTATCTAAAATATCAAAGCCGCCAACAGACACCTCGCCGCTGGTTGCGGAAAGATAGCCGGTCAAAATATTCATTGTTGTTGACTTGCCCGCGCCATTGGGGCCTAAAAAACCAAGGATTTCGCCCTCTTTAACTGTAAAGGAAATGTTGTCAACAGCCAGCTTTTTACCGTATTTTTTGGTAAGGTTTTTAATCTTAATCATGTATACCCTCCCGATTTTTTCTGCTAAATTTGTCAGGGCATCAGAAAATAATCCTGATGCCCCATAATTGTTAGTCTATATTTTGCAGGCTAAGATGCAGTTCTTCGAGCTGTTTAGCCGAAACCGTACCCGGGGTTTCGGTCATCAGTTCAGATGCGTCCTTAACCTTGGGGAATGCAATAACGTCACGGATAGAATCACGACCGGCAAGAAGCATAACCAATCTGTCAAGACCGTATGCCATACCACCATGAGGCGGTGTGCCGTAACGGAATGCATTCATAAGGAAGCCAAACTGTTCCCATGCTTCTTCTTTGGTAAAGCCTAAGGCTTCAAACATCTGCTGCTGCAGTTCTGTATTAAAGATACGGAGGCTTCCGCCGCCAACCTCGTTGCCGTTAAAAATCATATCATAAGCCTTAGCACGGACTTTCTCAGGTTCAGTTGAAAGCAGGGGAATATCCTCGTCCATCGGCATGGTAAAGGGATGATGCTTTGCAACATAGCGGTCCTCTTCTTCGCTGTACTCAAACAGCGGGAACTCTGTTACCCATAAAAGGTCATATTCATCCTTTTTCAGCATATCAAAGCGACGGGCAAGCTCAAGTCTCAGGTTACCCAAAGCGTCATAAACAACACTGTTTTTGTCTGCAACAAACATAATGATGTCGCCGGCTTCTGCTTCTGTCTTTGCAAGAATGTTCTTAACTTCATCTTCGCTTAAGAACTTAGCGATAGAAGATTTGATACCTTCTTCTTCAACAGTCATCCATGCCATACCCTTGGCTTTGTAGATTTTAACAAAGTCAACCAAAGAGTCAAGGTCACGGCGGGATAATTTTGCCGCACCGCCCTTGCAGTTGATGGCACGCACGCTGCCACCACCGGCTACAGCGTCTGTGAATACCTTAAAACCACAATCCTTCACAATATCTGACAAGTCAACCAGCTCAAAGCCAAAACGGGTATCAGGCTTGTCTGAACCGAAGCGATCCATTGCCTCCTGATAGGTCATACGACGGAAGGGTGTTTTTAAATCAATACCTAAGATTTCTTTAAAAATAACCTTCATTAAGCCTTCGTTGATTTCTAATACGTCATCCACGTTAACAAATGACATTTCAAGGTCAATCTGAGTAAATTCAGGCTGGCGGTCTGCACGCAGGTCCTCATCACGGAAGCACTTTACAATCTGCAGATAGCGATCCATACCGGAGAGCATTAACAGCTGCTTGTAAAGCTGAGGTGACTGCGGCAATGCATAGAAATGACCGGGATGCACACGGCTGGGAACCAGATAGTCTCTGGCACCTTCCGGTGTTGACTTGGTCAGCATCGGGGTTTCAATTTCCAAAAAGCCGTTTTTATCATAATAGTCACGAACAATTTTACAAACTCTGTGACGGAGTTCTATCAGGCGCTGCATATCCGGACGGCGCAGGTCCAAGTAACGATATTTCAGACGCACTTCCTCACGCACGTCAGAATCTTCTTCAATATAAATCGGCGGTGTTTCAGCCTTGGACAGAATCCTGAGTTCTTTAACAGTAATTTCAATATCGCCGGTAGGAACCTTGTCGTTAACTGCTGCTGCATCACGAAGCACAACCTCACCAACAGCAGCTAATACAAACTCATTACGAATGGTTTCTGCCTTTTCAAAAATTTCCTTATTCTGTTCTTCGTTAAAAACAAGCTGTACCATACCGCTGCGGTCACGCAGATATACGAAAATGACGCCACCTAAGTTGCGGTAAGCATGTGCCCAGCCCATAACGGTTACTTCTGCGCCCACGTTTTCTTTACGCAGTTCACCGCATTTATGTGTTCTTTTGAGTCCTGCTAATGTTTCCATTTACTCTACTCCTCCAAGCTGTTTAAAAAAATCTCCCAGAGTATCAAGCTTGACCTCTGTCGTGTCGCCGGTTTCCATATTTTTCAGTTTTGCCAGGCCTTCATCAATTTCATTATCGCCCAGCACCATTGTATATTTTGCGCCGATTTTATCAGCATATTTCATCTGCGCTTTAACGCTACGATTCATATAGTCGCGGCAAACAGATACACCCTGACGCCGCAGGTCAAGAACCAGCTTCTGAACATACAAATCAGCACGCTCGCCAATGTGACCAATGTATAAATCTGCCGCATCAACGCCGCCTAAGTCAATTTCCAAATTTTCAAGTAAGAGCAGCAACCGCTCCATACCAAGGCCAAAGCCAACAGCAGGCAGCTCCGGTCCGCCAAGTTCTGAAACCAGACCGTTATAGCGACCGCCGCCACAAACTGTGCCCTGAGCGCCAATGTTTTTAGAAACAATTTCAAACACGGTTCTTGTATAATAGTCAAGACCGCGAACAATCGTACCGTCTACTGTGTACGGAATACCCATCACATCAAGGCAGGCCTTCAAGCGTTCAAAATGTGATTCACAATCAGGACAGATATTATCCAGAAGAATGGGTGCTGAATTATAAATATCCTTGCAGCTCTGCTGCTTACAGTCTAAAATACGCAAAGGATTCTTTTCATAACGCTGACGACAGGTTTCACACAAATCGTTAAGATGCGGCTTAAAATAATCCCGAAGCTTTTGGTTATATGCCTTGCGGCATTCAGGACAGCCGATGCTGTTAATTTCAAGCTCAACGCCGGTTACGCCCAAGCGGCGGAACAGTTCAAGTGCCAGTGAAATAATCTCAGCATCCAGTGCTGCATCTTCAGCGCCAAACACCTCTACCCCAAACTGATGGAACGCACGCAGGCGACCTGCCTGAGGCTTCTCATAACGGAAGCAAGGGGTAACATAATAAAGCTTTGCAGGCAGGGGCTGTGCATAAATGGAATGCTCAACCAAGCTTCGTACAACAGAAGCGGTACCCTCAGGGCGCAGAGTAATGCTACGGTCACCCTTATCTAAAAAGGTGTACATTTCCTTCTGCACAACGTCTGTGGTTTCGCCCACACCACGTTCAAAAAGCTCTGTGTGCTCAAACACAGGGGTTCTGATTTCTTTATAATCAAAATCCTGACAGAGTTCTTTGATGGTACTTTCAATTTTGTGCCATTTATATGATTCTTGAGGCAGAACGTCATGAGTTCCCCTCGGTGCCTTAATTTGCATACGCAATGACTCCTATCTTATTGTCAAAAGACAAAATTCTCAACATACTATGTCTTCAATTTATTATCCCATAATTTTTCATTATAAAAATCAATTCAAGAAAAATTATGGTGCAATGAACGCCACTTATAAAAATTAAAATAAGCATGCGTTCATTATACCACAATAATATAAAAAAATCAATTATTTATTTGTTAACTTCCTACTATTTTTTCGATAAAAAACTTATACTTTTTCATGCAACAATGTAGTATTTTACGATGTTTTAAACAAAACAGAAAAGCAGGCTGTAACCTTCGCTACAGCCTGCCAAAAATCTTTATTTTACCGGTGCTTCCGGTACATCTGTTTCCGCCTCTGATGCAGCCTCTTCTACTACTTCGGGAGTATCCTCAGCTTTGCCGGCAAAAATTGCTTCAAATTCTTCGCCGGAAAGCTTTTCTTTCTCAATTAAAGCCTCAGCAACACGGTCAAGCTGTTCTCTGTGCTCTGTCAGCATGGCTTCACAACGCTTATATGCCTCATCAATAATCCGTCTGACTTCCTGATCAATTTCTGATGCAACCTGTTCGCTGTAATCACGGTTCTGACTATAGCTTCTGCCAAGGAACACTTCATCGTTATCAGAACCAAAGGTCATAGGCCCTAAGACATCACTCATACCATATTTCATAACCATATCACGGGCAATTTTAGTAGAGCGCATAATGTCGTTAGAGGCGCCTGTGCTGATATCACCCAGTACAATTTTTTCAGCTGTACGACCACCAAGCAGGGTCACAAGTTCATCCAACATATGCTGTTTGGAAATATAGTTTCTGTCTTCCGAAGGAAGGGACAGCGTATAACCTCCTGCGCGACCGCGCTGAATAATGGAAATTTCGTGAACAGGGTCACAATCAGGCATCAGCTTATGAGTAATGGCATGACCTGCCTCGTGATAGGCAACCAGTCTCTTTTCCTTATCCGTAACGGATTTAGACCGTTTTTCCGGTCCAGCAATGACTTTGATGATAGAATTCTCAATATCTGCCATCTCAATTTTCTTCTTGCCCTGCTTAGCTGCAAGCAGTGCCGCTTCATTCATCAGGTTTTCAAGGTCCGCACCGGTAAAGCCGGATGTGGTTTTCGCAATAACAGAAAGGTCAACATCACTAGCCAAAGGCTTTTTACGGCAATGCACCTTAAGCACCGCTTCTCTGCCCTTTACATCAGGATAATTAACAACAACCTGGCGGTCAAAACGACCGGGACGCAGAAGCGCCGGGTCCAGAATATCCGGGCGGTTGGTCGCTGCAATGATAATAATACCTTCATTAACGCCAAAGCCGTCCATCTCAACCAAAAGCTGGTTTAAGGTCTGCTCACGTTCATCGTGGCCACCGCCAAGACCTGCACCTCTGTGACGGCCAACAGCATCAATTTCATCAATAAAGATAATGCTGGGGGCATTCTTTTTGGCTTTTTCAAATAAGTCTCTCACACGGGATGCACCCACGCCCACAAACATTTCCACAAAGTCAGAGCCGCTGATGCTGAAAAACGGCACCTTTGCCTCTCCTGCAACGGCTTTTGCAAGCAGAGTTTTACCGGTACCCGGAGGGCCCACTAACAAAACGCCCTTAGGGATTCTGGCACCAAGCTCAATAAACTTGGATGAATCTCTTAAAAAGTCTACAATTTCTTCGAGTTCAGCCTTTTCCTCGTCAGCACCGGCAACATCCTGAAAAGTTACCTGTGTGTCTCCGTTCTGGTTCACCTTTGCATTACTTTTGCCAAAAGACATCACCTTGCCGCCACCCTGTGACTGGCGCATAAACACAAACCAAAACAGAACAAAAATACCTACCGTGAGTAGCGTAGGCAACAGCGAAAGCCACCATGGCATTTCCTGCGGTGCCGGCGTTTCTACCTTCAGTTTACCTGCGTTCATTTGCTCACGAATGGCGTCGCCTGCATCCTCATACAGAATATATATGGAGGCAATATCAGAAACACGTTTATCGTCATTGGGGCGCTTCATCTCAACACCGGAAAGCGTAATGGTTGCCGTACGGTCTGTCAGAATCAGCTCTGACACCTTGCCCTTTTGAATATTAGAAAGCAATTCAGAATACGGAATACTTTTTATGCCCGGTTCATAATTAAAAATGCCGAACATAAGTAAAACAATTAAGAACAGCAAAATATAAAACCCTATGCCGCCCAGATGCTTTTTTTTCAAGTCTGTCACTCCTTATGGACTTTTAGAATAGAATTTAGTTTAACACAAAACAAGATAAATTACAAGGAATATCAAAAAACTTTACTTTCTATTCATTTTTTATTTGAAATTCACTTATTTTTCATACACACTACGCTTTAAAATGCCTACATAAGGCAGTTGTCTGTATGCTTCATTGTAGTCAAGGCCATAACCCACAACAAACTCATCGGGAATAGTAAAACCCAAAAAGTCAGCACTAATGGGCTTTGTCCGACGGTCGGGCTTATCCAACAGACAGCACAGTTTCAAAGAAGCAGGCTTTCTTGCCTTTAACTGTTCAAACAAGGCAGAAAGGGTGTTGCCTGTGTCTAAAATATCTTCAACAATCACAACATGCTTGTCAGTAATATCAACTGTCAAATCCTTTAAAATGCGAACACTGCCGCCTGAAACAGAACCGCTGCCGTAGCTTGAAACGCACATAAAGTCAAACACTGCAGGAAAGGGAATTTCTCTTGCAAGGTCAGCAAAAAAGGTTACACTACCCTTTAAGATGCAAACCATAACGACTTCCTGACCCTTGTAAAAGTCTCCCATTTCTTCTGCAACTTCGCAAACTTTTGCTGCAATTTCCTCTTTAGTCAGTAAAACTCTTTCAATGTTTTCTTCTAAATGTTTCACAATTGCTCCCCCTTATGTATCTCTACGCAGATAACTGCGCTTGTTTCGTCTGTTGCTGCAAAACGTCTGTCAGGGCGATAGCCTGCAATCCAGACAATCTCATCATCTGCGGTCAAAATCGGAATCCTGTCCCGCATAAAATATGGTACCTTTTGGTCAACAAAAAAATCCTGCAGCTTCTTTTTACCCTCCATACCGGTAGGATAAAAAGCATCCCCTGCGGCACGATTTCTAACCATCAGTTTCTTACCTTTCAGCTTTTCCGCATCAAGGCAAGCTACGTTTCTACCGCGTTTTTGAGGCTTTTCTGCCTTTTCTTTGACTGTAATATAACAATCCGCCTCAGGGATGAAAACCTTAGTTTCAAATGTATAGGCAAACGCCTTTACACTTATGTCGTTACGAATATACAAGACACCGTGACACACCTCTGCCAGCCCCTCTTTGGGCAAAGTTACCGCTCCGGATTGCGCTTTTAAAATGTCCATTACCCTGCGAATATGCTGACCAGAAACCTCCCCTCCGGTAACTTTTGTTGCCTTCAGGTGTAGCATTGTGCTGACTACAAACTCATTTTCATTCAAAAGCTTTTGACACGCAAAACCATAGCCCCCCGGCACAAAAGTTGCCGTGCGTACAAAAAGTTTTTCTGCCTCTTCTTGTATATATGCACTGCAGTCGGCATACAACCCTATCTGCTCCTGAAAAGAGCGGGCAAACCCCGGATTAAACTTTTCCTCAATCAGCGGGATTAGTTCGTGTCTCACCCGATTGCGGGTAAAGTTTGTTTCATAATTTGATAAATCTGTCCGGTAGGAAAGATTTTGTTTCTCTAAAAAGGCTTCAATCTCTTGCCTTGTTGTGTCCAGAAGCGGACGGATAACAGCACCGTTCTGATACGGAATGCCGGCAAGACCCAAAATCCCTGTTCCACGCATCAGTCGCATCAGCACCGTTTCAATAGCATCCCCTGCGTGATGAGCTGTGGCAATCTTATCAAAGCCATGCTCTTTCATCAAATCATCAAAAAAACTATAGCGCACATAACGGCCGGCTTCTTCAAGACCTACTTTTCTTTCCTTGGCAACCTGTGACACGTCTGCCCTATGTACATACAATGGCACACCCCGTTCATCGCACAAGGAGCGGACAAATTCTTCATCACGGTCAGCATCCTGTCCACGCAGGCCGTGATTCACATGTGCAGCTGAAACAGACAGGTTTAAAGCGTCTGCAAGGGCAAGTAAACATACAAGCAAACAAACAGAGTCTGCCCCACCCGAAAGGGCAACCAGCACCTTGTCGCCTTGCGTAATAAGTTTATGTTCTAAAATCGTTTTTTTAACTTTTTCTAACATATCAATCACGATGTTTATCCAGATTCATAAAACGTGTATACTGCCCCGCCCAGAACATTTCAATCGTTCCCCTCTCGCCGGCTCTGTGCTTGGCAATAATACATTCTGCCACATTTTTCTTTTCAGTGTCAGGGTTATACACGTCATCACGGTATAAAAACATTACAATATCCGCATCCTGCTCAATGGCACCGGATTCACGCAGGTCAGAAAGCATCGGGCGATGTTCTGCACGCTGTTCAGGTGCACGGGATAGCTGAGAAAGAGCAATAATCGGAACATTCAGTTCCTTTGCCAGAATCTTAAGAGAACGGGAAATATCTGAAATTTCCTGCTGTCGGTTCTCAGGACGAGTGCCCTGCATTAACTGCAGATAGTCAATCACCACAAGACCAAGGCCCTTTTCAACCTTAAGTCTCCGGCACTTGGCGCGAATGTCACTGATTGTAACATTGGTTGAGTCGTTGATATAAATCGGTGCCTGGCCTAACGTTGACAGGGATGCCGCTATCTTTTCCCAATCGTCATCAGTCAGTTCACCTGTTCGCAGGTGGTTACTGTCAATCAGCATTTCAGAACTGATAATACGGGATACGAGCTGAACACTTGACATTTCCAGGCTGAAAATTGCAACAGGCACATTGCCATGAACTGCCGCGTGCGTTGCAATGTTTAACGCAAAGCTGGTTTTACCCATGGACGGTCTTGCCGCAATCAGAATAAGGTCAGACTTCTGCAAGCCAAACAGCGCCTTGTCAAGCTCTGTAATACCGGTAGGCGCACCTGTGAGTTTGCCGTGGTTCTGATAGATTTCAGCCAGAGAATCATGGGTTTGAAGCAAGATATCTTTAATATGTACTATACCGCGCTGTTCCTGATTTTCAAGGACATCAAAAATCAGGCGTCCTGCCTCATCTGCAATGTTTTTAGATGCCGCCCCCGGGGAATAGCCCATATCCATAATCTCACCTGAAGCGTGAATCAGGCGTCTGAGCAAAGCCTTATCCTGCACAATGTCAAGATATTGCTTCAGGTTCGCCGTTGTCGGCAGTGTTGAAGCAAGATATGCAAGATATTCAACGCCGCCCACAGCTGCCAGTTGTTCTCGCAGGGTCAGCTCCTCTGAAACCGTTACAAGGTCAATGGCAGAGTCGCGGTTGAAAAGAGCCTGCATAGCTTCAAAAATCAGCCGGTTTGCTTCAATATAAAAATCTTTATTACTTAAATGCTCAAACACCAAGGTGACGCACTCTGCGTCTATCAGCATAGCACCTAAAATAGACTGCTCCGCTTCCTTGTTATGAGGCATAACCTTAGGAACACCGTTTTCCATCATGTTTCCTTTCCGGTCACTGGGCATTTACATTGACCTTTATCTTAGCCGTAATTTCGGGATATACTTTAACTGTCACAATGGTTGTACCAAGGGTTTTGATGCCATCAGGCAGCTGAATTTTTTTCTTATCAATCACCAAATGACACTGCATTTTCAGTTCTTCTGCAACATCTTTGGCGGTAATGGAACCAAACAGCTTGCCGTTTTCGCCGGCCTTGGCTGTAAATGTAACCACAGCCTCATTCAGCTTTTCAGCCAGCTCCATAGCCTGCTTTTTCTCTTGCTCTTTATGATAGGCTGCCGCGCTCTGCTTACTTTCAAGCTCTGTCATAGCACTTTTATCGGCAACAATGGCCAAGCCCTTCGGCAGTAAGAAATTTCTTGCATAGCCGTCTGACGCATTAATCATCTGGCCCTTTTTGCCCTGTCCTTTAACGTCAGCTGTTAATATTACTTTCATGTATGATACACTCCTTCAGTAGAATTTCACATTTAATCCACAGTTTCAAGATAATAATCGTCAATCGCCTGCTCAAGCTGTTCTTTTGCATCAGAAAGTGACACATCGGAAAGTTGTGCACCGGCAATGGTCATATGACCGCCGCCGCCCAGTTTTTCCAGAATCATCTGTACGTTGATACCACCCAATGAACGACCGCTGATGCTGACACCGTTTCCGGTCTTATAAAGAACAAAAGATGCGGTGATGCCTTTAATATTAAGCAGTTCGTCTGCCGCCTGCGCCACAACAATGTTCATGTTTTTCTCATCTTCTTTATAGCTGCTGATGGCTATATGGTCACGGAATATTTCAGCATCACGAATGATGGTTGCACGCTTGATATAGGTTGACAAATCCTGCTGGAACATAGTTTTGATCGCAACCGTGTCAACACCCTGCTTGCGAAGGAAAGACGCCGCTTCAAAAGTTCTGACACCGGTTTTAAAGGTAAAGTGTTTGGTATCAATCACAATACCGGCATACAGGCACTCTGCCTCAAGCTTGGTTAAAGACATTTTATTGGCAGAATACTGCAGAATTTCTGTCAGCATTTCGCAGGCAGAGGATGCATAGGGCTCATGATATATAAGAGCGGTATTGTCAATGAACTCCGCACCCCGACGATGGTGGTCAATGACTACAATCTGCTTTGATTTAGGCAAAATCTGAGGTGCTTCGAGTAAGCTCGGCTTGTGGGTATCCACAACCACAAAAAGGGTGCCGGGCGTGCTTTTCGCCATAGCCTGCTGGCTGTTGACAAACAAGCCCTCATATTCTTCAATATTTTCCAGACGGCTCAACATATTTTTAACTGTCTGGTCATAAGATTCAAGTAAAATGTTGACAGGCTTATCCTGCATTTTACATAATCTGTAAACACCAAAGGCAGCACCCAACGAGTCTACATCCGCGTTTTTATGGCTCATAACAATAATGTTATCCGCGCTTGTAATCAGGCCACTAAGGGCATAGCTGACCACACGCGCTTTAACACGGGTACTCTTTTCATATTCTTTACTGGTTCCGCCATAAAAGCGGAACTGATCCTGATCTTTAATAACTGCCTGATCGCCGCCGCGACCCAAAGCCATATTAACAGCCGCTTTTGCGAACTGGTCGTTTTCCACAATATCCTTACCATTTAAGCCAATACCAATGCTGACGCTGGCAGGAATGGTATTACCCTCTGAGATACCTCTGATCTGAGACAAAATATCAAACTTGCTTTTTACAAAATCATCCAACCGTGCATATTCAAACAAAATGCAATACTTGTCTTTTTCGTACTTAATCAGCACGCCGCCATTGGCTTCTGCCCAGTCGTTGATATATTTATAAATCTGACCCTGTAGCTGTGGTGTTGCGTTTCTTGCCACAGACTCCATGAGTTCGTCGTAGTTATCAACAAACACAAGACATTCAAACGTCTTTTCGTCAATATACTTCTGCTGCAGTTTGACAAAATCGGTGATTTCATCAAAATACAAAACCACAAAGCCGCTTTTTTTATCATCCTGCTGAGAGTGGCTGCCAAAGACCCTGAAGGTGCGATCGTTAAAGGTAACTGTCGTATAAATTGACTCCTTTGAATCTGTTGCAAAGCTCTCTGAAACCAGCCCCGGAATCACTGCGTGAACACTTTTGTCATACAGGTGCTGTTCGCCGGTCATACGCAGGAAAAGCTCATTAAACCACTTGATTCTGCCATCCTTTTCAATCAGCACAGCAGGAAGCGGAAAATGCATTAAAGCGTTTTGTGTTTCTGAGCCGATTTGCAATGTCATAGCCTCAAACATATCCGAAATTCTTTTTTCAGTATATTTTTTGTATATATAATTGACAATGCACAAAATAGCACCAACAATAAGCTCTGCTATTGCAAGATAGTGGTTAAACCAAAAGGTTATAAGACCCATAAGGAATATAATGATAATATAATAGCCACCGGTCATATAATAGGCTTTTGCTTTTTGCTTCGTATCCATAACTGTCCCTCCCTATCCTTAACTTAACCGTTGTTATTCTCTTGCGAATCATCCGGGCGCAAACCTCTGTAATCAAAAAATGCATCTGTCAGCCCGCAAATAATCAGGGCAAAAACCGGAATCATACAAAACATTGTCGAAAAACAAATTAAAGCCGCTGTTAACAGATTGCGCATTGTATTCCCTGCGCCTTTTTGCTTTAATTTGTAGTTAAACACCGAAAGACCCAGCACCAAGAACAAAAAGGTCAAAATCAAAACCACATTGGCAACCACAGAGAAAAACATACCGTTTTTTGATGCCGTCAGCAAAACAAACAAAACAAGGAATAAAACAGCAAACAGCCTGTCTGCCTGCAGCTGATTAAAGGGCACCCAGAATGACATATCTGTTTTTTGCGCCATCTGCATTTTTTTATAAACAGAGATCAAAACATAAGAAAGCACAACACAAACAAGCGTAAACACAGCCGGGGCTAACATTATGCTTGTATCCACCGACATACTGATAGCCTGATCAATCATTTCACGGTATTCAGGATCAGGATAATACAACTGCATAACCTCACGCATCTGTTCACCGGTTGCAAGCATATAGCTGTTGAAGGAAAATTCGCCGTTTGTCAAACTCTCTGTCAGCTTTAAACCAATCAAAATATCTAACAGGTATAATACTGTACAAAGCATAATCATATGGTGCAGTTTCATTTTCGTTTTGGTGCCAAGACATAATGAAATACCCAACAAAATCAAAGGTACACCATTGATAATCGCTACCTCCGGCCCAAGAAAAAGCGTAAAAATTATTAAAACCAAAATAGCATTACCAAAACCCAGGCCAAAATGCTCTCTATACATAACCATACCTAAAAGCGCCGCAATAAGCATACCGATTACAGTACTGATAAAACTGCCAAAAAGGCAATAAGCAACACAAAGCGCAATGGTCAGCAAGGTGTTTAAAAAATAATATTTTAAGCGATTTGTATTCAACGAAACTGCTCCTTTATTCTGTCATACATCTGCCATCGGGGTTCTGATGAACATAAAAAACCCAATTTACACTATTGTATCACAAAGATTGAAAATTTACAAGAAAATTTGCTAATTTTGATAAATTTGTTAAAGGATGCATTTTATCGGATGAGTTCGGATAAAAAAACAAGCTGAACCCCGTTTTCGCTGAACTCCGGCAAAAGCTCTGCAATCGCCTCTGCTGTCACTTTTCCGCCTTCACAGCCCACATGCCCGATGGCAATACAAGCCCCTTTTTCCTGCGCTATTTTCATTGCTTTTCTAAGCCTTTTTTTGATGTATCCCTTGCTCTTGCTTTCGTGTTCTAAAAACACATCATTTTCAGCAAACCGGATACCTGTCTGCCCTGCTACTGCCCGGCAAACGCTTTTAGAGCTTGTTTTTGAATCCAGGAAAATCATTCCTTTAGCATGCAGCGCTTCCATAAGCGGGCGCATAACATACTCCTTTGAGCTGCTGAGCGTACCCATATGTATGTTGGCGCCCACTGCTTCAGGCAGGTTCTCCGCTGCATCAGAAACCCATTTTTTGATATCCGACTCGCTGTCACGGATTGTAACAGGGCGAGGCCCTAAGTGGGATGGTATATCATGGGTGGTTGCCTGCATGGGGATGTGTATGATAACCTCTTTTCCGTTTTCAACGGCTGCCTCGGCATCCGCCTCAGAATAAGCTAAAAAAGGCATAACAGCCGCTGTCAGTTTGCAATCAAGAGCAAGCATTTCAGAAACACCCTTTCTCTGCAAACCAAAGTCATCAATTACAATAGCAAGCCTGCCACCGGAACCGGTATCCGCCTCCATACCTGCAGACAGTGAAAGCCACATGCCAACACAAGCACCGCACACCACAAGGCTGAAAAAGATGGCAAGGTATACCCCACGCACAGTGATAAATAAAATTCTTGTTTTCATGAAAACACCTCTTTGTATATATACGAAATATGAAGATGTTTCATGCCGGATACACCCCACACCAACAGAACACAGCAACAAAAAAAGACAGGCAATACAAAATGCCTGTCTTTTTTAACTGTCTTTGTCTATTGCTGTTTTTTTGATAAGGCATGCATACCAATACCGGCAAAACCGCCTGCCAAAGAAAGATTAACAAGAAAACGACCTACCTTAGTCAGCAAATAGCCCAATACGCCATCACCAACGTATACAAAGTCATTGAAGATAAAGTAGAACAGAATGCCAAAAATAAATGTAATAAGTGCACCAACCACAACCAAAGCAGCTGGACCGTACCAGAACTTTGTTAAAGCGTTGGGCTTCTTTTTCATACAGAGAAAAACGATCGCTGTCAATGCTACAACTGCAAGTAACGCAACCACATCAGGAATCAGCCACAATATGCTCTGCACAACAACACCGGCGGGATAGCGCTGAGCGATATAACCAATAACGTCAATAACAGATAACACCAAGTCAATGATAGAAAAAACGCTGGCAACCGCAAGAGCGATAAGGCCCACAAAGTCTGCCTTTTGCTTTTCGATCAGACAGCAGGCACCGGCAACCAAAATTGCAACGAAAATTACACTGCTCACAAATGCACCGCCCCAAGCCAGGCTGAATGCTTCATAAATAAGACAGCAAATAGCCGCTACATAGGGTGCATACCCCTTAAACTGATTTAATTTGTTCATAAGAAAACCCCCTTATAAATTATAGAAACATTATACCATAATTCTTCCATTTTTGTCAATACTGATGCAGCAGAAAGAAAAAACAGCAAGGCAATATGCCTTGCTGTTTTTAAGCCAATCAGATTATCAAATACAATTATTTGAACTTTCTCTTTCTAGCAGCT
Organism: Oscillospiraceae bacterium; assembly: GCA_015068905.1. GTDB lineage: Bacteria > Bacillota > Clostridia > UBA1381 > UBA9506 > UMGS755. The sequence continues at coordinate 48,607 of SVJQ01000005.1, read as the reverse complement.
TCAGATTTCTTTTTTCTCTTTACGCTGGGCTTTTCATAATGCTCTCTTTTTCTAAGTTCTGAAAGAACGCCGTCTTTAGCGCAGGAACGCTTGAAACGACGCAGGGCACTATCTAAAGATTCGTGATCTTTTAATCTAATTTCAGACATGTTATTCCCTCCCTCCGGTACTTTGCGTTGGGTTCGGTCATACTAAACAACCTATTAGCTGTATAAAACTACAAAGTATATTATACCAATTTTATTTCCGCTTGTCAACAGATTATTTAATATATTTCACAAAATATTCATGTTTTTTCCATTACAAAAGATTTCTACCTGAAAATCAGCGGTTTTTCGACACAAACCGCCAGCAAATATTCCTATATTCTTCAGTTGCATAGTCAATACCGATTCGGGGTGTGGTGAAATACGCTTGGGTCTCCCCCTCTTCAAGCCACAGCACGTCACTATGAACAAGGTCTATGCCATTTAAGCTTCTGTCAATCCCCATGGCACGGGTCAGCTTTCCCGGTCCGTCAAAGCCGGTAACGCCACGGATAAGCACCCCCTGTGGCACGCCCTCTTCTCCGCTGATAACATTAAACAGACTGTGTATGCCGTAACACAGATACACATAAGCGCAACCACCCCGATGGTATAAAAGTTCTGTTCGCGGGGTTCTGCCCTTATGGGCATGACAGGCGGTATCGTTTTCTGTAAAGTAAGCCTCTGTCTCGGTAATTGCAAGCCGCAGAATTCCTGACTCTGTTTTGCGGCACAGAACCTGCCCCAAAAGCTTGGGCGCAAGTTCTACGGCGTTTTGATCAAAAAAGCTTTGCATGAGCCGTTTCATTATTGCCACCGGTTAAAGCTGCGGACAGCGTCAGCTTCTTTTCTGACTTTCTTTCGGGGTTCATCAGTTTTACCGTATCCCACAGCCACAACAAGACGCACCGATACGTTTTCAGGAATACTCAGTACATCTTTAATTGCCTCTTCATTAAAACAACCTAAAATACAGGTAGAAAGTCCTCTATCTGCAGCCGCCAAGGTCAGCATCATGGTCACCATACCCACATCCATCTGAGCAAAGTGCTGATTGTTTTCATTCACGCCCGGCATCAGCCTTGCCTCAGTTTCACAAATTGCTACAAAAGCAGGCACATTTACTGCAAACTTATTCCGTCCGCATTCCTGCACAAGCGGGCGAATTTCTGTTGCCTTTTCACCCTCTGCTGCAACCAGCTTCCAGGGCTGAGAATTGCAGGCTGATGGTGACAAGCAAGCTGTTTCCATAATATCCGCCAGCAGCTCATGAGCTACCGGTCTGCCGTCATAATCACGACAGCTTTCACGCTTTAGGGCAAGTTCTTTAAAATTCATTAAAAACATCCTTTCAGTTTATAATAAAGGGATTGATAGAAAATATTGTCTTTTGATTGCGACACATAAGGTTTAGATGCAACCTTTCAAAGGCCCCCTTGCCTAAAGGGGGCTGTCTGCGAAGCAGACTGGGGGATTGTTTAGCTTTTTTTACAACCCCTCCGAGTTGCTTTGTAACCCACCTCCCCTTACACAGGGGAGGCTTTTGTTTTCGACAACTTTCGTCATATCCATGTTACTCGCGTCAACTCAGGATAAAAATTACTTGAAACTTATAAGTTTACTCCCTTTGTACTTCAAAGTTCCTTTTTCACCAACTTTATAGTTTCCATACGAAAAATCTGAGACAGTAAATGAAAGTTTTTTATCCTTTGTCTCAAATACAACTATGTATCTTTCTTGTTTAAATATTCCGGGATATTTTGAAACCATCTCCGGTTTGTACTTATCCACAATTTTTGCCTTAACGGTTTGAATGGTTGTACACCTGCTTAAAACGAACTTTTTAATAATCAAAAGCCAACACAGAAAAAATAATGCTATTGCAATCACACTAAATACATCTGACATACTTTCACCTCTTTTATATTTCAGTTCGCTCATGAAATGTCAAACATCTTACTGAACTCTTGCCAAGACAAAACAAAAAATTATATAGGGCAACACCAAACAATTTATCAATTAGATAATTCACTTTTATTTTACCACAAAAATGTTTTTCTTGCAATCTAATCATAACAGTATGCAAAAACGGCTGAGCAAATGCTCAGCCGTTTTTTTAGTAATTAATTTATCGTTCTTCTCTGAAGTACGGTAAGCCCAAAGCCGCAGGCGGCTGGTTTTCCTTCTTGTTTCTCATACTGGTGATGATGAGAACAATAATGGTAACCACATAGGGCAGCATTTCAAAAAGCTTTTTCGAGCTGACGCTGATACCGGGAATATATGTCGGGATAACATATAAAAAACCAAAAAGAATGGAGCCGATAATGCTGATAGACGGACGCCATACCGAGAAAATAACAAGGGCAATAGAAAGCCAGCCTCTGTCACCAAAACCGTTGTTTGACCAAACACCGTTTGCATAATCCATAACATAATACAGTCCACCAAGACCGGCAATAGCGCTGCCGATGCAGGTTGCAAGATATTTATACTTAGTTACGTTGATACCTGCCGCATCAGCGGTACCGGGGTTTTCACCAACGGCTCTTAAATGAAGCCCTACTCTTGTTTTGTTTAAAATAAAAGAAGAAACCAAAGCAACGATGATTGCCACATAAACCAAAAAGCCGTATGACAGAAAGATGTCGCCAAACCAACCAAGGTTGTCAGCAAAAGGCAGTTGGGTTTTAAAGGCTGTACTCGTTTTAGAAAGAGCAATGGACGGAACGTCAGAATTAACAAGCTTAATCAATGAACCGCCAAAAAAGTTGCCAATGCCGATACCAAAAGTCGTGAGAGCAAGACCGGTTACATTCTGATTGGCACGAAGGGTTACTGTTAAAAAACAGTAAATAAGACCCATTAAAATAGAGCCTATAAGTGAGCAAATCAAGGGGATTAAAACCGCAAGAAAGGGATTGATTTCTGCTACGCCGTGCTCGTAAAGAAAAGCACCTGCAACACCGCTGATGGCACCCACATACATAATGCCCGGAATACCCAGATTTAAGTGACCAGACTTTTCTGTCAGAATTTCACCTGTTGAGCCAAACAGCAAAGGAGTTCCCTGCATAACGGCACGCTGAATAATTGTTGCTATCATACATTTTCCCCCTTCTTGTTGAATTTGATTTTATAGTTAATAAAGAACTCTGAACCAATGATAAAGAATATGATAATGCCTGTGATAATGTCTGAAAAAGATGAATTCAGTCTGTACACTTCTGAAATTTTTGAAGCGCCCTTTTGCAAAAAGACGATGAGAAGCGACGTCAGAACCATAAACACAGGGTTAAATTTAGCTAGCCACGAAACCATAATCGCCGTAAAGCCTCTGCCACCTGCTGTGTCACTCTTTAGCGAGTGGTCAGTTCCTGCCACCAGCAAAAAGCCTGTGATACCGCAAATTGCACCGGAAATAAGCATGGTTCTTAAAACAACCTTTTTAACGTTAATACCGATATATCTTGCTGTATTTTCACTTTCACCCACGACGGAAATTTCATAGCCCTGTTTACTGTATTTAAGGTATATGTACACAATGACAGTAATCAAAGCAACAATTAAAATATTGATCAGGTACTTCTGCCCGAAAATTGTGGGGAGCTGACCGAATTCCAAGGGTCTTGGTGTGCCCGAGCCTTTCGGCATAGACCATTCAAGGGTAAAGAATGCAACAATCTGAATTGCCACATAGTTCATCATAAGAGTAAATAAAGTCTCGTTTGAATTATACCGGGTTTTAAAATATGCCGGCACAAAAGCCCAGATGGCACCTGAAATAATGCTGACAATCAGCATAACCGGAATCAGCAAAGCCGGCGGAAGCTTTTCGCCCAGATAAATCATACAGGCAGCAGTCGCAAGACCACCGACTAAGACCTGACCTTCTGCACCAATGTTCCAGAACTTCATTTTAAACGCAGGGGTTACCGCAAGAGAAACACAAAGCAAAATGGCTGTATTCTGCAACAGGTTCCATGTTAAACGTTTAGAACCGACAGCACCTTTAATCATGGTGACGTATACTTCAATCGGATTTAAATCAGTCAGAAAAATGGTAACCACACCACAAACAACCAGTGCAAGTAAAACTGCTAAAACTCTGATAATCCATGCCTTCCACCAGACAATGTCATCACGCTTTACAATATGCCCCAGAGCAGACCAAAAGAGATTATCACACTTTTTTTTCATACTTACTACCTCCTTTTAGCTCTCGGCTTCTTCTTTGTCGGTTTTCGTCATCAGGATACCGATTTCTTCCTTCGTGGTATGACGACCGTCAACAACACCTGTAACCTTACCTGAGCCAATGACCATAATTCTATCACAAAGTTCAATTAAAACATCCAAATCCTCGCCAACGAAAATAACAGCTACGCCATTTTTCTTTTGTTCATTCAAAAGATTGTATATGGTGTAGGATGAGTTAATATCAAGCCCTCTTACCGGATAGGCAGCCATTAAAACAGTAGGCGCTGAAGCAATTTCTCTGCCGACTAAAACCTTTTGAACATTACCGCCGGAGAGTCTTCTGACCGGTGTGGCAGATGACGGTGTTACAACCTCTAGCTTTTCAATAATTTCTTCCGCCAAAGACTTAGGCGCCTTTCGCTGCAAAAACATAGAATTGCCCTTTTTATAGCTTCTGAGCATCATATTGTCAACAATATCCATATTGCCGACCAGACCCATACCCAATCTGTCTTCCGGTACAAAGGCAAGTCTGACACCCATACTACGAATCTCCATAGGGGTTTTATCGCGCAGGTTTTCCTCCTCGCCGGTTTTAGGATTGTGATAAATAATGCTTCCGCTATCAAGATGCTGCAGACCCGCAATAGCCTCCAGAAGTTCTCTTTGACCACTACCGGCAATACCGGCAATGCCTAAAATTTCACCAGAGCGTGCGGTAAAGGAAACGTCATCCAGCACCTTTATACCATCATGGTTTTCAATGGTCAAGCCCTCTGCAATCAAGCGGTCGGCGGGATTGACAACTTCGCTTCTTTCTATGTTGAGTGAAATTTTCTTGCCCACCATCATCTCAGTCAGTTCTGTTTCATTGGTTTCTGCTGTTTTAACAGTACCGATGTATTCGCCCTTTCTTAAAACCGCAACATTATCTGAAAGAGAAAGCACCTCGTGAAGCTTGTGTGTGATGATGATAATCGCCTTACCGCTGTCACGCATATTTCTCAAAACTGCAAAAAGCTTAACCGTCTCCTGTGGGGTCAGCACTGCGGTAGGCTCGTCCAGAATCAGAATGTCTGCACCCCTGAAAAGCACCTTGATAATTTCAACGGTCTGCTTTTCAGAAACCGACATTTCATAAATCTTTTTATGCGGATCAAGTTCAAAGCCATACTGCTCTGTTATTTCCTTGATTTTTTCAATGTATTTCGGCATATTAAAGCCTTTTTCATCCTCTAAGCCCAAAACGATGTTTTCTGCAGCACTAAAAACATCAACAAGCTTAAAATGCTGATGAATCATACCGATTTTATAGTTAAAGGCATCCTTAGGTGATGCAATGACAACTTCCTCACCGTCAGCAAAAATCTGACCACTGTCAGGAAAATAAATGCCTGAAACCATATTCATTAAAGTTGTCTTACCGCTGCCGTTTTCACCAAGGATGGAAAGAATTTCACCCTTATGTACCTGTAAGGACACGTTTTTATTGGCAACGACACTACCAAAGGTTTTGGTTACATTTCTAAGTTCAAGAGCAACATTTTGTTCCATACAATTCCCCACTCTTTATATATTCTTATGTTTTTTTATAAACACACCTGCTTAATTTGCTTATAAAAAAACATAAGGTATAAACCTAATATAGGGTGGAGATAAATCCCCACCCTATGCGGTTAATTAAATTAGAACATGCTGTTTAACAGTGTGATACCATCAATATTAACATCGAAGTAAGGAGCTGAACGGAATTCGGATTCATGGAAGTAACCATCAGCAATAGCTTCGGTATCAGGAGTAAAGTCAGCGTCGGTATCAACGTCTGCTTTGTAAGAATCAAGTGCTTTGCCTTCAACAGTGAAGGTGCTTGCATCAAATACTTTGATTTCGCCAGCGATGAGCTTAGCTTTAGCATCTTCAATAGCTTCCTTAGTGCCGGGAGCTGCAACAGCTTCGTTGATGTCGGTCAGTTTAACGGAGCCAACTTCGAAACCTTCGCACCAGTCAGCCTTAATAGCCTCGCCTGCTAAGTTAGCATTGATGATGTATTTGAAGTAAGGAGCCCAGTCAATTCTGGAAGAAATGATGAAGGTGTTGGGGCAAGCATCCTTTGTGCTGCCGTTGTAAGATACGTTGGGAACACCTGCATTTTCACAAGCTGTGGGAGCACCCATAGAGTCAGCATGCTGGCTGATGAGTACACAGTTGTTAGCTAACAGTTTGGTAGCAGCTTCTTTTTCTAAAGCTTCGTCATACCAGCTGCCGGTGAACTGTACTTCCATAGTAACGCTGGGGCAAACGGATTTAGCACCCAGGTAGAAGGAAGTGTAACCGGAAATAACTTCTGCGTAAGTGAACGCACCTACATAACCCATTTTAGCCTGATCAGCAGTGATTTTGCCGCTTTCAATCATTTCGTTCAGCTTCATACCTGCAGCAATACCTGCAAGATATCTGCCTTCGTAGATAGATGCGAAAGCATTGTGGAAGTTAGGAACGTTTTCAGTATGAGCAGTTGTACCAGTAGCATGGCAGAATTCAACTTCGGGGAATTCTTTAGCTGCCTTTAACATGTAGGGCTCATGGCCAAAGCTGTTGGCAAACACGATGTTACAGCCCTGGTCAGCGAGATCTGCTGCTGCTTCGTAGCATTCATTACCTTCAGGAATGTTGGTCTTGAAGATAACCTGCTCGGGCTTGAGACCAAGCTCAGCAGTTGCTGCTTCTGCTGCTTCTAAGAAGTTCTTGTCGTATGTTGAGTTTTCATCGTGCAAGAAAATGAAGCCAATTTTGAAATCTTCTGAAACGGTTGTGCCATCGGTTTTTTCGTTGCTGCAAGCGGTAAACATGCATAAAGATGCTACGAGCATTACTGCAACGAGAAGAAATGAAATAATTTTTTTCATTTTTACCCTCCCTGCCTTTCGGCAAATTTTAATATTTATGTAAATAAAATTACATACTGCATTACTTTCTGAAGGTCAAGCTTGTATCAGTCATAGAATCAATGATTGCTAAGGATTCGACTCTGATTCCCTTAGCTCTCAGCTCATCGCCACCACCCTGAAAGCCCTTCTCAATAGCAATGGCACAGCCCACAAGGCTCGCCCCTGCCTGCTCGATAATGTGCATAAGACCGTTTAGTGCATTTCCTTTTGCAAGAAAATCATCAATGACCAAAACGCGGTCATCTTTTCCTAAAAATTCTTTACTTACCACGGCATCATACACATTCTTTTTCGTAAAAGATGTAACCCGTGATGAATAAACTGTATCTGAAATGTTGCTTGATTTACTTTTCTTCACAAAAACCATAGGAACGCCCATAAACTGAGCGCAGGCAAACGCAACGGGAATCCCCGATGTCTCGATTGTCAGAATTTTATTGACACCTGTGTTTTCAAAAAGTCTGGCAATTTCCTTACCCATCTCCATAATGAACGGAACATCAACAGAATGGTTTAAAAAGCAATCTACTTTCAGTATATCGCCGGGCAAAACCGTACCGTCTCTTAAAATTTTTTCTTCCAGTGCTTTAATAACGGCTCCCCCCCAAAAAACTTACATACTACTTAGCAAATTATAACATATCAGCATACAAAAGTCAACAATTTTCGCCGGCGGAGAATATCATTTTTCTCACGCACATCAAGCAGAAAAACTCTGTTAAATTGCGTTTCCTTCCCCATCAAACAACGGCAAGGGCGCTAAATATGTAATATCTTTGCGGCTAATGGCATCACCCTCAGCTAAAACCGCCATTTTGCCCACAATATACCGCCAACCTGATTAATAAGCAGTTCCAGTGCCGCCAAAGACTCGCCTGTGCTGATAACATCATCCACAATCAAAACTCTCTTGCCGCGCATAGCTTCCGCTTCACTTTCACCAATGCACAGGGTCTGCACATGGTCTGTGGTGATTGAATCCACCTGGGTCGTGATAACGTTCTTCATGTAAAGCTTAGGGCCTTTTCTGGCAACAATATAATAGTTATTACCTGACTGTCTTGCCATTTCATACAAAAGCGGAATGCCCTTACACTCTGCGGTGATAAGCACATCAAATTCCGGCGCCAGCTCTAAAAGCTTCTTCGCTGAATGCTTGGTTATTTCAACATCACCAAACATAATATAGGCGCCAATATACAAATTCTCATTCAGAGGGCAAAGGGGTAAATCTCTCTTCAGCCCCGCAATATCAATTGTGTAACACTTGTCCATAATTTTTTCTCCTTTTTAATTTTGTTTGTATTATAAAAACTTCATAATTTAGATGCCACTTATAAAATGAATGATTAATAATGAATGATGAATAATTGTGGTAGAAAATCGCAATGCGATTTTCTTTTAATTCAAATGCAGAGCATTTGTTCCTTAATTCTTCACTATTCATTATTCACTTTTCATTGATTTCATCTATTTGATGAAATCTTTATATAAAGACTGTATAATCTAGATGCCAAGCATCAAAGCCACCCTTGCCATCGGCCCCCTTGCCTAAAGGGGGCTGTCAACGAAGTTGACTGGGGGATTCATGGGAGGTGTCAGCCGCAGGCTGACGGAGGGATTCTTTTACTGCAATATCAATATATTGACAAACTCCCTCAAAATTTCTGTTAACCTCATTGTTAGGTATTCGAATAATTGTTAGATTTCGTTGTTCTATTCTTTCAGTTCTGATTTTGTCTTTCAGTAATCCTTTTTCTTCGTAATGTTGTGAGCCATCAAGCTCAATTATCAACCTCGCACTATGACAATAAAAATCAACAATATAATTATCAATTACTTTTTGTCGTAAAAATCTAATAGGATACCTTTTCAAGAAATCATACCAAAGATGTCGTTCCTCTCTTGTCATATTCTTTCTCAACGTTCTTGCGTTATTTGTTAATTCTGTATTATGTTTTCTCTCCATGTATCCCTCCTGAATCCTCCCACCGTCTACGACGGTCCCCCCTCCTTTAGGCAAGGAGGGCTTTGCAAGGGATGCTTTTTTGATTTCGACAACATTCGACAGTCTTTATAGTCTCATCCTAAATCAAGACCAAAAACATTCATTCAAGCAATGATAAATTACATACATTCCTCAAAATTCATTTATATTTAAAGATGCTTGTTGACTTTTCAATCCGTAAAAATTTACAAAATACAACTATTACATACCAATTATAACAAAAAAAACATTAAATTACAACTATTGATATTTACATAGGTTTATAGTATAATATTGGCATTACGTTAAAGGAGATTCTCAAAAAATGCGGATGAGAAGAAAAAAGCATTTAAAAGAAAGAATGGATGTTTGCTCAGATATTATTCTGACTGATATCAAGGAATTAGACGGCGATATAAAACGCATTTTTCCAAACGATAACCCCTTACGGATGGAAGTTGGCTGCGGCAAAGGCGGCTTTATTTTAGAGACTGCCAAAAAACACCCTGAAATCAACTTTCTTGCCGTTGAAAAAAACTCGAACGTTTTAATTTTAGCGGCTGAAAAGATACAGAATGCCGGTCTTTCTAACGTAAAATTTCTGCATGGTGATGCAAATCTATTGCGGGACATTGAAACAGAAACAAAATGCGAGGTCATTTACATAAATTTCTGTGACCCGTGGCATAAAAACAGCTATCGGCGGCGAAGACTCACACACGAACAGCATTTAATGCTTTGGGAAAAGCTGCTCTGCAAAAACGGAGAAATCCATTTTAAAACTGACAACAAAAACCTGTTCGAGTTCTCTCTTAACTCTTTTGCAGATTATGATATGAAGCTTAAAAACATTACCTTTGACCTGCATAATTCAGACTATTCAGACAACGTGATGACCGAGTATGAAAAGCTGTTTTCTGAGCAAGATCAGCCCATTTACCGTTGCGAAGCGGTCTTCAGACAGAACAAGGAGGAAGAAAAATGACAAAAGAACAACTTGCAAAAAGCTATCACGAACAGGGTTGCAACTGTGCTCAGGCTGTGCTCCTTGCTTTTTCTGAAGAGCTGGGGCTTTCAAAGGAGCTTGCAGCAAAAATTGCTCTGCCCTTTGGCGGCGGTATGGCGCGTGGTGAAACCTGCGGCGCCCTGACCGGTGCGCTGATGGTTTTAGGGCTGTCTGAATCCGGCTCTGTACCGCCGGTACCGGAAGATAAAGCAGCAAACCGACAAAGAGCTAAGCAAATTGCTGAGATATTTGAAAATGCATACCACACTACCCTGTGTCGGGAAATTCTTGCCTCACCCGAGGGAAAGGGCAAAAAGCTCTGTAACGACATTGTGGGCTATATGGCTTCACAGGTTGAAGAAATCTTAAAAAACAGATAAAAAAAATAACCCTGCTTTGCAGGGTTATTTTTAATTATGCATCAATTTCGATTTCGATTGACTTATTACAATTTGGACAAATCAAATCATCACTGTCCATCATGTCTTCATCAAAGTAAACCTTTTCTTTACAATGAGGGCATTCTACTTCGTAGAATTCCAGATCATCATATTCGTCTTCCTCATCTTCACAGTCGCAATCGCAGTCGCAATCACACTCGTGACCGCTGCAAGCTTCTGATACGTCGGTTGCAAACGCTTCTAAATCGTCAAGACGCTCATCATACTCATCAAGCACAGCATCCATTTCATCAACGCTTGCTGCAACATCTTCAAGCATAGCAATGAGTTTGGTAATCATCATACCTTCATCGCTTTTTTCAGCCAGCTTCATGCCGTCAGCAAGACCTTTTAAATAAGCTGCTTTTTCGGATAAATAAGCCATATTTACACTTCCTTTCCTGGTAATTATAGCCCGGCATCTGCCGGTTTATAACCACAGGGAGTAAATTTTAAAGATTAAACACGTTCCATGTATTCGCCTGTTCTGGTGTCAACGCGAATGGTGTCACCCTGATCAACGAATAAGGGTACGTTAATGGTAGCACCGGACTCTAAGGTAGCAGGTTTGGTAGCACCTGTACTGGTATCGCCTTTAAAGCCGGGCTCAGTATCGGTAACGGTCAGTTCAACAAAGGTCGGGGGCTCAACGCCGAACACAGAACCCTTGTAGGACAGAACGGTTACGTTCATGTTCTCTGTAACAAACTTAAGTGCATCACCCAACTGATCCTGAGAAAGGGGCATCATATCGAAGGTTTCATTGTCCATAAAATAGAACAGGTCGCCATCGCTGTAAGAATAAGCCATGTTCTTTCTCTCAATATGAGCCTTGGGTAATTTTTCGGTAGGACGGAAGGTTTTTTCAACCACGCCGCCTGTAATAACGTTTTTCAGTTTGGTTCTGACAAAAGCAGCACCCTTACCGGGTTTTACATGCTGGAATTCTACAACCTGAAAAACATTGCCTTCAAATTCAAAGGTTACGCCATTTCTGAACTCGCCTGCTGAAATCATAATAAGCCTCCATATTTACATTAGTATAGATAGTATAATTATAGTTTAAACGAAAATAGATAAAAAAGCAACCCCAAATTAAAGATAATTTCACAGATTGCTCATTTTTTGATAACAAAAAGAAAAACCGCACGCCAAAAACGCACGGTTTTTTCTCTTCTTATCAACCTAAACCCTGCATCATCAGATTTGCATTATTTACCAAGCAGGAATAATACAATAGATGTTACCAAAAATAAAACGGCAACAACTGATGTCCATTTGCCCAAGATTGCGTCAATGGTTCTGCCCTTGTTCTTGCCGAAAAAGGTTTCAGAACCGCCAGCAATAGAGCCCGATAATCCGGCTTGCTTTCCGGACTGTAACAGAACAACGGCAATCAGGATGATTGTAATGATAATATGCAGAATCTGCACAACCAGCTGCAAAGTATCCATTTGCACTTACCTCCATCAATTCTCTTACAAGGGTACCATAGCACGTCAAAAAACTTACTGTTCTTTGAGACCAAACCGCTTTCTGAACTTTTCAACACGACCGCCGGTGTCTACCAGCTTCTGCTTACCTGTAAAGAACGGGTGGCATTTAGAACAAATTTCAACAGTGATATTTTCTTTTGTAGAGCCTGTTTCAATTACATTACCGCAAGCACACTTGATTGTAGTGTCGGTATAGTTAGGATGAATTCCTTCTTTCATTTGTTTCACCTCTTTCAACCATCTAGCATAACGCAATAATTATAGCACATAAATTGATACTTTGCAAGTTCTTTTTCCATATTTTTTAATATACAATCATTCGGATGTTATTCTTTCACATCAATCTGTCGTTCTTTTAACTTTCTTTCAATATACGGATCATAGAATACAAGCTTGACTACCGCAACAATCGGAACGCCCAGGAACATTCCCAACACACCACCAAAGGTGCCACCCAGAGCCACACCGGCAATAACCAAAATCGGGCTGATACCCACCTGATCAGACACAACTTTTGGGCCGATAACTGCATTGTCTAAAATCTGAGCACCAAGTACATACACCAAAACCCACACTGCCGGAAGCAAATTCTGGGTGTCAAAAAGCACCAGAATAATACAGAAAACAGCTCCGAAAAACGGGCCAAAGTATGGAATCATGTTGGTAATAGAAATAAGCAACGCAATCAAGGGTGCATAAGGAACCTGCAGAGGCACAAGCACAAGCAAACCAAGAATAAACATAACCAATGACTGCAGCAGCTTGCTGACTATAAAATTCATAAAAATGTTATGAATCTTCCATCCAACTACAAACAGCTTTTCAGCACGTTCTCTGTCAAACAACGCATACGACAGCTTTTTAACGCCTAAAATCAACCGTTCTTTACTATAAAGAAAATAAATAGAAACAATAAAGCCAAAACCAGCACGGATAAATCCTACCACCACGGAGCTGACACCGCTTGTCAGAGCACTGCTGAGCGAAGATATATCAAGCCCCTGTAACCAATTATAAAGAACCTTAAAGCCATCATCAATCCACGTTTCAACAGAGCCGTATACCTGAGGATCCAAATCATCAGAAAAATCCAACAACCACGCTTCAGCATAATCAGCATATTGCGGAATGGTATCCATCATTTTGAGAACCGCATCGCGGATGGTGGGTATGATAGCTACCACAAAAACTGCAATAATACCAATCATAAGCAAGTATATAAAGGCTATGACAGCGGCGCGCTTAACCTTCTTAACTTTTGGTGAATCCTTCTTAGACTGAATTAATGCTTCAAAAAAGTTAACTGCCGGATTTAAAATATACGCTACCACAAAACCTGCCACAAAGTATGCAATACAGCTGTACACAGTCGCAAAAACGCCACTAAATGTCAGCTGTGTATTATTGACCAGCTTAAAAAGTAAAAAAGCAATCAATAGTATGGGCAACAGGTTCAGATATGGAATTTTAAATTTTTTCATCTTTTTACTCCTTTGCACATCGGGAAATCTACTCTTCTGCCAGATAGCTGACAATACCGCAATAAATGGCCCACGCTGTTTTCTTTTGGTATGCTTCATCAATGAGAAGCTTCTCTTCTCTGTCATTAGACAAAAAGCCACATTCAACCAAAGCCCCGGGGATTTCGGTTTTAGAAAGTAAATAAATGTCCTTTCCTGCCTTCTTTATCTCTCTTTCAGAAGCAGGCTCTAAAATTGAAATCAAAGACTTTTGCAGTGCCTCAGCCAAAGGCTTTGACTCACTATGATTAGCAGAATAAAACACCTGAGGTCCGCTATACTTAGAATCCGAAAATTTATTCATATGAATACTGACAAATAAGTCAGCATCTGACTGCTTGATTATCTTTTCACGATTGGCTAAATCTGAACGCTTTTTCTGGCGGATGGTTTTGCTGTCCGGGTCATAAATCCCGTTGTCATCCGAACGCGTTACAACCACGTCTGCACCGCTTTGCTCTAAATAGCCCTGCAGAAAACGACTGATGGCAAGATTCAAATCTTTTTCTAAAATACCGCTGTTGCCAACAGCACCACCATCGGGTTCACCGTGACCGGCATCGATAATGATGCGCCGACCCGTGCAAGGGAGTGCCGCTGTTTCAACAATTCCTCCACGTCTGACCGACAGACCCAAAGTGGAAACACCAACCAAAAAAATAATGCACAAAAGAACCAGATTCCATTTTTTTATTATAATAAGCACAATCTACCAACCCCAATTCGGTTTTGGTTAATTGTATTCATTTATCCTCTTATCTATGCCTGACAGACCTCACCATACAAAATACCCTGCTTGCATTCTGTTATCGAAACTGTTTGCAGGTGCCCGATTACATTTTCTTCGTTCTGCATACGAACCGTGATATAATTGCCCGTTTTGCCCTCATATACGCCGGGTGCTACGGACTGTTCAAACAGCACCTCCACCGTTTTGCCGATATATGCCTCAGCAAAGTGCTGTCTATTTGCCTCTGTCAGAGCAAGCAGCCTGTTGCTTCTTTCTTCCTTCACTTCCGGCGGAACCTGATCGGGCATTTTTGCCGCCGGCGTGCCGTTTCGTTTAGAATATTTAAAAATATGCGCATCAGCAAGCTGCAGCTTTTTTACAAACTGATAGCTTGCTTCAAAATTCTCATCAGTTTCACCGGGAAAGCCCACAATCACATCTGTTGTAAAAGCTGCATCCGGCATTACAGTACGAATGCGCTCAACCGCTTCAAAATACGCCTGAGCCGTGTACTTCCGGTTCATACGCTTTAAAGTTTCATCACATCCGCTTTGCAGAGACAAATGAAAGTGATGACAGACTTTGCTGAGCTTGCTGACACCCATAACAAATTTCTCGTCACACAACGTCGGTTCTAATGACCCTAATCGGATCCGGCTGATGCCTATAACTGCCTGCAATGCCTCTAAAAGGTTCAAAAGGTTCCCTTCTCCACTATCCTTTCCCCAGGACGCCAAATGGATACCTGTTAAAACCAACTCACAAAATCCGGCCTCTGCTAAGCGTTTTGCTTCGCTGACGGCATCCTCTATAGACCGGGAACGAATCCGCCCCCTTGCATAGGGAATGATGCAGTAAGAGCAAAACTGATTGCACCCATCCTGCACCTTGATAAAAGCACGGGTGTGCTTTTGCATACTACCGTCTATGGTTAAGGGCTCAAAGATGCAGTCTTTGCCCAAATCATCTACCAAATCAATGTGGCTGCGCTCTTCTAAAAAGCGCTCAACCAACTCCACAACCTGGCTTCTGCCGGTTGTGCCAATAACAATATCAACGCCGTCAATTTCACGCACAGCTTCAGGGTTCGTTTGTGCATAGCACCCCATAACCACCAAAACAGATTCAGGATTCTTCTGTTTTGCCCGTCGAATCATCTGACGGGATTTTCTGTCACTTAAATGGGTTACGGTGCAGGTGTTAATTACATACACATCCGCGGCAAAAGAAAAATCAACCACTACGTATCCGGCACGGTCAAACTGTTCCTCAATCGCTTCGGATTCGTATTGATTCACCTTACATCCCAAGGTTGCAACTGCAACGGTTTTACTCATTCAGGCACCCTCTTTTCCCACTAAGCCAAGCTGTTTATTGATATAGCCTTCTCTGACACCGGCACGGCAAACATCCAGATGTTTGCAACCGAAAAAGGCTGCTACTTCACATAAAATTGCAACACCCGGCAGAGCTGTATCAAGCCGCTCAGGGCTTGCCTGTAAAATGCTCGCCTCAGCCAGTGCTTCATCCCCCAAAAGCCGGTCCAGCAATGTTTCCAGCGTGTTCATTGCGCCGCCTGAGGCAGGATATAAAATTTTTTCCAGCTCATAAGCCGTTCTGGCAGCGCCGCCAATGCCAAAAAGCACCTCAGCAGACTGTTTCTGCATAAAAGATTTCTGTATCAAGTCGCGAACATATTGACGAATCGCCATAATCTGTTCCTTCGTAGCCGGTCTTTTGCCAACAAAACGGACAAAGGCCACCAAAGACCCAATGGGAAGGCTGACTGTCTGCACAGGTCTGCCCTCTTTAACCAAAATCAGTTCTGTGCTGCCACCGCCGATATCGGCAATCACGCCGTCATAAATATCCTGTTCCCGCGCCACGCCGGCAAAGGTTAAATTTGCCTCGTCCTCACCTGATAGAACATCAATTATCAAGCCCGTTTTTTCCTGAATTTCAGCTACGGCTTCTTCTGTATTAGAAATGTTACGCAGTGCCGCTGTCGCAAAAACAAATGTTTTTTGTACTTTACTTTCTTTAATAAATTTCTTCAAAGACAAAAGGGCGTCGCAGGCTGCTGTAATCCCCTCCCGGCTCAGCGCACCATCAACCACTTTTGATCCTAAAAGTGCCATAACACGGCGATTGAGCACAAGTGTCAGCTTGTCCTTTTTTAATTCATAAATACAAAGTCTGACGGTGTTGGAACCAATATCAATGACTGCATACTTCATATACTGCTGTAATCCCCCATTTATTCTTTAAAGACCTATACGACTTCGCGCGGCTATCACACCACGTTTAATATCTGCCATATCCAATGTTTTGAGTTCTCTGTTTTCCATAACAATTTGTCCATTTATCATAGATGTTATAACATGACCGCCACAACCGCCGTATACAAGAGTTGAAAGCGGATCGTTAACCGGCACGAGCGCCGGTGCGTCAGCATCTAAAATAATCACATCAGCACAATAGCCTGCTTTGAGCATGCCGGTTTCATTTTGTCTGCCCAGGGTTTTAGCACCTCCTGCTGTTGCCATATAAAGGGCAGTTTCTGCAGGAATCAGCTTCGGGTCTAAGCGCATACCTTTATGCAAAAGACCTGCAAGCTTCATTTCAGCAAACATATCCAGCGCATTGTTGCTGGCAGAACCGTCAGTTCCCAAAGAGACATTGATGTCTTTTTCAAGCATTTCCTTCACATTCGCCACACCACTTGCAAGCTTTAAATTACTGGTCGGATTATGTGCAACGCTTGCGTCATGGCTTTTTAAAATATCCATATCGTTCTCACTCAGATAAACGCAATGAGCCGCATTTGCGCGAACATCAAACACACCGCAGTCAAGCATAACCTCTGTCGGTGATTTACCATACCGGCTGTAACAGTCGCGGTTTTCTTTCATGGTTTCACTCAGGTGAATATGAATCCCCGTTCCGTCAAGCTGTGCCGCCTCTGCCACCTTACGGATGGCATCCTTACTGCAGCTATAGACAGAGTGGGCCGAATGCTCAATTTTAATCAGGCCGTCTCCGGCACCGTTATAATCGCGGAACAGAGCCCTTGCCTCTGCCAGGCGATTCTTATAATCATTATGCGTTCCCGTTACACAGCGCGAAATATTTGCCTTCATACCGGCCGCAAGTACCGCTTTTGCAGCACTTTCGCTAAAAAAATACATATCGGCAAAAGCCGTTGTGCCGCTTTTAATCATCTCCGCACAGGCAAGCAGGGTGCCGTAATACACCGCTTTCTCATCCAACTTATCCTCTAGCGGAAAAATATAGTCATTAAGCCACTCATTTAGCGCATGGTCGTTCCCTACGCCCCTTAAAAGAGTCATAGGTGAATGGGTATGTGTGTTAATCAATCCCGGCATCACAATGCCACCCCGGGCATCAATGTAGCGGTCATAATCCACACTCTCCGGCTTAGGACCGACATAAGATATAGCCTTACCGTCTGTCAGAACACACCCATCCTCATAGACTGTGACGCCATCCATCGTGACAACCAGCCCATGATCAATCATTGTTTTCATAATGATTATTCTCCTAATTCATCCTCATTAGGCTTGCTTTTCGCAAACACAGCCTCACGAACCTTCTGGTCAATTTCAGCCATTAGTTCCGGATTTTCAAGTAAATAAACCTTAGAATTTTCTCTGCCCTGACCCAGACGCAGGTCACCGTAGTTATACCATGTACCGCTCTTCTGAATAATGTCAAGGTCTGCTGCCACGTCTAAAATACAGCCAACCTGAGAGATACCCTCGCCGTACATAATATCAAACTCTGCCTCACGGAACGGCGGAGCCACCTTGTTTTTAACAACCTTGGCACGGGTGCGTACGCCAACACTTTCGGTACCGCGCTTGATAACCTCTTGCTTTCTGATTTCAAGACGGACAGATGCATAGAACTTAAGAGCACGGCCACCTGTTGTAACCTCGGGGTTACCGTAAATAACGCCAACCTTTTCACGAAGCTGGTTAATGAAAATAACAACCGCATTAGACTTGTTGATAACGCCGGCAAGCTTACGCAGTGCCTGGCTCATGAGTCTTGCGTGAAGACCTACGTGAGATTCGCCCATTTCACCCTCAATCTCAGCCTTGGGAACGAGGGCAGCCACAGAGTCAACAACCAAAAGGTCAATAGCACCGCTGCGGGTTAACATTTCAGCAATCTCCAGCGCCTGTTCGCCGGTGTCCGGCTGTGCAACTAAAAGGTCTGCCACATTAACGCCCAGCTTTTCAGCATAAATGGGGTCTAAGGCGTGCTCAGCATCAATAAAAGCAACATTGCCGCCCTGTTTTTGCGCTTCAGCCACACAGTGAAGAGCAACGGTTGTCTTGCCGGAAGATTCAGGACCGTACATTTCCACAATTCTGCCCTTAGGCAGTCCTCCGATACCAAGCGCAATGTCAAGGCTGAGTGCGCCGGTAGAAACGGCTTCAACATTTAAGCGGGTATCGCTGCCAAGGCGCATAACAGCACCTTTACCGTATGCCTTTTCAATTTGTTTCATCGCCATTTCCAGTGCTTCCTGGCGTTCTGCATCATTTGCCTTTCTCATAACCGGTTCTGCGCCTTTTTTGCCGGCTACCGGCGGTCTTTTATCGTTCATCTTATGTTCCTCACTTTTCTAATTTTCGTCTCTATACTACGCAAGAACCCTCTTGCGGATTAAATTCAATCCATGCATAACAGCGCTGTGACGCACTCTGTCACGGTTACCGTGAAGTTGCAGTTTCAACACAGTCACCTCGTCCTGATAGCATACACCAACATACACAAGACCCACCGGCTTCTCTTTTGTGCCGCCGTCAGGCCCGGCAATACCGGTAACAGAAATACCAATGTCGCTACCTGCAGTTTTTTGAATACCCCGTGCCATTTCCTCGGCTGTTTCTGCGCTGACTGCACCATGTTTTGCCAGAGTTTCTGCCGAAACGCCCAAATACTTCATTTTTGCCTCATTTGAATAGGTCACAACGCTCTCTGAAAGCACCGAAGATACACCGGGAACATCACCAAGTGCCGCTGTCAGTCGCCCTGCCGTGCAGGACTCAGCACAAGCTACCGTCAATTTTTTGTCAATCAAAAGGGCTACGGTCGTTTTCGCCATTGTTTCATCATCATAACCATAAATATATTCACCCAACCGGGCTTCAATGTCTCTTTGTGCCTCAGCAATCAGTGTTTCTGCCTCAGCAGTTGATTCCGCTTTTGCCGAGATACGCAAAATCACTTCGCTGTCTTTGGCATAAGGGGCAACCGTGGGGTTTGACCCATCCATCAGGTCAGAAACAGTCTCACCGACCTTTGCCTCACCAATACCAAACAGGCGAAGAACCTTTGACTCCATCACAAAGTCAGATTTCTTTTTCAGATACGGCTCAACTTTATCGATAAACATCGGCACAATTTCTCTCGGTGGGCCGGGAAGCAGAACAGCAATTTTGCCGTCTTTTTCTAAAATCACACCCGGTGCCGTGCCATGGTCATTGTGCAAAATAGCCGCACCTTCAGGAATATATGCCTGTTTTTCGTTACTTAAGGGATATCTGCCGTTTAAATATTGCTTGATTTCATCAACAATTTCTTTATGAAAAAGCAGCGGAACATCAAAATATTCCGCTACCGTTTCTTTTGTCAAATCGTCATCTGTGGGCCCTAACCCACCTGAAAAAATCACAAGATCAGCGCGGGAGAAAGCCAGACGACAAGCTTCTTTCAATCTGTCGGGATTGTCACCCACAACCGTCTGATAGTACATATCAATACCCAGCGCAAACAAGCGCTCAGATAAAAACTGTGCGTTGGTATTCACAATATCGCCAACTAAAATTTCGGTGCCAACAGCAATAATTTCAGCCTTCATAGATACCTCCACTAACCTTATTCTGCAATGGTATCTTCAACATCTACATTGACACAGCGGGGATTCATTTTCCTCATAGCCTCTAAAAGCTTCACAGGAGGCTGAAAGGTTAACAAGGACCGCTCACCATTTTTAGAGAAGATAACGTGATATACACGACCTTCCTCCGGATTGAAAACTGCATCATACTTTTGGGCAAATGCGCCATCTTCAAAATTACGTTTATAGGTCATATTTTTATCAGATGCCATCAACTCAATGTTTTTACAGGAAAGGCTGACCATCCGTTTTCTTGTCTTGCGGGCTTTAACCTTATCAATATCCAGATCACCATTGGTGAAAATATATTCATATTCCAAATCAAAATTCCGCATAAAAATCATTGCAAAATATACGACGCCGGCAAGAGCAATAAAGATATAAGCTCTTAAAAACTGCACCTGCCAAAAACCAATTAAAACAAGATAACAAAGCACAAGCGCCGCTAAAACGATACCAAGCTTTTTTAAAAAATCCAACCAGGTCGGTTTTTTCTTCATTAAGTATTCCAGAAAAATGTCCATTTCAATTCTCACTTTCTACTGTCTTTTCTACAATTTTTCAAGCAATCTTTTGCTTATTATTCAGTATATCACAAACTCATCTTTTTTTCAATGTGTCTTGAAACTTTTTACAGATTATTCACAAGGCCTGTTTCTGTAATAAGGCAGTCCATTTCCACATCAAAATCATCCACAGGTAGGGCATCCGCCAGACTGATGTTATAACACACGCCCACACGGATTGCATTCTTGCAAAGGGGCAAAAAACGGTCATAATAACCGCCGCCGTAGCCAAGCCGCTTTCCGTCATACGAAAAGGCACAGCCGGGCACAAGCACAAGCCCTGCCAAAGCCGGCGCTACTATTTCATCCTCAGGCGGCTCTAAAATTCCGTATGCACCGACAGATAAATCTTCTGTACTCCTCACCCGGTACATGGTCATTTTACCTTTCTTGCCGCATTTGGGAAGGCCAACGGTGCAACCCATCGCCAGCAGTTTTTCAATCAGCCCTAAGGTTTTAGGCTCATTTCTGAAATCAGCATATAAAAAGACAACGCGAAACTCTGTTGCCGACACAAACTGCAAAATGTGTTTTTCAATTTCAGAGGACCAAGCCTGCACAGTTTCAGCAGACAGGGCATTTCGCTTTTCTAAAAATTCTTTTCTGATTATCTGTTTATTCATCGAATGCAAACAGCCTCCACCTTTTCAGTTTTGCCGTCATCGCCCACCGCGAAAACAGCACCGCAAAGCTGTGCCTTGCCGTCAGCAAATTCAAATCGGCGCGGGATGCAGGAAATAAACCGCTCTAAAGTAATTTCTTTTTTCACACCCAAGCAGGAATAGATAGGACCTGTCATACCTAAATCCGTGATATACCCCGTGCCTTTGGGAAGCACCCAGCCGTCTGCTGTCTGCACATGGGTATGTGTGCCAAAAACAGCGGTAACACGACCGTCTAAGTGCCATCCCATAGAAATCTTCTCGCTGGTGGCTTCTGCATGAAAATCAACAAAATAATAATCAGCCTGAACTGTTTTTAAAATTTTGTCAACCGCTTTGAAAGGGCAATCCATATAATCCATATAAATCCGCCCCATCAGGTTAATGACGGCAATTTTCTTTCCGTTTTTTTCTACAACTGTAACACCCTTCCCCACAGTTCCCTCAGGGAAGTTTGCCGGGCGGATCACCCGGGAGTTGTTTGCAAGGAGCGAAAAAGCATCCTTCTGACGAAAGGTATGATTACCCAACGTTAAAACATCCGCACCGCTATCAAGCAGCAGCTCTGCCTTTCGGCGGGTAATGCCATTGTTTGAGGATGCATTCTCTGCGTTAACAATACAAAAATCAATATTATGCTGTTTTTTCAGCCCGTCGATATGCTCTAAAAACATATCGGTGCCGGTATCGCCGACAATATCACCTATGGCTAAAACATTCATCGTTTTTCTCCGTTCTAAGGGTAAACCCATTGATAATTATATTGTATCATATTTTCCTGATTTTGCAAAGATATTTTATAAATTTGAGCATAAAAAAACGCCGGCAAAAACCGGCGTTTTATATTGAATTATTTATTCAACAATTTCTTAGTATCAAGGGCAATGGTCAATTCTTCATTTGTAGGAATAACAAAGCTTCTGACAGTCGCACCTGCTTTGGTAATTTCGGTTTCCTTACCGCGAACGTTGTTCTTTTCAGCGTCGCAGGCAATACCCATAAATTCCATATCAGCTAAGATGCGTTCACGCATTTGGATGCTGTTTTCACCAACACCTGCAGTGAAGACGATTGCGTCAACACCGCCCATAGCTGCAGCATAGAAGCCGATGTAACGTTTAACGCTGTATTCAAACATTTTAAGTGCAAGCTGAGCCTTTTCGTCGCCCTTAGCTGCTGCTTCATCCAGGTCACGGAAGTCACTGGAGAGACCGGAGATACCAAATACACCGGACTTTTTGTTGAGCATAGCATCAGTTTCAGCAACAGAGAGACCCTCTTTTTCCATTAAGAAGGTTACGATAGCCGGGTCAATAACACCGGAACGGGTACCCATAGGAACACCGGCGAGCGGTGTAAAGCCCATAGAGGTATCAACAGACTTACCCTTGTTAACAGCGGTGATAGAAGAACCGTTACCTAAATGCAGGGTGATGATGCGCAAGTCTTCAATGGGTTTGCCAATCATAGCTGCACAACGGTTTGCTACATAGTAATGAGATGTACCGTGGAAACCGTACTTTCTGATTTTGTACTTTTCATAGTATTCATAAGGCAGAGCGTACATATAAGCTTCTGCCGGCATGGTCTGATGGAAAGCGGTGTCAAACACGGCTACCATAGGAACGCCGGGCATAGCCTTCTGGCAAGCTTCGATACCAATTAAGTTTGCAGGGTTATGCAGGGGTGCCAGCATGCTGCATTCGTCAATCTTTTTCTTAACGTCATCATCAACGATAACAGACTGGTTAAAGTATTCACCACCGTGAACCACGCGGTGACCAACAGCATCGATAGCGCTCATATCAGCGATAACGCCGTAATTTTTGTCAACCAAAGCATCAATAACCATTTTGATTGCATCAGAATGATCTTTCATGGGGGATTCTAAAGTAACAGAATCCTTACCTTCGGGTGTATGTTTTAAGCGGGAACCTTCAATGCCGATTCTTTCACACAGGCCTTTAGCCAAAACTGCCTGAGTGTCCATATCAATCAGCTGATATTTTAAAGAAGAGCTACCTGCGTTAATAACTAAAACGTTCATGTATGTTTTCCTCCTTACTGATCCTGCGCCTGAACGCAAGTGATAGCAACAACACCAACGATATCGTCAGCGCTGCAGCCACGGGATAAGTCATTAATCGGCTTTGCGATACCCTGAGTGATAGGACCGTAAGCTTCAGCCTTACCCAGACGCTGAGCCAGTTTGTAACCGATGTTACCTGCATTTAAGTCAGGGAATACCAGTACGTTTGCATTACCTGCAACGGTGGATTCGGGAGCCTTGGACTTACCAACAGAGGGAACGATAGCAGCATCAAGCTGTAATTCGCCATCTAAGGAAAGGTCAGGTCTTTTCTCTTTCGCCAGGCGTGTTGCTTCAACAACCTTGTCAACCAGAGGATCTTTTGCGCTGCCGTAGGTTGAGAAGGACAGCAGTGCAACATTGGGTTCAGCTTCAACTAAGTTCTTAAAGCTCTTAGCAGAAGAAATAGCGATTTCAGACAGTTCTTCAGCGCTGGGGTTCATAACAAGACCGCTGTCGCCGAATACGAAGGTGCCGTTTTCGCCATATTCACAATCAGGCACGCAGATAACAAAGAATGCAGAAACAAGCTTTGCATCAGGAGCAGTTTTAACGGTCTGCAGTGCGCTTCTCAGTACGTTAGAGGTGGAGTTAACCGCGCCTGCTACCATACCGTCAGCATCGCCGTTTTTAACTAACATACAGCCAAAGTACAGGGTGTTCTTCATGGTTTCCTGTGCTTTGTCCATGGTCATACCCTTAGCTTTTCTCATTTCGCAGAACTGCTCACAGAAAGCGGGATATTTATCAGAGTTAACCGGATTGATGATTGTTGCCTTGGAAATATCAAAACCGGCAGCCTTTTCAGCAATTACCTTTTCATCACCTAATAAGATGATGTCGGCAATACCTTCAGCTAATACCTTTGCAGCAGCTTCAATGCTGCGGATTTCTTCGCCCTCAGCTAAAACAATAGTTTTCTTGTCAGCCATGGCACGTGCTTTAATTCTGTCTAAAAATTGACTCACAGTCGTTTCCTCCTTTTATTATAACTCTTCGTAAGTTAACTAATATTTTCCAAACAAGTATTATACTACACTTTCAAAAAAACTGCAAGCAGAAAACGATTAAAAACAAACGTTTTCTGCTTGTTTGCACATTTTAAACAAATTTCTAAAGAAATAAAACAAAATGCAGTAATTTATCGAACCAAGGTACCATCGGGCATATCTTTATCAAGCGCCAGTACGCTGAGCTCTTTACCATCAGTCGCTGCCAAAATCATACCTTCGGATAAAACGCCGCGAAGCTTAACCGGCTTTAAGTTGGTAACAACGATAACTTTTTTGCCAACAAACTCTTCCGGCGGATACGCTTTGGCAATACCGGACACAATCTGACGAACCTCATCACCAATCTTGATTTTAGAAACCAGCAGTTTGTCTGCCCCTTCTACTCTTTCAGACTCAAGCACTAAACCAACCTTAAGCTCTACTTTGGCAAAGTCATCAATGGAGATTTCGGGCAGCTTTTCTTCTTTCTTTTCTGCCTTCTTCTCTTCCTTTTTCGGTGCCGGCATTGACTTTTCAATGGTTTCAAGCATCTTCTTTTCATCTAAGCGGACAAACAAGGGCTCTGCTGTACCAACCGAGCTGCCTGCTGCGGTTTTACCGAACTCAGAAAGTGATTCCCAAGTAGTTTCATTAGCACCAATCTGGCGGAAGATGCTTTCAGATGTTTTCGGCATAAAGGGCGCAAGCAATACGCCAATAAAGCGGATGCTTTCAATCAGGTTGTATAAAACGCCGCCCAAGCGTTCCTTCTGACTTTCATCCTTAGCAAGTGCCCAGGGCATTGTTTCATCAATATATTTGTTAGAACGGCGGGCAAGATTCATAACTTCAGATAAAGCATCTGCCGTTTTAAAGCCATCCATCTTCTCGGCGCAAAGCTTAACAGTTTCCAGTGCGCAAGCTTTCAGTTCATCATCAAATTCACCGGCACACGGTGCCTGAATCACGCCGTCAAAATACTTCTGCTGCATAGCAACCGTACGATTAACCAGGTTACCCAAGGTGTTTGCAAGGTCAGCGTTAAAGCGGCTGATGATGTTTTCATAAGAAATGGTGCCATCCTGCGCATAGGGCATTTCGCATAAGAGATAATAACGGACAGCATCCACGCCGAACAGATTTACAAGGTCGTCTGCATATATCGCATTCCCGCGGGATTTGCTGATTTTATCAGCACCGGCAAGCAACCAGGGATGGCCGAAAATCTGCTTCGGCAGGGGTTCACCCAAAGCCATCAGCATAATAGGCCAATAAATGGTGTGGAAACGCAAAATGTCTTTACCAATTACATGCACATCTGCCGGCCAATATTTTTTATAAAGCTCGCCCTGCTCATCGGGCGCATAGCCTAAAGCTGTGATATAGTTTGAGAGCGCGTCAATCCAAACATAGATGACGTGACCATCATCAAAGGTCACAGGAATACCCCAGTCAAAGGATGTTCTGGAAACGCACAAATCCTGCAGACCGGGTTTGATAAAGTTATTCACCATTTCGCGCTTGCGGCTTTCCGGCTGAATAAAGTCAGGATTTTCTTCAATATATTGCATGAGCTTGTCCTGATACTTGCTCATTTTAAAGAAGTATGCTTCTTCCTTAGTCTTCTTCACTTCTCTACCACAGTCAGGGCAACAGCCGTCAACAAGCTGTGTCTGTGTGAAGAAGGATTCGCAAGGTACGCAGTACCAGCCCTCATATTCACTCTTATAAATATCACCCTGTTCATAGAGCTTGTTAAAAATCTTCTGAACAGATTTAACGTGATAGTCATCTGTGGTTCTGATGAAATGATCATAGCTTGCACCCATCAAATCCCAGATGTTGCGGATTTCGCCTGCAACACCGTCAACATATTCCTGCGGTGTAATGCCGGCTTCTTTAGCAGCTTCTCCAATTTTCTGACCGTGTTCATCGGTACCGGTCAGGAAAAACACGTCATAGCCGCGCTGTCTTTTATACCGGGCGATAGCATCCGTCAGCACAACTTCATAAGTATTACCAATATGAGGCTTGCGCGATGTATAGGCAATCGCCGTTGTTATATAATATTTTTCCTTCATGGTTAATTCCTCCCATCTTTTCTAGTATATCACAATTTTTAGAAAAATGAAAGACTTTTCTTAATGATTTCTTTTTTTATTCAGCAGGGGGCAGTTCCACCAAAATAATTTCTTCACCGATGCGCTTTATTTTTTCCCACGGTATGATTAAATCCTTGCCCTGACCAAAATTAAAAAGTCGGGTTTTCCCGGGTACAATCACCGCTTCAATAGCACCGGCTTCTAAACTCACCTCAACATCGGCAACGAATCCAAGTCTTGATGCGTCTGCAATATTGATAACCTCTTTTTGTCTGAGTTCTCCTGCTCTGTACATGGCATTTTCCTCTTTTCCTTTACTTTTTTATTATTGTATGGTAAAATATATTTGATTATGAATTGCAGAATTGCAAAATAATAAGGATGTGATAACATGCTTGACGCATTAAAACAAGACCTTTTAAACGCCATAACATATTTAAAAGACCAGAAATTACGTTTTTTAGGCAAAGGCAACATCTCAGCTTTTGACCGTGCCAACAATCTGATTGTGGCGGAACCTGCCCCCGGCTCACCCGCCAGCAGTATTGGCGATATGCTGGTGGTGGATTTGTCCGGTCAGGTGGTAGAAGGCGCAGGCAACCCTTCCGTTGACCTTGCCACACACATTGAATTATACCGCGCTTTTCCCTCAGTCAGCGCGATTGTTCATACCCACGGCATTTATACCTCTGCCTGGGCGCAAGCAGGGCGTGATATTCCTATGTACGGCACCGGCCACTTAGACTTTTTTGCCGATATAATTCCTTGCACACGCGCTCTGACCAACACTGAAGCTGAAGCAGGCTATGAAGCATCTGCTGCCCTTTGCATCGCCGAGGCTTTTCAGAAAAAATCGCTGTCCCCTGATAAAACAACGGCTTCTCTCCTGTTTCAACACGGAGGTTATGCCTGGGGGGCAACACCCACTGACGCTGCCAACCGGGCTGTTGCATTAGAACAAATTGCAATGCTGGCTTATCTGACAGAGAAAATCAACCCCGACATTGTGGGGCTGCCTCGCAATATCATCAGTCACAGCAAATAAAAATTACAAAATTATAAAAAACTTGTATTTTTTACGGATTGTCGGTCATACTATCTTTGACAGAATAAAAAAGGAGTGTATGAAATGACAACCATTGACAATATATCCTTAATACTTGTCATCATTGGTGCGCTGAACTGGGGTTCTATCGGATTGTTCGGCTTTGATTTCGTCGGCGCCATTTTTGGCGGTCAGATGTCTGTTATGAGCCGCATCATCTTCACCTTAGTCGGCATTGCGGGCTTGTGGAGCATTACACTATTATTTAAAGAAAAGCTCCCGGCGCATACTGACAGATAACGACCAAACAAAAACGGAATTGCTTTTAACCCTTACCGGTCAAAAACAATTCCGTTTTTTACATATATGTGTAAATGGCTTTCATAAGTATCAAGAGCAAAAGTCCCGGCAACCCAAACAGGCCACAAACACCGGCACTGACAATGTTGATGCCCACAGAAAGCCCAACAGGCGCCAAAAGAAAATTGCAAAGATACAATCCCACCCCACCAAGGAAAGACTCAATCGCCATAATAAACACGCCTTTTAAAGGCTTGTAAAAAACTCTGCACAGCAAAAGCGCAAGGATCGCCGAAATTACATAAGCCGCTATTTCTCCAAAGCTCATCCCAGTTCCTCTCTCCTTTTCATACCGCTGAAAACCAGGCCGGACAAATACCCATCATTTGAAAGATTATTTTGCTTAGCAAGCTTTAAATAATAATTGAGCCTTGTTTCTGCCGCTTTAATTTCATAAATGTAGTATTCCAGCAGTGCCGGTTCTTTGGCAAAGTTATAATTATTCCGCGCAGCGGATAAGTCAGCACGGGCACGGACAAGTTCCTGCATAAATTCTTCTTGTTCCAGCTTGTCCTGCTTGTCTTTTCTACCCTTTTCAAGTTGAGACCGAATCCGGCCAAGAACAACCTCACTTTTTTCTTTTAAATTCAACAATGTCATATACATTCCTCCTTTGTGTTTTGTACTATCAGTATAATCGCGAGCTGACCAATGTATTCCAATTTTAGAAAAGTTTTTTTAATATTTGTAACGCCGCCAAAAAAACCACAATATATTGTATAAAAATTCATTTATTCTCTTGATTTTACCTTTTAAATTTGTTATAATAATAAAAATAGATTTTTTGAGAGGACGTGTTCTTTTTGGCTGAACTTCTGATAAGAGAAGGGTTAACGTTTGATGACGTTTTGCTGGTTCCCCAGAAATCAGACGTAACTCCTGATATGATTCAACTTGGTACCCAACTGACAAGAAATATTAAACTGAATATTCCGCTGATGAGTGCCGCTATGGATACGGTAACTGAATCTGAGCTGGCAATCGCCATGGCACGTGAAGGCGGCATTGGTATCATACATAAAAATATGACCATCGAAGCGCAGGCTTTAGAAGTTGATAAGGTTAAGCGTTCTGAAAACGGCGTTATTGTTGACCCCTTCTTCCTGTCTGCACAGCACACTTTAAAAGAAGCTGACGAGCTCATGGGAAAATATAAAATCTCCGGTGTGCCCATTTGTGAAAACGGCAAGCTGATTGGTATCATTACAAACCGCGACCTGCGTTTTGAGACTGATTATTCACGTCCTATCAGTGAAGCTATGACAAAAGAAAACCTGATTACCGCACCTGAAGGCACAACCTTAGAAGAGGCCCAGGAGATTCTCAGAAAACATAAGATTGAAAAGCTCCCCATCGTTGATAAAGACGGTAACTTAAAGGGCTTAATTACCATTAAAGATATTGAAAAAAGTGTCCGCTATCCCAATTCTGCAAAAGACAGCCGCGGCCGCCTTTTGGTTGGTGCCGCTATCGGCGTAACTGCTGATGTGCTTGACCGCGCGAAGGCGTTAGCAGATGCACAGGTTGACGTTTTTGTATTAGACTCAGCACACGGACACAGCGAGAACATCTTAAAGGCTGTCCGCCTTGTGAAAGAACACTTCCCCAACGTGGAGCTAATCGCCGGTAACATTGCAACCGGTGCCGCTGCAAAAGAACTGATTGAAGCAGGTGCTGATGCTGTTAAGGTTGGTATCGGCCCCGGTTCTATCTGTACCACCCGTGTGGTTGCAGGTATCGGCGTACCGCAGATTACCGCTATCCACGATGTATATCAGGTTGCAAAAGAATATGGCGTTCCCGTTATTGCTGACGGTGGTGTTAAATACTCCGGTGACCTGCCTAAGGCTATCACCGCCGGTGCTGACGTGATTATGATTGGTAGTCTCTTTGCCGGTTGTGACGAAAGCCCGGGTGAAGAAGAAATCTATCAGGGCAGAAAGTTTAAAGTATATCGCGGTATGGGTTCGCTCGCCGCTATGGAGGTTGGCTCAAAGGACCGTTATTTCCAGACCAACACCAAAAAGCTGGTGCCTGAAGGTGTTGAAGGCCGTGTAGCATATAAGGGTCCCTTATCTGACACGGTATATCAGCTCTTAGGTGGTCTGCGTTCCGGTATGGGTTATTGCGGAACACCCACAATCCCCGACTTAAAAGCACGCGGTCAGTTTGTTAAGATTACCGGTGCCGGCTTAAAGGAAAGCCACCCCCACGATATTTATATCACAAAAGAAGCGCCCAACTATAGCGCACAATTATAACGAGATAAAGGGACTACCCCAACACACCACAGTGCTTTGGAGCAGTCCCCTTTTAGTTACTAACGATGAAAGGCAGATGTAAATGGCTAAAAAGGAATACGGCAACGAGAGTATTTCGTCCTTGAAAGGTGCTGACCGTGTAAGGCTTCGTCCTGCAGTTATTTTCGGTTCTGACGGCATTGAGGGTTGCCAGCACTCTTTCTTTGAAATTCTGTCAAACTCTATTGACGAAGCCAGAGAGGGCTACGGAAGTGAAATTGAGGTTACCCGCTATCTGGATAAATCTATCGAAGTCAAAGACTATGGCCGCGGTATCCCCTTGGATTATAACGAAAAAGAAGGTCGCTACAACTGGGAACTGGTCTTTTGCGAGCTTTACGCCGGTGGTAAATATAAAAACAATTCCGGTGAAAACTACGAATTCAGCTTAGGCTTAAACGGTCTGGGTTCTTGTGCGACCCAGTACAGCTCTTCTTATATGGATGTAACCGTTTGCCGTGATAATAAAAAATACACCATTCACTTTGAAAAAGGTGAACCTGTTGGTGAGCTCACTGTAGAACCCTTCCGCCACCGCAAAACCGGTTCTGATATTAAATGGCGCCCTGACCTTGATGTATTCACCGATATCAACATTCCCTTAGAATATTATCAGGAAACCTTAAAGAAGCAGGCAGTTGCCAACGCCGGGCTTAAATTTATTCTCTATAACCAGACCCCCGAGGGCTGGGATATGGAAGAGTTTTACTATGAAAACGGCATTATCGATTATCTGCAGGAAATTTCTGACGGCAAAGAATTCACTCCCATTCACACATTCGACGCAGAGCGCCGTGGTCGTGACCGTGAGGACAAGCCTGAATACAAAGTCAAAATGCAGTTTGCATTTTGCTTTAACAATGAAATCAACATGCTGGAATATTATCACAACTCCAGCTTCTTAGAGCACGGCGGTGCGCCGGATAAAGCAGTACGCAACGCCTTCGTGTATGAAATTGACCAGTATTTGAAAAACAGCGGCAAGTATAACAAAACCGAAGCAAAAATCGGTTTTCAGGACGTGGCAGACAGTTTGATTTTGGTTTCTAACTCCTTCTCCACTATGACAAGTTATGAAAACCAGACCAAAAAAGCCATCACAAACCGCTTTATTCAGGAATCTATGACTGAGGTGCTTCGTCAGCAATTAGAGGTTTATTTCATTGAAAACAAGCCTATGGCTGAGAAAATTGCCGATCAGGTTCTGATTAACAAGCGTAGCCGCGAAACGGCTGAACGCGCAAGAGTTAATATTAAGAAAAAGCTCACCGGCACCATTGATATGACAAACCGCATCAACAAATTTGTTGACTGCCGTACCAAAGATGTTTCCGTCCGCGAGCTTTACATCGTGGAAGGTGACTCAGCATTGGGTTCCTGTAAGATGAGCCGTAATGCAGAGTTTCAGGCAATCATGCCCGTCCGCGGTAAAATTTTAAACTGCTTAAAAGCCGGTTATGATAAAATCTTCAAGAGCGAAATCATTACCGACTTAGTTAAGGTTTTAGGCTGTGGTGTTGAGATTGCTCACTCTAAGTCCAAAGACTTAAATTCATTTGATTTAGATCTTTTGCGTTGGAACAAGGTCATCATCTGTACTGACGCGGATGTGGACGGCTTCCAGATCAGAACCCTGATTCTGACAATGATATATGTGCTTATGCCTACTCTGATTGAAGCAGGCAAGGTGTTCATTGCTGAAACCCCCCTCTTTGAAATCACCTGCGGCAAAGAAACCTTCTTTGCGTACAACGAGCGGGAAAAGCAGGAGATTCTGGAAAAAATTGAAGGTAAAAAATACAGCATTCAGCGTTCAAAGGGTCTGGGTGAAAATGACCCTGAAATGATGTCGCTCACCACCATGAATCCCGAAACCCGTCGTTTGATTAAAATCAACGCAGAAGAAGCGCAAAAAACCCTTGAAATGTTTGAGCTGCTCTTAGGTGACAACCTGCAGGGCAGAAAAGATTTCATTGCTGAAAGCGGACATCTCTATCTTGATATGACAGACGTTAGCTAACGCAACATTCAGTTAAAGGCTATGGCAAATGCCATAGCCTTTTTTTCGACATTTTTTGCACCCTTTTAAAAGAATTTCATATAATGAAATTGAGAATTCGTTCTCAATAATTTTTTGGAGGGTAAACCCATGTGCTATGATAATTGTTCTTACACAACAGATACAAGAGCCTTAAGAAGACTTTTAAAAGAGGCAAACGCCGCGGCAGCCAGAGCCTGCGAAGCCGCAAAAGCCTCCGAAGCTTCTGCTTGTAGAGCCGCGTCCCTGGCTAAGGCTGCAGAAAATGCAGCTTGTCAGGCTGAACATTCTGCAAGAGTCGCTCAGGAAGCAGCACACTGCGCTGAAGAAATTGCCGAAAAAGTTCGCTGTATGATTGACGAACTGTTGCGGGCAAATAACGGTTGCGGCTGCTTTGTCGGCTACAACAACTATAATAACTACGCTCGAAACAACGGTTGCGACAGCGACTGCGACTGCTAACAAAAAAGGGACTGTGACTTTTCGTCACAGTCCCTTATCATTTTTATTGCTGTTTCTTTTTTGCAACATATTCCTCTATCATCGTAAAAATCAACGGATAAATAAACAGGATATACACAAACGCAAAGAAGAAGAAAATAAACTCGCCCCAGTTCCTGTGAATGTTTGTCATAGCACCTCTTGCAAAGGCCGCACAAACATAGAGCACGACTGAGCCAAAAATAGCACGTCCAAAACGCGCCTTAGCTGACACATCAGTTTTAAAACACAAAAACCGGCGTTCTAAAAACCAACCGATTAAAAAGCCCGATGCACAACCTGCCGCAGCATAGCAATCCGTAATCATATCTGCCGGGTCAACCAAAAGAATGCCCTCTGCAAAATCACGGGGATAAGGCTTAAGCGCTGTATAAGTCAGCATAGCTGCCGTCAGCACAAGACCTATAATCAGCACATATAAATCTCTTTTTTCACCGCCCTCAACCCAATGAAGCAGTTTTGCGCTGACAAACAGAACGATAAGAGAAATCAAAAAGCTGGCAACCACGTCCTGCAGAGTATGCACGCCCAGATACATACGGGTAAACATAACAAGCAGGGGCATAAAAATACAAAGCGCCACAATCCATTTTCTCTTTCTTTGCCAATGAGCAACGCTCAAAAACTCTGATGCTGCAATCTGGGTATGACCGCTAGGAAAGGAATAACCGGTGGCACCTGTTTTCGCCGCCTCAAGAGGTACAACCCCGGGATTACGAATCCATGGTCTGTATATGCAAAAGATATTCTTCAAAAGCTGGTTGACCAGCATACCGGTACTTAAGTTCATGGCAAGATAGGTCGCTGCCCCTTTGTTAAAGCACCAATACAGCACAGCAACAAAAATATACATAACAGGGCTGACCACAAAGTCAGTCACTTCCAGTAAGACTGAATCTAAAAAACTTCCTCTGAGCTCTTGTAATCGGAGAAGAAGCCCAATATCCACGAACATCACCTCTTTTGTCTTTAAAGTTCTTCAAACAAAATTATTTAATCTTTCTGACCTCGGTATAAAATCTTTTGTCGCAGGCCTCACCCATTGAAAAAGTCTTCCTGGGAAGAGCGCCGTCTAAAATAACTGATTTATACAAATCAGATTTATCCATTGCCTCTAAAATAATACCAAAGTTTTTCGGGTTTTCGCAAAGTTTTACGACAACATCTTCACCGTGAATATAGTCAATTTCGCCACCGTTTTCACTGACAAAGCTGTCTAAGCACTTCTGAACAGTAGCAACAGTCAGGTATTCCTTAGGATTAGTGACCGTCACTTTTTTCTGCTTACCGTTCATTACAAGGGCAAAGCTCTGCCCCTGTGCGTCGTCATCATAGCTAACTGTGTATTCCTTTTCAAGGGCCTTTAAAAATGCATCTCCGTCAGCATCAAAAATCACACGGTGGATAGCTTCAAATTCCAAGGACTTATCGTGAAGATTCACAAGTTCACAAAGGGCATATCGTGCCTTTGAGGCTTTTGCTTGTTCCTCACCGATTTCTTTTTTCAGGTTCTCATAATGGGTTTTGGCAGTTGCCAGAGAATGGTTACCGTCACCCATAGCAAAAATCAGGGGTGAGTCTTTTTTCACGCCGTATTTTGCATTAAAAGTATCTAAATCTTCAAGTTTTGCAAGCTCTGCATCCAATCTGTCACAAGCAGCTTTTGACATTTTGTAACCACAAATATGACCGGAAGACTGCATCATATCAAAATCATAAACCTTTGTAAAGTCAGCTTTTAAAGCACTGTTTGCTTCAATAATATCACAAGCGGCATCATCAATCAAAAGCATGATGTGAGGAAGCTCTACAGACGCATCTTTTCTCACCTTTAAACGTGGCGGGATTCTGGAAATAACCGTCCCCTCAGTTGCACGCACCTTGGTCTGAGAGTCTGCTGAAAAATCATAATCCTCCAAATCCACCATGCCGACAATACCCAAGCGAGTCACGCCGTTTGCCAGAGTTCTTTCCACAAAAATGTATGTATCTTTATGCTCTTCAAACACGCCGGCTGCCATATACTGCTCCATCACGCGGTTTGTGCTTGCGATTCTGTCTTCAATATCAGCATCGTTCAAATAAATTTCAGGAACAGTCAAACGCAGGGTTGAAGGTTCTTCACCCACAAAATCTGCCACAGCATTCCAGTACTCCGGCTCTGAGGTGTACTGGTCACAGGCAACAACGCTCCATCTCTGCATCTTTTCTGCATTATCAGAAAACTTCGGTAATAAAATATCCGCTCTTTTAAAAGTCATTTTCATCAATACTCCATTATCATTTATTTTGGTTTTTTCTTGTTAAACAAATAAAAGGGTGCAGCAAGGTCCGTCACCTCACCCATTAGCACATCGCCTGAGCAATACAAGTAAGGTGCACAAACTTTAACTTTATCGCAAACACCTTCCTGCAAAAACTTTTCGGCGTCATAATTCGGGTCTAAAATGCAAAAATCATCATTCTCATCCACAGACAGCAGAACAATATAGTGCCCGTTTGGATTTTGCGTGAAAATCCCCTTTCTATCACCATGAACACCGCCGGTAAACATAATAGCACAGCCGCCTGCCTGCAATGTTTTTTTCACATCGACTAAACTATCTGTCGCAGCATAGGAAAGTCCAAACCGTTCTGCTGCAACAGGACCTAAAATGTGCATCCGTGATCCCGGCTTATGGTTTGCACCGCAATCCTCTGCCATGCGTACACATTCAGAAAGCTCAAGCGTTTGTGTCGTCAGGCGATCCACAACCATACACATACAGCAAAGTCCACAACCTGAGGTTGCCACGTTACGCCTATCCTCCGGGGCGCCTCCTGCATCCAAATTATGCATATAGGGGATATGCCTGTAATTTTTTTGATTCAAATACCGCATGATTCGTTTCCTTATAAGCTAACTCTAAAATTTAAAAATAACAGTAACATTATATCATAAATCGACCTTTTTTGCAATAGAAATATTGCATTTTACGGAAAAAACCTCCCAACGGCAATATCCGATAAGGAATGGTACCGTTAGGAGGTTTTTTCACTTGATTCTGAGGAAGGATTTTAAGATGCTATTAATAACTTTAGGAAACTTTACTACAACAACTTTCAATTAAAACACCGTCCTTTAACATTAACTGCACATCCAGCAAAAGGCAACAAACACAATCATCAGGCCTTCTGCCACAACGAGCCAGGCAGGCGGCAGAATCATGCCGGCAAAAATTCCCAAGCAAAATGCGGCGGCAACGAGCCCCCACAGTCTGTACTTAAATCTCAAGAAGACCCCTCCTTTTGCTATATAGTACATTATACGCCACAACAAAAAATTTGTTACAATAACAATGAAAATCAACATTTCTTTATCGGGTATTGAAAAAAAAGAAAAAACGCACTATAATAGAATATGAGCAAATATATAAGTGAGGTGTACTATGGATTTTCAGTTAGTTTCAGATTATAAGCCAATGGGCGACCAGATTAGTGCCATTGAAAGTCTTTCCCGGGGGGTATTGTCCGGCGAAAAGGAACAGATTTTGTTGGGTGTTACCGGCTCCGGTAAAACCTTTACCATGGCAAATGTAATTGAAAAGGTCAATCGCCCCACCTTAGTGCTTGCTCACAACAAAATACTGGCTTCTCAGCTCTGCGCCGAGTTTAAGGAGTTTTTCCCAAACAACGCGGTGGAGTTTTTTGTATCTTATTATGATTATTATCAGCCGGAAGCGTATATTCCCTCTACCGATACCTATATTGAAAAGGATTCCTCCGTCAACGACGAAATTGACAAACTCCGCCACAGCGCTACCAGCGCCCTGTTTGAACGCCGGGATGTTATTATTGTCTCCAGTGTCTCCTGCATTTATGGCTTGGGTGACCCCATTGACTATAACGAGCTTGTTATTTCTTTGCGCCCGGGTATGGAAAAACCAATGGACGAAATTCTAAGAAAGCTGGTGGACATTCAGTTCGAGAGAAATGACATTAACTTTGTTCGCGGAAAGTTCCGCGTTCGTGGTGATGTTTTAGAGATTTTCCCTGCCAGCACCTCAGAGCACGCCATCCGTGTGGAATTTTTTGGCGATGAAATTGACCGCATCAGCGAAATTGATGTTTTAACCGGTGAAATTTTAGGGGTGAGAAAGCACGTTGCCATCTACCCTGCTTCTCACTATGTTACCACGCCGGAAAAACGGGAAAGAGCTATCGCATCCATTGAGGCAGAGCTTGCTGAAAGAATCAAGTACTTTAAAGAAAATGATATGCTGCTTGAGGCTCAGCGCATTGAGCAGCGCACCTCCTACGATATTGAAATGATGCGTGAAATCGGCTTTTGTCAGGGCATTGAAAACTATTCACGGCACATCAGCGGTCGCGCGCCGGGTTCGGCACCCTTTACCCTGCTTGACTACTTTCCTGATGATTTTCTTTTAATGGTAGACGAGTCTCATGTGACCATTCCACAGGTTCGGGCAATGTACCACGGTGACCGTTCACGAAAAGAAGCTTTGGTAAAATACGGTTTCCGTCTGCCCTCGGCATTTGATAACAGGCCCCTAAACTTTGACGAGTTTAACAGTCGCTTAAATCAGATTGTGTATGTCAGCGCCACACCGGCAGATTATGAGCGTGAACGCGCCACACAAGTTGCTGAGCAGGTTATCCGCCCCACCGGTCTTTTAGACCCTGAGGTAACCGTCCGCCCCACCAAGGGTCAGATTGATGATTTGATTGACGAAATACACAAGCAAGTCGAAAATGGTGATAAAACCTTAATTACAACTTTAACTAAGAAAATGGCAGAGGATTTAACTGATTATCTGCGCGAAATGGATATTAAGGTCAAATACCTCCACTCCGAAATCAAAACCTTTGAAAGAATGGAAATTGTCCGTGATTTGCGTGCAGGTCTTTTTGATGTTTTGGTCGGCATCAACCTGCTGCGTGAGGGTCTTGACATTCCCGAGGTTTCTTTGATTGCCATTTTAGACGCTGATAAAGAAGGCTTTTTGCGGTCAGAAACTTCCCTTGTGCAGACAATTGGCCGTGCGGCGAGAAATGTCCGCGGACGTGTTATTTTGTATGCTGACACTGTGACCGGCTCAATGGAACGGGCAATTTCAGAAACCAAGCGCCGCCGTGAAAAACAGATGGCATATAATGAGGAACACGGCATTACGCCGAAATCCGTTGTCAAAGGCATCCGCGATGTGCTGTATGCAACCGATAGTGCACCGGATGACTCTGTTAAAGATATTAAGCTTTCAAAAGGCATGGATATTCATCTGCAGATTGAAATTTTATCTGAGCAAATGAAGCTTGCCGCCACAGAACTCAGGTTTGAGGATGCGGCAAAGCTGCGTGACAGAATTAAAGCATTGGAAAAAACTCTTTAAAAGGAGATGACAGTATGCGACCCATTATCGGAATCACCTGTCCTCACAGTGAGGAAACCTGGGGCAAAACCGTTGACGGTGGCGGTTTTGACTACGCAGGTCGTGCTTACGCCGCCGCTATTTATGCAGCTGGGGGTATGCCGCTTTTAATCCCTGTTGCATTTGAAGAAGCAGACATAGACGCCTATGCAGAAGAGGTTATCAACCGTGTAAACGGTCTCTACTTTACAGGTGGTGGAAACCGTAAAGCTGAAGCCTTTTCAGAGCTACCTTCGCTCTTTGAGCAACAACCACGCCGTTCACAATGGGAAGCGCTTCTTCTTCAAAAAGCCTACGAAAAAGATATGCCCTGCCTCGGCGTTTGCAGAGGTCACCAGATGATGGCAATGTTATTCGGCGGTGAAATGGATACAGAACGTTTTCCCACCCACAAACAAGCAGCGCCTTCAGACTGCGGCAGCCATAACATTACCATAAATCCCGAATCAAAGCTGGCATCTTTGGTAGGAAACGAAGATTGGTTTGTCAACTCCATCCACGTTGAACGGGTCAAAAAACTCCCCGACGGATTTATTGCATCGGCAATAGCTGATGACGGAACGTTAGAAGCAATGGAAGCGCTAGATAAAACCTTCTTCCTCAGCACTCAGTTCCACCCTGAGTTGATGCCGGAAGAGGTTCGTTCGAAACAGCTTTTTAAAAGCTTTATTGAAGCAACAAAAAAGGAATTCATCATTTGATGAATTCCTTTTTTTATTTTTTCAATATTTTAATTTTTACTATCAGACTATAAGGCTCTGTCTGACAATTCTTTTGCCTTGTGCGTTACACGCATTGTTCTACAATACATTCTGGCTGGACGAAAAATAGCGTGGATTGGACAAACTGAACCCGTAGGGGGTACCCGAAGCTGTGCTGATGCACAGCGAGAGGTGAAGTTTGTTCGAAGCACAAGGCACAAAAACAGAAGGAATTCATCATGCGATGAATTCCTTCCTTTATTTTTTCAATATTTTAATTTTTACTATCAGACTATAAGGCTCTGTCTGACAATTCTTTTGCCTTGTGCGTTGCACGCATTTTTCTACAGCCCCTTTATAGCGTCACAATCGTAACACCTGTATCTCCCTCACCAAGTCCCCCGGCGCGGAAGGATTTGACAAGGCGGTGTTGTCTTAAATAATCCGTAATGCCCTTACGCAAAACACCGGTGCCTTTACCGTGGATAATGGTTAGCATCTGCAGGTTGGCGAGTAACCCCTGATCAATAAAACGGTCAACCGCAAGCAGGGCTTCATCCAAGGTCATACCACGCAGGTCAATTTCAGTTTTGGCGTGCATGCTGGAAGAAGATGATTTCGTTACATAAGAGGTGGATTTTTGCACCTGCGTTGCTTTTTCCATCTGCAAATCTGAAAGATTTGCTTTTATCTTCATAATGCCTGCCTGCACCTGCACGTTGCCGCTACTATCCGGTTCTGAAAGCACAGTAGCTTCCTGATCCAACGAGATAATTCTGACTGTGTCGCCCGGCTTTAGGTTCTTCGGTGGCTTGCCGGTGCGCTTGGGTGCCGCCGTCTTTTTACCTGCTAGCTGTTCCTGCTTTTCACGCAGGGCGGCTTTTTCTTCTTCAGCTTTTTGCAAAGCTTCTTTTAACGCCGCATTGTCACGAATGGAACGAATCTCTTTGGTTACACGCTGCGCCTCTTCCTTAGCAGATTCTAAAATTCTTAGTGCTTCAGAACGGGCTTCTTCCAAAATCTTTGCGCGCTGACGGTCAAGCTCACTCTGCTCTTTCACAAGGCTTTCCTTAATATCTCTTGCATCCCGACGCATGGTTTCTGCCTGACGGCGTTGTTTTGCCGCCTGTTGACGGTTTTTCTCAAGTCGAGCAAGTACATCTTCCATCTGTACGTTTTCGTCGTTTAAAAGCTCGCCTGCACGGCTTAAAATTTCTTCATTCATCCCCAGTCTGCGGGAAATGGCAAAAGCATTACTCTTGCCGGGGATACCGATTAAAAGCCTATAAGTCGGCGACAGGGTTTTTAAATCAAACTCGCAGGATGCGTTCTCGACTCTATCCGTTGACAAAGCATATAACTTAAGCTCGCTGTAATGGGTAGTCGCCGCTGCTTTGGCGCCACGGCTTCTCACATAATCAAGGATTGCAATGGCAAGTGCCGCACCCTCTGTGGGGTCTGTGCCGGCACCCAATTCATCTGTCAAAACCAAGCTGTTCATGGTCAGGCGTTTCAAAATACTGACCAGATTCACCACATGAGATGAAAAAGTACTCAGGCTTTGCTCAATGCTCTGCTCATCACCAATATCGGCAAACACATTTTCAAAAACTGCAAGCTTTGTGTGCTCTGCTGCTGTAACGTGAAGACCACAAGCCGCCATTAGAGACAAAAGTCCCAAAGTTTTAAGTGAAACAGTTTTACCGCCGGTGTTAGGACCGGTGATAACTAAAGTGTCAAATTCTTCCCCAAGATAAATATCCACCGGCACAACTATTTTGGGGTCAAGTAGCGGATGTCTGCCCTTTACAATATTTACAATGCCTTCATCGTTAAGCTCAGGCTCTACAGCGTTTTGTGCCAGAGAAAGCTTAGCTTTTGCAAAAACAAAATCAAGCTCATAAATTGTAGATAAGTCTGTCCGAAGTGCCTCAGAAAAGTCGCACACAAAAGCTGATAACGCTGCAAGCACCTTGTTGATTTCTTCCTTCTCCTCAGCATCCAGTGCCGCTAAAGAGTTGGTCATCGAAACCACAGACATAGGCTCAATGAAAAGGGTTGCGCCTGAGGCTGATGCATCATGAACAATACCCTTGATTTCGTTTTTGTTTTCTGCCTTAACGGGCAACACATAACGGTCACCGCGCATGGTCACAATACCTTCCTGCAGGGCCTTTTGATACTTAGGTGACGTGATCATTTCCTGCAGGGTATCACGAATTTTGCCGGCTAAGGATTTCTTTTTGCGACGAATCTGATAAAGCTCAGGGCTGGCACCATCTGCCATCTCATCTTCTGATAAAATGGCATCATCAATGGTATCGGATACTTGTCTAAGTGGCTCTAAAACAGAAAGGTAGCCGGAGATTGTTCCCTCGGTCAGTGCCTTATCATCTTCTAAATAACGCTTCAGGGAACGGGCAGTTTTTGCCACACCGGATACCGACAAAAGCTCACGCATGGTAAGGCTGCCGCCCCGCTCTGCACGAAGCAGCGAGGGTGCAATGTCGTGAATTTTAAGCCCCGGCGGATTACCGCGACGCAGAATCATACCCAAGCCCTCGGTAGTTTCGCCCTGCCAAAGCTTTGCTTCATCCAGCGAGGCAGTCGGCTCTAAGCCCAAAATGCGGTTTTTGACCGGTTCATTTTGGGTGTATTCTGCCAAGCGCGACAATATTTTATGAAATTCAAGTGTTTGAAACGATTTTTTATCCATAGCACTCTCCAGAATGTTCATTAAAAAACGGCGTTTGGGCGTTCCCTATGGGATTCGTACAAACGCCGCCTTAATTTTGACGGTTATGCAGGCAGGCTGTCAATAGCATCCTGCAGGTTTTCGTGAGTTACGGTGGTCAAAAAGGTCGGACGGATTGTCAGGGCGTGTTCTAAGTGTGCCTTGGCATCGCAGAACTTGCCTAACTCTTTTTCAACCATCGCTGCGTTATAATACGCCTCAATAAAAGCAGGCTTTTTCTCCATCAGTTCACAAACGTACTGATAAGCCGCCTCATAATCACCAAGCTTAGTATAAAGCTGCACCATATTGTCTAAGATGATGGCATTGTCCTTATTAAAGTCATAAGCCTCGTGATTAAATTCCTTCGCCTTTTCCATATCATCGCCTAAAATGTACAAATAGCCTAAGCTACCGTATACATTGGTGACTCTGTAGGTGGGGAAAATTTCTTCCAGTTCTTCTCTTGCCTCATCAATTCTGCCGGTTTTCATCAACAATATGGCATAATTTGACTTGGCCAGATTTTTCATATCCGGTGTCAACTTAAAAGCAAGCATTCTGGTAAAAATCGCTTCCGATTCTTCCGTCTTTCCTTCACGCATCAGATAATAAGCATAAGTAATCTTCTGACGACCGTTCAACCCACTTTTTTCTGCTTTTTTAAACCATTTAAAGGCCTTTTCCACCTGACCGTTTCCGTACTGACGGAGGGCCATACCCATACAAAAGTTTGCGTATTTTGAAAAAAACAGATATACAGCCACTATAAGCAGCAAAATGCACGCCCAAAGAGGTTGATTACTTGCAAACAGCCAAATGGTAAGTCCAATGATGAGAATCGGCAATAATAATTTCTTCATAACTTTCTCCTATATACCTTTCAGGTTGTATCTGCCCCATATCAGGGCAAAACTTTGTAGAGCTCTGCGGCCGCATCTTTACCCACGTGCTCACTGATTTTCATTACCTCAGCCCGCATGGTTTTTTCGCCAAAGCGAAGCTCTAACACGTCACCCACCTTCACATCATAAGATGCCTTGGCAGGCTTACCGTTCACCGTCACTCTGCCCTGATCGCAGGCTTCATTGGCAACGGTGCGGCGCTTTATAATGCGGGATACCTTTAAAAATTTATCTAATCGCATGAAAAAGTTCCTTTCTACCAGGCAACAAAGCCAACCTTTTTATAAACCTTACGCAAGGTTTTAGCGGCAATTCTCGCTGCCTGCTCAGCACCTTTTTTATAAACCTCTTCAACATAGGCTTTGTCTTTAGAAAGCTCAAGGTAACGTTCTCTCACCGGCGCAAGCTCAGCAGCAACAGCCTCACCCACAGCCTGCTTAAAGGTGCCATAGCCCTGACCTGCAAACTCTTTTTCAGCTTCTTCTATTGATTTGCCGGTTACTGCACAGTAAATGGTCAAAAGATTCGTTACGCCGGGCTTATCTTCCGCTGCGCGGACCTCGCTGCCGGAGTCTGTAACAGCGCGTTTAAACTTTTTAATGATAACCTCTTCAGGGTCTAAAATCCAAACATAGCCGTTGGGGTTGGGGTCAGATTTTGACATTTTATTTTCCGGTGACTGCAGACTCATAACCCTTGCCCCTGCCTTGCCGATGTAAGGCTCAGGCATAGTAAAGGTGTCGCCGTAGTGATGATTAAACCGTGTGGCAATGTCACGGGTCAGCTCAATGTGCTGAAGCTGGTCGTGACCCACCGGTACCAAATCTGTCTGATACAGCAGAATATCTGCCGCCATGAGCACAGGGTATGTAAAGAGCCCTGCGTTAATATTATCCGCGTGTTTTTTGGATTTATCCTTAAACTGGGTCATACGGGACAGTTCACCCATCTGAGTGTTGCAGGATAAAATCCATGCAAGC
Source organism: Oscillospiraceae bacterium (assembly GCA_015068905.1). Classification (GTDB taxonomy): domain Bacteria; phylum Bacillota; class Clostridia; order UBA1381; family UBA9506; genus UMGS755. Next base: position 4,918 of record SVJQ01000005.1, on the reverse strand, counting down.
TCAGCGTGAGCGGAAACGTGTGACTGGAAAAATAAAATTGATTTTTCCGGGTCAATGCCGCAAGCCATGTACTGCATCAAAACATCCATGCTCCGCTTTTTAAGCTCAGCAGGGTCCTGACGGACGGTGATAGCGTGCATATTCATAACCGAATACATACAATCATAGTCATCCTGCAGCTTAATCCAGTTTTTAAGTGCACCCAGATAGTTGCCCAAGGTCAGTTCTCCTGAGGGCTGCATACCTGAGAAAATTCTTTTTTTAGTTTCTGCTTGTTGCTCCATAATAGTCTCCAATCTGTAACAAAAGCTACTTGCTATATTATAAACGTTCGGTTAAAAGCTCACCTAAGATTTTAATGCCCTTTTCAATCTTCTCATCACTCATGGTTGAGTAATTGAGTCGGAAGCAGTTGCTTGGGGCATCTACATCCGTCATAAAGGCATTACCGGGCACAAATGCCACCTTACGAGCCACAGCCTCTTGCATCAGCTTGCCGGTGTCAATACCTTCCGGCAGGGTAACCCAGATAAAGATACCGCCGTCCGGTCTTGTATAGGTTGCCTTTTCGGGGAAGTAGCGGTCCATGCAGGAAAGCATCAGCCCACAACGATGTTTGTAAATCTGACGGCTGTTTTCAATGGATGCATCAATATCATAATCTTTTAAATAACGAGATACAATCATCTGTGAGAATACGTTTGTGTGAACGTCTGTTGCTTGCTTGCCCACAACCATTTTTTCCATAACGCCCTTATCCATAATCAGGTAAGCAAGGCGCAGACCGGGCGAAAACACCTTAGAAAAAGAACCAAGGTAAATAACATTCCCGGTAGTATCCATTGACTTAATGGTGGGGATTTTATCGCCGGCAAACCGCAGTTCACCATAGGGATTATCCTCTAAAATTGCTACGTTGTACTTTTGTGCCAGTTCCAGCATACCCTTGCGTGTAGCCAGGCTTGATGTAATGCCTGACGGGTTCTGGAAGGTGGGAATGGTATAAATCAGCTTAATGTTTTTGTTATTTTTTAAGGTTTCCTCCAGCACACCTAAGTCCATACCCTCATCGGTCATAGGCACGCCGTAAAGCTTGGCGTTATATGTACGGAAGGTATTTAAGCAACCGATAAAGCTGGGTTCTTCACAAATAACGCCATCGCCCTCGTTTAAAAGAACCTTAGCGGTCAGGTCAGCACCCTGCTGTGAGCCGCTGACAACGATGATATCGTCATTTTCTGTACCAATCTGTTCTTTTTCACGCACGCGGTCTAAAATTTGCTGTTTTAAGGGGGCATAGCCCTCAGAAATACCGTACTGCAGTGCTGTTATGGGGTCATTTTCCAAAATATCGTTACAAATGTTTTTAATGGCATCAACGGGAAAGCTTTCCGGTGCAGGCAGACCACCTGCAAAGCTGATAACATCCGGCTGACCTGCTACCTTGAAAATTTCTCTGATAGCCGATGCCTTAACACCTAACATTTTGTCTGAAATCAGATTTGAATAATCCATTTTTTCCACTCCTTTTATCTACTCTATTCCAAAGAATCGCTTGCCGTTTTCCAAAGTGACTTTAGCAAGCTCTTCTTCTGTCATGCCTTTTAATGCTGCAATTTCTTTTGCCACAAACCGAACCTTTGCGCTGTCATTGCGCTGACCGCGGTAGGGTTCAGGGGATAGATACGGGCTGTCCGTTTCAATTAAAATTCTGCCCGAGGGGACAGACGCCGCCGCTTCTTTTGCCTTTTTGCCGTTTTTAAAGGTCACCGGACCGGCAAAAGAAATGTAAAAGCCTAGTTCTACAAGCTCCCGTGCCATTTCGCTGCTGCCGGAATAACAATGCATCACGCCCCGAAAGTATCCGCTTTTGCGAATGACCTCTAAACAGTCTGCGTGTGCATCACGGTCATGAACAATGTATGGCAGGTCAAGTGCCTCTGCCAGCTTTATCTGATTTAAAAACCACTCTTTTTGCTTGTCACGGTCTGCCTCATCATAATGATAGTCAAGACCAATTTCGCCAATCGCCACAACCTTTGGGCTCCCCGCAAGCTCCCGCAGGGCGGCAAGGTCAACTTCTGTCATTGCCTGTGCATCATAAGGGTGCACGCCCACAGCGGCATAGATGCCGTCATACTGTGCGGCAAGCTGCACGCTCGCCCGTGAACCCTCCATATCAGCGCCAACATTAACCACTAAACTGACGCCGCTATCAAAAATCTCTCGTATAACTGCTTCTCTGTCTTCTGAAAAACGCCCATCATCTAAATGGGCATGGGTATCAAAATACATGGTTTGCTCCCTTAAATGTTTGGCGTATAGCCGCTATCCTCCGGCAGGTTATCGCCTGCTGCTGCAGCAACTGCCAAGCTATCGCATCGTTCGTTTTCCGGATGACCGTCGTGACCCTTCACCCAGACAAACTCAGTTTTGTGTATCTTCATTAAATCAAGTAAACGCTGCCACAAATCAGGGTTCAGCGCCTTTTCTTTGTTGCTTTTAATCCAGCCTTTTTTCTGCCAGCCATAGACCCAGCCCTGATTTACTGCATCCACAACATACTTACTATCGCTGTAAACCGTCACACGGCAGGGTTCTTTCAGCCGTTCAAGCCCCGAAATAACCGCCAGAATTTCCATACGGTTGTTGGTGGTCAGCCGGTATCCGCCGGAAAGCTCTAAAGAATGTTCACCATAACGCAAAATAGTGCCCCAACCGCCGGGACCGGGGTTGCCGGAGCACGCTCCGTCAGTAAACATTGTCACTGTTTTCATATCAGCCATAGTACGCCTCCAGTTGCTTATGGATTTCTGCAACCAAAACCTCTGTCAACGCCTCAACAGACAGGGTTGACACAAAGCCGGCGGCACATTTATGGCCACCACCACCAAAGGTAGAAGCAAGGCGAGCCAAATCAATATTTTCCTTACAACGCATGCTGACCTTAAGGCTTTCTTCATCCCTATCCTTAATAATCACGCTGACCTCCACACCCTCAATAGAAAGTACGGTGTTGGGGATCTCCTCCACTTCTTCATGGGTTAAGCCGTGACTGGCTAAAAAGCTTTCAAAGCACTCTAAGACAGCAATTTTGCCGTCATAAAAAAGCTTGATTTTATCAGCTAAAACGCCGGTGAATTTAAGCTTTGCAAGTTTCACCGTGTCGTACAGTCTGCGGGTAATGTCACGGTGATCAAGACCGGCTTCTAAAAGCTCTGCCGCAATCCGCATAGTGCGAGGTGTTACATTGGAAAATTTAAACTGACCGGTATCTGTAGAGATACCGGTGTATAAAGGAACCAATGTAGAGGTAGGCAACTGCCCACACATATTTTTAATCAGCAGATAAACAAGCTCAGCACAGGCTGCGCTATCGGTTTCTGCATAATATAAATCACCAAAGGGGCTATCTGCGTAATGGTGGTCAACGCATAGGCGCACGCAAGCAGCATCATAAAGGGGTGCTAAGCTCCCCAAGCGACCTGCCGCACCGCAATCCAGGGCGATTGCTGTATCAAACTGGGCCGCATCAGCCGTCAGGCTGTAACCACCATTTAAGAACTCATACTTGGCAGGCATCTCTTTTTCAAGCAAGACCACAGCTGTTTTACCCAGTGATTCCAAAGCTGCTTTCAGCGCAAAGGAAGAGCCCAAGGCGTCACCGTCCGGGTTGACATGAGTAAAGATAGCAATCTTATTTGCCTTTTCAAGTTGTGTTTGAATTTCATATAGCTGATTCACATTAATCACCCTGCGTTGATTTTAAAAGTTCGGTGATGCGGGCACCGTGCTCCATAGAATGGTCAAGCTCAAACACCGGCTCGGGTGTGTAGCGCATTTTCATTCTTGAACCCAGCTCCCGTCTGACATAGCCTGCGGATTTTTTCAAAGCGGCGATGGCGGCACTCTGCTCTTCTTCCGTCCCCATAACGCTGACATAGATTTTTGCATAGCGCAAATCCGGCGTAACATTGACGGTGACCACACTTGTCATCATAGGAATCCGCGGGTCCTTCATATTTCTGATAATATCAGAGAGTTCTTTTCTGAACTCTTCATTAATTCTACCAATTCTGTTAACGCTCATTCCATTTCCTCCAACCTGGCGTACAGATTATACTTATTTTTCAACCTCAACCATCTTAAAGCCTTCGACAACGTCGCCCTCTTTAATATCGTTGAAGTTCTCAATACCCAAACCACATTCGTAGCCGGCATTAACTTCTTTCACATCATCCTTAAAGCGCTTCAAGGATGCAAGCTTGCCTTCGTGTACCACAATACCGTCACGAACCAGACGAACCTGCTCATTTCTTGACAGCGTACCGTCCTGTACATAACAGCCGGCAATAGTGCCCACGCCGGAAACCTTAAAGGTCTGGCGGATTTCAGCATGACCGGTAACTTCTTCACGGAAGGTGGGCTCAAGCATACCCTTCATAGCGGCTTCAATTTCTTCAATAGCTGTATAAATGACACGATAGGTACGAATATCAACACCCTGACGTTCAGCAGATGCTGCTGCACCGGCATCAGGACGAACGTTAAAGCCGACAATAATTGCATTGGAAGCATACGCCAACATAACGTCAGATTCACGAATGGCACCAACGCCACCGTGGATAACACGCACACGCACTTCTTCGTTTGAAAGCTTTTCCAAAGACTGACGAACAGCTTCTACAGAACCCTGAACGTCTGCCTTTACGATAATATTTAATTCTTTAACCTGACCTTCTTTAATCCGGTCAAACAAATCATCCAAAGTAACGGCGCTATGGGATTTCACACGTTCATCCTTGATCTGCTGTTTTCTCTGCTCAACAACAGTTTTACCCAAACGCTCATCATTAATTACATAGAACAAATCGCCGCCGTCCGGTGTTTCAGAAAGACCGGTAATCTCAACAGGAAC
>SVJQ01000004.1 GCA_015068905.1 Oscillospiraceae bacterium | reverse complement strand
TACATAGAAAGAACACCTACATAACCCATTTATGGGTAGCTAGTAGTAATTGCATGGCTGGCAGGCCAATAAAAAGCGCACTTGTGCGCAGCCAGTAAAGGGTAGGGCTATGCCCGAAAAGGAAAAAACCACCCGCCACGCGGGTGGATATTTATTATTTGCTCTTACTGAGCAAGCTTTTTCATAAATTCTTTTTCCATTTCCAGGATGTCTTCCAGCCAATAAACGCCAATATCTAATGCAGCATATAAGCTGTCTCGCTCTGCTTTTTTTGTCAGACGGGCGCTGGAGATGTCATCTCCGTGTTTTTCTAAAAGCTCAATGGTTACTTTAGAAGCAACATCTAAATCCTTCAGCTTTTTGGTTTCTGTAATGGTGAAACGGGTGATAAAGTTTTCAGAAAAGTCGCCGTAGTATAAAACGTTACCATCGCGAAGAAGCGGCTTTCCCTCATATAATAAAAATTCTTTTGCTTTTTTCGCCATTTTTGTCTCCTCTCTGCCGCAGATAGCGGCATATATTCATTTATTCTTCCAATTCCTTTAATGTAGATAAATCAATTTCGGGTTCCTGGGTGCGCTTTAAGCTGTCTTTAATGACAGAAAGCTCAGAAACCTTAAATTCGCTGACCGTGTTTTCGGGACCTGCATCCAGCTTAATCTGTGCCAGACCTTTTAACAAGTTGGTAGAAACCACAGTACCTCTTCCTGCCGGTGTCTGCACAATAGCACCAACGTTTGGTGTTTCTTTTAAAAGTGCCTCATAGGCTTCCTGCTCATATTTTAAGCAGCACATCAGTCTGCCGCAGGTACCGGAGATTTTTGTGGGGTTCAGTGAAAGTGACTGTTCTTTTGCCATTTTAATAGACACCGGCTCAAAGTCACCTAAAAACAGCGAGCAACACAAGGGTCTGCCGCAGATGCCTAAGCCGCCGCGCATTTTGGCTTCATCGCGGACACCAATTTGTCTGAGTTCAATACGGGTGCGAAACACCGAAGCCAAATCCTTTACAAGCTGACGAAAGTCTACACGACCATCAGCGGTGAAGTAGAATAAAATTTTGCTGCCGTCGAATGTATATTCAACGTCAATCAGGTTCATATCCAGCTTATTGGCTCTGATTTTTGACAAACAGATGTCATAAGCTTCTTTTTCTTTCTTTTCGTTTTCTTTCAGATTTTTAACGTCAGCTTCTGTTGCCTTGCGAAGAATTTTTTTGATGGGAATAGAGAACTGACTTTCATCAATCTCTTTTTCTGCCATGGCAACATGGCCGAATTCTGCACCCCGCGCAGTCTCTACAATGACACCGTCACCAACTGACAGGGTCTGACCGTTGGGGTCAAAATAATAAATTTTACCAACTGATTTAAATCGGATACCGATTACTTTAACCATGGATTTCCTCCTGCATCTTTGTCAAAAGTTCAAGCCCCGCGGCAGAAAAGCTTGCGTTTTTTGAAATTCGCTTGCGAAAGTCAAGAACGGCTTCTGTGGTGCGGACCAGACCGCCCGGGGTATTAGCGTGTGCAAAACGCTCTATGGCTGATTTATGGTCAACACAAATCAGCCCGGGATTTTTGGATATTTTCTGTCGCATTGAATCCCGCAGAAATATCAGCATAAAATCAATAACATCGGCAATCCGCTCCCGGTTCTGCGTAAAAAATTGCTGCATATCAACGAGTGCGGTACGGCTCTTTGGGAAGGCGGCAAGTTGCGCCAGCGTTGCCTGATATAATTGATAATATTCTTCGTCATTAAGAATAGTCAAGCCTCTGCCAATGTTGCCCTGAGAAAAGGATGCTGCCAGCGCTTTGCGACCCTCTTCAGCCGTTTGCTTTTCAAAAAAATCACGACACAGGCTGTCACTTAAGGGCAAAAACTGGAGCTTTAAGCAACGGGACAGTACCGTTTGCAATAACTGATCAGGTGTGGGGGACAGAAGCAAAAAAACAGCATAAGCAGGCGGCTCTTCTAAAATCTTTAAAAGAGCATTCTGTGCTTCGAGAGTCAGGGCTTCACTGTTTTCGATAACAAAAACCTTTCGCCCGGCGTGAAAGGGACGGATATATGCTTCTTTAATAACTTGCTCGCGCACCTGTTCAACACCAATGGTCTTCTTATCCTCAGGAATCTGTACAACCAGATAATCCGGGTGATTGTCGGAAGCAAGCAGGCGGCAAGATGAACAGCTGTGACAAGGTCCGCCATCTATGGGGGATTGGCACAGGAGAGAGGCGGCAAAAGCACGAGCCATAGTTTTTTTGCCGATGCCGGCGTTGCCGCAAAACAAATAGGTGCTGACTGTGTGGTCAGATTCCACAGCCTGACGCAGCTTTTTCTGAATCAGGCTGTGGCCGATAATGACATCATAATCAAACTTTTTCAAAGCGCTCAACATCCACTACAAAAATAGTAGCACCACCGGTTTCGATTTCTTCCGGATATGAAGTATAATTGCCGCCAACGGCACCGATAAACGGCTCCGGAGTGAATACGATTTGTTTTCTCTTCATACAGTGCTTGCCGATGATGTCTACAACCTCCTGTACTTTTTCTTCATCAGTACCGATTAATAAGGTTGTATTACCGGCGCGAAGAAAACCGCCGGTAGATGCCATTTTGGTAACGGAAAAACGTGCTTTGTTCAGTTCGCGCATAACGAGATTGCCGTCGTCGTTGCTAACAATTGCGAGTATAAGTTTCATAATGTACCTCCGTTCTGCTGCAAAGCAGCAATAAAATTATAATGGATTGCTTTCACCGGCAAGCTCCAGCATAAATTCGCCCAAGGCAGCTGCAGCGCCGGGTTTTGCAATATTTTTCATATTTTCCTTCATAGATTTTGTCTTATAATCATAGTGCATAAGTTGATAAATGGCTTCTGTCACCGGGAAGTAGGGACTGATTGATAAAGCAATGCCATTATTTAGCATAAACTCTTTATTTCTGTCCTCCTGACCGGGAATAGGGTCTAACAAAATCATAGGCAGTTCTTTTGCCATAGCCTCTGATGTGGAAAGACCGCCGGGCTTTGTGATGATGCAATCAGCCGCATCCATCAAAGTAGATACCTCGTTGGTGTATCCGAAATTGAGAATGGTTTTATGCTTGATCATTGCATCAATCCGGGCTTTTAGTTTTTTGTTGTTACCACAGACCGTGATGAGCTGAAAATCGCCCTCCATACGATCGAGACTGCGGATAGTGGATAAAACGTTACTGCCAAAACCCATTGAACCCATCATAAGCAGAATGGTAAACTGATCACGCAGCCCCAGTTTTTCTCTTGCCTCTTTTTGAGGAATTTTTTGCATAAAGTGAGGCTGAATCGGAATACCAAAAGGTTTAATACGGTCTTTGGGGATGCGTTTTTTAAGCGCCTGAAATGTTAAAAGCTCAGAGGGCGTAATGTAATAATCTACATCAGCATCCTCCCAATAGGGATGGAAGGTATAGTCCGTGACAATAGCGATGGCTTTAGCACGAATCGGGTATTTGCTGCGCAGATACGTTACGGCAATAGCCGCAATAACGTGGGTTGCAACAATAATATCCGGGTCATACTGCCGTAGATATGCCAAAAGCTTTTTGTGGAGAATGGATTGAATCAGCTTTCCTATATTTGAATTTTTTTCTTGATTTCGCTGATCTGCCATATCGTAAATGCGACCATAAATGCGAGGTGTCATTTTGGTAGATAACAAATATCCCTGCTGCAAGGAGTCTGCAAGCATAGGGCTTACATCATCCACAACATCCAGAAAACGACATTCAACATCTTCATTGCTTTTAAAATATTCTAACACTGCCTTGGCAGTCTGGTGATGCCCCTGTCCGGTGGGGACTGATAGAAAAAGCACTTTCATAGCATTTCCTCCGATTCTTTCGTGCCGACAGGTCGGACCTAGAATAACCCGGGAATGTTTAAGCCTCCGGTGAGGCTTGACATGCCTTCTTCCATCATTTCAGAGGCTTTTGCGCCGGCTTCGTTAACAGCGGCAACAATTAAATCCTCTAACATTTCAATATCGTCCGGATCTACAATCTCCGGCTTTAAGCTGACAGATACAAGCTCATGGCTGCCTTTCATGGTTACGGTTACAGCACCGCCGCCGGCAGTTGCCTCAACAGTTTTTTCGCTGATTTCAGCCTGCATACGCTCCATATCTTCCTGCATCTTTTGTACACGTTGCATCATAGCGGCTTTATTCTGGTTAACGCCGCCACCTGTAAATTTATTTCCTTTTGCCATGTTCTTTCCTCCGTTATCAATACTTAAATGATTTCAATTTCGCTGTGTTGCTTTCCCAACTCCAACAGTTGTTCAAATGCATCACCGTCGCCGGTTGAAATGCCGGCTTCTTTTTCAGACAGGCATTGTACTTTAACCTCTTCACCCGTCACGGCGCCAATGGCAATCTGAATCAGCTCGATATTGCCGGCTCTTGCCACAACAGTTTTATTCATCATTGCATCCTTTGCAAAAACTAAAGAAAACTGTCCGCCAAGCATCATAGGAGTGGCGCGGTTAATATGAGGGATTACCGGTGCGCCGCCGTGGGCACGGATGTAATCTTTTATCTCATCAAACCGCCCGAGGATGGAATTGTCACCACTTTGCGGTGCGGACTTTACCTCTTCAGGTTTGTTTGCTGCAGGTGATACTTCTGCTTTTTTAGGCTCTGCCATATTTGCCGCTGCCGGCTCTTTAGGCATGGGTGCCGCACCATCCCAAGGGGGTGCCTCAAGAGAGGGACTGTTGGTGGTGGCGGGAATGCCTTTTGAAAGCTTTGCTTCAAGGTCTGCCATACGGGCAAGCAACGCTTCAAAGGATGTATCATAAGAAGGGGTTGCCAGCTTAACAAGGCAAAGCTCATACACCGTTCTTGCATAGCCGGAGGCCTTGGCGCTGACAACAGCTTCGTTAATGTGCTTTAATGCAAAAATCAGCTTTTCACGGCTGAAGGCTTCTGCCAGAGATTTCATCTTTTCTAAATGTTCCTGAGAGGTGTTAACAATCCGCTCAGGCTCCCGTGTGACCTTTGTGACCAATACATCTCTTAAAAAATGGGTCAGGCGGTCGATGAATACCTCAGGCTCCTTGCCCTTTTCAATGACAGAATCAAAAACAGTCAGTGCTTTGTCGCTGTCACCGTCTGCGATTGCACGGCAGATGTCAAACAAAGCATCGTGGTCAGCAATGCCCATAATGGATAAAAGGTCATCGTAGCCGATTTCCTCATCGCTGTAACCCAAAACCTGCTCTAAAATACTGAGCGAGTCACGCATAGAGCCGTCACCAAGCTCTGCAATCATACGCAGGGCTTCAGGTGTAACACGCCTGCCGGAGGCGGCAACAATTTTGCCTAAATGGTCGGCAATGTCACTTTGGGTAATACGTTTAAAGTCAAACCGCTGGCAACGGGACAGAACCGTTGGCGGAATTTTGTTCAGTTCAGTAGTTGCTAAAATAAAAAGCACGTGGGCAGGAGGCTCTTCCAGCGTTTTGAGTAGCGCATTAAACGCCGGGGTTGTCATCATGTGTACCTCGTCAATGATGTAAACCTTCTTTTTAGCACGGGTAGGCAAGAAGGCAACATCATCAATAATTTCACGAATGTTTTCAACCTTGTTTTTTGAGGCGCCGTCCATTTCAACAACGTCTAAAATAGAGTCGTCTAAAATGCCTTTGCAGACATCACACTCATTACAGGGGTTGCCGTCCTGCGGGTTCAGACAATTCACCGCCCGGGCAAGAATTTTTGCCGTAGAGGTTTTACCCGTGCCACGGGTGCCGCAGAACAAATATGCATGGGCAAGATTGCCTGTTATAATTTCGTTTCGTAAGGTTTTGGTGATGTGCTCCTGACCTGCCACATCGTCAAAAACCATGGGACGCCAGGTTCTGTATAATGCTTGATATGCCAAACCCGGCACCTCCTTTTTGTTTCAGGTATATACGAAAAAAACCGCACACTCGGCGGAATTTAATGACAGTTTCACACCGGGTGATCCTGCATCACATCTAAGATTCTGCTTATCGCTGCTTGGTTCCCCACCTGACGAGGTTCACAGGCTCAGATTGCGCAGGACCCGGCCGACAACGCTTTCGCATTGAACGCTAAATTATAAATATAAAATTCCGCATTTATTATACCATAATTTTTCATTAAAAAATGATTCAAGGAAAATTATGGTGCAATGAACGCCACCAATAAAAATTTAATAAGCTATGCGTTCATTATATCATTATTCACCTGGTTGATAAAATAAATGCTATGTACATTTAGTATATCATATATATTAAGAAGATTCAACAGTTTTTTGATGTAAAACTTTGAATTTGGGTTCAAAAAAGCAAAAATACAATCGAATGAATGTATTTAAAAAGTTTACAAAAAAAATCTTTACAATTTTTAGAATTTGTAGTAGTGTATTAATCGTAAGTTTTTTGGTGTTATTTAATAAGGAAAGGATGTCGGTTCTTGTCGGAATTAAAATATTGGCTATGGCTGACCCTTAAAAAAGAACTGTCAAACCGGACGCTGACAACACTTTTGGATGTATTTGGAGCACCGGAGAATATTTTTAATGCAGACAGGGATGCTCTTGTTTTGGTTCCGGGTCTGACTGAAAAAGAGAAAAAGGCAGTTTTAGTAAAAGACTTACAGAAAGTTTATCGTGTGATTGGGGTTTGTAAGAAAAAGAATATTAAAATTCTTACTTTTGACAATCCGCGTTATCCCCGGCTTTTAGCTTCTATTTATGACCCACCCTATGTATTATACGTGCGGTGCAGGGAGAAAATAGACTTAAATAACCATGCGACCATTGCTGTGGTAGGAACCCGCAAAGCATCTTCCTACGGCAAATTGACAACCGGTGCGTTGGCGAAGGCTTTAGCTGAAGGCGGTATGACCATTGTCAGCGGTATGGCAGAGGGGGATGATGCCAGTGCGGCAGAAAACGCTTTGTCTGCCGGCGGCAAAACGGTAGCGGTTTTAGGTTGCGGCGTGGACATTTGCTATCCGCCAAGCAACAGAAGGCTGATGCAGAAGATTATTGACGGCGGTATGGTGATTTCTGAATTCCCGCCGGGAACGCCGCCTGCCCCTTGGAACTTTCCGAAACGGAACAGAATTATCAGCGGACTGTCGTTGGGCACGGTTGTGACCGAGGCACCCAAGCGCAGCGGTGCGCTCATTACGGCTCGATTGGCAGGAGAACAAAACCGTGAAGTGTTTACGGTCCCTGCTGATATTACAAGAAAAATGTCTCAGGGTTCTAATGCCCTGTTGCAGGATGGCGCTAAACCGGTGCTTTGCGCCGAAGACGTTTTGTGTGAATTCCGTGAACAGTATGGTGACCTGCTTTCGCAGCATCAACACCTGCCGGTATCCGGTGATGGTGAGGTAGAGATGCCTGTATATGAAAACGAGCCGGAAGAAAAAACGGCGGTAAAAGCAAAGGTGCCGTCCGGTATTACACTCAGCGATACAGAGCGGCAAATATTAGCACTCTTATCTGACAGACCGGTGCATGTTGACCGGTTGGCAGAGCAGGGGGTGCCGGTGACAGAGCTCAGTTCAGCGCTGATTATGCTTGAAATGAAAGGTCTTGTCCGGGCATTGCCGGGCAAACAATATATCTTACAACTGTAGTCAATAAGGAGGAACAAAATGGCAACCAATCTTGTCATTGTGGAGTCGCCTGCCAAGGCGAAAACAATTAAACAATATCTGGGTAAGTCATATACGGTTATGGCTTCCTTCGGTCATGTGCGCGATTTGCCAAAAAGTCAGATGAGCATTGACATTGAGGGGAATTTTGAACCTAAATATATCACCATCCGCGGTAAGGGTGAGCTTCTGTCTAAGCTTAAAAAAGCGGCAAAAGATGCGAAAAAGATATATCTCGCAACTGACCCGGACCGTGAAGGTGAAGCCATCAGCTGGCACCTGGCAACACTACTTGATATTGATGAAAATGAAAAATGTCGTATTACCTTTAACGAAATTACCAAGACGGCTGTTAAAAATTCTATCACCGAGCCCAGAGTGATTGACCGTGATTTGGTGGATGCTCAGCAGGCGCGCCGTGTGCTTGACAGAATTGTAGGTTATTCCATCAGCCCGATTTTGTGGAAAAAGGTGAAAAAAGGCTTATCTGCCGGCCGTGTGCAGTCTGTTACCTGTAAGCTGATTTGCGACCGCGAAAAAGAGATTGAAGCTTTTGTTCCTGAAGAATATTGGAATTTAGATGCTCTGTTAAAAGAAGAAAAAAGCGGCAAAACCTTTACCGCAGAATTCTACGGCAAAAAAGGCAAAAAGGTTAAGATTTCCGATCAGAAGGCTGTGGAAGACATTGTAAAGGATTTAGAGAATGCCAAGTACATTGTAGAATCTGTTAAAGAAGGGCAGAAAAAGCGGAATCCCGCACCGCCGTTCATTACCAGTACCCTGCAGCAGGAGGCTTCCCGCAAGCTTGGCTTTACAGTTAAGCGGACCATGATGGCGGCTCAGGGCCTGTATGAAGGTGTGGCTGTTCCCGGTCACGGCACCGTGGGTCTGATTACCTATATGAGAACCGACTCTTTGCGTATCGCAAATGAAGCACTCTCTGATGCCAGAAACTATATTGAAAAGCAGTATGGCAAAGAATATCTGCCGGCATCTGCCCGCGTGTATAAAACAAAGAACACAGCTCAGGATGCTCACGAAGCCATTCGTCCTACCATTTTAGAACTGACACCGGCAGAACTTAAGGGAGTGCTACCGGCTGATTTATATAAGCTTTATAAGCTGATTTGGGAACGCTTTGTTGCCTGTCAGATGGAATCTGCTGTATATAACACTGTGAATGTGGATATTAAAGCAGGGGATTATCTCTTTAAAGCAAGCGGTCATCAGATTAAGTTCAAGGGCTTTATGACCTTGTATGTTGAGGGCAGCGACGATGCAGAAGAAGAAAAGAATACAAAATTGCCATCTCTTTCTGCCGGCGATGTGTTGATTCGCGAAAAGCTTGACGCCTCTCAGCATTTTACCCAGCCCCCGGCCCGGTATACAGAAGCATCTTTAATCAAAACACTGGAAGAACTGGGCATTGGTCGTCCGTCTACTTATGCGCCAACCATTACCACCATTACAGCCCGTGGCTATGTGAGCCGTGAGAAGAAGATGTTTGTGCCCACAGAACTTGGCAGAGTGGTGACAGATATTATGACACAGCATTTTGCGGACATTGTGGATGTTGCCTTTACCGCTAATATGGAGCGTGAACTTGACTCGATTGAAGAAGGCTCTGTTGATTGGGTAAACATTATGCGTAGCTTCTATGGCCCCTTCTCTGAAGAAATCAAAAAAGCCGAAAAAGAAGTGGAGAAGATTAAAGTTGCCGATGAGGTTTCAGACGTTATATGCGAAAAGTGTGGGCGAAACATGGTTTATAAAATGGGTCGGTTCGGTAAGTTTTTAGCTTGTCCCGGTTTTCCGGAATGCCGGAACGCCAAGCCCATTGTGAAGGAAACCGGCGCAGCCTGCCCCAAGTGCGGTGCCAAGATTTTAGAAAAGAAATCCCAGCGCGGCAAAAAATATTATGGCTGTGAAAAGAATCCCACCTGCGACTTTATGAGTTGGGATATGCCGCTTTCCAAGGAAAGCTGCCCCAAATGCGGTGGATTGCTGTTGCAGAAAAACGGCAGAGCACAGAAAATAGTGTGCTATAATGAAGAGTGCGATTATGAAAGAAAGTTATAAGAGAGTAAAATCCGCGTCAGTTTGCTGACGCGGATTTTTATTTTTGGATGAGTGGAAATAAGGTCAAAAAATTGTTATGCGTCAAAAATGCCTCTAAAATCTTTTTTAGATAAAAACCTTGCTTTTTGTATTGTTTTGTGCTATAATATATAAAAAGGCTATTTTTGAAAGCCATTCGGCAAAAAGCAACCGGAGGTAAAAATGGAAAATAAAGTAAACACCCAATATGATGAAACCCAAATTCAAGTCTTAGAGGGTCTTGAAGCAGTTCGAAAACGTCCCGGTATGTACATCGGCTCAACTTCTGAAGCCGGTCTCCATCACCTTGTTTATGAAATTGTGGATAACTCCATTGACGAGGCGTTGGCAGGCTACTGTAAAAACATTACGGTTGACATTAACGGCGACAATTCCATTACCGTAACTGACGACGGTCGTGGTATCCCTATCGGTATCCATCCGAAAATGGGTATTCCGGCTGTTGAAGTTGTCTTCACCGTTCTCCATGCCGGCGGTAAGTTCGGCGGCGGGGGCTACAAGGTTTCCGGCGGTTTGCACGGTGTTGGTGCCAGCGTTGTTAATGCTTTGTCTGAGTGGCTTGAGGTTCGCGTGCATGACGGCAAAAATGTGCATATGCAGCGGTACGAGCGTGGTCATTCCTGCGGGCCCTTAAAAGTTGTGGGTGAGACCAATAAAACCGGTACAGAAGTCACCTTTATGCCGGATGATCAGATTTTTGAAACCTTAGAATTTAACTACGAAACCCTGCGTACCCGTCTTCGTCAGCAGGCATTTTTAAACAAGGGTATTCGTATTACCTTAGAAGATAAACGTGCGGAAGAGGAAACCATTGCCGACATGAAATATGACGGCGGTATTTCTGAGTACGTTCGGTACTTAAACAAAAGCAAAACACCCCTCCATGAAGAGGTTATTTATTTTGAAGCAGAGCGTGACGAGGTGGTTGTTGAGGTTGCAATGCAATACAACGACTCATATTCTGAAACCATTGTCAGCTTTGCAAACAACATTCACACCACAGAAGGCGGTACTCACGAAACCGGCTTTAAAGCATCTTTAACCCGTGTGCTCAATGACTATGCAAAAAAGCACGGCTTTATTAAAGACAGCGACAAGGCTTTATCCGGTGAGGATGTGCGTGAGGGCCTTGCCGCCGTTATCTCTGTTAAGGTTAAAGAGCCTCAGTTTGAGGGTCAGACCAAGACAAAGCTGGGTAACAGTGAAGTGCGTGGTTTGACTGAGTCTATTATGACAGAGAAGGTTGAAACCTTCTTAGAAGAAAATCCTGCTTCTGCAAGAACCATTATTGATAAAGCGTTAACGGCAGCCCGTGCTCGTGATGCTGCAAGAAAGGCAAGAGACTTAACCCGTCGTAAAAATGCATTAGACAGCACCACAACCCTGCCGGGTAAGCTGGCTGACTGCTCTGACAGAAACCCTGAAAATACTGAGATTTACATCGTCGAGGGTGACTCTGCTGGTGGCTCTGCAAAACAGGGCAGAGACCGTTCCTTCCAGGCAATTCTTCCACTTTGGGGTAAAATGTTAAACGTTGAAAAAGCCCGCCTTGACAAGGTGTACGGCAATGATAAGCTGATGCCGGTTATTACGGCACTCGGCGCCGGTATCGGTGATGAGTTTAACATTGAAAAACTCAGATATCATAAAATTATTATTATGGCCGATGCCGATGTGGACGGTGAACACATCAGAACTCTGATGCTGACCTTCTTCTTCCGGCATATGCGTCCTTTGATTGAGCATGGCTTTGTTTACATTGCACAGCCGCCTCTTTACAAGGTGTATAAAGGCAAAAAAGAAGCTTATGCATATACCGACCCTGAACTGCAGACGCTACTTGCTGAATTTGGCGGCGACGCTAAGGTACAGCGGTACAAAGGTCTTGGTGAAATGAATCCCGAACAGCTTTGGGAAACCACCATGAATCCCGAAACCCGTACTATGCTTCGTGTTGAACTGGATGATGCGGTGGCAGCCGATGAAATCTTTACGGTTTTGATGGGCGACAATGTTGAGCCCCGTCGTGAGTTCATTGAAACCAACGCCAAGTTTGTTCAGAATCTGGATATCTAACCCGGAATTACGTCAGTTAAAGGAGCATTTGTATGCAAGAATTTGAAAATCAGACAGTTATACCTGTTGAAATAACCAAAGAAATGAAAAAATCCTACATTAACTACGCAATGAGCGTTATTGTAGGTCGTGCGCTTCCCGATGTGCGTGACGGTTTAAAGCCTGTTCACCGTCGTATTTTGTACGCAATGTATGAAGCCAATTTATACCCCACAAATCCGTATAAAAAGTGTGCGACCACCGTCGGTGATGTGCTGGGTAAATATCATCCCCACGGTGATGCATCTGTTTATGACGCTCTTGTGCGTTTAGCTCAGGATTTTTCTATGCGTTACCCCTTAGTAGACGGTCACGGTAACTTCGGTTCAGTTGACGGTGACCCACCGGCTGCTTACCGTTATACTGAGGCAAGAATGTCAAAAATCTCTATGGATATGCTGACAGAAATTGAAAAGCAGACCGTAGATTTTATGCCCAACTACAATGAAGACAGAGAAGAACCGACGGTTCTTCCTTCCCGTTTCCCCAACCTGCTGGTAAACGGTTCTTCCGGTATCGCTGTTGGTATGGCGACCAACATTCCGCCCCATAACCTGCGTGAGGTTATTGACGGTATTGTTGCCCTGATTGACGACCCGGATATTTCTATTGAGGGTCTGTGCGAGCACATCAAGGGCCCTGACTTCCCCACAGCGGGTATCATTATGGGCCTTTCCGGCATCCGCAGCGCTTATGAAACCGGTCGCGGTAAAATCGTGATGCGTGCCAGAAGCGAAATTGAACAGATGGCAGGGGACAGACAGCGAATTGTTGTCACAGAGCTGCCCTATCAGGTTAACAAGGCACGCCTCATTGAAAAAATTGCTGAGCTTGTTAAAGACAAGCGTGTGGAAGGCATTTCCGGCCTGCGTGATGAGTCTGACCGTGACGGTATGCGTATGGTTATCGAATTAAAGCGTGATGCCAATGCAAACGTTATTTTAAATCAGCTGTATAAGTATACCCAGCTGCAGGAAACCTTCAGCATTATTATGCTTGCCATTGTTGGCAAAGAGCCGAAGGTGTTAAACCTGAAAGAGATGCTTTATCACTATCTGGAATTCCAGAAGGATGTTATCGTCAGAAGAACCCGCTTTGATTTAAAGAAGGCAGAAGCTCGTGCCCATATCTTAGAGGGTCTCAGAATTGCGCTTGACCACATTGACGAAATCATCAAGGTCATTCGTTCAAGCTATGACGATGCGAAACCCAAATTGATGGAACAGTTCAACCTGTCTGACATTCAGGCGCAGGCAATTCTGGATATGCGTCTTGCCCGTCTGCAGGGTCTCGAGCGTGAAAAGATTGACGCTGAGTATGAAGAACTGATGAAGACCATCAAGTACTTAAACGATGTGTTAAATAATGAATATATGGTACTGGATATCATCAAAGAAGAGCTGACTGCTATTCGTGACAAATACGGCGATGACCGTAAGTCTGAAATCACAGCTCACGATGATGAAATCAACATCGAAGACCTGATTGAAGAGGAAGATGTGGTTGTTACCTTAACTCACTTCGGCTATGTAAAACGTATGCCGGTTGATACTTACAAGGCTCAGCGCCGCGGCGGTAAGGGTATTATGGGTATGACCACCCGTGAAGAGGACTTTGTGGAAAATCTGTTTGTTACCAGCACCCACAATCACGTTCTGTTCTTTACTAATAAAGGTAAGATGTATCGCTTGAAAGCTTATGAAATTCCTGAAGCAGGCCGTCAGGCAAAGGGTACAGCCATTGTAAACCTGTTGCAGCTTGACCCTGAAGAAAAGGTTACGGCAACCATCTGCGTTCGCGAATTTGAAGAGGATAAGTATCTGTTCTTTGCAACGAAAAAGGGTATTGTTAAAAAGACTGACTTTATGGCATATAACACCGCAAGAAAGAGCGGCCTTGCTGCCATTGTACTGGATGAGGATGACGAGTTGATTAACGTAGCCTTAACAGACGGCAAGCAGGATGTTCTTCTTGCAACCCATAACGGTATGTGTATCCGCTTTAACGAAACCGATGCTCGCCCCTTGGGTCGTGTGTCTCACGGTGTTCGTGGTATCCGCTTGGCATCTGACGGCGACTATGTTGTTGGTATGGGCATTGTAACAGAAGATGCTGACCTTTTGGTTGTAACTGAAAAGGGTTACGGCAAAAAGACAGCTCTGTCTGAATATAAGACTCAGAACCGTGGCGGTCAGGGTGTTAACACGTATCGTTTGTCAGAAGCGACAGGTAACATTGCCGGTATTCGTATGGTTACAGAAACCGACGATATTATGCTGATCACCTCAGACGGTACCATCATTCGTATGAAGACCCGTGAAATCAGCAGAATCGGTCGATTGACCAAGGGTGTGCGTCTGATGCGTCTTGACGATGTTCATATTGTGAGCATTGCCCGTACCGATGAGCAGGAGGAAACAGACGAGGTGGATGAAACTGCAGAGAATACCACCGAGGTAGTTTCTGAAGAAACCACACCGGAGGCGTAAGCTATGAAGCACTATAATGACAGAATGAGAGATTTGCGGGAAGGGAAAAAGCTGACCCAAAAGCAGATATCAGAGGTGCTTGGCATCCGGCAGCAGGTGTATTCAAAATATGAACTTGGTGTCCGCAGTCTGCCCCTTGAACATTTAATCAAGCTTTGTAAGTATTACGGTGCTTCAGCAGACTGGATTTTAGGACTCACCGGCGAAGAAGAATAAAAGAATCAGGCTATGGCAAAATAATCTCGTTTTGCTATAGCCTGTTTTGTTACACTCTGCTGTTTAAAAAGCGCAGAAAATATTGACAAATCGGGAAAAAAGTTATATAATTTTTGTGTGAATCTTACAAAAGAAAACCGGCTTATTCGCCGGAAAGGATTGTGTGATTATGAGTCAGTCAAACGGCATTTTTATTATTATGGCCTTTGTGGTTGCGTTGATTATTTCCTATCTTGCAACACCCTTGGCTGAAAAAATTGCATATAAGGTTGGTGCAGTAGATGTCCCTAAAGACGCACGACGTATGCACAAAGAGCCCAAAGCCCGCCTTGGCGGTCTGGCAATTTTTTGCGGATTTTTAGTCAGCGTTATTTCTTTTGCACAGTTTAAACTGGATACGGGTTCGGTCAACTATAGTTTAATCGGCATCTTAATAGGTAGCCTGATTATTGTTATTTTAGGTATTTTTGATGATATCAAGCCCCGACCGGCCAAACTGAAATTTGTGGTACAGTTGGTTGCAGCAACGATTTCGGTTTGTATGGGCGTCCGCGTGACAGGGATTACCAATCCATTTACAGGCGAGCTGATGAGTTTGCACCCCTGGCTGTCGTATGCAGGTAGTGTGCTTTGGATTGCCGGTGTTACCAACGCCGTGAATCTGCTAGACGGGCTTGACGGTCTTGCGGCAGGTATTTCATCCATCGCATCAGTAGCACTTTTGTCTATCCTGCTTTTAATGCATAACAATTCAATTTCCATTCTTGTTATGGCAGCAGCCCTTGCCGGCGCCTGCTTCGGCTTTTTGCCTTACAATTTTAATCCGGCAAGACTGTTTATGGGGGATACCGGCGCAACGTTTTTAGGCTTTGTGCTTGCTTGCGTATCCATTCAGGGTCCCTTTAAAACCTATGTGGCGGTGTTTGTGCCGCTGATGGTTTTGGGCTTGCCTATTTTTGATACGGCCTTTGCCATTATCAGAAGAATTATTAAACGTCAGCCCATTATGGCACCTGATCGCGGGCACTTGCATCACAAGCTGATTGACAAAGGCTTTTCTCACAAGGCGACGGTTATTATTTTGTATGTCCTGTCAATTATTTTAGCCGGTGGTGCCATCGTTATGGTGCTGACCGATATGAGTCGCGGTCTGTTTTTGATGATTTTCTTCGTTTTGGTGGGTGTTTTTGCTTTTAACAAAGCCGGCAGACATCAGGAACCCCAAAAAGAAGAAAAAGAGTCATCAGAGGAAAGCGCAGAAGACAAATAAAGTCCTTTGGAGGTTTGTATGGATAAGATTAAAGTTATGACTGTGTTCGGCACCAGACCCGAGGCTATAAAAATGGCACCCCTGGTGAAGGAACTTGAAAAAAGAGAAGAAATCCAGTCTATTGTGTGCGTAACAGCACAGCACCGGCAGATGCTTGATCAGGTGCTGGAGCGGTTTGCTATTGTGCCGGACTATGATTTAAATATTATGCAACAGCGCCAGACCCTGTCATCCATTACTACCCGTGCGTTGACTGGTCTTGAAGAGGTTATGAATGAGGCAAAGCCTGATATTGTTTTGGTCCACGGCGATACCTCTACTACCTTTGCCGGTGCTTTGGCAGCGTTTTACTGCAAAATTCAGGTGGGGCACGTTGAAGCTGGCCTTAGAACCTATGATAAATATTCACCCTATCCTGAAGAAATGAACCGCAAGCTGACAACGGCTCTGACGGATTTATATTTTGCACCCACCAAAAATAATCGTGAAAACCTTTTGAAGGAAATGGTGGAGGAAGAAAAGATTTTTGTAACCGGCAACACGGTTATTGATGCGGTGCGTCACACCGTGACAGATAGTTATGAATTTCAGACAGAAGCCCTGAAGAATTTTGAATTTTCAAAGGGCAGAACCATTCTTTTGACAGCCCACAGACGTGAAAATTTAGGCGAACCCTTAGTACAGATTTTGACAGCGGTTAAACGCATTGCAGATGACCACGAGGATGTGCATGTGGTTTACCCTATGCACTTAAATCCGGCGGTCAGAGAACCGGCGCAGGCAATTTTAGGCGGTCATGACCGGATTCTTTTAATTGACCCTGTGGATGTGGAAGAACTGCACAACCTGATGAATCGTGCCTATATGGTTATGACGGATTCCGGCGGTCTGCAGGAGGAAGCACCGTCACTGGGTAAGCCGGTGCTTGTGCTTCGCAGTGAAACCGAGCGCCCCGAGGCTGTTTATGCCGGCACGGTTAAAATTGCCGGAACGGATGAAGAAACCATCTACCAGATGGCGCACGAGCTTTTGACTGAACAATCGGCGTATGATGCTATGAGCCGTGCCGTTAACCCTTATGGCGATGGGCAGGCATCCAAGCGAATTGTTGATGCAATTTTGTATGCCTTTGGAAAAACTGATGTAAAGCCGGAAGAATGGCTGTAATAAAAAGGGGATGTAAAAAAAGTCCAGAACGCAAAAAAGAAACGAAACGTAGATTAAAATAGAACAGAAAAACAAATAGTATTCTGTAATAATAAAAGAAAAACTCAAAATTTTTAGTTTTTTAAAAATTTATTCTTTTTTGCTATGAACAAACTTCACCTCTTGGCACGTCAAAACACGTTCTTTGGTTTGTTTTCCTTCCTAAGAAGGAAAACGTCACAGTGACGGACGGTTTTTCCTTTTTTCATCAAAAGACTATAGTCTTTTGATGAGAGAGGAACAGTTGCGTTTAAAATGAGTAGTCGCCTTTAGGCGGCTACGATAAAAAAACGCATACTGTAACGTTGTACGCCGTCGGAACTCAGTTTGTCTATTCTGAAGCATTTTTTCCTATTCCCTAACAAAAAAGGCGATGTAAAAATAATTGTTTTACATCGCCTTTTTTGCGTAGCAGGAATTTGTAGGAGAGGGCCTCTGTGCCCTCATGAATAAACGGGCGGGGATGGAACCCCGCCCCTACAATTTAAGGGGTGCGCCTTTTGCTACATCCCCCTCGGTACCATGCCACCGTAGCTACGGGGCGAACGAGGGTTGCCGACAGCGTTAGGGCTGACTATGTAAGAGGGGCTTTGGCGGAAGAAGGTAACAAATTTAATGGAGAATAAATCGCAAACAATATAGCGGTCTGTTTCCTGTTCATAAAGGGTGACAAAGTTGTTGCCAACAGCATAGAGAATACCCTCTTTTTCGGTCAAACCGTTTGTGCCGATTAAGAACTCAATGACAACGAAATAACCGAGGTTGTTTTGCAGGGCCGCTTGAAAAGAGCCGCCGTACACCTCCTGATTGTTCTGTGGATTGCCTACAGCTTCAGGAGATTCCTGAGGCGAGGGGTTGGGTGGTACAGATGGATTCTGTGGGAAGGAGTTGGTTGCCCCCTGATTCATTGACAGAGGTTCATCATAAAAATATCCCGGGATGTTTCGTCCGCCGGTTTCTGGAGAGGTAGCACCTATCCAGTTCTGGTCCGTAGTCTCCTGATAAAATTGCATATTGTCGTTTGGCATGCTTTCACATTCCTTTCTTATTATTTATGTTTGAAAATAAGCATCTGTTGGATTGTAAAAACAATGGTTTACAACGCGGGTAACAAAATAGCCAACCTGACTGGGAAAATTTTGTCGGCACGTGGGGCGGTAGGGGTTAAAAAACCAAAGCGCCTGACCCAAAGGCGGCAGGCGGTTGCCGGCAATTGCCCAGTCAGCAATCTCAAAGTGAATGGCCTGAGGGCGCATATTGTAGATGTTCTGGGCGTTATATTCTCCTGCCACGACCTCTTTGACGCAGGTAAATTGCCCCTCCTGAAAGATGATGTTGCGGATGCTGCCCTGACCAATCCTTGCGTATTCACCGCCGGGGGCGCGGACCCGGTTCATGACAACGCTTGCAACGGCGCGCATACCATTATCCCCCTCACCGCCTGCTTCGCATTGCACAAGCCTTGCAAGCAACTCTCTGTCCGAAAGTGCCATTGTCATTTTCACAGCCTTTCTGCCCGAAACTTTTCTGACAAAAACGGGCTTTGTAGTAATACTATATGCGCCTTTTGGCTAAATGTGAACAGAGACCCTGTCCGAAATTTGTCGGAATCGAATATGGAGAATATTGACGGTAGCAGGCGGGGTATGATATAATATAAAAGTTGACTTAAGTATAAAAGAACGGAGTACAAATATGGAATTTATTACGGTAGTTAAGCAGGTAGGCATGCTTGCAGCAATTATGCTGATGGGCTTTTTGGTGGTTAAAACGGGGTATGTAGAAGCCCGACATAAAGACTCTATCTCAAAACTTATTGTTAAGCTCATTTTGCCTTGTTTGATTATTTCTTCTATCTCAAAAGAAAATTTTGAACCGTCACGGCTGGGCGAGTTGGGGCTTGTGTGCCTTTTATCTGTTATTTGTATCGGCACTTTGTTTGGCATCGGTGTTATAACAGGCAAGCTTTTAAAAGTGCCCCGTGCAACAGAGGCGGTACATCAGCTGATGGCTTGCCTTGGTAATGTTATTTTTATGGGGTATCCCATTATTGTGGCGATGTACGGAAACGAGGGCTTTTTCTATGCCATTATCTATTGGCTGTTAAATGACCTGTTTATGTGGACTGTGGGCGTATTTTTAATGAGCAAAAATGGCTCTGGCAAGAAAGAAAGCTTTGCCAAAAAGCTTTTAAACCCCAACACCATTTCCTTTGGTATTGCTATTTTGATGTTTTTCTTCCGCATTAAGTTGCCGCCGGTAGTAAACGAAGCGGCAAGTAGTGTGGGCGGTTTGACCACGGCACTTTCCATGATCTTTATCGGTATGACCCTTGCCACAATAGACGTGAAAAAAACCATGAAAAAATGGTGGATTTTTGTGATAGCGCCGCTGAAACTGGTGATTATGCCCATTGTCTTTCTGTATTTGTTTAAGGCCTTTGGAATTCCTGAAATTATCTTGGGTGTTGTAGTGCTGGAGGCGGCAATGCCTGCACAGACGGTTCTCACCATTTTGGCTCATGAGCACGGCGCTGACTATGAATACACGGCGGTGGGGCTGTTTATGACAACGGTGGCAAGCCTTGTAACCCTGCCTTTTGTCTGCTGGTTATTGCAGAACTTGTTATAAATTGAGGAGTATATCTATGAATTTTTCAGGCTTTCAGAAATTGACCTTACTTGACTATCCCGAGCATGTTGCCTGCACTCTTTTCACCAAAGGGTGTAATTTTCGCTGCCCTTTTTGCCATAATGCCCTTTTGGTGACAGAAACGCAGGAGAAGGGGGAAACCTATAGCGATGAGTCAGTTCTTTCTTATTTAACTAAAAGGGTAGGCATTTTAGACGGCGTGTGTATCACCGGCGGCGAGCCCCTTTTGCAAAAAGAACTGCCTGATTTTATCCGCAAGGTAAAAGCGCTGGGCTATCAGGTGAAGCTTGACACAAACGGCAGTTTTCCCGACAGGCTTGCATCTTTAGTCAATGAGGGTTTGCTTGATTATGTCGCTATGGATATAAAAAATTCTATGGAGCGTTATGGTGAAACAATAGCCGTGCCGGATTTTGATACGACCCCCATTGAGGAGAGTATTGACTTTTTGCTGGAGGGTCGGGTGGCTTATGAATTCCGCACCACTGTTGTGGCAGAATTTCATACTACACAAGATATAGTGGCGATTGCCAAACGGATACAAGGCGCACCTAAATATTTCCTCCAAATTTTTGTCGATTCCGGCTGTTTAATTGGCGAAAATCTTCATTCTGTAGACAAAAATGTGATGGAAAACATGAAAAATGCAGCAGCAGAGCACCTTTCAGAGGTTTCACTGCGCGGTTTATAAAAAACACAATATGTTGTGTTTTTTCTATTGACAAAACAATATATATACGATATAATAAATTACGCACCGCAAGTTTGAGTGCGTAATTTTTATTTTTATAAATTTTTGAAAGGAGAGATTTTAATGTACAGCGTTATAAAACGTGACGGAAAGATTGTTGATTTTGATTTAAGTAAAATTAGTACTGCGATTACACAGGCGTTTGAAGCGTGTCAGATCCAGTATCATAGTGATATTGTAGATTTTTTAGCATTAAAAGTTACAGCAGAATTTGCACCGAAAATTGAGGATGGAAAAATCTCTGTGGAACACATTCAGGACAGCGTAGAGTCTGTTTTGATTAAGGCAGGGTACAGTGATGTTGCAAAGGCGTACATTATTTACCGTCGTCAGAGAGAAAAAATCCGTAACATTAATGCCACTATGGTGGACTATAAAGCCATTGTGGACAACTACTTAAACATTAACGACTGGCGTGTAAAAGAAAATTCAACCGTTACCTATTCTGTAGGTGGCCTGATTTTAAGCAACTCCGGTGCGGTAACAGCTAACTACTGGCTGTCTGAAATTTATGACGATGAAATCGGCAATGCACATAAAAATGCGGATATTCACCTTCATGACCTTTCTATGCTGACCGGTTATTGTGCAGGTTGGTCTTTAAAACAGCTGATTCAGGAGGGCTTAGGCGGAGTTCCGGGCAAGATTACCTCTGCGCCTGCAAGCCACTTATCTACCCTGTGTAATCAGATGGTTAACTTCCTGGGTATTATGCAGAATGAATGGGCAGGCGCTCAGGCATTCTCCTCATTTGATACCTATCTTGCACCCTTTGTTAAGGTTGACAATTTAACTCAGAAGGAAGTTAAGCAGTGCATCCAGTCCTTTGTTTACGGCGTTAACACCCCCTCACGTTGGGGCACACAGGCACCGTTCTCCAATATCACACTTGACTGGGTTGTGCCTAATGACTTAGCTGAGCTTAACTGTATTGTTGGCGGCAAAGAGCTTGACTTTAAGTATAAAGATTGCCAGAAAGAAATGGATATGGTCAACAAGGCGTTCATCGAAATCATGATTGAGGGTGACGCTAACGGCCGTGGCTTCCAGTATCCCATCCCGACCTATTCTATCACTCGCGACTTTGACTGGTCCGATACTGAAAACAACCGTCTGCTGTTTGAAATGACAGCAAAATACGGTACTCCTTATTTCTCAAACTACATCAACTCTGACATGGAACCCTCTGACGTTCGTTCTATGTGCTGCCGTCTCCGTCTTGACCTGCGTGAACTGCGTAAAAAATCCGGCGGTTTCTTTGGTAGCGGTGAGTCTACCGGTTCTGTGGGTGTTGTTACCATTAACATCCCCAGAATTGCATATTTAGCTGAAAATGAAACTGATTTCTATACACGCTTAGACAAGATGATGGATATCGCGGCACGTTCCTTAAAGGTTAAACGTACCGTTATCAGTAAGCTGTTAGATGCCGGTCTGTATCCCTACACCAAGCGCTACTTAGGCACCTTTAATAACCATTTCTCAACCATCGGTCTGGTTGGTATGAATGAAGCGTGCTTAAACGCAAAATGGATTAAGGCAGACCTGACAAATGAACGCGCTCAGGCGTTTACCAAGAACGTATTAAATCACATGCGTGACCGTCTGTCTGACTATCAGGAACAGTACGGTGACCTGTATAACTTAGAAGCAACACCGGCTGAGTCTACCGCTTTCCGTCTGGCTAAGCACGACTTAAAGCATTATCCTGACATTATCACAGCGGCTAAATGTGCTGAGGACAAGCCTTATTATACCAACAGCTCACATCTGCCTGTTGGCTATACTGAGGATATCTTCACCGCCCTTGACATTCAGGATGAACTGCAGACTCTGTATACCTCCGGTACGGTATTCCACGCATTCTTAGGCGAAAAACTGCCTGATTGGCGTGCAGCGGCTGATCTGGTTCGTAAGATTGCAGAAAACTACAAGCTGCCTTATTACACCATGTCACCCACATATTCTGTATGTAAAAACCACGGCTACATTGCCGGTGAAGAATTCACCTGCCCTGACTGTGGCAGCGCAACTGAGGTATATAGCCGTATCACCGGTTACTACCGTCCGGTTCAGAACTGGAACGACGGTAAGTCTCAGGAATATAAGGACCGTAAGGTGTATGACATTGCAAACTCTAAGCTTGAAAAGGCTGAACGCCCTGCACAGGCTGAGGCAGTAGAAGCGCCTGCAGTAGAAGCTGGTGCTGTGACAGATGGTACCTACCTCTTCACAACAGCAACCTGCCCCAACTGTAAAATTGCTTGCTCCGTTTTAGATAAAGCCGGCGTTTCTTATGAAAAGCTGCTTGCTAACGAAAATGCAGAGCTTGCAACCAAGCTGGGTGTTAAGCAGGCACCGACTCTGGTTATCATCAAAGACGGTGAAGTAGCAAAATATCACGGCGTTTCTGACATTAAGAAACTCCTTCAGGCGTGAGGATTTAACTATGTATGATATTATCATCATCGGCGGCGGCCCTGCGGGGCTGACCGCCGCCTTATATGCCCGCAGGGCAAATAAAACCGTTTTGGTTATTGAAAAAGGTACCTTTGGCGGTCAGATTACCTTTTCCCCAAAGGTAGAAAACATCCCCGGCTTTGCCTTAGTTACCGGTAACGAATTTGCTGAAAAGCTGGTTGAACAGGTGCTGGCGCTGGAGGCTGAGGTTGAATGTGCTGAAGTGCTTTCCATCAAGGACGGTGATGTGAAAACCGTTGTAACTGACAGCGGCGAATTTCAGGCGAAAACCGTTATCATTGCAACCGGTGCCAAGCACAGACTGTTAGGTCTTGAAAAGGAAGAGGCAATGGTGGGTAACGGCATTTCTTTCTGCGCTGTTTGTGACGGTGCGTTTTATGAAGGCAAAACCGTTGCTGTTATCGGTGGCGGTAACTCTGCTCTTCAGGAGGCACTGCTTTTAGCTGAAACCTCGAAAAAGGTTTATGTGGTGCAGAACCTTGATTACTTTACCGGTGAGGACAAGCTGGTAGAACAGCTTAAAACCAAGCCGAATGTGGAAGTGATTTTAGGTACCGTTGTAGATAGCCTTTTGGGTGAAGACGAGCTGACCGGTATTGTGATGCGCCGGGTTTCTGACAATGAGGTAACAGAACTGACCGTTGACGGTATGTTCGTTGCCATTGGTCTGATTCCGCAAAACGAGGCGTTTTCAGACGTGATTACCTTAAACGAGATGGGCTATGCAGACGCAGGCGAAGACTGCCTGACAACGGCACCCGGTATTTTTGTTGCCGGCGATTGCCGTTCTAAACGCATCCGTCAGGTGACCACCGCTGCGGCAGATGGTGCGATTGCGGCATTGGCGGCTTGTAACTACATTGGATAATAGGGTCTGGCTAAAAATGCGCCGACCGCTGGAGCTATGAACGAACTTCACCATCGCTGTATCTGTATACAGCTTCGGATTCAGTTCGCTCATTCGACATCATTTTTCGCTCAGCCCTGTGGCTGGCGAAACAGTGACAACAAAAGCAATACTATTTCTGCCTGATTTTGAGGCTGTAGCAAAATAGTTCTATTTTGCTACAGCCTTTTTTATTTGACCTTTTGGTAGGTGTGTGGTAGAATAAGTGTGAGACGTGTTTATATCGCTCAGTGGGGGCGTCCGCTCCTATACAAGGGCAGGGGGAAGTTGCGAAAGGAGAACTGAAATGAAAAAAGAAACCAGGCTTTATAATGTTTTATTTCCGCTTTGGATGCTTATGTTGTTTCCACAAGCTTGGCTGGTGGTTCTTCCCGGTAATTTTATCATTGACAGTGTTGTTTTAGTTGTCAGTATGTTTGCTTTAAAGATGCAGGAAAAGAAAACATTTTATAAAAAAACAATTTTGAAAATATTTGGTATCGGCATTTTGTCTGATATTATTGGCTCGGCATATATGCTAATGATGATGGTTGTTTTTGAAGCAGGAAGCATTGAACTGCTATTGACAGTTCCTGCATTAATACTCTCAGCGGTTTGCATTTTTCTGTTTAATTATTATATTACTTTTAAGCAATGTGATAAATCGGTCAGATGGAAGCTTGCATTGATTTTTGCGGTTGTTACGGCTCCCTATACCTTTTTGGTGCCAACACCGTGGCTATACGGGTATTGATTTGTAATTACAATCTTACAGACTAACAAGGAAAGCGGTGACAGCGTGCAAAAGGGCTTTTTGGTAGTAAACCATTTTTTACAGACAAGTAAATTTACAGATTTATATGAACGGCTGAAAAAAGGTGCCGAAGCGGCAGGGCTTACTCTTTTAGTGAAAACCGGCTGTGATTTGTTAAGCGAAATCAGCAGCGGTTTTTTGAAAGAGCAGGAGAAGCCTGACTTTGTGCTGTTTTGGGATAAGGACATCCGCCTTGCAAAGCTTTTGGAGGGTATGGGCGTCCCTCTGTTTAACTCGGCGGCGGCGATTGAGGCCTGTGACGACAAAAGCCTGACCCATCTTGCTCTGTCAGGAGTTGTACCTATGCCGAAAACCATTTGTGCACCTATGACCTATCCGGCAGTTGGTTATACGGATTTGGATTTTGTGGAAACGGCAGGGGAGGCACTTGGCTTTCCTATGGTCATCAAAGAATGCTTTGGCTCTTTTGGTGCGCAGGTCTATCTGGTCAATACCCAAGAAGAGGCAAAAGAAAAGGTGAAAAGCTTAGCCGGCGTGCCCTTTATTTTTCAGGAATTTATTGCCGCAAGCACAGGACGTGATATTCGCTTGCAGGTGGTGGGTGACCGTGTCATTGCAGCTATGCTCCGCTTTAGTGAAACCGGTGATTTTCGTGCCGGCATTACCTCCGGCGGTTCAATGAAACCCTATGAGCCTACCGAGGAGCAAAAAGAAATGGCGATTTTGGTTTGCAAAGCCTTGGGTCTTGATTTTGCAGGGGTAGACTTTTTATTTGGAGAAAACGATGAGCCGATTTTATGCGAGGTTAATTCTAACGCACATTTTAAAAATCTGTATGACTGCACCGGTGTGGATGCGGCAGCAGAGATTATGGCATATATTAGCAAAAAGCTGGAGGAAGAAGTATGAAAACAGGCTGGCTGATTTACAGGAAACAAGATGCTGAGCGCAATCGGCATAATGTGACATTTTATGAAGATGCCGCAAAAAGACAGGGCGCAAGCATTCAGCTTTATTATTTTGAAAACTTTTCTTACGGAACGTCGGAAAACGGTCTGACCCTTTTCTATGAGGGAAAGCCTATAGAAAAGCCTGACTTTGTGGTCATGCGTGCAGATGAGCCCTTATTTTCTTATCAGCTAGAGCTGATGAGTTACCGTGTGTTTAATAATTCTCAGGTGTCGCTGGTGGCAAACGATAAGGCGCGCACCCTGCAGGTGGTAGCCGGTGCAGGTGTACCTACGCCGGTCAGTCGGGTGGCAAATCACGGCTCTGCGGCTGGGATTGGCGCGGAACTTGGCTATCCTTTAGTAATAAAACCTCGTGACGGTCACGGGGGTATTGACGTTTTATGGATAAAAAATGAAGCGTCTCTTTCTGAAACGCTTCAAAATTATAACCATGATACATTTTTAATGCAACAGCCCGTGAAGGATTTGGGCAGAGACCTGCGCGTGTATGTGGTGGGCAGGCAAATTGTGGCCGCAATGCTCCGCGCCCGTGATGATGACTTTCGCAGTAACTATTGCTTAGGCGGCTCTGCCACAAGGTATGAACTGTCTTGCGAGGAAGAAGCTTTGGTGAACAAGGTGATTGACCTTTTTGACTTTGGCTTTGTTGGCATTGATTTTATGTTCTCCGACGGGCAAATGATTTTTAATGAAATTGAAGATGTGGTAGGCGCCAGAATGCTTTACCACTTGACTGACCTTGACGTAGTGGACATCTATGTAGACCACATTTTAAAAACTATTGGCTGAGCTTTATAAATTCTTTTTTGAGTCGCTCGATAATGCGCTTTTCCAGTCTTGAGATGTAGGACTGAGAAATACCAAGCATATCGGCGACTTCTTTTTGTGTTTTTTCTTTTTTTGCATGAAGACCGAACCGTAGCTCCATAATTTGCTTTTCACGATCAGAAAGGTGACCCAGCGCGCTGTATAAAAGCTCCCGATCAACCTCATCATCTAAGCGCTTTGAAATTTCGTCAGCATCTGTTCCCAATACGTCAGAGAGCAAAAGCTCATTTCCGTCCCAATCGGTGTTTAGGGGTTCGTCAATGGAGATTTCGGTTTTGGCGTTATGGGTCTTTCGAAGATGCATTAAAATCTCATTTTCAATGCATCTGGAGGCATAGGTGGCAAGCTTGATGTTTTTACCGGTGTCAAAGGTGTTAATGGCTTTAATGAGCCCGATAGAGCCGATGGAGATTAAATCTTCAATGTTAATGCCTGTGTTTTCGAACTTGCGTGCCACATAGACAACCAGCCTCAGATTGTGTTCGATTAAAGTTTTTTTAACCTCTTTTGCATCAGGGGTCAGGCGGGCGAGCAGACTTGCCTCTTCCTCCGGTGTCAGGGGTGGCGGCAGGGCTTCGCTACCGCCAATATACAGAACCGGCTGGCCGTCGTCTAATAACCATCTTATGATTTTTTTAGTTCTGATTTCAGCTAAAGTCAGCAGTTTTCGAAGTAGGCTTGGTTTCATAATGATTCTCTCCCTCAAAGTCGTGGGGCAGGATGGCGTCCCAATTTTGATGATGATCAAACGTCCGGTCAATTAGGCCAATATAGACGGTTTCGGTTTGTATTTTTGTGTGCTTTTTCAGGATGTAAATTGCGTCGGGCAAAAAAGCATATAAAAGCCCGTCTTCTGTCAGGGTGTGAAAGGGGATGGGGATAAGACCTTTTACATCCTCGGGGTGTCGGCAGTCAGGAAAGAAGTGCTTTGCACGGTTCCATTGGGCAATGATGACGCTTTTGCCACTCGCTGCCTCCTGCAGCCGGTTGCCGCTGTCATAAAAACCGTGCAGGCGCAGGGCTTTTCCCTCATATTCAACAGAGAGCTCTGTAGTTTTTTGAGCGTTTTGCAGCATCTTTTTGCCGCAGAAAAAGGCAAACCTTACAATAGGCATACAAAAAATTGCCAAAAGCAGAAGCTGATAGGTTGGTATGTTTATGTACATACTGCCGTTTCGTAAGACAGCCCCGAATGTGCCGCTGCTGCCTGAAAAATAAAAAAAGCTGAAGGCGGCACCGCCCAAAAATGCACTGACTGTGTAAAAAATGCAGGCATATTGCACCAGCAAACGAATCCGTCGGGGGCGGAAGGTGAGCGCCACCATCAGAATGCCAATGAGCAGTTTGCAGGGCAGGGCATACAGAAAGGATACAGGGAGAAAAAACATAAGTGTAGCATACAAGGCACCAACGCAGGCGGCAGAGAAAAGCCGGGGAAAGGTAGCAGAGCTGCTGCGGCACAAAAGGCCGGTCAGCCATAACAGCAAATAGTCAAAAATAAAATTTGTGAAAAATAAAACATCGATGTAAATCTTTATCTCCATGTTCGTGCTCCCTGTGATATGTCCTGTACACAGTATAGCACAGTCAAATGGAAAATATTGTCAAACATTGGCAAGGAATTTAAAAAATTATAAGTATGTGTGTTTGCAAAATAAAAAACCGCCTTTCGCTACATGCGAAAGGCGGTTTTGCAGTCTGTGTATTTTACTACAACCCTTAAGTACTATTATAAAGTTAATGCGCTTTCTTCCTTGCGTGTCCAGCCGCCGTCACCCATATAGCCTGCAGGCAGAGCCTTCGGGGTTTCAAAGGTAGATTCCATATGATAGGTTTCGCCGCTTTCAGCGCTGCCGATGATGCCGTGCATCAGTTCAAACACGTGGAAAGCCATTTCCTTGCTTGCGCGATTCTTTCTGCCCTTAACAATGGACCAAGCCATTTCAGCAGCACCAACACCACGGGAGTTTTCAGCATAACCGTGAGTGTGGGGGAACTCAACCTTGTCGCTCATAGTCTTTTTAATATAAACGGGTTCGCCAAATTTGTTAGGATCACCCATATATAAAATGCCTTCAGTACCGTAAATTTCAAGACCAATAGTTTCGTCTAAAATACAGTCAGAATTCATATGCAGGGTACCCAGCACGCCGTTTGCATATTTCATAGTTGCGGTAATAACGTTTGCGTCTTCTAAAACATATTCTTCGCCATAGTTTGCAGCGCCAACACGGGTGTTCACACGGTTGGGGTCGTTAATAGCGGTGAAAGCAGAAACGGCTTCAACAGGACCTAAGATAGAAGCCAAAGCTGTTAAGTAGTAGCCACCCATATCAAAACCGATACCGCCGCCACGTTTGCAGAGGTGAGTTAAAAATTCGCCGTAGATACCATAATTACGGCTGATGGATGCTCTGCAGGAAACGGGCTTGCCGATTAAGCCGGAATCAACAATATATTTTGCGGTCTGCACGCTTGCACCTAAGAAGGTGTCAGGTGCAACGCCTAAGTATAAGCCTTTTTCGTTTGCGAGCTTTACAAGCTCTTTGCCCTGTTCCAGCTCAACAGCAATCATTTTTTCAGAGAAAACGTGCTTGCCTGCCTCTAAGCACTGCTTGATAACGGGGTAGTGTGCAGCAGGGATAGTCAGGTTGATAACCATATCGATGGAAGCATCTGCACAGATTTCATCTAAGGTCATAGCTTTGCATCCGTATTTTTCAGCAGAAGCTTTCATTCTGTCAGCCATCAGGTCGCTGCAGGCTGCAAGCTCTAAAATCTGGAACTTGCCTTCTGTAATGTTAGTCATGTAAATGTCGCTGATGCTGCCGCAACCAACAACGGCAACTCTTAATTTTTCCATTATTTTCTCTCCTTTTCACTCATATCGAGTGGTATTTTTCAATCACTCTTATTATCATATAACAGAATACAAATTTTGTCAAGATTGTAAAGGGAAAGCAACGCATTTTATAGTGGCTTGTAAACATTGTTGTTGTGTAAATGACGATTTTGTGGTACAATTAATGTATAGAACAGACAATAGCGGTAAAGTGATTTTTTGTTTCCGTTAAAGGAGTGCTTTATATTTGAAAAAATGCGACTTGCTGCAGCTTGTTAAATTTGGCACTGTGGGTTTTTTTAACACCCTGCTTGACTATGGATCGTTTTATGTGTTCTTTGCTCTGCTTAATATCAATAAAAATCCGGCGCAGATATTAGCGACGGTGATATCAATGACAAACAGCTATTTTGTGAATCGATACTGGACCTTTGAAAGACGGGGGAAAATCAGACGACGTGAAGTTATCCGCTTTGTAGTGGTTAACGTTTTGTCACTTTCTGTCACACTTTTGTGCCTGAATTTGTTTCATGATGTTTTTCAGCTTCACAAGTGGGCAAACGAGATTCTGGCTTATTGGAATTATTCATTTGAGCTTTCCGGCGATTTTGAGGTTATGTTCTGTAAAATGGCTGCCTTGCCTTTTTCCTGGGGAGTGAATTTTTTTGGAAACAGATTCTGGGTTTTTGGCAAAAAAACAGAAAGAAATGTTACTTAAATTTTAGTGAAATTTCTGTTTTTTACAGTAAAGTTATCAACAGTTTAGTACTGTTTATAAGATGAAAATACAAGAAAAATCCCGATATTATGCGAAAAAAGTGCAAAAAACTGTTAATAACCCTGTGGATAATGTTAATAACTCTGTGAAATTTTAGTTGATTTCTTTTGTTTTGTGTTCGTTCGGTTTATGAAAACACGCACAGTTTTTTTATATTACTACTTGAATATTTGATGAAAACAATATATAATTAAATAGATACAGTTTAATGAATTGCCTTTTGGCTTTTGGAGGTTTCATATGACAAAAAAATATAAGCGTATTTTACTTAAAATCAGCGGTGAGGCGCTGGCTGGCAGCAAGGGTACAGGTCTTGATTTTGACACCTTGGAAAGCATTGCAAAAGTTGTTAAGCAGTGCAATGATGAGGGTGTGCAGGTTGCCATTGTTGTTGGCGGCGGCAACTTCTGGCGTGGCCGTTCCGGTGGCAATATGGACAGAACCCGTGCAGACCATATGGGTATGCTTGCAACTGTTATTAACTCTCTGGCTATGCAGAGCGCTCTGGAGGCTGTTGGCGTGCCTGCCCGTGTGCAGACCGCTATTGAGATGCGGCAGATTGCTGAGCCCTACATCCGTGGTAAGGCAGACCGTCACATGGAAAAGGGCAGAGTTGTTATTTTCGGTTGCGGCACCGGCAACCCCTTCTTCTCAACCGATACAGCTGCTGCGCTCCGTGCTGTTGAAATTGATGCTGAAGCTATCTTTCTTGCTAAGAAGGTGGATGCGGTATATGACAGCGACCCTGCCATTAACCCCGATGCAAAGCGCTTTGACAGCTTGACTTATATTGATGTTTTAAATAAGGGCTTAGGTGTTATGGATTCAACCGCCACCTCCCTTTGTATGGATAACAACATTCCCATTTTGGTATTCGGAATTGATGACCCTCAAAACATCATCCGTGTTTTAGAGGGCGAAAAAATCGGTACTATTGTATCAAACGGATAAGAAAGGACGATGAATTATGTACGAAGACGTAAAAACAAAAATGGATAAAGCCATTCACGCATTGGAAAATGACTATGCAGCCATCCGTGCAGGTCGCGCAAACCCCGCTCTGCTTGACAAGGTGACAGTTGACTATTATGGCATCCCAACTCCCATCCCGCAGGTGGGTACTGTTTCTGTTCCGGAAGCAAGAATGCTGGTCGTTCAGCCTTGGGACGGCTCTATTTTAGGCGATATTGAAAAGGCTATTTTAAAATCTGACTTAGGCCTGACCCCCAACAACGACGGTAAGGTAATCCGCATCAACTTCCCGGCACTGACAGAAGAACGCCGTAAGGAACTGGTTAAAGGCATCTCCAAGCGTGCAGAAGAAGCCAAGGTTGTTATCCGTGGCGTGCGTCGTGATGCACTGGAAGCATTTAAGGCTCAGAAAAAGAAAAGCGAAATTACAGAAGATGACTTAAAGCAGGCTGAAACTGATATTCAGAAGCTGACAGATCAGTACATTAAGGATATTGATGGCCTTTCTGCTAAGAAAGAGAAAGAAATTATGGAAATCTAAGGGGATTTTTATGCTGAAAATCTTTCAAAAAAACAGATCAGTCAAAAAAATGGCTCAGGAAATTGATATGAGCAATTTGCCCAAGCACGTCGGCATTATTATGGATGGAAACGGCAGATGGGCAAAATCAAAAGGCCTGCCCCGCATTGCCGGGCACCGTGCCGGTGCGCAGACGCTTAAAAAGATTTCTCAGTTTGCAGGTGATTTGGGCATTCCGTATATGACGGCGTATGCCTTCAGCACCGAGAACTGGAAACGCTCAAAAGAAGAAGTGGATGCCCTGATGGATTTGCTTTTAGAGTATCTGCGTGATAAAGATGAGCTTGCAGGCAATAATGTTGTCATTCGTGTCATTGGTGACCGTAGTCGGCTTTCAGATGAGATCAATAAAGAAATTGATGAAATAGAAGAATATACCCGTGGCCGAGATGGCATGGTATTGTATCTTGCTATTAATTACGGCGGCCGTCCGGAGATTGTGGCGGCGGTTAATCGCTTGTGCAAAAAGGTGCAAGACGGGATTTTAGAGCCCGGTGCCGTGACAGAAGAGATGCTGTCAGCTGAGATCTACACACCGGAGGCGCCGGACGCAGATCTGATCATTCGCCCCAGTGGCGAGCTCAGACTGTCTAACTTTTTATTGTGGCAGTCTGCATACAGTGAATTCTGGTTTTCTGACATTAACTGGCCTGACTTTTCGACCAAGGATTTTACACAGGCGATTTTAGATTATCAGAATCGTAACAGACGCTTTGGCGGGCGGTAAGCCGCCGGGGCATAAGATGGTTTTTACGCAAACAGGTGGCAGTATTGTCGCCTGTTCGTTGTAGTAACGCATTGATTGGAAGGGAGCGACTGTTGTGTCGAATTTTCAAATACGGATAATTAGCGGCGCGGCTTGTGCGGTGTTGGTGCTGTTGCTTATTTTTACACCGTACTATGTGTTTCACATTGCGGTGGCAGCCGCAGGGCTTGTGGCGCTGTATGAACTGTACCGGACCTTTGACCAGACAAAGAAATGGCAGCTTATGGTGTTGGGGTATGTTTTTGGTGTACTTTTTTTAATGATACCGGTTCTGCCCGGTACGATTTCTACAGAAATGATGCTGTTTCTTTTAGTGGTATATCTGATGCTTCTTTCAATTTGCTCGGTGGTTTTTCATGAAACCATTAAGTTTTCAGATGTATCCCGTGCGTTTTTCTCTCTGGTTTATGGCGTTTTATTTATTATGCACCTGTCTTACATACGCATGATGGATAACGGCAGGCTGCTGGTTGTTCTGGCCTTTTTAGGGGCGTGGTTGCCGGATACCTTTGCTTATTTTGCAGGGCGCTTTTTTGGCAAGCATAAGCTGATTCCTCAGGTGAGTCCCAAGAAAACCATTGAGGGCTCTGTAGGAGCTGTGCTGGGTGCGGTGATCACCTTTGCGGTGTATGGCCTTATCCTGCAGTTCGGCTTTGACTATCGGGTTAATTATCTTTGGCTGTCCCTTTTATCTCTCGCTTGTGGTGTGGTTTCGCAGTTTGGTGATCTTTCTGCCTCAGTTATTAAACGTGAGTGCGGCAAAAAAGATTTTGGTAATCTGATTCCCGGTCACGGCGGTATGCTTGACAGAATTGACAGTCTGGTGTTTATTGCACCGCTTGTGTATTATTTCTTACTGATATTTGAGGTTATAAGCAAATGATGAATTTAACAATTTTGGGTTCTACCGGTTCTATCGGCACACAAACACTTGAGGTAGTGGAAGCCTCTGATAATATTAAGGTGCGTGCCCTGGGCGCCGGTCGGAACATAAAACTTTTAGAAGAACAGATTCGCGCCTTTCATCCCCGCTATGCCTGCGTGGCAGATGAAAAGCTGGCAGCAGAACTGAAGGTGAAGGTGGCAGATACTGAAACCGAGATTCTTTCAGGTCCTGAGGGAATGGAATTTTTAGCCGGTGAGCCCGGCAGCGACACCGTGATTGCCGCCATTGTTGGCTTTGCAGGGCTTGTACCCTCTTTAGCTGCGGCAAAAGCAGGTAAGCGCTTAGCACTTGCCAATAAAGAAACGCTTGTTTCCGGTGGCGATCTGGTTCGACAGGCGCTTTCAGAATCCGGCGGTGAGATGATTCCTGTTGACAGTGAGCACAGCGCTGTTTTCCAGTGCTTAGAGGCTATCCCTGTGCCCAGACGTGAGGCTGAGGTTAAGCAGATTATCCTGACGGCATCCGGTGGCCCTTTTGCAGGTCGCACCCGCAAGGAACTGTCAGACATTACGCCGGAAGCGGCTCTGAAGCACCCCAACTGGGATATGGGTGCTAAAATTACAATCGATTCTGCAACACTGATGAATAAGGGGCTGGAGGTTTTAGAAGCTGCACAGCTTTTTTGTGTTTCTGCTGATAAAATTGGCGTGGTGGTACACCGCCAGAGCATCATTCATTCTATGATCGAGCTGGTTGATGGTGCCGTGCTGGCTCAGTTGGGCGTTCCTGATATGAAGCTGCCCATTCAGTATGCGCTGACCTATCCTGAAAGATTGCCTATGCAAGACAACAGATTGAATCTTGCACAGGTGGGCACCCTGACCTTTGAAGAGCCTGATACTAAAACCTTCCGTTGCTTAGCGTTAGCGTATGAGGCGGCAAAAGCAGGGCATACTATGCCTTGCGTTTTAAATGGCGCAAACGAGGTGGCAGTATCCTTGTTCCTGCAGAAGAAAATCGGATTTTTAGACATTGCAGAAATACTGGAGCGAGTGATGCAATCCCACAAAGTGGTAGAGCGTCCCGAACTTTTTGATATTATCGAAGCTGATCGCTGGGCTAGAGAGGAAGCATTACGTCTTTCTCAGCTATCATAAGCCGGTCAGGTGAGGAGGCAACATGACAACAGTCTGGACCGTCTTAGCGGCGGTGCTCATTTTTTGCATTTTAATTTTCGTTCATGAATTGGGTCATTTTATTACAGCAAAGCTATTAAAAATTCGTGTTCACGAGTTTGCCATTGGTATGGGGCCGAAGCTCTTTGGGAAGAAAAAGGGCGAAACCCTGTATTCTGTTCGTGCCTTTCCCATTGGCGGTTTTTGCGCCTTAGAGGGCGAGGATACAAGCTCTGATGACGAACGTGCCCTTTCCAACAAGCCGGCGTGGGCGAAGCTAATTGTTTTGGTTGCCGGCGCGTTTATGAACGTTGTATTGGGTTTTGTTTTGCTGATCTGCATTTTTGGTACCAGTGATCAGGTGCTGGTGCCGACGGTTTCAACCGTTGAGCAGGGAAGCGTGGCAGAAACTGCCGGGGTCTTACCGGGTGATGAAATTATCCGACTGGACGGCGATAGGATTCACATTGTAAGTGATCTGCATTGGGCCAAAAATCAGTTGACAAATAATGAAACAGAGTTAGTTGTTCGTCGTGGGGGTGAAAAAGTAACCCTTTCTCTCTCGCCGGAAAAGACGGTAGACGGCGTGAGTCTGGGTGTACACCTTGCGGCAGAAGATAACAACGTTTTTCTGACAATAAAAAACGGGTTTTACACAACGATTTTTTATGCCCGTGTGGTTTTGGAAACTGTCGTAGACCTGTTCAGAGGCAAGGTTGGCATTTCAAGCATGTCGGGTCCTATTGGTATTGTTTCAGAAATCGGGTCGGCCGTGCAGGATACGGCTCAAAATGGTTGGGTAGGATTTGTGAGCCTGTTGCAGCTTGCGGTGTTGCTCACAATTAACTTAGGTGTGTTTAATCTGCTGCCCATTCCCGCGCTGGATGGCGGACGCATTTTCTTTGTGCTGATTGAGATGATTCGAAGAAAACCCATTCCTCCTGAAAAAGAGGGAATTGTGCACATGATTGGCTTTGCGCTACTCATTTTACTTTCGCTGTTTGTTGCCTATATGGATGTTCTCAGGCTGATATAGAAAGGATAAAACGATGGGAAAAATTCAGGTACTAGATAAATCTGTTTCCAATAAAATAGCGGCCGGTGAAGTGGTTGAGCGACCTGCATCTGTCATTAAAGAGCTTTTGGAAAATGCTTTGGATGCCGGTGCAACCCACATTACGGTTGAAATCAAGAACGGTGGCATTACCTATATGCGCGTGACCGATAACGGCATCGGCATGGCAAAAGAGGATGTCCCCGTGGCACTTTTGCGCCATGCAACCAGTAAGATAGCAAACGAACGGGATTTAGAGGCGATTTCGACCTTGGGCTTTCGCGGTGAGGCGCTTTCTTCCATTGCGGCGGTGAGCAAGTTTGAAATCTATACCAAAACTCAGGACGAGGAAACAGGTACCCATCTGATTTCAGAAGACGGAGAGATTGTTGATTGCAGTGAAGCCGGCTGTCCGGCAGGCACGACGGTTATTGTCCGTGATTTGTTTATGAACACCCCTGCCAGAATGAAGTTTTTGAAGAAAAATTATACTGAGGCAGGCTACATTGGTGATATTATTAACCGTCTGGCACTTGCCCGGTCGGATGTATCCTTCCGCTTTTTAAATGACGGTAAGGAAAGTCTTTTTACCACCGGCGATTCTGATTTGTTATCCGGCATTTATGCCGTGTATGGCAAGGACTTTAAAAATACAATGTGCAAGGCAGAGTATGCCGAGGGTGGCGTTACTGTCAGCGGCTTTTGTGCAACGGCACAAGGGGCAAGACCTAACAGAAGTATGCAGAGCTTTTTTGTGAACGGTCGTTATATTAAAAGCCCTCTCCTTGCCCGTGCGGTGGAAGAGGCGTATAAAAATGAGCTGATGGGCGGCAAGTTTCCTGCCTGTGTTTTGCTCATAACCCTGCCACACGCAATGGTGGATATCAACGTGCATCCTACCAAGCTTGAGGCGAAGTTTGCTGATGAAAAAGCAGTATACCACTGCGTTTACTGGGCGGCTAAAAATGCCCTGTATCAAAAAACAGAGATTCCTGCGGTGACCCTTTCGGCAGAGCCGGAGGTAGAAATGCCCGTGAAGAAAACAGAAGCACCGGCATTTGCAAGACCTGCCCGTCCGGCGGTGGTTATGCAGGAGCCGGCGATTGCTAAAAAGGCAGAAGAAGCCTCACCCTTTGTGTGGCGCGGGCTTGGGCAAAAAGTCACGGAGCAGCACACCATCCGTTTTCCGCAGAAAGCGGAGCCGGTGAAGCCGACAGATGCGCCGCAAAAAGCACCTGTAGTTGCTGAAAAACCGGCAGTCGAACCCAAAGCTGCTCCTGTAGTTGAAATGAAGCCGACAGAGGCGGCAAAGCCTGAGGTGGAGCCTCTTGAAGAATTAAAGCAGCCGACCTTTGCAGTGGAGGAGACGACAGTACATACCTACCGGATTTGCGGTCAGGTTTTTGATACATATATCATTGTGGAAAAAGACGGGCAGATGCTGCTTGTTGACCAGCACGCAGCCCACGAGCGCTTGCGTTATGAAGCCCTTTTAAAACAATATGAAGGGCGGCAGGTAGAATCACAGATGCTGCTTTTGCCTGTAACCATACGCCTGACAGCTATTGAAGAAAGTCAGTTTACAGAGCATCAGGAAGACTTAAACGAGATGGGCTTTGTGGCAGAACCCTTTGGCGAGAAAACGGTGATTCTCCGTGGCGCACCTGAGGCGCTGGAGGAAGAGGCGCTAAAGGCCCTGTTCTTAGAAGTGCTTGAGCATCTTTCTGAAAAACGAAAGGACGCGCAAAGCCAGAAGGCACAGCGCGCCTTGTATACCATTGCCTGCAAAAGTGCGGTAAAGGCAGGGAACAAGCTCACCGAGCAGGAAATGAAGACCCTGCTTGACGCTGTGTTTGATTTAGGGCCGAAAAACACCTGTCCCCACGGCAGACCCATTACGGTGGCTATGACCCGGGGCTTTATTGAAAAGCAATTTAAAAGAATTGTGTAACAAACGATACGTGGAGGAGCCTATGTCTCAGATTTTAGTGGTGGCAGGACCCACCGCAAGCGGTAAAACCGGACTTGCGGTATGCCTTGCAAAAGAATATGGCGGAGAAGTTATCTCAGCAGATTCTATGCAGATTTATCAGTATATGAATGTTGCCAGCGCCAAGCCGACCATAGATGAGATGCAGGGTGTTCCTCATCATCTGCTGGATTTTGTTTCACCCTTTGAACCTTTTTCCGTGGCGGACTATGTAAAGCTTGCTAAGGAAAAAATCAATGAGGTCATATCTCGTGGTAAGCTGCCCATTGTGGCAGGTGGCACAGGACTTTATATCTCATCTTTAGTGGATAACGTTGAATTTGCAGAGGAAGAGCCCGACCCGTCGGTGCGGATTCGTTTGTTTGCAGAGGCTGAAGAAAAGGGCATTGAGCCGCTGTATCAACGCCTGCAGGAGATTGACCCTGAGGCGGCAGCAGTCATTCACCCCAATAATCATAAACGGGTGATTCGCGCTTTGGAGATTTTTGAAACTACAGGTCTTACCATGACGGAGCAGAATGCCCGGTCAAAAATGACGCCGTCACCCTTTGACCCGTATATGTTAGCCCTTTGCCCACCGAGAGAGGTTTTATATGAGCGCATTAACCTGCGTGTGGATGCTATGGTGGACGAAGGCTTGTTTGAAGAAGCTAAAACCCTGATGGATATGGGGCTTAACCGTGATATGCAGTCCATGCAGGGCATTGGGTATAAAGAAGCATTTGACTGTTTAAACGGCGAGATTACGAAGGAAGAATGTATTGAAGACATTAAACGTGCCACGCGGCGATATGCGAAGCGTCAGCTTACATGGTTCCGTCGCGATGCACGCTACAGATGGGTAAACCCCTTAGAAGAAACTGATTTATTGGCTGCGATGGAGGCATTTACATGGAAGAACCCCTGAAAATATCAGGCTCTGTCACAGAGGTAATTTATTTTAATAAAGAAAACGGATACAGTATTTTTGAACTGTTAACAGAGGATAAGGACGTGATTA
The DNA here is from genome assembly GCA_015068905.1 of Oscillospiraceae bacterium. Taxonomy (GTDB): domain Bacteria; phylum Bacillota; class Clostridia; order UBA1381; family UBA9506; genus UMGS755. The sequence goes on along the minus strand of SVJQ01000004.1, from coordinate 69,734 downwards.
CCTGCACAGGTACGCTCCCCTTTGTGAACCCCGGTGAAAGCCTGACGGTGATGGGCGGTTGGTATCATCACCCCAGCTACGGTAAGCAGCTGAAAATGACAGGCTTTTTAAGACCTGAACCCGGGGGTGCGGCTGAAATACTGAATTTTTTGGCGTCCGGAATTATTCCCGGAGTGCGCCGGGCAACAGCTGAAAAGCTGGTGGGACGGTTTGGTGCTGATACCCTGCGTGTGATTGAAGATACACCGGAAAGGTTGGCTGAAATCAAGGGCATCAGCGAAAACCGTGCCTTTGAAATAAGGAACGCTTATTTAGAAACCAAGGATTTAGAGCAGCTGATTATGTTCATGCAAAAGCATGGGCTTGCTACCGGCTACGCCATGCGGCTGTATGAGCAGTTTGGCAGTCGCGCCGTAGAAAAGCTGGAACAAAATCCTTATTTATTGTGCGAGAAAATTGCCGGCATCGGCTTTAAAACTGCAGACAACGTAGCAAGAAGCTTAGGCATTATGCCGGAGGATGAAAACCGGCTTCGTGCCGGTGTGCGCCATACCCTGACCTATAACGCCTTTTCCGGTGGACATACCTATCTCCCAAGGAAGATTCTGGTTCACAGCGCGGCGTATCTGTTAGGGGCAGAGGACATAGCGGTGGAAAATGCTTTGGTGTCGCTCTTAGCTTCCGGTGCTTTGATTAGCGCAACCATTGGTGAGGATGAGGGCATTTTTCTGCCGGAACTGTACTACGCAGAGCATAATCTGGGCGAAAAGCTTATGGCTATGACAAAAAAGGCGAAGGAAGCGGATTTTTCCCTTATTTCACAAATAGAAACTGACATTAAGGTGCTGGAAATGGAGCAGGGAATAACCCTTGCCCCCATGCAAAAAGAGGCAATTATTACGGGGCTAACCTCGGGCTTTTCTATTATAACCGGTGGCCCCGGTACAGGTAAGACCACCATTATTCGCTTTTTGATTGAGGCCCTTTTGAGAAGCAAAAAGAAGATTGCCCTTTGCGCCCCCACGGGCCGTGCGGCAAAGCGGATGAGTGAACTCTCCGGCTGTGAGGCAAAAACCATTCACCGCCTTTTAGAAGTCAGCTTTTCAGAAGATGACAGTCTGCTTCGCGCTTTTGCTAAAGACGAAACTGACCCCTTAGATGAGGATGTTATTATTGTAGACGAGGCATCCATGGCGGATGTTTTATTGTTAGAAGCGTTGACCGCAGCTATTAAACCCAAGGGACAGCTCATTTTGGTGGGCGACGCTGACCAGCTGCCGCCGGTGGGTGCAGGGGATGCCCTGCGGGATATTATCGCCTCCGGCAAGGTGCCGGTGGTGCGGCTTGACACGGTGTTCCGTCAGGCGGAAGAAAGTATGATTGTTCAAAACGCTCACCGCATCAATCGTGGCGAAGAGCCGGTTTATAACCAAAAAGATAAAGATTTTTTCTTTATTTCGGTGCAAGAGGCTGAAGATATTGCCACCACCGTGGCAGACCTTGTGGGAAACCGCTTGCCCAAAGCATACGGCTTTGACCCTATGCGTGACATTCAGGTAATTTCTCCCATGAAGAAAACAACGGCAGGGGTCACGCACTTAAATCATTTGTTGCAGGCGGCGCTGAATCCGCCGCAAAAGGGTTTAAAAGAAAGAGTCGGCCCCCTCAGAACCCTGCGCGAGGGTGACAAGGTGATGCAGATTAAGAATAACTATGACCTCCCCTGGGAAACCTTAGATGGGAAAAAAGAGGGTATAGGTGTTTATAACGGCGATATCGGCACAGTTGAAATGATTGAGCCGGAAGGAGTAACCGTTGTGTTTGACGGAGAGCGTCGTGCGCTATATAAGCCTATGATGCTTGAAGAGCTGGAGCTTGCCTATGCTGTGACGGTTCACAAAAGTCAGGGCAGTGAGTTCCCTGCGGTGGTGATGCCCGTTTTCCACGGCGTGCCTCAGCTGATGACCCGAAATCTTTTGTATACGGCTGTGACCCGTGCTATGAAGCTGGTGGTTTTGGTGGGGCAGAAAAGTGCTGCCAGCACTATGATTGACAATGACTATGAAGAAAAACGGTATTCGGCTCTGCCTGTGTGGCTTGAGCAAGGGTAAGGTGAGAGAATGGATAACCAGATTACATATCCCTACATTGAGGAATATTTAAATGAATTAGAACCGCCTGAAGATGCGTTTTTGCTGGCACTTGAGGAAGAAGCAAGGCGCGACAACGTTCCGGCGGCTGTGCGCCCCACGGCAAGGCTTTTATATCTTTTGGCAAAGCTTAAACAACCGGCGCGGATTTTAGAGGTGGGAACCGCCATTGGCTATTCTGCCCTGACCCTGTATGCAGGCAGCGGCAAGCAGGCTAAAATTGTGACCATTGAAAAGGATGAGGAACGGTTCTTGCTGGCGCGGAACAACATTCGTGCCTATGGCGCCCTTGGTGATGTAAAGCCTCTGTGCGGCGATGCTGAGGAGTTAATTGATACGCTGGACGGTACCTTTGACATGGTTTTTATTGATGCGGCAAAGGGTGCCAGCATGCGTTATTTTGAAAAGGTTTTGCCAAAGCTCTCTCTAGGCGGCATGATTGTGACAGATAATGTGTTATACGGTGGGCGGACAGCAGCACCGGGCGAGCCCCTCCACAAGCATAGGACAGGCGTACGCATCATGCGGGAATATTTAGATTTTCTGTGCACAGACAGCCGGTTTTATACGGCAGTTCTGCCGGTGGGTGACGGTGTGGCGGTAACCCTTTTAAAAGACTAAACGGAGGCAAACTATGTACGTTATTTTGGGAATCGGAAACCCGGGGAAGCAATATGAAAATACAAAGCATAACATTGGCTTTATCAGTCTTGATTTTCTGGCAGCATCCTTAGGGATAGAGATGAATAAAATTAAACATAAAGCAATCATCGGCGAAGGCAGAATCGGCAGTGAGAAGGTGCTTTTAGTCAAGCCCCAGACCTTTGTGAACCTGTCAGGGGAATCCGCCGGTGAAATTTTGAATTTTTACAAAATTCCCCCTGAAAATTTGATTGTGATTTATGATGATGTGAATTTAGATGCAGGCAGAATCCGCATTCGCCCCAAGGGTTCAGACGGCGGTCACAACGGCATAAAATCTATTTTATATCATGTAAAAAGCGACCAGTTCCCCAGAATCCGTTTAGGGGTCGGCAAAAAGCCTGAGGGTTATGACCTTGCCGATTGGGTGCTGTCTAAGTTTACGAAAGAAGAAATTTCTGTTTTATCAAAAGCGGTGGATCAGGTGCCGGATATGGTTCGTGAAATCATTGAAAACGGACCTCAGAGTGCCATGAACCGCTTTAACGGATTTGGTCAATAAGTAAGAAATTGGTGATGGTTTTGTTTGAAAAACTTTTGTCAGTAAAAAAAGAATGGAAAGAGCTTAAGGCCGCTGTATCAGGCGGTCTTTTTCCACTGTCTGTGACAGGGCTGACAGAACAGGCAAAAGCCCAGCTTGCAGCATCTGTTTGCGGCGATATGGGTTTTTGCGGCATGGTGGTTTGTGACAGTGATTATGCGGCCCGGCAGTTTTGCGAGGATGTCAGCTTTTTTATGGGCAAGCCGGCTATTTATTATCCCTCGAAAGAAATTGAATACTACAAAGTGGATGCTAAAAGTACAGAACTTGAGGCGCAGCGCTTAGCAGCGCTGGGGCGCCTTGCCGAAGAGAGCAGTCAGGCACTATTGGTGCTGGGGGTTGATGCTCTGCTTCAGTTTGCAGCAGACTTTTCGGCTTTCAAAAGCTCTATTATTACCTTAGAAGACGGGGGCAGTTTTTCTATCAGAGAGCTTTTAGAAAAGCTTGAGGCTATGGGCTATACCCGTGAGGATATGGTAGAATCCCGTGGGCAGTTTTCTGCCCGTGGCGGCATTGTTGATGTCTATCCACCCAGCGCAGAAAACCCCTACCGCATTGAGTTTTTTGGCGATGATATTGACTCTATCCGTGAGTTTGATCCCATTCTGCAGACCTCGGTAGAGAGGCTGAACGCAGTCAGAATAGAAGCGGCAAAAGAACAGGTGCAATCATCCGGCAATCACCCCTGTGTGGCGGATTACATCCCTGATGGCGCGCCGGTGTTTTTTAACGAGCCGGAACGCATCAGAGAGCGCGCTGAGGGGTATTTGTGGGACATTGGTGAGACTGTTTCAGGTCTTTTGGAAAAAGGCGTGATTGAAAAGGCAGAAGAGGCATATATTCACGACTATGAAAAGGTGCTTTCTGTTCTTTTGAACCATCCTTTTATCGGGCTTTTTACCCTGCCCCAATCCACGAGGGATTATCACCCCAGGCAGATGGTCAACCTGACAACCCACGGGGTGAATACCTATTCAGGTCGCCGAGACCTATTGTATGATGATGTGAAAGAGTGGCTACGAGAGGGCTATGCCGTTGTGCTGGTTGCCGGCAGCAGCCTGCAGGGCGAGGCGCTCTTGCGAGAATTTTCTGATCAGGGCTTTCCTGTGTTTTTATCTAAAAATGCAGAGGATGCGGTGCAGGGTCAGATTTTAATTTTAGAGGGCAGGCTTAAAAAAGGCTTTTCTTACCCTGCCTGTGGGCTGATGGTGCTGTCTGACAGCGAAATTTTTGGCAGAGAAGCACGCCGAGCCCGTCGCAGAAAAGCGGCAAAGGGCAACAAGCTGAAAAGCTTTGACGATTTGGATATTGGGGATTATGTAGTACATTCCACTCACGGTATCGGTCAGTATGTGGGTATGGATACTCTGACCGTTGATGGACATTATAAGGATTATTTAAAAATTCAGTATGCCGGTGAGGACTTTTTATATGTGCCTTGCGACCAGCTGGATTTGTTGCAGAAATATATTGGTAAAGAAGCGCGGGTGCGCCTTTCTAAAATGGGCGGTGCCGACTTTTCACGGCAAAAAGCCAAGGTTAAAAAATCCACCATGGAGCTTGCTCAGGGTCTGATTCAGCTATATGCCGCCCGTCAGGCATCCCGTGGGTATGCATTTATGCAGGATACCACCTGGCAAAAAGAGTTTGAAGATCGCTTTCCCTATGAAGAAACCGAGGATCAGCTTTCTGCAATCTTAGAGGTTAAGGCGGATATGGAAAGCGACAGACCTATGGACAGACTGCTTTGTGGTGACGTGGGTTATGGCAAGACAGAGGTTGCCCTGCGTGCCGCCTTTAAAGCCGTGCAGGATTCAAAGCAGGTGGCATATCTTGCCCCGACAACGGTTCTGGCATTACAGCACTATAACACCTTTAAAAGCAGAATGAAGGATTTTTTCATTCGTGTGGAGCTGATTTCAAGATTGGTTACCGCCAAGGAGCAAGCCGCCATTTTAAAACGGCTTAAAACCGGTGAAACGGATATTATCATTGGCACTCACAGACTTTTGGGTAAGGATATAGAATTCCATGACCTTGGGCTTTTAGTCATTGATGAGGAGCAGCGTTTTGGTGTCCGCCACAAAGAGCGGATTAAAGAAATGAAGAACAATGTGGATGTTCTGACCCTGTCTGCAACGCCCATTCCCAGAACCCTGCACATGTCCATGGTGAACATTAAGGACATGAGCCTTTTGTCAGAACCGCCTCAGGACAGATACCCCGTTTCAACCTATGTGGTAGAATATAACCCTGCCATTGTGTTAGACGCCATAAAAAAAGAACTGTCCCGCGGGGGGCAGGTCTATTACCTTCATAATCAGACCCAGTCTATCGCAGCTTGTGCAAGACGACTGGCAGAGGCCATCCCCGATGCACGGATTCGGTTTGCCCACGGGCAGATGGACCCGGAGGAGCTTGAAGATGTTATGATGCTTATGCAGCAGGGTGAGATTGATATTTTAGTTTGCACAACCATTATTGAGACCGGTCTTGACATTCAGAATGTGAACACAATGATTATAGAAGATGCGGACCGTTTGGGGCTTTCTCAGCTTTACCAGCTGCGCGGTCGCGTGGGGCGCAGCAATCGCCGTGCCTATTGCTACCTGACCTATCGTCGGGATAAGGCACTTCGTGAGGAAGCGGTAAAAAGACTTTCTGCCATTCGTGAATTTACAGAGTTTGGCTCAGGCTTTAAAATTGCCATGCGAGATTTAGAGATTCGCGGTGCCGGCAACCTGCTTGGTGCCGAGCAGCACGGACATATGGAAACGGTAGGCTATGATATGTATTGTCGCCTGCTGGAAGAATGTGTGAATGAGCTTTCAGGTCTGCCTGCAGCCATTGAGGATTGGGAGCCACAGCTTGATTTTGAGGCAGATGCCTACCTGCCGGCAAGCTACATCCGCAGTCATCGTCTGCGCCTTGAATTTTATAAAAAAATCGGTGCAGTGGCAAATGAAGAAGACAGCCGTGACGTGGCAGACGAAATGATTGACCGCTTTGGGGATTACCCTGCCTGTGTTGAAAATCTGCTTTTGGCGGCAGAGAGTAAAGCCTTAGCCAAAGAGACGGGCATTTCGCAGATAACAGCCAGAGAGGGTAGCCTGCTGTTTTATTTTAAAGACAGCTTTGACCCTTCTAAGATTGCGGCGATGATTGGCAAGTATCAGGGCAGAATTTTACTTTCAGCCGGACAAAAACCATATTTTTCTTACAGGCTCAGAGAAGAGGAGAAAAAAACAATGGCCTCTTGTATTAAAAGTTTGTTACAAGCCTATAAGGTCTTGCACACGGAAGAAAAATAGTGTATAATAGGTGAGAGATATTTTGTCTTATATGTATGAATCATATACCGCCCACGGGCGCAGAGAAAAGGAGTGTTTTAAGTGAAAACAATGAAGAGAATTGTTGTACTGGCTTGCGTTTTTTGTTTAATGCTTAGCTTTGCAGGCTGTGGTAAGCTTGAAATTTCCAGAGAAATTGCTACGGTTAACGGTCGCGTTGTTACCAAGGCAGAATTTATGTATTATCTGGAAAATGTTAAACAGCAGATGATTGCTGAATCCGGAACAACCGATTTAGAAGGCTTCTGGGATGCTGACATTGATGGCGTAAAAGCAAGCGAAGCTGCAAAAAACAAAGCCTTAGAAGAAATGCTGCGTGTTGAAATGGCTTGTGTTAAGGCTGAGGAAAAGGGCCTTGCTGTTTCTGACGAAGACATTAAGTACATTCGTCAGACAGTAAAAGCAACAGACGCAGATCAAAAAGCACAGGTTGATGCATTGCTTGATGCAACCGGTTTATCACAGAATCAGCTGATTGACCTGTTGATGAAAACCACACTGGCAAGCATGTATGTAAGCGAGCTGAGCACCGCTGATAAGGAAGCTGATCCTGCTGATTTAGTTCCCACAGAGGATGAAATTCAGGACGCTTATAAAAAGGAATATGTTCACGTTAAACATATTTTAATCTCCAACACCGAAACACCGGCTGAAGGTGTAGAACCGAAAGATCCTGAAGCTTATAAAGCTGAACAGCTGAAGCTGGCAGAAGATGTTTTGAAAAAAGCAAAGGCCGGTACAAACTTTGACAGCTTGGTAAAAGAATATGGTGAAGACCCGGGTATGGAACAGTCCCCTGACGGTTACACCTTTACAAAGGGTACAATGGTTGCCGCTTTCGAGACAGCTTCTTACGAGCTGGAAGTTGGCCAGATTTCTGACCTGGTTGAAACAGAATATGGCTGGCACATCATTAAAAAGCTGGCTCTGCCTACCTCCGGCGAAGAGTATGATGCAGCTATTGCAGCTGTTGAACAAAAGCTCTCCGGCGAAAAACAGCAGGCTCTGACCGATAAGTACAATGCTGTTATTGACACCTATAAGCCTGAAATGGACATTGTGATTCATCAGAATGTTGTAGACGGTATTAAAGTTAAATAATAAGTTAATGAAAAAAGCTGCCTTGCAAAGCAAGGCAGCTTTTTTAAATTTCTATGGGTCTGTATTCGGTGGAGATAATTTCACATTGACTCCGGCCGTTGGTGGTTTCGGTCAGCTTTTTCTGAAAAGCATCTAACAGAGCTGAGCGGATACAAACGGTGACCGAAACATCCTGACCAAAGTCAGATTCCTCAATTTTTAAATTCTCTTGCTCTAACAGATACTGCAGACGTCCGTAAAGCTCATAGCTGACGGTGATTTTTAGCACGGTGCAATCTGTCATCACAGAAATAATGCCGGCATCTACACCAATTTTAGCGCCCTTTGAATAGGCACGAACCAAACCGCCGGCACCGAGAAGTGTGCCGCCAAAGTAACGGGTTACAACCACGGCCACATCCTGCAGTTCTTCCTGTTTTAACACTTCCATCATAGGCAGACCTGCCGTGCCGCCCGGCTCCCCGTCATCAGAAAAACGGGCAATGTTGTTTTCGCGGATGACATAGGCATAGGTGTTATGGGTAGCGTCAGAAAATTCCTTCCGCATTTCCGCAATAAAGGCAAGGGCCTGTGCCTCGGTAGTTACGGGGCGAACCGTTGCAATAAAACGGGATTTTTTTTCAACGTGTTCTGCCCGTGCAGGCTGTTTTATGGTTTTATAGTCTTTTTCCATGGGGTTACTCCTCTTTTGCAAGGTAAGGTTTAAAGCGATTATAGTCGCCGGCATTTAAAAGAACTTCCACTAAAGTGCCGTTCGGCTCATACTCTTCTTTTAAAATGGGATGGTTTTCGTGAAGTTCAGATAAAAGTGCGCCCTGAGAAAAGGGAATTTTTAAGGTGAATGCCTGCTTTTTACCGGGGGCAACATCAGCTATGGCGTCGATTAAATCTGATAGTCCTGTGCCTGTTTTAGCACTGATAGAAACAGTTTTTTCTGTGCCGGGGAGGGAAGCAGGCAGCTCCAAATCATCCGGCTTTGCATCAGATTTGTTAAAGGCAAGCACCACCGGCTTATCTCCGGCGCCAAGCTCTGACAAAATGCCGCTGACAACCTGAATATGCTGCAGATATTCAGGGTTTGAGCCGTCGGCAACATGCACGATGACATCGGCAAGCGAAATTTCTTCCAAAGTAGATTTAAAGGCCTCAATTAAGTGGTGGGGCAGCTTGCGGATAAAGCCGACGGTGTCAATCATTAAAATTTGTCTGCCGTCTTCTAAGCTAAAGCCACGAACAGTGGGGTCCAGGGTTGCAAAAAGCTTATCCTCAGCATATACCTCGGCACCGGTTAATATATTTAATAAAGTAGATTTTCCTGCGTTGGTATAGCCGGCTAAGGCAACAGTAATAGCTTTGTCGTTTTTGCGACCGGCACGAAGCAGCTCGCGGTGCTTGCGGACCTCTGAGAGGGCTTCTTGCAGGTGATGAATCCGGCGGCGAATGTGACGGCGGTCAGTTTCAAGCCGTGTTTCACCGGGACCACGGGTGCCAATGCCGGCACCTAAGCGGGAAAGCTGTGTGCCGATGCCCATCAGGCGGGGCAGCATATAGCGGAGCTGTGCCAACTCAACCTGAATTTTACCCTCGCTGGAATGGGCGTGACGGGCAAAGATATCTAAAATCAGCATGCTACGGTCAATGACACGCAGACCTAAAATTTTCTCTAAGTTTTTAAGCTGAATGGGGGAGAGCTCGCTGTCAAATATGACCAGCGTTGCATCCAGCGTCTGGCAGGCATTTAAGAGTTCCTCCACCTTGCCCTCACCCAGATAGGTTGCGTTTTCAGGGCTGGGGCGATTTTGAATGAGAACGCCTACTGTTTCAGCGCCGGCGGTTTCTGCCAGACGTGAAAGCTCGGCGATGGATTCTTCGGTTGTATCTTTTAAGGGGTCGCCGCTGCCGGTGTGCACACCTGCCAAAACGGCACGTTCTATTTCCTGTTTGGTTTCAACTAAAGCCATAAGAGGCTCCTTTCGTGTGTTTTTAGTATCCTAAAACTGCTTCTGCGGCACTTTTACCGGCTAAGTAGCCGGTGGAAAAAGCAATCTGCAGGTTATAGCCGCCGGTATAGGCATCAAGGTCCAATACCTCGCCGGCAAAGTAAAGACCGGCTACCTGTTTTGATTCCATTGTCTTTGGCACAACCTCTTTTGTAGAAACGCCGCCGGCCGTGATAATGGCTTCCGCGATGGGGCGGGGGCGTTTAACCGTCAAGGTCAGCTCTTTTAAAAGTCGTACCAAGCGGCTTCTTTCTTCCTTTGTGATTTCATTTACCTTTTTCCTTGGGTCAATGGCGGACAGCTTCACAATGACGGGAATCAGTTTTTTGGGGAGCAATTTATCTAAGCTGTTAATAAAGTCTTTGTTAATTTCCTCAGCAAAATCCCTGAGAATCCGGTTGTCAAGCTGCTCAGGCATGAGTGCCGGTTTTAAATCAACAGTCACGGTGTAGCGGTCGCGACTATAGTCACGCATATGCGCGCTGGCAGAAAGCACCAAAGGACCGGAAATGCCAAAATGGGTAAACAGCATTTCGCCGTTTTCCTGATACAGCACTTTTCCGCTTTTATTTTTTGCTGTCAGGGTCACATTTTTAAGGGAGAGCCCCATAGCATCCTTAGGCCAGCTTTCGACGGTTTCTAAGGGAACGAGTGAGGGCTTGGGCTCAATAATCTGATGCCCTGCTGTCTTTGCAAAACGATAGCCGTCACCATCTGACCCTGTCTGGGGATAGCTCACACCGCCGGTTGCAATGATGATGGCTTTGGCTGTTATTTTCTTACCGCCTGAAAGGCTCACCCCGCAAACAGCGCCGTCTTTTATGATGAGTTCTTTGACTTTGGCGTTATACTGAACGGATCGACAGCAAGTAGCATATTCTGAAAGAGCACGGATCACATCGGAGGATTTATCGCTGACGGGGAACACACGACCACCACGCTCGACTTTGGTTTCAACACCTCTTTGCAGCAAAAGCTCACGCAGGTCTTCATTATTAAAGGTAGAAAAGGCGCTGTATAAAAACCGGCCGTCACCGGGAATCTGCCCCATAAAGTCGGCAATCGGTGCAGCGTTTGTCACATTGCAACGCCCCTTGCCGGTAATGAACAGCTTTTTGCCACATTTTTCATTTTTTTCTAAAAGGCAGGTGTCTGCGCCATACATAGCGGCTGTGCCTGCTGCCATCAACCCGGCAGCACCGGCACCGATGACCAGTACATCAAAGTCCATTTTCTATCACTCATTTACGTTATTTTCTACATTTCTTAGTATAACAGACCCCGGAAAATTTATCAATATTCAGCAATTTAAAGAAAATGAAAGAAAACGAAAGAAATCACAAGAAAAATAAGAATAATTTAAAAAAATGACTTAGCATAATATTTGCCAAAAAGTGAAATATTGAGTATTATATAACTTGTGTTAGCACTCAATGGTCAAGAGTGCTAACAATTTGTTAACAATTAACGTTTATATAATTTAAGGAGGACATATCATGAACATTAAACCGTTAGGCGACAGAGTCGTTATTAAAATGGTTGAAGCTGAAGAAACCACAAAGAGCGGCATCATTTTAACCGCTGCTGCACAGGAAAAGCCCCAGATGGCTGAAATCGTTGCAGTTGGCCCCGGCGGCGTGATCGACGGCAAAGAAGTTAAAATGGAGCTCAAGGTTGGCGATAAGGTTATCACCAGCAAATATGCAGGCACAGAAATTAAGTTTGACGGCGTAGAGTACACCATCTTAAAGCAGAGCGATGTACTGGCGATTGTTGAGTAATTTAAGGAGGATTTTTTCACATGGCTAAGGAAATTAAATTCGGCGAAGACGCAAGAAAAGCATTAGAAGCCGGCGTTAACAAGCTGGCTGATACAGTTAAGGTTACTCTCGGCCCCAAAGGCAGAAACGTTGTACTGGACAAAAAGTTCGGCGCACCCTTAATCACCAATGACGGTGTAACCATTGCAAAAGAAGTTGAGCTTGAAGACCCCTTTGAAAACATGGGTGCTCAGCTGGTTAAAGAAGTTGCTACCAAGACAAACGATGTTGCCGGTGACGGTACCACAACCGCTACTGTTTTGGGTCAGGCTTTAATCCGTGAAGGTTTAAAGAACGTGGCAGCAGGTGCTAACCCCATGATTATCAGAAAGGGTATTGCCGGTGCTGTTGACGCTGCTGTTGATTACATTGTAAAATCCAGCGTTAAGGTTAACGGTAAAGACGATATTGCACGTGTTGCAGCTATCTCTTCTGCTGACGAAAAGGTTGGCGAACTGATTGCTGAAGCAATGGATAAGGTTTCAAACGACGGCGTTATCACCGTTGAAGAATCCAAGACTGCTGAAACCTACTCTGAAGTGGTTGAAGGTATGCAGTTTGACAGAGGTTACATCTCTCCCTACATGGTAACCGATACCGAAAAGATGGAAGCTGTTTTAGACGATGCTTACATTTTAATTACCGATAAGAAAATCACTAATATTCAGGAAATTCTGCCGTGCCTTGAGCAGATTGTTCAGCAGGGCAAAAAGCTTGTCATCATCGCTGAAGATGTTGAAGGCGAAGCTTTAGCAACCCTCCTTGTTAACAAACTGCGTGGTACCTTTACCTGTATCGCTGTTAAAGCCCCCGGCTTTGGCGACAGAAGAAAGGAAATGCTGAAAGATATCGCTATCTTAACCGGTGGTGAAGTGATTTCTGAAGAACTGGGTCTTGACCTGAAGGATACCACCATTGATCAGCTGGGTACCGCTCGTCAGATTAAGATTTCTAAGGAAAACACCATCATTGTTGACGGTGCAGGTAACGTTGACGAAATCAAGGGCCGCATCGCTCAGATTAAGGCTCAGATTGAAGAAACCACCTCTGATTTTGACAGAGAAAAGCTGCAGGAACGTTTAGCTAAGCTTTCCGGCGGTGTTGCTGTTATCAAGGTTGGTGCTGCAACTGAAACCGAAATGAAGGAAAAGAAACTGCGTATTGAAGATGCTCTGGCTGCTACCCGTGCCGCTGTTGAAGAAGGTATCGTAGCAGGTGGTGGTACTTCTTACATCAACGCAATTAAGGCAGTAGAAGCGTTAATCGAAACCCTTTCCGGTGACGAAAAGACCGGTGCATGCATCGTGCTGAAGGCTCTGGAAGAACCTGTTCGTCAGATTGTATTCAATGCTGGTATGGAAGGCTCTGTTATCGTTGAAAAATTAAAATCCAGCGATGACAAGATTGGCTTTAACGCTTTAACCGGCGAATATGTTGATATGTTAAAAGCAGGTATCGTTGACCCGACTAAGGTTACACGTTCTGCTCTGCAGAATGCTTCCAGCATCGCATCTATGGTGCTGACAACTGAAAGCGTTGTTGCAAACAAGCCTGAACCTGAACCGGCAATGCCTGCAGGTGGCGGTATGCCCGGCGGTATGGGTTTCTAAGAAACACATAAAAGGTAAATTAAAACAGCCTCTGCTTTTGCAGAGGCTGTTTTTTTGTGAAATATCTCGCTTTGCTCGATATGAAAGAATCCTACGGATTATGAAATATTTTGCTATCGCAAAATGTGAAATAAAATAAATCCTTTCATGCCGCAGGCATTTCATATTGCGTAGCGATATTTCACACCCGAAGGGTATTTCACAAATACGTCAGGATTTATTTCATAGAAAAAAGACTTGTCAATTGACAAGTCTTTTTTTGGAGCTGGTGATCGGACTTGAACCGACGATCTGCTGATTACGAATCAGCTGCTCTACCGACTGAGCCACACCAGCGTTTAAAATCTTTCCTTATTATACTATGAACCGCAGGTTTTGTCAATAGATTCACCAAAAGTCCGAAGAACTATTTTGCATAAAAGTGTAAAAATCAGGGAAAATAATGGTATTCTATCATTCATAAAGGAGAGACGTATATGAACGTTACTATTGTTGAGGGCTGCATCGGTTGTGGGCTTTGCACCGGCACCTGCCCTGAGGTTTTCAGAATGAAAGACGATGGCACCGCAGAGGTTTATGCCCAGCCGGAAAAAGGTCAGGAAGGGGCAGTCAGTGAGTCAGCCGAAGGTTGCCCTGTCAGTGTGATTGTGACAGGGGAATAGGTTTTTAGTCAAAGACTTTCGTAAAACGCGGTTATTTTACGGGAGTCTTTTTTTCTTGCAATTTATCAAGTGATATGCTAGAATGAAGGTAACATAGGTAAAGGAAAACCTTATTTGAAAGGGGATGTTTTGATGAAAAAAGTGTTATCAATGTTTTTGATGGTGGCTATGCTTTTTATAGCGAGTGTGCCGGTAATAACTGATAGTGCTGAGCTTGGCCACGGAGACATGGGAGCCCCTAGCGACTGGGCAATGGAATATGTTGCACAGGCGGACAGCCTTGGGATTACAAATGCTTTTAAGGTCTCTTGGACCCGAAATATTACCCGTGAACAGTTTTGTGAGCTTGCCTATAATATGCTGGATAAGGCGATGGGCGGACATGGCGGCAATGTTTATCCGAAGGCATTTGCGGACACTGACAATGAAAAGGTTTTAGCACTATATGCCCTAGGCATTGTTGCAGGCAAAGGCAACGGACTGTTTGACCCGAAGGCACCGCTGACCCGTGAAGAGGCTGCAACCATTTTAGACAGAATCGGCTTATTTGCAAGCCTTGCACACCACGAGGTGTATTATCTGTTTGATGATGAAACAGAGATTTCCGATTGGGCAATGAGTGCGGTGCAAAATGTTTGTAACATGGGTATTATGCAGGGCGTGGGTGAAAACCGATTCAGCCCGAAGGGCGCCTATACCGCAGAGCAGGCAGTGGCAACCTTGGTTCGGATGTACGACGCCATTACAGGCAGCCGGAATGTAGCCGTTACTTTTGCAGACAACATGAACGCGCAGATGCCGGAGAATCAGAACTATATGTTCTCGCCATTATCTATCAAAATGGCGCTTTTAATGGCGGCAAACGGCGCAGATGGCGAGACTCGTGATGAAATTCTGAGCGCTGTGGGCGTAGAGGATTTAGATGCTTATAATAAAGAAATTCAAAATATGCTTGCAAAATATGCACAGTCTGACTTGCTGAGGCTTCAGGTTGCCAACTCTGTCTGGATTAACAGCGATAAGACGGCGCAGCGTTTTTCGCAGGCTTATACCAATCAGCTTGCCGAGGTTTTTGGTGCTACGGCTGACATTGTGAACAATAAGAATGCTGTGAGCCGCATAAATAGCTGGGTAGACGAGAAGACAACAGGTAAAATTCCTGCTATTATTACAGAAGATAACAAAGACTTCTGGGCAATGCTTGTCAATGCCGTTTATTTTAAAGGCAGATGGCTCAAGGAGTTTAACAAAGGTGCTACTGCAGAGGACGTGTTTACTGACAGAAACGGTCAGGAAACTAAAATTGATTTTATGAATCGCACCGCCTGGATGCAATATGCTGAAGCTGATGGCGTGACCATTGTGTCTCTGCCGTATCAGACAAGAGAAGATGTGTTCAACGAAAAAGGGGAATATGTTGAGACCAAAAAGCTTGAGGATATGGATGTCAGCATGTATCTTTTGATGGGTGACGGGGCATTCAGTCCTGAGGCAGTCCTTAAAAATGCAAGCTTTGAATCTGAGTATGTGGCTTTATCCGTGCCGAAATTTAAAGTAGAATACAGCACGGGGCTCAATGACATTCTGCAGGTGATGGGCATCGCGAAAGCTTTTACCAAAGATGCAGAATTTCAAAATATGTTTGATAGCGGCAATATGTGGATTGACTCTGCTATCCATAAAACCTACATCAGTGTGGATGAAGAGGGAACAGAGGCAGCTGCAGTCACAGCACTCGGTATGGCAGGCTCAGCCCTTCCGCCCGAACCCATAGAGGTAAAATATAATAAGCCCTTTACCTTTGTGATTCGTGATAACACAAACGGCGAAATTCTGTTTATGGGCGAATATGCGTTTGCAGAGTAATAAAAAAGCACCCTGATGGGTGCTTTTTTGCTGTATAAATAGAACATATTCAGCCTCGCTTGTTTGGAAAATTGTTGTTTCTTTCAGTTTTAAATGCCCTGCCGGGCGGGCCTACTTTTGTGCGACAATACCCTCTGGGGCACGCGAAGTAGCAAAAACATGGGGGAGTTTCGATTCTCCCCCATACCCCCTTAAAACGACACAGGGGCTTTGCCCCTGGACCCCTTTACATAGTTATTTACAGGGGTTATAAATATATTTATTGGTATTTTGACACGTTTTGAAACCTGCTGTGAAACATCTTGCAATTTGTCGATTCTTGTGATACAATAAAGTTGCAACACAAATTGAATAGTTAGGAACGGGTATTTTTTGTCTGTAAGGGATAATATACCTTTATTAGTCGTATCATAAACTAATCTTGAATTTGGTAAAAATGCAAATTCCGAAGATTGGTTTATGGTAACGGTATACCCGTCCTAATTCAATTTGTGTTGCAACAATCGGAGTTTGTGTTTTTCGTGCACCGACTTCGGTTGGTGCACTTTTTTATTTTAAGGAGAGATAAACATGGATGAAAAAACGTATCAGGCAATCTTAAGCGGTGAACAAAAGTATTTAGACATTAGTGATCTAAGCGAAACAAGTCAGGCGCTGGTGTGGGATTTTTATGAGTATTTGCTCCAAAAGCAGCAAATGCAGCAGGACAAGTAAAGACATTAAAAAACGGGCTATCTCAATCATTATTTTGAGATAGCCCGTTTTTTTATTCAGTAGTTACAGCTTCCTTCGGCTTTCTGATATCAAATTTATAAATGGCAATCATGATGGAGATGAAGGATAAGGCATCGCCGATTGCCGCCTCATAGGTGCCGACAATGCAGTTAAAGATAACCCACAAAATGCAGGAGGGGAAGGTGATGAGGCGGAGCAAACGCTCATTTTTCATCCCGTATGAAATGGTGGAAATCAGCTTGGCTACCAGCGGAAGCAGGCTGAGCCAACCGCCACCGGAAAAAACAGCAATGATCACATACATCAGGCAGAAAAAGAGGATAATCGGCAGGGTAGACCACTTTTTTTCAACAAATTTATAGTACAGATAATTTCGGGTGGAGGAAATCAAATCCATCCAGCCACCGGTGAAAGCATCCGCCACACCGAAATAGGCCCCCTGAACAAAATACTGTGATGCAAAGAAAACCGTGGAGAGACCTTTGCACAAAACAATATGCTTATGGCGCTTGAACTGAAAGGGAATAACCCCGGTAATCAGCCCTAAAATGCCTAACACTCTTACTAAAATTGACATAAAAGTCCACATATATAAGACAGCCCTTTCTTTTATTTCAACCTCACTATTATACAACGGATTCTGCTAAAAGTCAACCGAGAGGAAATTTAAAAATATACGCTAAAATACATATTTGTACGCAAAAGTCTATAGACAAAGGTGGCAAAATGAGATATACTATATTTAATTATTGATGAAAGGCAGGTGTCAGGCAAGTGAACGGAAAAAAGCAATGGTACATTGTTGACGGTTACCGTCCTTCGCCCCAGCCCGACCCCAATGCAGACTATGTGGGACATGAAAGTGTTATGATTTTAAACACAAACGATCAGGATGCACACGTTTTAATCAGCGTGTATTTTGAGGACAGAGACCCGGTAGAAAACATCCCCTATCTGGTTCCGGCAAAACGCATTCGCTGCTTTAAAACCGATGACAGCGAAGCTTTGGGCGGCCTTAAAATTGGCGTTGGCGTTCAGTATTCTATGGAAATTAAAAGTGATGTGGGCGTTGTTGTGCAGTACGGTCGTTTAGACGTGCAGCAGTCTAACATGGCATATATGGCGCTGATGGCGCAAAGTGAATAACAGATTTTGATAACGAGAGGAGAAGCTATAATGTTAAACATTCCGTCTATCCCCAAAGAAGAGTTTAAAGAAAGAGTTGTAAAGGTTCAGAAAATTATGAAGGAAGAAGGCTATGACCTGATTCTGAGCTACGGAAACGAAGCTGAGCCCCAGTATGTTCGCTATTTTTCAAACTACTGGCCCTCATTTGAAACCGCAGGTGTTCTGATTCCGGCTGAGGGTGATCCCTTACTATTAATTGGTCCTGAAAGCTATACATACGCATCTGACCGTTCTATGATTTCTGAAATCTGCCGTTTAAAGGCGTTCAGAGAATCTTCTGAACCGGAATATCCCGGTCATAAGCTGGACACTTTTAACACCGTTATTGAGCGTCTTTTGGGCGACAAGCCGGTTCGTCGCTTTGGTGTTGCCGGTCTGCCGCTGATGACCATTGGCGTGTATGAAGCTTTGGCTGAGTCCTTAAAGGTTTACGGCGATGTGAAGATTGAAAAAGCTGATGATGTTGTTAATAAAATCCGTATGAACAAGACCCCGAATGAACTGGCTTGTATGCGTGCGGCTGCTGAAATTACAGCAAAAACTTTTGACTATGTGTTAGAAAACATCCGCGTGGGTATGACAGAACAGCAGGTTGTTGGTCTTGCTCTTGGCAAAATGCACGAGCTGGGTGCCGAAAGAGAATCTTATCCTCTTTGGGTGCTCACCGGTAAGGGCTCAAATCAGGCTATCAGCCGTCCCCGTAACAAGAAAATTGAAAAAGGTGATATGACCTTCCTGCAGATTGGTGCCCGTGTTGACGGTTATGCTTCCAGCATCGGTCGTCCTGTTGTGTTTGGTAAGGCAACTGATGAGCAGCGCGAGCTGATTGAAGTTGGCTACAAGGCTCAGGAAGCTGCAATCGGCATGTTAAAAGCCGGTGTGCCTGCTTGTGAAGTTGCAAAACAGCACGTTAAGAACGTAACCGAGTGGGGCTACGGCGATTGGCTGCTGTATGGTCCTTTCCACGGTAACGGCACTATGGAGGGTGAAGCACCCTGGATTGAAACCAGTGCAGACTTCTTACTGGAAGAAAACATGGCTTTCTGTGCTGACATCTTCTTAGGCTCTAAGGAAAAAGAAATTGGCCTCAGAATCGAAGACGTTGTTGTTGTAACAAAAGATGGCTGTGAAAACCTGACTAACTATCCCAGAAAGTTATTTGAAATTGACTGCTAAGGGAAAGCTTGATTGAAATGTATAAAGCGGCAGGTCTTTTGGCCAGCCGCTTTTATTGTTTGTAAATTTGACAAAAGACGACAAAATTTTATCAAATTCAGTAAAATACATTTTTTTCAATCATAAAAATTCAATAAAGTAACGGCTTTCGACTTGACGTTTTGCTAAATATATGTTATCATAAGTGTTGTAGCTGTTGAGTTTTAGAAATCAATGTAACATTTTATTGCGGCAAGAGGAGGACAAAATATGAAATCAACGGGTATTGTTAGAAAAGTCGATGAATTAGGTAGAATTGTTTTACCGATTGAATTAAGAAGAACTTTAGACATAGCTGAAAAGGATGCTTTGGAAATCTATGTTGATGGCAATACGATTATTTTGAAAAAATACGAGCCTTCTTGTATTTTCTGTGGCAATTCAACAGATGTCTTAACATTTAAAGGCAGAAATATCTGTCCTAAATGCATGGGCGAGTTAAAAGACTGAGTGAGTTTGTAAAAGCGGTTCCAACGGAACCGCTTTTTTGTTGCAATTTTTGGCACAAAAAAGGGACTGTGATTTTTCACAGTCCCTTATGTATTTCTTAGAAGCTTTCTTTCATCCAGTGGGGAATGTCAACGCCTTTATCAGAGCCATCCTCATCAGAAGCAGCTGCCGGAGCGCCGGCTGCCACGCCACCGGAGAATACCGGAGCGGTAAAGAAACCTGTGCTCTTATCCTTAGCGGGGATGCCTTCAAAACCGGTTGCGATAACAGTGATGATGATTTCATCATGCAGAGATTCGTCCAGTGCAGCACCGAAGATGATGTTTGCATTGGGATCGGAAGCCTCAGTAACCAGTTCAGCAGCGCTGTTGATTTCGAACAGACCCAGATCAGAACCACCGGTGATGTTAATCAGCACGCCGCGTGCGCCGTCAATAGAGGTTTCAAGCAGCGGGCTCTGGATAGCAGCCTTAACTGCCTCTTCAGCACGTTTTTCACCGGAAGCACGACCAACACCCATGTGAGCGATACCGGTGTTCTTCATGATTTTAACAACGTCAGCAAAGTCTAAGTTGATGTAACCGGGACCGGAAATCAGGTCTGAAATACCCTGAACACCCTGACGGAGAACATCGTCAGCCATTTTGAACGCGTCAACCAAAGTGGTGTGTGCGTTAGAAACCTGCAGAAGTCTGTCGTTGGGGATGGTAACCAGTGCATCAACTGAATTTTTCAGTTCTGCAATACCTTCTTCAGCGCGAGCCATTCTCTGGCGGCCTTCAAAAGCAAAAGGTTTGGTTACGATACCAACAGTTAAGATGCCCATTTCTCTTGCGATGGATGCAACCATGGGAGCAGCACCGGTACCTGTACCGCCGCCCATACCGGCTGTAACGAAAACCATGTCACTGCCAGCGATTGCCTGAGCAACTTCTTCACGGCTTTCTTCAGCGGCTTTCTGACCAACTTCGGGATCAGCACCTGCGCCAAGACCCTTAGTCAGCTTTTCGCCAATCTGGATTTTAACCGGTGCCTGAGACATATACAGAGCACGTTTGTCTGTGTTAACTGCGATGAAATCTACATTTTTAACGCCGTAATCAATCATTCTGTTAACGGCGTTATTACCACCGCCGCCAACACCGATTACCTTAATGGTTTCTACACGGTTGTTTTTCAGTGCGTCGTTATCAAATTCAATCACTTTTTGTTTCCTCCTCTTTGGTTCGGTATATTGCCGACCGTTTTATGTAAATCAGCATGAGTTTACACGTTTATCATCAAAGCTTTTTATACATAAACCCATTATTATTATACTACTTTTTCTATTATAACATATTACAGTATGATTACACAAGTATAAATTTTCAATTACAGGACTTTTTTTTAAATTTTATGCTAATTTGTGCTAAAAAGTGCCTTCTCATGGTCGAAAGATTGGTAAAAAGACGGGAACCAAAGACCAAAAGTGCTACTAAATATAAATCAATGCCTAATTTGTCACCCATAAAAGTCAATAAAGCTGCCAAAAGACTGTTGCTGATAAAGCCCGTAATAAAAGTTCGCAGGTCAAAGCTTTTTCTCGTTGCGGCAGAGGCTGCACCGAACACTGAGTCCAGCAGTGCCAGAATAATCATAGCGGCATAGCGGGAGTAGTCATAGGGGATGTGATAGGGAAACAGCACACCGGCGATAATACCGATTAAGGCGCAAATGATAATGATTATCATCTGTCAGTTCCCCCCTTTTCTTCTTCCGTTTCTACAGCGGTAGCATTGGAAAAATGAATGGCGCCGTCATATTTTGGAATAACCAGTTCCGGGGATTTGGCAATGTGAACAGAAAAACCCCAGACCTTTAAATTATCAATCACGCCACCCTTTAAGTTCATGGCAGCAGCTAACTGGTTAGTATCACCGATAGCCTTAATCACATAGGGCGGAGCCATTTTTTTATCATTAACCAAAATAGTGGGGCCAACACAGCGGATGGCGCTGGTGCCGATAATGCGGCTGTCGTTTACACAAACCGCTTCTGCGCCGGCGGCGCAAAGTTCATTAATGACACGGCGCAAATCTTCATCGTGAATTAAAGCCTCACCGGTTGTCAGAACGCTATTTTGTGCTTTTTGGCTATCCATATCATTTAAGGTAACGGTAATGCCGGGGCCTTTGACATCAACAAAGCCAGCCATAAGCTCGGCACGCTTTAACTGCTCTGACAAAAAGGTAGAATAACCACTGGTTTGCTCGGCGTCTTTACGGTACTGAGCAATATCATTTTTGTAAGCCTCAATCTGCTTTTGCAAATCTGCATTAGTCTCACGCTCGCGTGTCAGCTCTGCTGTCAGATTGTCAACACGCAGATTTGTTGATTGGTTAGTTTGGGCGTTAAAGGTTACGCTTTTAAATTGAAGAGCTAATAAAAAAGTCAGAATTAAAACCAAAATGCCGACGGCAATTTGCGTTTTATGATCTTTCAGCATACTAAGCTTCCCCTTTTTCTTCGTTTCCATCATCCTGAGCATCTTCGGCGCTGTCAGCAGAATCATCACTTTGAGCTTCAGAATCATCTGATTCTGCCTGCTCGCCCTCGGCTTGCTCTGTGCCGGGCTCTGCCTCTTCGCCTTCCTCAGGCTCTTCAGGCTCCGGTTCTATTACGCCGTAATAGGTACGTTCCGGCGTGGTTAAATCAATATAGGCACCTTCGGTTCTGTTCACCTGAACCAAAACCTTGGTCAGGACGGACAGCTTATAGTCAAGGTCTGTTATTTTGCCGAAAATAATCTTGGTGCCGTCGTGCAGGTAGAAATGCACGTTTTGCATATCATCAAAATGGCCGGAACGAATCTCCTGCAGAATACCTGCCCGGTTGAGGGCGCTGATGGTATTTAATATTATATCAAACTTATCAGTGTCTTGTACAGATACTTTTTTACAAATTTCAGCTTTTTTTATTTCCAATCCTGTAATATTCAGTAAATTCGTGTCATCTATGGTGTCAACGGTCGCCATAACCCGACCGGCTTCGTTGGTAATGACATAACCTGACAAATAGGAAAAAGACATAACAGGCTTTGTTTCGGTTACTTCTAAACGAATTTTAGAGGGGATAAGCCGGCGCACGCGAATCGAGTCAATTTCAGGAATGTTCAGCAGTGCTTTTTTGACTTTTCCGGTATTCACTCTGAAAATATTAATTCCATCAGGAATCGCAGCTGTCTTTATAATCTGTTCAGCACTGATGTCGCTATTGCCCTTGACTTCTACGGTTTTAACATTGAAAAAGGGCGTGAAAAGGCAAATGCTGATAGCAGCGACAATCAGCAAGAGTGTCAGCGTAACGCAGAGTCTGCGTTTTTTCAGTTTTGCTCTTCTTTTCTGATTCTGAGACAGAGTTTTCATTGGTTGTGCCTTTCTGAAAGTTTTATATCCGTTTGACAGAAGCTCCTAAAGCTTGTAGGTTTTTCTCCAGCGCTTCATACCCTCTGTCAATATAACATACGTTGTCAATTTCGGTGGTGCCTTCTGCCGCAAGAGCGGCAATAACCATAGCGGCGCCGCCTCGCAGGTCGCAGGCAGAAACCTGTGCGCCGGACAGGCGTTCTTTGCCGTAAATGGTGGCAATATCCTTTTTTATTTTTATATCAGCCCCCATACGGGAAAGCTCATCAGCGGTTTTAAAGCGGCTTTCAAAAATGCGCTCACAGATGATGCTGGTGCCCTTTGCTGTGGATAAAAGTGCTAAAAAGAGGGATTGTGCATCGGTGGGAAAGCCGGGGTAGGGTGAGGTTTCAATCTCAGCCAGTGCCGTCAGCCGCTTGGGAGCAGACAGGTGAATTCTGCTATCTTCTGCCTCTACCAGACAGCCGCATTGCGCCAGGTATGAAAGAGCCGTTTCCAAATGGTCCGGCACGGTGTTTGAAAGATAAATATTGCCGCCGGTGACAGCCGCGCAACAAAGATAGGTAATGGCAACAATCCGGTCCGGCATAACGGTGTAGACTGTACCGTGAAGTTCGGGAACACCGGTAACGGTAATATCGGGGGTGCCGGCACCTGTTATGCTTGCGCCCATAGCATTTAAAAAGTTTGCCAGATCGACAATCTCCGGCTCACAAGCGGCATTGTGTAAGACGGTTACACCACCGGTCATACAGCTGGTAAGCAGTATGTTCTCAGTAGCGCCTACACTGGGGAAACGCAACGTAATCTCGCTGCTTCTTCGGTTTTTGCCATTTACATATATGTACCCGCGTTTTTCTGTAATATCACAGGCTAAGGCGCGCAGGGCGTCCTTATGCAGGTCGATGGGTCTTGCACCCAGCTTGCACCCACCGGGTGCAGAGATTTTAGCCCTATGATTCCGGGCAGTAATGGCGCCCATAAAAATGATAGAAGAACGAAGCTTTTGCATCAGGCGCTTGGGGATGCGATGCTTTATTTTGCTTCGTGCATCTACAGTTATGGTATGTCCGTCTCTTTTAACACGGGCGCCGAGAAAACGGAGAATTTTAACGGTAATTGTAACGTCATCTAAATCAGGGCAGTTGTGAATGACAGTTACGCCCTTTGTACACAAAATGGATGCGGCGAGAATTGGCAACACAGCATTTTTTGAGCCTTGGACAGAAACAGTGCCACAAAGCGGTTTTCCGCCCCTAATGACTAACTTGCTCATGTTCTTACACCTCCTGATACGGAAAATTGTTTTCTGCTAAAAGGAAAACATTTTACAGTATCATAGTATGCAAAGTCTGTTACTTTGCTACTGACGGTGTAAAAACGTTTTTTTCTGTTTATTTTTTACTTTCTGCAAGCTTGCAGGCAACATCACAGATACGTTTGGTGCCGTCTGTGATTCCGATGGTCTTCGCCCTTTGAGACATATCAGTAAGGCGATCCGGATTTTGCAAAAGCTCGCAGAGAACGGCGGTAAGTCTGTCGCCGGTGTATTCACAATCAGGGATTAACACAGCGCCACCTGCGTTTTCAACGCTTTTGGCGTTGTATGTCTGATGGTCATGTGCTACATTAGGTGAAGGGACTAAAATAGAGGGCTTGCCCATAGCGCAAAGCTCGCTGACAGTTAAAGCGCCCGCACGACCGATAATCAGGTCAGCCGCCGCCATAACGGTATCCATATTGTCAATATAGGGCACAACTGAAATGGCGGGAGCGTTATTTGTAATTGTACTTTTTACTGTATCATAGTACCGCTGTCCTGTTCCCAATAGAAACTGAACATTTGCGGTTTTATTTTCATTTATAAAAGAGATAGCTGCCTGATTTAGCCGCTCAGCACCTAAACTGCCGCCAAACGAAACAATAAAGGGGCGGTCATCTAAGTTCAGTTTTTTGCGTGCGCTTTCTTTATCAACAGTCAGCATTTCCTCACGGATGGGATTACCGGTGAGAACGCATTTTTCAGCACATGCCGGTTTTAAATAGCCGGTTGTTTCGGGAAAACTAATACAAAGGCTGTCTACGGTTTTAGCGGTCATTTTAACCGTAACACCGGGAATGACGTTTTGCTCATGGACCAAAGTGGGAATGCCCAAAGCGTGAGCAGCAAATAAAACCGGTGCACAAACGTAGCCACCGGTTCCGATAACAACATCGGGACGAAAGTCTTTGATGATTTTTTTGCAATGAGAGATAGCCGTTAAAAACTGTTTGATAACCAAAAAATTCTTCAGAGTCAGCCGGCGGATTAAGCCGGAGACCTGAATATAGCGGATGTCCCAACCGGCCTTGGGGACCAGGGTACTCTCCAGGCCTTTTTTTGTGCCGATGAAAAGAATCTCAGCCCCGTGCTCTTTGGCAAGGCGACCGGCGGTTGCTAGTGCCGGGTTAATGTGACCGGCGGTACCGCCACCGGAGATAATGGCTCTCATACAATCAAATCCTTCACAATTAAATGGTTTGTTTTTTATACTTCGAAACGTTTAAAACAATGCCCATCGCCGCCATAATAAAGACAAGAGACGAACCACCGGCAGAGAAGAAGGGCAGTGGGATACCCGTGGTGGGAACGGATGAGGTCACAACAGCAATGTTTAAGACAACCTGTACGGCAATTAAAGCGATGATGCCTGTAACAAGCATACTGCCAAAGTTATCCGGTGCGCTGACAGCAATTTTCATACCGCGCCAGAACAAAACCGCAAAAAGAACCAAAATGGCAAGAGCACCAATGAGCCCCAGTTCTTCACAGACAATAGAGAAGATAAAGTCATTCTGCGGTTCAGAAATATACATAAATTTCTGTCTTGAGTTACCAAACCCAACACCGAACAGACCGCCGGAACCAATGGCGTATAAAGACTGAAGAATCTGCCACCCGGCGCCTAATGGGTCGGTTTCAGGATGGCGGAAAATCAATAAACGCGCCATGCGGTAGGGCTCCATAATTGCAATAGCAGCACCGGCAATGCCGAATGGGATGCCGATGATCACAAAGTGCAGAAGTTTTGCGCCTGCAACATAGAGCATAATCACAAGGGTCAAACCGATGATGAGACAGACGGAAAAGTGAGGTTCTAAAAGCAACAGCCCCATAAAAAGCCCCATGATTAAAAAGTATCGGAGCAGGATTTTAAAATCTTTAATTTTCTCTTTAGCCTGCGACAAGCTGGCAGCGAAAAAAATCACCAGACCGAGTTTAGCAACCTCAGAGGGCTGAAAGGTGAAACCGCCCACACCAAGCCAACGCTTGGCGCCGTTTAGGTTGATACCGATAGCAAGAACGGCAAGCAGTAAAACGGCGGTAACGACCAAAATAGGAAACGCCAGCTTTTTATATCTCTGATAGGGAAGGTTGGCGGTAAAAATCATAGCACATGTGCCAAGGGCTGCCCACAAAAGCTGCTTTTTAATAAAATACAGTCCATCTTCAAAATAATAATATGCGTAAGGATAGCTGGCAGAGAAAACCATTAAAAGTCCTAAAGCCAAAAGGAGAATAACCACAAAAAGAAAACCAAAATCAAAGCTTGTTTTGGAAAGTTTTGTTTTTGTTAATGTTTTTTTAGCAGGCGTTTCACCCATTGATTATCACCGTCCTTGGCTTTGTTTTTTATCATTAAAGGCCCCTTACTGCGAGGAAGCCGATTATGCACAAAATGAGCGTTACTAAAGAAAAGGATAAGACAATTTTCGTTTCGGTCAGCCCACACATTTCAAAGTGATGATGAATGGGACTCATTTTGAAAATGCGCTTGCCTGTCAGCTTAAAGGATGCTACCTGCAGAATAACCGACAAGGTTTCAATTAAAAATACACCGCCTACAATGATTAACAAAAGAGGCATATTCAGCAGGGAAGCAACTGCGGCAATTGCGCCGCCTAAATAAAGTGAGCCGGTGTCACCCATGAACACCTTTGCCGGATTTGCATTAAACACCAAAAAGGCAATACAACCGCCGGCAACAGCTGCCATAAAAATGCCGGAAGCATTTTGGAACGCATAAGCACAAACAACTAAGAACAGGCTGACAATGAAGGTGATGCTGGATGCTAAGCCATCTAAGCCGTCAGTCAGGTTCACGCTGTTGACAACAGAAAGCTGTACCAAAACAGTTAAGGGAATCATCCACAAACCAATATCTACGCTGTGAGAAAGGAAGGGGATGATCAGCTCGCCGCTGATGCAACCGGTATAATGCATAGAAATTGTGCTGATAACTGAAACCGCAAGCTGGGCTAAAAACTTCTGCTTGGCTGAAAGACCCAGATTCCGTTTTTTCACAACTTTAATATAATCGTCTGCAAAGCCAACAATGCCATAGGCCAAGGCGGTTAAAAGCGGGATAAGAATTTTAAGCTTATTATCGCCTGCAAAAAACATAACAATCAGGCTTGCCAAAACAGAGGAAGCAATGAAGGCAATACCGCCCATAGTGGGTGTGCCGCTTTTTACGCGGTGCCAGTTAGGCCCCTCCTCGCGTATACTTTGACCAAATTTTAAACGGCGTAGAAAGGGAATTAAAACGGGGGTGAATAATAACCCCAAAATGAGAGAAATAGCCGCAGAAATAATCATGTAGTTCACAGTTTCAGCTCCTTTGTAAGCTTATGCATTTTGCCCGGTTGTTAAAAACTCTGTTACGCGCTCAAGCGCCATGGCACGAGAGGCCTTTATTAGTACGGTATCGCCTTTTTTGATAAAGGCGCCCAGACTTTTCTTTAACTCGTCAATATCATCAAAAGAGAAAATAGATTCCTCTGCCATGCCCGCGTTTTTAGCACCCTCGGCAATCCATTTTGCGTGATCGCCCAAGGTGAAAAGGGCATCCACACCGGCGTGCCCTGCGAAGGTGCCAACGCCTGTGTGTGCTTCCTTTGAGAATTCGCCCAGTTCTTTAATGTCACCCAATACCGCGATTTTTCTACCTTCATAGGAACAAAGAACACGTATGCCTGCTTCCATAGAAGCGGGGGCGGCGTTGTAGCAGTCGTTGATGATGGTAATGCCGTCACAGTCTATGAGCTGCATCCTTCTGTCAGAGGGAATATATGCCCCGAGGCCAAAGGCAGCATCGGCAAGTGAAATGCCAAGGCACAAGCCTGCAGCGCAGGCAAGCAGCGCATTGATAACGTTGTGTTCACCGGGGAAGGCCAAGTTGACAGGAACCTTTTCATCGCCATAGACGGCTGTAAAGGAAAGACTGTCGCTTTTAGGCACGATATCAGTAGCTGTCAGGTCACAGCCTGCAGAAAGGCCAACGGTGATTGTTTTTTGCGTAATCTCTTTTCGGTGAGCTGCTAAAATGGGATCGTCACCGTTTAAAATAACAGTTCCGTCAGGGCTTATGTGACGAAACAGTTCAGATTTTGCTTTATAAATATTTTCCTGAGAGCCCAGCATTTCAATATGAGACATACCAATGTTGGTCACAATGCCAATATCAGGCTTTGCAATTTTGGCAAGGAGGTCAATTTCTCCAAAGCCGCTCATACCCATTTCGGTAATGGCAACCTCGTGGTCATCTTCTAACCGGAACAGGGTCAGGGGCAGGCCGATTTCGTTATTAAAGTTGCCGGCTGTTTTTAAAACGTTCAGTTTTGTTGATAAAACTGCAGATGTAAGCTCTTTTGCCGTTGTTTTTCCTACGCTGCCGGTGATGGCAACTACAGGAATAGCAAACTGTTTGCGGTAATATGCCGCCAAATCCGCCAATGCACGGCGAGTGTCGGGTACATAAATTAAAGGCTTTTCTGCCGTTATATCTTTTCTTGCGGTCAGTGATGCGGCGCATCCCCCTGTCAAGGCATCGGGGATGAACTTGTGCGCGTCAAAGTTTTCACCGGCAAGGGGCACAAACAAACTGCCCGGCACAATTTTTCTTGTATCCGTGCAGACGGAGATCACAGTTTGGCTTGGGTCGCCTGAGAGCAGTGCGCCGCCGGTGGCAAGGATAATATCTTGAATAGAAATCGGTTTCATTTTACTCAAACCCTTTCCGGGATTTTACTGGCTGTCTGTTCCTGCCAGAATATCGCGAATGACCTCGCGTTCATCAAAGTGCCGCTTTTCTGTACCGATAATCTGATAGGTTTCGTGACCTTTGCCTGCCAGAATGATACAGTCATTTTTTTGGGCGGTTTCTAAAGCATAGCGAATGGCATCCCGCCGATTTTCTATGACAGTATATGCGCATGTTGTGCGCTTCATTCCCTCTTCAACCTGACGGATAATTGTCATAGGGTCTTCTGTGCGGGGGTTATCAGAGGTGATGATGCAATAATCAGACAGCTTGCCGGCAATCTCACCCATGATGGGGCGTTTTACCGGGTCACGGTCGCCACCGCAACCAAAGAGAGTTACCACACGACCCTGAGAAAATTCTTTTACGGTGCTGATAATGTTTTCAAGACCGTCAGGGGTGTGTGCATAGTCAATTAAAACAGTATAGTCAGTTCGGGTATACACCGTTTCAGCCCGACCTTTAACGCCTTTTGCAACCAGCAAAGCTTCAATAACCTTTTCAGGGGTTATACCCAAAGCGACACAGGTAGAAAGTGCAGCCAAGGCGTTATAAGCCGAGAACTTGCCGGGGATGCCGAGCCTTGCAGGCAGAAGTTTATCCCCTGCTTGCAGGTCAAACAAAACACCCCGGGGTGAAATGCGAAGATTCTTCGCAGTAAAGTCTGATTCAGCATCAATGGAGTAGGAAAGAGCCGGACAGGCAAGGTCTTCTGCAATGCGTTTGCCGGCGGGGTCGTCAAAATTCAAGACGGCAACATCACAGGTGTTAAACAAAAGACGCTTTGCCTGAAAATAGTTTTCCATAGTTTCGTGAAAGTCCAGATGATCCTGTGTTAAATTGGTGAACACACCCACGGAAAATACAATGCCGAATACACGGTGGAGAATGAGTGAGTGAGAGGAAACCTCCATCACTACATACTCTGTGCCCTCGTCTGCCATCTCGCGGAACAGGGCAAACAGCTCTAAGGATTCGGGTGTGGTGCGCTCGGTTGGCAGAACACGGCTGCCAATCATATTTTCATTGGTGCCGATGAGTCCCACCTTTTTGCCGGTGAACTCCAGCACACTCTTAATCAGGGTGGTAACAGTGGTTTTGCCGTTTGTGCCTGTTACACCAACGATTTTCATTTCCTTTTCCGGGTGGTTATAGAAGTTAGCGCTGATTTGTGCTAAAGCCTTGCGGGTATCGCCGGTCTGCAGGGTTAAAACGCCGGTATCTGCTGCGGCATCCTGCACCAAAACGGCAACAGCGCCGTTTTTAATAGCGCTATCAATATATAAGTGACCATCGGTGGCGTAGCCCTTAATGCAGACAAATAATGCACCGGGTGTTACACGACGGGAGTCATAGGCGACATTTGTAATGTCTATATCTTGTTCGGGTTTTATGGTCAGGCTGACGCCTGCAAGCAACTTGCTGAGCTTCATTGTATGACTCCTTTCCGGTTTTTGTATTACTTTTCCGCTAATCTACGTCCAGATAGCGGAACTCAACCTCGACGACGGTTCCTTCTTCTACCTGAGCGCTCGGCAGCGGATACTGACTGTTGGCGACTGTCAGATTTGACGAGTTGCCCGTAGCACCGGCACCGGTTATATTCATATTGAGACCGTGCTGGACAAGGCGCGCCTGCGCTTCAGTCAGCGACAGGTTCCGCACATCCGGCACAATGGTGGCTTTTGCAACATTTTCTTCTGTATATAAGATGACCACAGAGCCGGTGGGCAGGGTAGAACCTGTCTTGGGCGTCTGATTCAGAACGGTGCTGCCGTTGCCAACAATGCGGTAGGTCAGACCTTCATTCCGTAAGTTTTTGCCGGCATTTTCGATAGACAGACCCTTTACATCGGGTACAAAAACTTCAAGGTTTTGTCTTTCTTCTTCCGTGTACTGGGGCTCAACGCCCATGTAGCGGAGAGTGTCTTCCAGAATCTTACCTACAACGGGTGCTGCAATAGCACCACCGTAGTACTGACCGTTTGAGGGTTCATCCAGCACTACAAGACAAGCGATTTTCGGGTCGTTTGCCGGTGCAAAGGCAATGAAGGAAGAAATATACTTGTTGCTGCCACGGGGTACTTTTTCAGAAGTACCGGTTTTACCGGCAACGCGGTAGCCTTTGATATATGCATTCTGACCGGTGCCGTTTGCAACTGTGTTTTCAAGCATAGCACACATCTGTTCAGAAGTTTTTTGCGAAATAACCTGACGGACAACGGTGGGTTCTGTCTTTTTAAGAACATTACCGTCGTTGTCAATTAGCTCTTTAACCAAATAGGGTTTCATCAGCTTGCCACCATTTGCAACAGCACCAACAGCTGCCATCAGCTGCAGGGGTGTTACAACAGGACCCTGACCAAAGGAAGCGGTTGCAAGCTCAACGGTGTTATAGTTTGCGTCAGAATAGAAGATACCGGATGCTTCACCGGGCAGGTCGAAGCCGGTCACATCCATAAAGCCAAAGGCCTTATAATATTCTTTGAATTTTTCTTTGCCGATCAACAGACCCACGTCAATAAAGGCAGGGTTGCAGGAATTTTTAACAGCATCTGCAAAAGTCTGCGCGCCGTGACCTTCGTGATGTGAGCAGTTGATGGTTCGGTTTTCAACCTTTTTAGAACCGGAGCAGAAGAAGGGGGTTTCGGGTGTGATCAAGCCTTCTTCAAGCGCCATACAGCCGGTGATGATTTTGAAACAGGAACCGGGCTCGTAAGAGTCAACAACGGCTTTGTTACGCCACATTTTCTGCAGTGCGTTGGACCGTGCCGTGGTTCTTTCGTCATCGTCGTCTATTTCAGAAAGCTGTGCTTCAATATCCTCCGGCAGGGTAAAGGGCTCATTTAAATCAAAGTCAGATTTTGTTGCCATTGCAAGCACTTCGCCTGTTTTTACATCGGTTACGATAGCGCAGGCGCCGGAGAGAACTTTTTCTTCATAATAAGCTTCTTCTAAGTGCTTTTCAGTAAAGTGCTGAACGACCTCGTCGATAGTGAGTACAACGTTGGTACCGTTTTCGGGGTCAATACGGGTTTCATCTTTAAAAGGCATATCGGTATCCAGTGCATTCTTTAGGGCAATAATACGACCGGGCTCGCCCTTTAA
The DNA here is from genome assembly GCA_015068905.1 of Oscillospiraceae bacterium. GTDB lineage: Bacteria > Bacillota > Clostridia > UBA1381 > UBA9506 > UMGS755. Next base: position 37,749 of record SVJQ01000004.1, on the reverse strand, counting down.
CACATCTTCATACACCATTTCAATGCCGCCGAGACCCTGATTATCATAACCTACAAAGCCTAAAATGTGGGATGCAAAATGCCCGTAGGGGTAGTAGCGCTTGGCGTCCTCCTGCAGGTAGATACCGGTGAGCTCAAGTTCACGGACAGCATTGGCCACATCGTCTTCAACACGTCTTTTAATGGTGACGTGGTTGGTTTTCTTCTCTAAAAGAGCCGCAATGTCATTTACATCCATTTCTAAAATGGGCGCAAGAGTTGCAGCGATTTCTAAAATGTTCTTTTTGGCTTTTTGAATTTCGTTAGGATTTGCCGTAATGGTATGCGCAACCGAGCTTTGTGCTAACATTTTTTTATTTCTGTCATAAATAGCGCCTCTATGAGACGCTACTAAACTGTCACGGGTCTGTTGTTCAACTGCCTTTTTATGCAGTTCGGAACCGTCTATAATCTGTAAAAAAACAAGCCTTACGCCAAGCAAAGATAAAAGAGAGGCAAAGGCTATGAAAACGCACAATATTCTGATTCGCAATTTACGTTTGGGGGCAGATTGGCTCATACTCGTACTCTGCGGATATCCGCAACTCCTTTCCGAGTGTTACTAATATATTATAATGAAGAACTAGTCTGAATATGCCACAGAACCGTTTAAAAATTCACCGGTTTTAGCGTTGGACAGGTTTTTGCTTTTAGAGGTTTTTTCAACATACCCCTCCTGGGAAAGGTTTAAGTAAATGGTTTGATATTTTTCTGCCCGGCGCATACCAAGCTCATCTTTGGCGTAGGCTTCTACTTTGTCCAGATCTAATGAGCGGTCAATTTCGACCTGCAGCTTTTCGTTAGAGGCAACCAGTGCATTTAGTTCATCCTGCTTTCTTTCAACAGAAGCGCAGCGGTCAGTAATCATAACACCGCGGAAGAGCACTAAAAATGCGAAGCCCACAACCAGCAAAACACGGGCAATACCGGCGGTATGAGCACGGCGCTCAGCCACACGGTTTGATTTTTTTGTTGAAACCTTAACCCTTACATTCGGAGATGTAGGGTAGGGGTTATAGGCAGGGTATGTAGTTGTAGATTCAGCAGGACCGTACAATCTGTCATAAGCAAGATTTGTTCTTGTATTCACCTGTCTATCGCTCCAATCCTTTTATTTTATAGTTCTTATTTTTTCTCAAAGACCCGAAGTTTTGCACTCCGTGCCCGGGGATTTTCTTCTAATTCTGCCTCGGTGGGGAGAATGGGTTTTCTTGTAATCACTTTGCCGGAACTTTTAATGCCACACATACAAACGGGGCATTCCGGCGGACAAATGCAACCTTTTTCCTTGTCACGGTAAGCGGTTTTCACGATTCTGTCTTCTAATGAATGGAAGGTGATAATCGCAAGTCTGCCACCGGGGGCAAGGGCATCAATAAAATCATATACAGTTTGCTTAAGACTGCCAAGCTCATTGTTCACTTCGATGCGGATTGCCTGAAAGGTTCGCTTGGCGGGGTGGGGACCGTCGCGCCGCGCGTTTTTCGGAACGGCTTTTTTTATGATGTCCACCAGTTCGCCGGTAGATTGTATCGGTGCATTTTTGCGGGCATCTTCAATAAATTCTGCAATTCGTTTTGCCCAGCGTTCTTCGCCGTATGTAAAAATGATGTTTTCAAGCTCTTGTTTTGTGTAGGTGTTCACCACGTCGTATGCACTCATAGAATCATTCGGATTCATACGCATGTCAAGGGGTGCATCCTGCATGTAAGAAAATCCTCTTTCGGCTTCGTCAAGTTGGTGTGAGGAAACGCCTAAGTCAAGCAAAGCTCCGGCGATTTGTGAAACGGAAAGCTCTTCTAATGTAGCTTTCACTTCCGAGTGATTTCGGTTGATAAAAGTGACAGTATCGCCGAAAGAGGTCAGTCTTACACGAGAAGCTTCAATAGCAGCCGGGTCACGGTCGAAACCAATTAACCGGCCGGTGGTTAAACGTTTTGCAATTTCAAAAGAATGTCCGGCGCCGCCTAAGGTACCATCAACATAAACGCCGTCAGGCTTGATTGCTAAGGCATCCAGGCAGGGTTCTAGCATCACAGGAACGTGATGAAACTGTGTTTCTGTCATAGACCAAGCAGCTCCATTTTCTCAGATAATTCATCGGGACTGAAATTATCAAAGCTGTGGGTTTCTTCCCAGGCGGTGGTGTTCCAAAGCTCCACACGGTTAGAAACGCCCACAACAGTTACATCTTTTGAAAGGTCTGCGTATTCGCGCAGGTTAGCAGGTAACATAATTCTGCCCTGTTTATCCATTTCGCATTCGCAGGCTCTTGCAAAGAAGAAGCGGGCAAAACGGCGGGCATCTTTATTGGTAATAGAAATGGCATCAAGCTTTGCCTTTAAGCGGTCAAACTCTAAAACCGGGAAAACGAAAAGGCAGTTGTCAAGACCCAAAGTAACGATAAAGACATCGCCTAAGTCATCGCGGAATTTTGCAGGAACAAACATTCTGCCTTTAGCGTCTAATGTGTGCTGATATTCACCGATAAACAATGCCTTTCACCGCCCTTTCTGCAGGTTCTTTAAACAAATTTAAGGAACACAAATGAAAGCAACCAGCTAATTTTTGAAAAAACATTTCAAAAAAGACGCTATTTTTGCTCCATTTTGCTCCACTTTTCACCATCTTTATTTAATTTTACTCTATTTTTATAGATTTTGCAAGTGTTTTTGCAAAAAAAATTTAATTTTTTTGCAATCAAACGGTAACATACAAGATATAGTATAAAATGCCTTTTTAAATACAATATTTTCTAAAAAACGGCGCTGCTGCGGGTTATTTACAGCCGTGATATTGTAGCTTGCATTCAAAAAAAGACAGTTTTATTTCATTTTGGATACAATGGTGTTATTTTTACTCTATTTGCACAAAAAAAGACCGTAGCAAAACCAATGCGTTTTGCTACGGTCTTTTTTAAAATTATAACTCTCTGTTTAAATTAAAAGCATATTTATCAGTACAGTAGTAACCTTTTTTATATTCAATCGGCTGTTTGTTCTGATCCATAATCACAGAATCCAGCACCAAAACCGCATCTCCGGGTTTTAGCTTGAGCAGCTCTGCAATCTCTTGATCTGCATTCACCGCAGCAACCTGTTGGTTAATGCTGCCGATAGAGAGTCCGATTTTGGCATATAGGTCAAAGGTAGAAAAGGGAATGCCCTCTCGCTCCATATCCAAAGCTGCCTGATACATTTGTGCGCCATAAGGGCTGCGGATAACGGAACGGTAGAGCACCACAGGCTCGTCCATAGAATATCCCGTTAATGACAGTTGGCTAATCCGGTTCCATTCCTGACCGCGAAGCATACGTTCAAAATCGTCTGCCTGCCGTTCTTCGTAGGATGCAATTTTCGTATATCCGGTGTAGCCCATTTTTTCCAGCGTCTCACCAAAAGAACTGATTTTTTGCAGGTTTGAATCAATGATGCTGGCTTTGACAAAGGTCCCCTTACCGTGAACGGAATAGGTCATACCCTTGGCTTCCAAAAGGTCCAGCGCCTGACGGATGGTGATTCTGCTGACTTTAAATTCATCACACAAAGTCTTTTCTGACGGGAGTTTTGCACCCTCGGGATATTTGCCTGAGCGGATACTTTCCTCAAGATTTTCTTTTACCTGTAGGTACAGGGGCTTTGATGCGTTATGTTTAATCATAAAGAAAAACCTTTCCTTACTGTAATTTGTTTTTGCGGTTTATCACATATCCAAACGCCATGATTAACAAGGCAGCAAAAATACCGATAAACAAGGGGTCAAAGGGCAGAACCTTCCATAACCCGAAAATTAAAACCAATACAGGGCCTAATATAATGGATAAAAAGGCATAGCGGCTGTGAATTTTGCCGGAACACCAAAAGGCGCAACACAGGGGGATAAAAATGGTAGCACCCCGAAGCCCCATAGACATAAAGGCAAAATTTAAAATGGTGTCGCCCAAGGGCCCCATAGATAACAGGCAGGCAGAGAATAAAATAACAACAATTAAAATTCTCTCCAGCGTCATGCCGCCGGGGGATTTACGGGTCAGGGTCGGAATAATGTCATTTTTTAAAATGGTGGCAATGCCTAAGGCAAGACCTGCACCGGTGCCTAAAACAGCAATAAATAAGGTCGCCAGAACCACGCCGGAAAAGAGTGGCGGCATATATTCTGTTACAAACATTGTCAGCGCAGTTTTAGCAACAATACCCGGATGGACGCTACGCATATACAGTCCCACCAAAATGCCGCCGATGCCCACAGGGGGAACCAACAGGGCGCTGAGAAGCGCACCTTTTTTTGCCTCTTTGGTGGTTTTGGCGGCAAAAATACCCTGGGCATAGCTTTGTGTGGCGATAACGCCAACAATCAGCGAGAAGCAAGCACCTAAATCAGTACCAATGCCCCGGGCAAACAAGCTGAAAAAGGAAACCTGTTCAGGATTATCGATACGTTCTACAATTCCTAAAAAGCCGGACAAACCACCGGAAAAATATAAGACCATAATGCCGCAGGTCATCATTGCGACATATAAAAGCACCATTTTCAAAATGCCTACCATACCGCTGCCTTTGGTGCCACCGAAAATGATATACAGGGTCATAAAGAGAGCAGAAATCAAAAGGGCGGGCGCCAACGAAAGCTTTGGAAACACCACAGCAATAATGGCAGTTGCCGCAATTAATTGGGAAATGATGTTAATAAAGCTCCCTAAGGAGGAAAGAACGGAGGCTAAAAGTCCGGTCTTTGTGCCGTATTCCTTGCCGACGATGGAAAGCAGGGTATTTGACCCGCTTTGCCGCAGGGGCTTTACATACAAAACAGCCAGCACAAGGCAGGCGATGCCGGCACCCAAAGTCCACCACCAGGCGCTCATACCATAGTTATAGGCAAGCTGAGCCGTTCCGACGGTTGATGAACCGCCAACTAGCGTGCCCATAATGATGCCGGCAACAATCCATGAGTTTGCTTCTTTATTCTTTTTAACTGCCTTGCCGGTATAGATGCTGAGGCCAAGGATAACCGCCAAGGTGATGCTGATGCCTATAATGTGCTGTATTGTCAACTTTTTCACTCTTTTCTCAAAATTTCACCGGGGAGGTTATTCGTATGCTCGCCGTGGTCGATTACCACCTGACCGTTAACGACGACATAGTCAATGCCTGCCGGATAGCTGTGGGGTGCTTTAAAGCTGTTGGTTTCTCTGATTTCTTCCGGTGAGAAAATTACCAAATCAGCAAAATAGCCTTCTTTTATCTCACCGCGGCGGCAAATGCCGAAACGTTTTGCTACCGCAGAGGTGGATTTTCGAATCGCTTCTTCTAAAGTCAGCACACCCTCCTCCCGGACATATTTTCCTAAAATACGGGGATAGGTTCCGTAATAACGGGGATGAACAGCGCCTTTAGATAATTCGCCATAGGTGGCGCAGGCTCTGCCATCTGTACCGAAAATAGCATCAGGATGTTTCATAATGCCCTGTAATTCCTCTTCATTCATGGCAAACCAGACGCATTTAATAGAAGCATCTTCTTCTACCATTAAGTCAACCACCGCTTCGTAGGGGGTGCAGCTACGCTCATCTGCAATCTCCTGAATTACTTTGCCCTCGCAGGCTTTATTTGCTTCAGTTTTTAAAGAAGCAATCTGTACCGCACTTGCCCAGTTTTCGCCTTTCATAATAGAATCCCAACCGGGGAGGCCGTGCTCCATATCATAAAGAGCTTTTTCGCGAAGCTTGGGGTCCGCGAGGCGCTCGCACATAATGCGGGGACCGTCTTTTTTTACCCAAGGGGGAATCAGGTCAATAAGACCGCTTCCGTAGGCAATGTAGGGGTATACATCAAAGCAGATGTCAAGACCTTCTTTTTTTGCTTCTTCAATGAGCTTCAGAGCTTCTTTGGCTTTGCCCCAGTTATGCGGATACCGTGCCTTTAGGTGAGAAATTTCAACCCGACAGCCGGACTTGCGACCAATTTCAATAGCGTGGGAAACACAGGGGATTAAATCCATACCCTCGTTTTGCATGTGAATGGTATAGATACATCCATATTCCTTTAACACCTTACACATTTCGGAAACTTCTTCAATGTGCATATAGTTGCCGGGTTCATATTCAAACGCCATACTCATACCGAAAAAGCCGGCGTCTAGTTCTCTTTTTAACATGGATTTCATAGTATCCATTTCTTTTTCATCGGGCATTTTATCAGAAAAACCCATGACGCCAACGTGGATCATACCTTGACCCACCAGTGGCACAATGTTAAAGCTTAAGCCGTCTTTAGCGCAATGACGCAAAAATTCGTCCTGGGTTTTCCACTTCCAGTTTGCCCTGAGGTCATCAGAAAGCACAATGGTGTTGGCTAAGTAGTGTACCAAATCATCTTCGTGTTCTTCTGTGATCGGTCCGGCGGTAAAACCGCAGTTGCCGGTTACCTCGGTAGTGATACCCTGACGGATTTTGCTTTCCCCGCGGTTATTGACAAACAGAGTAAAGTCAGAATGACCGTGGGCATCAATAAAACCGGGACAAACCACACGCCCCTTGGAATCAATCACGGTTTTAGCTTCCCCTTCTATTTTAGGAGCAATTTTTACAATTTGTTTATCATAAATGGCAAGCTCACCGGTATAACCGGGATTGCCGGTGCCATCTATAATGGTAGCGTTACGGATGATTACGTCAAACATAATAGTTCCTCCGTCCTCTGTTTATACATAAAAATTTTATAACAAAATCGGGCGGCAGTCAATAGCTACCGCCCGAAAAAGGCACAAATTATTATTCTTCAACAGGAATTTCAATATCGTATAAAGGCGGATACTGCTGGCAACCGAACACATCGCCCTCCCCAAATGAACCGGAGGGACGCAGGCGGTTAATGGTGAACTTGATGGCGTATGCCGGGTCAAATTCAACAAAGTCTGCAATGCGGCTGTCGGGGATGCCGTAGAGCTTTGCCACGGTTTCACGAGTCAGCGCACCGGATTTTTTAACCAGTTCGTAGTTCTCTTTTTCACGGAAGATGATGTCAAAGGTAATGCGGTCAGTACCTGCATTTTTGCTACGGATGGTTTTTGCAAGTTCAACTAATTTTTTTGTTTTCATATCTCTTACTCTCCAATCTCAATCATGGTAACGGGGAACAGTTCCATGGGGTCATCAACGGCTACGGTGTGGTCCATTGTCCAGTTGTATGCCGGAGACATTTCAACAACCTCATCCATAACAAAGGCTGCAGTGCCGGCGGTACCCTTAACCTCAGGCAGACGGGCATAGAACAGCTGACGTGTGCCGACCAGGGCTACTTCTTCAGCAACCTCTTTAGTTTTAGCAACGCCTTCAACTACAACCATCAGCTCGTGGGATTTGGTTTCTTTAATAGGTTCGAGATCTCCCATAACGCCGTTTTTACCGAATACACGGTAGCTGATTTCATACCAGTCGTTGGGGCGGCGCTCTTTAACCTGAGATTTTGCCCAGTCAATAACAGCGTCAATGTTTTTAATGGTGTAGGGGTCACGAATGCCGGCAAGACCCAAATAGCGGTAGCCGACAAAGCCGGCACCTTCCAGTTTAACCTTAACTTTGCCCTCAATGGGAACAAACTTTGCACCGGTGATGCGGCAGGTTTTTTCGTCATACTGTTCGTAGACGCATTCGCTCATATCCATCATACCGCCGGCAACATATTCGTAGTAGGGGTTGGTACGTTCATACATAGCGTGGCCTGCAACAGATGCCGGGGTACAACGCTGGAAGGGTGCCATAGCAGTAACCTTTACATCGTCTTTTGTAACAGTACCGATAACGCTTTCTTTTGCGCCGTAAGGCTCACAGCAGAAGGAAGCACATTCAAGCACCTTGCCGGTGTAGTATGCCATATTTTCAGGAATGCCTTCATAGATTGCAGGTGCTGCAAACACGCAGGCGTCAGAGGTACGACCGCCGATGATAACATCTGCGCCCATTTCTAAAGCTTTGATGAAAGGATGAACGCCTGCAACAGCTACGATACGGTCGGTTTTGTCAAGCTCTTCGAGGGTTAAGTTGCTGCGGCCGTCAAGACCTTCAATTTCTTCGCCGGCTTCCATCTTTTTGCGGAGATATTCTTTGTCAACTTCAGAGTAGAAATATGCCAGCTTAAAGGGCTTTAAGTTGTGTTTTTTTGCCATATCTTTAATAAAGCCAACGTACATATCAACACGGCTGTTTGTACCGGTGTCACCGGCTGAACCGATAATCATAGGCACGTTTTGTTCTCTTGCCTTAAGTAACATCAGTTCAAGATCGTGATACTGATGGTCGGGGTGGCTGGCGCATTTATCAGCGCCCAAGGGTACGGGACCGATGTCGTCACTGCCGCTGTCACAGCAGTAATAATCCGGTTTTGTTTCAGCACCTAAATAGAAGCTTTCTTCTTTTGTAGGTGCAAATCCTAAATGCCCGTTAGGGGAAATAATTCTGAGTACGTCTTTTGCCATTTTTATGCCTCCTGTTAATACTTGTTATAACAAGTTATATTCTGACACTATTATATCAGCAAAACATGGCATTGTCAAGGAAAAAACAAAAAAAATATGCACCCCGGTTTCGGGGTGCATAGAGTATTGGCATAGGGTTTATTTTTTTGGAAGGTAGCTCTGTGCCCATAGTAAAATAATGATAACAGGCAAAACATATTTAACATACACTTTAAGCCAGGAGGGGAACTTCGGACCTTTTCCCGTATTGGCTTCCTCTAAAAAGTTGTTCCAGCCCCAACCGTATTTTTTGCTTGTGGCAAACAGAACATACACCAAAGAACCTAAGGGCAGAATGTTACTGCTGACGATAAAGTCCTCTAAATCCAAAATTGTGGTGCCTGTGCCCATGGGAGTAAAGCCTGACAGAACATTAAAGCCCAAAGCGCAGGGGACAGATAACAGAATGACCAGACCGCAGTTAATTAAGCAAGATTTTTTGCGGCTCCATCCCCAGCGATCCATGCTGTAGGAAATAATGTTTTCAAACACGGCAATCAGGGTAGACATAGCGGCAAAAATCATAAATAAGAAGAAGCAAGCACCCCAAAGTCTGCCGCCCGACATAGCGTTAAACACATTGGGCAGAGTTTCAAAAATCAGGCTTGGACCGGCATCCGGTTTAATATCAAAGGCAAAGCAAGCCGGGATGACGATGAGACCTGCCATAATGGCAACAAAGGTGTCTAAAATAGCAATGGTGATGCTTTCGCCCATCAGTCTGCGTTTTTTGCTGATATAACTGCCGAACACAGCCATAGAGCCCATACCGATGGAAAGAGTGAAAAATGCCTGCGCCATAGCTGCCATAATCACTTCACCAATGCCTTTTTCCACCATTTTACCGAAATCGGGAATCAGATAGTAGCGCAGACCTTCCCCGGCACCGGGGAGCATGATAACACGGATTGCCAGAATAACAATGATTGCAAGAAGTGCCAGCATCATAACCTTGGTGATTTTTTCTACACCGCCCTTTAAGCCCAAGGAGCAAATGACAAAACCAATGACGACAGAAAGCGCCATAAAGCCCATGAGCAACCAGGGGTTTGCTGTCATGGCGTCAAACTGTGCAGAAATTTGTGCGGCAGTGTTGCCCACAAAGTCACCCGTGAGCATTTTAATAAAGTAAATAAACATCCAGCCGGTGACGACGGTGTAAAACATCATGAGCAGATAGTTGCCGGCAATGGCAATGGGACTGAACCAATGCCACTTGGTGCCCTTTGGCTCAAGCTCCTCGAAAGACTTGGCAATGCTTTTGCCGCTACCACGACCGACAGCAAACTCAATGGTCATAATGGGAATACCGAAAATCAATAAAAATAAAAGATAAATTAAAATAAATGCAGCACCGCCGTATTCACCCGCAATGTGAGGGAACCGCCAGACGTTGCCAAGACCGATGGCGCAACCGGCAGAGATTAAAATAAAACCCAGACGGGAGCCGAATTGTTCTCTTTGGTTCAAGTGAATGCCTCCTTTTTAGTGGAAATAGGTAAAAAAAGTCAGAATGAATAAACCGAGCAAAATCAAGGTTTATCCTTAATTTTGGTTACCCGAAGGCGAGGTTTATTTATAGCAAAAACAAATAATTTTAGTTTCTTTTTACGCTCTGAACTTTTTTACATTCCCTTTTACAAAAAAAGCGGGCGATATGAAATCGCCCGCAAAAATGCATAGTATATGCAATCTAACGGATTAGACTCACGCCTTGCCGTCGCAACCTAAAACGTTGATCAGCTTGTTCTTAACCAACTCTTTGATAGCTGCACGAGCCGGAGACAGGTACTGTCTGGGGTCGAAGTGTGCAGGATTTTCAGCCATGTACTTACGGATAGAACCGGTCATAGCCAGACGCAGGTCAGAGTCAATATTAATCTTACATACTGCAGATTTTGCAGCTTCACGCAGCATATCTTCGGGGATACCGATAGCATCGGGCATGTTACCGCCGTTAGCGTTGATCATGTCAACAAATTCAGGGATAACGCTGCTTGCACCGTGGAGAACGATGGGGAAGTTAGGCAGACGTTTTTCAACTTCTTTTAAGATGTCAAAACGCAGCTGGGGTTTCTGACCGGGCTTGAATTTGTAAGCACCGTGGCTTGTGCCGATAGCGATAGCCAGAGAGTCAACACCGGTACGGGTAACGAATTCTTCAACTTCAGAAGGACGGGTGTAAGAAGCGTCTTCTTCAGAAACGTTAACGTCATCTTCGATACCAGCTAAGCGGCCTAATTCACCTTCAACAACAACGCCACGTTCGTGAGCGTATTCAACAACCTTTTTGGTCAGTTCAATGTTATCTTCGAAAGAATGGTGAGAACCGTCAATCATAACGGAGGTAAAACCACCGTCGATACAAGACTTACACAGTTCAAAGCTGTCACCATGGTCAAGGTGCAGACAGATGGGCAGGTCAGTTTCGATCAGGGCAGCTTCAACCAGCTTTACCAGATATGTATGGTTAGCATATTTTCTTGCGCCTGCGGAAACCTGCAGAATCAGGGGAGCGCTGACTTCTTTTGCAGCTTCAGTGATACCCTGAATGATTTCCATGTTGTTTACGTTAAAAGCACCGATAGCATAGCCGCCGTCGTATGCCTTCTGGAACATTTCTTTACTTGTTACTAATGCCATTTGGTTCAACTCCTTAAATTTTTATCATATCTATTGTATCAAAAGTCGTGATTAAAATCAATAGCCAAATTAAAGAATTTGACATTTTTTTCACAACTTTTTTCGTTAAAAAGGAGCAATAACCAAATAATAGTTACCTGAACTCGTCAGGAGAAAAGGATAAAACCAAACCCAGACAAACAAAGCCCATCATAGAGCTGAGGTCCTGCGAGTTTCCCGGGAATGTGACCGGGAATTCCTGAGGCTCAATCACCTTGCCCTTTAATGTGACAATAGAGCGCTGCAGGCAACATAAAAAGGAGGTTTTTTCACCGTCGGTACTGACGGAGGAAGCGGTAACGGTGGCAAGGGGATTTAAACCGTAGGTAATCACTAAAGATTTTTTGCCGGTGGGCGGCGTAATTTTTGCGTCTGCATTCAGCAGGGTAATGTAGTCAGCGCAGGGGGGCGGGCAGTAGTGGTGGAGAAGCAAAACGTCACAGCTTTTTTGGCTGTCAGGCGCCAATAGCAGATAGTCGCAGTCCGAGGCGCTATTTTTGCGGCATATTTTTTGCCCTTTTGCCTTTAGCGCATTTTGCAGTAGCTCTGCAATTATGCCCTCTTTCTCTGCGATTGCAATTGTGACCATGCAAACACTCCCGTTACAGTATTCTCTTACTATTTTGGCGAAAAAAAGTTTTTTTATTCTGAAAAACGGCATAAACAGCCATCTGCAGGCATAGGTTGGAACAGAGGAATATATTGAAGGAGGAGCAGATGATGCAGATTCATTTTCAAAAAGAAGATTTATATGCAAGCAAGATGATAACCAATCAGACAATGAGCCTGCTTGCAGAGGGCGATGTGATTGTGCCTGATATTAAGCCGGATATCAAAAACATTTTGCAGACAGAAGCAGTTGCCATTGTGACAAACCGGGAGTTTGCAGACGGCAAGCTGAGCTTTTCAGGACTGGCATCGGTAAAAATTTTATATATCCCGGAAGGCACAACAGAGGGACCTAAAAGCATTGATGCTAAATTTGAGTTTAAAGATGTGATTGATCTTGGCCTGACAGAGAACGTAGAAATCAATGTCAAGGCTCAGGCCGAGCAGGTGGAATTTTCTCTCATCAATTCCCGCAAACTGAATATGAAGGTTTTAGTTACTGTGACTGCCCGTGGGTACAGACAGCGGGAGCTTGCACTTCTTGCCGGTGTTGAGCCTGACTGCCCATTGCAGGTGCGCACAAAGCCTCTGTCTGTTTATCGGGTGACTGCCGATACTTCAAAAGAGCTGACAGTAACAGAAACCCTTGAAATCCCCGGGGCCAAGCCGGATGTGGATGAAATTATCAAGCTGAGCGTCAAAGCTCTTCGCGGTGAGTGCAAAATTATGTCCGGTAAGATGATTGCAAAGGGCACTCTGGTGGTTCGCACCCTGTATCAGTGCCTTGACCCGGATGAGGGCATTCATATTGCTGAACACGAAGTGCCCTTTGGCGAAATGCTCGAAATCCCCGGTCTGGATGATACTTGTATGTGCAACGTATCTTATGCCGTTAAAGATGTGTATTATATGCTCAAGGATGACGCAAACGGCGATCCGAGAGTGATTTCGTTAGATGTGGTTCTGCGAGCGGATGTTGTGGCGTCAAAAATACAGGATGTGCAGTACATTGACGATTGTTACAGCCTGTCAGGTCGCGCAGAGATTGCCCGCGATACAGTAGAGCTTGACGAGCTATTGTGTGAGGGAATCAGTCATTTGAATTTAAAGGAGATTCTTTCAGTTCCGGCAGGTCTGCCTGCCGCCGGTTCTGTTTACAGCTTAGAATGTCGCCCTAAGGTTTCAGAGCTTTTGGTGGCAGATGAAAAGCTGATTATCCGTGGCAAACTCAGTGTTTTTGTTTTGTATGCCAGTGCTGAGGGGGATGAGGCTATGTACAGTCTAGAGGGTGAATATGATTTTGAACATATTGTGCCTGCCGACGGCGCTGACGGAACAGCCTTTTTCGAATGTGGCGTGACGGATCAGAACATCAGCTTTTCATTAAATGCGGCCTCTGAAATTGAGTTGCGTTGTGTGCTGGAGTTTTACACCCGTGCCGTTCGACGTCAGGCAGTGGAGCACATTACCGGCTGTGAGCTGACGGAGGAAGAGGTAGAAAATGAAGCAAGACGCGGTCTGGTGATTTATTTTGCTCAGCACGGTGATACCTTATGGGATATTGCAAAGCATTATCGCACAGATCAACATAAGGTTATGAAGCTGAATCAAATGGACAGCACGCAGATTCTGGCAGGACAGAAAATTTTAATCCCACGGGGATAACGCCTGTGGCATTTTATGATGTATCCGCATATGATATGGTATAGAGAGGGAATTATGTATTCCTGATACTGCGCCTTATCAGCCCATAAATAAGGCGTAGATACGATAGAATGTGTGGGCAGAAAGGTATGGAATTTTTATGAATGACAAAATGCGTAACCCCTATGGTGGTGGCTGCAACGAACCCAAGGACGCAGTCTGCATACATACCGATAAAATTTATGATTCCTGCAAAGATAAAGACTGCATTGAAGATGCCCGTGTGTATTTTACTGCGGCGGCTCAGGAAATAATTGACAGAGCTGTTAATGTAAAATGCAGAAAGTCAGAAATCATCTGGGTATTTTCTGATGTTGAGCCGGTGCCTTTTAATCGTGGCTATTTTACGGTAGATTTAAAGTTCTTCTTTAAAATTACCTTAGATGCCTTTACCGGTGTAGGTAAGCCCTGCAAGGTAGAGGGTCTTGCCAGCTTTGATAAAAAGGTGATTCTGTTCGGCTCTGAAGGCTCTGCCAAGGTCTTTGAATCCCGCTACAGCTATGACAGCTTTGATGAACAGCTATGGCAGAAAACCAATATGCCGAAAGCTGTTGTTGAGGTGGTTGACCCACTGTGCTTAGCTGCTAAGGTGGTGGATGCAAACGATAAGCTTTGTTGCTGTTGTGAGGATCTCGATTTTTCAAGAATCCCTCAGTGTGTTTGCAACGTATTTGATGATTCGTTGGTGCTGGGCGGCGACAAAAAGCGTGTGTTTGTTTCCATCGGTCTTTTCTCCATTGTTAAGATTGAAAGAAGCGTACAGCTTTTAATTCCCGCTTACGATTTCTGCGTGCCTCAGAAGGAGTGCGTAGCATCCAGCGAAGACAGCCCCTGCGATTTGTTTGAACAAATTGAGTTCCCCTTTGACGAGTTCTTCCCGCCGGAAAAGGATGACTGTAAATTTGAAACTGTATCAGATTTGCGACAGGGTTGCTGTAACTAATGTGCATATTAAAAAGCCGCCATATGGCGGCTTTTTAATTTATGGATTCATAATCTTTCCGTTTTCATAATATACTCTTTTCACTCTCGGCATAAAGGTGCAGACAACTTCGTAGTTGAAGCTGTGGCACATAGCACCAAATTCTTCGGCGGTTATATGTGCGTCCTGGTTTTCGCCAAGGATGATGGCATGCATACCGATGGAAACGTCTTCAATATCCGTCACATCTACCATAATCTGATCCATGCAAACCTTGCCAACAATGGGAGCCTTTTTGCCGTTGATCAGCACATAACCCACGCCGGTGAGACAGCGGTTAAAGCCGTCTGCGTAGCCAATGCTGACGGTGGCAATTTTCCGAGGTACCGGGGTTTCATAAATGTGGCCGTAGCCAATTTTAAAGCCCTTTGGAACATCTTTGATATGTACAACGTGGCTGACAACCTCCATAGCAGGGGTGAGACCAAGCTTGTGTATGTCCACCTCATTAGAGGGCTCAAGACCGTACAGGGCGATGCCCAGACGACACATATTATACTGCTTTGTAAAGTCAATGGTGCCGGCACTGTTGCAGATGTGCTTGATGGGGATGTTGACACCGCGCTCTTCAAGCATAGCAATAAAGGCATCAAACAGGCGGGTTTGTTCCTGTGCATCCGTTTTATCAAGGCAATCAGCGCAGGCATAATGGCTGAAAAGCCCTTCTAAGGTGATGCCGGCAAGCTGCGAAATCTCTTTCACGCAGTCAGCGCTTTCGGCATCCGGTGTAAAGCCGATTCGCCCCATACCGGTATCAATGGCGATGTGAACCTTTGCCTTTTTGCCTTTGGCAATAGCAGCCTCAGACAGCTGTTTTGCTTCATCCACGTTATAGATTGTGGCAGTTATATCGTTGTCAATCAGCTCATCAAACAGCAGGGGGCTTGTATAAGAAAGAATCAGAATCGGTTTGCTGATTCCTCCCTCACGCAGTACAATGGCCTCATCAAGGCTTGCAACAGCAAAGTAATCTACATCCTTTTCAATATGTTTACTTACAGTGATGCTGCCGTGACCGTAGGCATCGGCTTTGACAACTGCCATTGCCATAATGCCTTCGCCCATACAGGTCTTCAGCCGGCTTACGTTGTGAGTGATGGCGCTGAGGTCTATAGCGGCATAGCATCTGTAATATAGATTTTTTTCAACGTGAGATAATGTCATATTTTTGCGACCTTTCTAAAGTAACCGTTTAAAAATGTTTCGGGGTTATTTCTGTATCATGCTGACGTCCCGTTCAATGGGTTCATTAAAGGTCATATGCAGGTATACATCCTTTTTTTCGCCTTCAATCAAAAACTGCACTTTATCAATGCCGGAAAGCTCAGTTAAGGAGTTGACAATGGAGTAAACCGTCATTCGCTCGCCTGAGATGCCGGACGGATTTTTGGTTACGAATTCAGAAGAAAGGTTCACAAAGCAAACCTTATCTTTTGTTTCAATGGAGCGGATTTTTGTTTCGGTAGGAACCGTATTGCCGTTTTCCGGAAGCTCAGGACCCCGGATCAGCTCCTGCATTACAAGCTGCTCTAAAGAGTCACCGCGACGCAGCTTGACGCGACGGATTTCAGATACCAGACATTCTGCATTGGCATCAGAGAAGTAAAGAGTGATGTTGGCTTCATCTTCTGTTAAGGTATCCGCTACAAAGACAACATCCGATTCCTTTAAAATGCCTTGTGCAGTGCCATCAGGCGAGATCAGGGGTTGCCCTTCAATCGTCACAAGCACCTGATCAATGCTGTTAACGGAGCAAAGGGATTTGACGATGGCAGCAATGGATAATACATCCAGAACGCTTTCTTCGTGATAAAATTCCTTTGAAAGGTCAACCCTTGCAAGGCTTTTCTCCGTTATCAGCGACAAAAGCTTAGTGCCCGCACGGACAGAACGTGACATATCAGCAGAAGAGGGACCCTCAAGCAGTGTTTCAATCACATAACGGGGCAACTCTTTTTCTGTTTTGTCCCGAACATCAATTTCAGCAGAGACAAGGTCTGTCCCTTCGGCGTTGGCATAATAAACCATCGCAGTTTTTTGCTCACCTTTCACAGAACCGGTGCCTGAAAGGCTACAGCCGGTAAGAAGCAATACGACACACAGTGTTATGTAAAGCAATTTTTTTAACATAAAAATTCCTCCTTTTAAAAGGGGTTTGTGCTTGCACAAGATTCTTATTTATATCATACTATACACTCATTAAAAAATTTTAACAAATTGATTAAATTTTAAATAAATAGCGAAAATACAACCGTTTGATTGTTAAAAAGAAAAAACACACTACTGTTAAAGGCACAGTAGGTGTTTTAAATTTTATCTTCTTTTTAATCTTTCAATTTCAGATTCTAAGGCTCTGATTTTTTCTGTATATGTTAAAATGTTCTTTGACAGTGCCTGCTCATTTTTCTTCATACGAATTAAATCGTCTGCTAAATTTACAGCAGTCAGCACGGCAACATTAGCGGTGCCAAGAGTGGGGTCAGCGCACTTCACCTGTTGCATTTTTTTATCAACCAAATCTGCAACACTCAGCATATATTCTCTGGATTCAGAAGATGACAGGGTGTATTCACCACCGCCGATTTTAACCACCAATTTATTTCTGTCAGGCATAGAGGCCTCCCTTCTGTCTGCTCATCAGACACGCGTGAAGATATTTTTTCTAAGCCAGTTCTGCGGTGATAACCTGCTCCATCATTTTTTCAATCTGTTGTTGTGGGCAGGATTTTGCCACTACCAGCTCGCTGACTAAAATCTGCTTTGCATTTGACAGCATTTTCCGCTCGCCGGTAGAAAGCCCCCGCAGTTTGTCGCGATACATCAAATTTTTTACAACTGAGACTACATCTTTTATGTTGCCGCTTTTAATTTTAGTCATATTGTCACGGTAGCGCTTGTTCCAGTTAGAATCCATTTCAATAGGGCAGGCTTTAAAGTCCTCAAGCACGCGGTCAGCAGCCTCAGGGTCAATGACCTCTCGCAGGCCGATTTCTTCTGCACTTTCAATGGGGACCATAACCTGCATGTCACCAATGGGAATACGCATAATGTAATACTCTTGTTTTTTTCCCATAATTTCACGTTCTTCAATTGATTCAATCACACCTGCACCGTGCATGGGATAAACGACTTTTGAGCCAATATGATACTGCATCGCCACAGACCTCCATCTAAGAGTGGATCAATCTAATTTCTATTTTAATACAATTAAACTTGGATGTCAAGACTCGAAAAAGAGAAAAATATGTAGTATGCGGTCAGGCGCTTTCTCAAAATTTTGCCTTTTTGGCAACAATTTTTGTATTTTTGGTAAGAGTGTTTGCAATCTGAAACAAAATTGTGTATAATAAAGGTATAGTAATAATTGGCAATAGGAGATGGAACGATGGAATCAAATAAAATTACATTAGCTGTTATGGCTGCCGGTATGGGCAGTCGTTTTGGTGGTTTAAAGCAGATTGAACCGGTAGGCCCCGATGGAGAGATTATCATTGACTATTCTGTCTATGATGCTAAACAGGCCGGCTTTGATAAAGTTGTTTTTATTATCAAAAAGGAAATTGCAAAGGACTTTCGCGAGGTAATGGGAAAACGCATTGAAAAGATGATTGATGTGGACTATGCTTTTCAGGAACTGGATAAATTGCCTGCAGGATTTTCTGTGCCGGATGGCAGAACCAAGCCCTGGGGCACCGGCCACGCCATTTTATGTGCGAAAGATTTAATTGATACACCCTTTGCTGTTATCAACGCCGACGACTATTATGGTTCCTACGCTTATCAGACAATGGCTGAGCATTTAAAAGCAGGGACTGCGGATTACTCAATGGTAGGCTTTTTGCTGAAAAACACCCTGACAGAAAACGGCACCGTTGCCCGTGGGGTTTGTGAAGCAGAAAACGGTTATTTAAAGACCATTACAGAACGCACAAAAATTCAGGATTCAAAGTATACCGAGGATGGTGAGAATTGGATCCAGCTTCCTGAGGATACCATTGTTTCCATGAATCTGTGGGGCTTTGACACCTCAATCTTTACCTATCTGGAGCAGGGCTTTGATGCGTTCTGCAAAACAAGACTGACTGAGGAGAAAAGTGAATTCTTCCTGCCCAGTGTGGTTGATGGTTTGATTCAAAGCGGCGAAAAGAAGGTGCGCGTGCTGTCTACACCGGAAAAATGGTACGGTGTTACTTACCGCGAGGATAAAGAAATGGTTAAACGCGCTATGGCGCAGTTTGTAGCAGAAGGAAAATATAAAGGGATTTAACGGAGGGCAAGTATGCCGGAGAAAGTGTTGTTAGTTGCCACAGGCAACAAGGGAAAATTGGCAGAAATTAAATCCATTCTGACAGGGTACCGCGTTCTGGGTGCTGCTGAGGCAGGCATTTCCTTTGATGCCGAAGAAACAGGCACAACCTTTGCAGAAAATGCGGCGATTAAGGCAAGAGAGCTGAAAAAGCTGACTGAATATGCGGTGCTTGCTGATGATTCCGGCTTGTGTGTAGATGCCTTAGGCGGCGCACCGGGAGTATATTCTGCCCGGTATGCCGGGGAGAACGCAACGGATGACGGTAACATTGACAAGCTGCTTGAAGCGATCAAGGATGTGCCGGAGGAATGCCGGGGCGCACAGTTTAAAAGTGTTGTCTGTCTGATTGATGAAGCCGGCAATGAATTTTTTGGTGAGGGTGTCTGCTCCGGCAGAATTCTCACAGAGCGAAAGGGCAGTGGTGGCTTTGGGTACGACCCGGTGTTTTATTCAAATGATTTCGGGGAAAGCTTCGGGGTTTTAACCCACGAGCAAAAAAATCAAATCAGTCACAGAAAACGTGCCCTTGCGGATTTGCTGAAAAAGCTATAAATAATAAAAGAGGTTGTCGCAAATATGCGACAACCTCTTTTATGTAAGAAAATCATTATCTCTTTAAATCTTTTCTGTTTTCACGGATGGTTTCAACAGTTGTGATGAGCTGTTCTTCAATGGTGTGAAGCACGCCGTCAGCATACTGGTTTGCACCCAATCTGATTTCGCGGGCATGGTCCTGAGCGCTTTCAACAATCTTGTTTGCGTTTTCATACGCCTGCTTGGTTACTTCGTGTTCGTTAATCATACCGGCAATTTTGTCTTCGGTATTTTTAATAATGGCAGCTGCTTCTTTCTGAGCATCTGCAATGATGCGCTGGCGTTCATCTTTGACCCACTTTGCCTGCTTCATTTCTTCAGGGTATTTAATTCTTGCTTCCTGCAGAAGGTCAAGCAGCGCGTCCTTATCAACGATGCCACGGCCGGCGAAAGGAATTGTGAAGCTATGTTCAATTTTATCTTCCAATGCCTCAATGATTTCTAAAATTTCCATTTTTAACGCCCCTTTTCAATCTTTTGTCTAACATCCTCATATATTTCACTGGGAACCAAATCGGAAAAATCGCCGCCTAGGGAAGCAATTTCCTTCACAACGCTGGAACTGATGTAGGAATAGTTTGCATTGGTAACCATAAATAAGGTTTCGATGTTAGCATTTAAATTTTTATTTAATTGTGCCATTTGATACTCATATTCAAAGTCAGAGATTGTCCGCAGGCCTTTGATGACCGCAGTTGCACCCTGCTTTTCAGCAAAATCTACCAATAAGCCGTCAAAATGCATAACCTTACAATTTGAAAGGTCAGCAGTTGCTTTTTTTATCAGATCAATCCGTTCTGTTACCGTAAAAAGCGGTGTTTTTGCGGAATTATTTAAAACGGAAACGATGACTGTATCAAACAGCTGACAGCTTCTTTTAACAATGTCTAAATGACCGCTTGTGATAGGGTCAAAACTGCCGGGGTAGATTGCAATGCTCATGTGCTACAACTCTTTCAAAAGCAGAACACGCGCTCTGCCGTATTTTTTATCACGAAGAACTTCAAAAAGGGTGGTAGCCTCTTGTGGCGGCTCGCCTTCTGTTTCGCAATAAATCAAACCGTCCGGGTTTAAAAGCCCTCTGTCGGCAATCAATGAAAGCGCATTTTTTAAGAACTCACCCTGATAAGGCGGGTCTAAAAAAATCAGATCAAACCGCATATCCGTGTTTTTTAAAAAAACGGCATAATCGCTTTTAATCAGACGTGCTTTTTCTGTCAAGTGGGTTTTTTCAAGATTGCCTCTTGCCACAGAGAGGGACTTTTCTGCACAGTCAACCATAACTGCCTGCTCTGCGCCACGGCTCAGCGCTTCAATCGACAAAGCACCGGTGCCGGTAAAAAGGTCTAAGACCAAAGCACCGTTTATGCGGTTTGTCAGCATGCTGAACAAAGCTTCTTTAACCCGGTCGTGGGTCGGGCGCACAGATAAACCGTCAGGACAAAGGAGCTTTGTACCTCTGGCAGAACCTGCAACCACTCTCAACACTAACCAACCCCGATTTCAAAATTATGACAGTAAAATACTATTATACATATACTATTTTTACATACTTTGCTATAAATGTCAAGACTTTTGTCAAAAAATCAGTTAATTGTAACATGATTGTTAAACAAAGCATCAATTTTTTCTGTAATCAGTTTTTTCTCCACATCCGAGCAGGGGAACCTTTGGTTCAGAAAATCCCGGGCAGCTTTTGTGGTTTGTTCGAGCAGTGCCATATCCGTATACAGGCTTGCAATGCGGAATGCCGGCAAGCCGTGCTGGCGTGTGCCGAAAAATTCGCCCGGTCCACGTTGTTTTAAATCCTCTTCTGCAATTTTAAAGCCGTCGCTTTCCTTTTTCATAACAGACAGTCTTGCCATGGCGGCGTTCTGAGAGCTTTGAGACAGCAGGATGCAGTAGGATTTGTGGCTGCCGCGCCCCACGCGACCGCGAAGCTGGTGAAGCTGTGAAAGCCCGAAGCGTTCGGCGTTTTCAATCAGCATAATGGTTGCATTGGGCACATCTACGCCAACCTCGATGACGGTTGTGGCAACTAAGAGTGACAGCCTTCCTTCTTTAAAGGCAGACATAACAGCGTCTTTCTCAGCGCCCTTCAGCTTGCCGTGGAGAATGCCGATGGATGCTGCGGGAAAGCCGCTTTGCTCCAGCTTTTTTATGTAAGCCGTTACGGACTGCAGCTCTGTGACATCAGATTCTTCAACCAAAGGACACACAATGTAGGCTTGTCTGCCTTGACTGATTTCTTTTTTTAAAAAATCGTAAATGCGCTTTCTGTAGCTTTCGCCGACGGCAAAAGTATCAATTTTTTGCCTGCCGGGCGGCAGCTCGTCAATGACAGAGACGTCCAGATCTCCATAAATAATCAAAGCTAGCGTGCGAGGGATGGGCGTGGCACTCATAACAAGAACATGAGGATTTTCGCCTTTGTCTGTCAAAAGGCGTCGCTGCTCGACACCAAAGCGGTGCTGTTCATCGGTGACTGCTAAGCCTAACTTGTTAAAGGCCACATCGTCAGAGAGCAACGCGTGAGTTCCCACAACAAGGTGCGTGGTACCATCTTGAATGCGGGCGAGGGTTTCGCGCTTCTGTCTTGCGGGCAGAGAGCCTGACAATAGCTCAACCGTAATATTATGGGGTGCAAACAGTTTTTGTAAAGTGTTATAGTGCTGTGCCGCCAAAATTTCAGTCGGTGCCATAAAGGCAACCTGAAAACCGCTTTTTACAGCCATATATACAGCGGCGGCAGCGACAACTGTTTTACCGGAGCCAACGTCACCGCAAATCAGGCGGTTCATCATATTGGAGTTTGATACATCTCTCCCGATTTCATCCATAACGCGGCGCTGTGCACCGGTGGGCGTAAAGGGCAGAGAATTCAGAAACGGTTGCATATCAGCGGACAGTCGGGGTGCATGGCTGGAGTTCTGCCGTTTTTTTAAGGAAAAGAGAGCTGTTTGGAACAGGAACAGTTCCTCAAAGGCAAGCCTGCGCCGGGCGATCCGGTAAGCTTCCTCATTTGCAGGAAAGTGGATGTTTTCAAGGGCAAAGTTAATTTCGCAAAGCTTAAAGGCGTTGCGTAAAGCTGCCGGCAAAGATTCTTTGATTTGCCCACGGCAGGCGTCCAGCGCCCGTGCTACACAGTCGGTCAGTATGCTTGCCGTAATCCCTTCGGTCAGGGGATAGATGGGCATGATTCTGCCTAACTGCTTCTGCTCCTCAGGGCGTTCAAAAATGGGAGTGTGCATCTGTTTTTTTGGTGTCAGCTGCACCTTGCCGTAAAACACATAGGTTTCGCCCTTTTTCAGCCGGTTTTCAATAAACCGGTTGTTGAACCAGACCATTTCTAAAAAACCGGTACCGTCTGAAACTTTTACAGTAGAAACACGAAGGTTTTTACGGATAATATTCGTCTTAACAGAAGAAGAAACGACCCCGCGGACGGAGACCGTTTCTTCATGTGAAAGTTCTATTATTTTTTTACAGTTCTCCCGATTTTCATAAGCGCGGGGGTAGTGGGAGAGTAAATCTGCCAAGGTGACAATGCCAAGACGGGAGAAGGCAGCGGCACGTTTTTCACCAACGCCGGAGAGCACGGTTATGCTGCTTGTAAGTTCCGGTGTTGTCATGACAGCAGTCCTCCTCTTTTGTGCAAAATCTTATTCGACAGAAACAATGTAATAATACAGCGGTTGTTTGCCGTTGTGAACCAAAATATCGCAGTCCGGATAGGTTTCTTCCAGATAAGCCTGCAGGGCTTCGGCATCGCTGTCTGCAACATCTTCGCCGTAGAACACGTTGATGATGGCACTATTTTCATCTACCATGCCGGAAAGCAGCTCCTTAGCAACGGTGGCAGGGTCATCACCGGCTGCCAAAATATTTTTGCCGGTCAGACCGATGATTTTACCTTCAGGCAGAGTCTCACCGTTTAAGTTAAACTCTCTGACAGCATAGGTTACGTTACCTGTTTTGACTAAAGAAGCAGCTTCTGTCATCACTTCTTTATTCTCATCGCAATCCACATCGGGTGTAAAGGCAAGCAGTGCCGAAATACCTTCAGGAATAGAGCGGGTGGGGATAACCACGACGTTTTTGTCAGTCAAAGCATCAACCTGTTCTGCCGCCATAATGATGTTTTTATTGTTGGGCAGAACATAAACTGTTTCAGCATTGATCTTATTGACTGCTTCTAAAATATCATCAGTGCTGGGGTTCATAGTCTGGCCGCCTAAAATGACCTCATTTGCACCCATGTCACGGAACAACGCTTCCATACCTTCACCGGCTGCAACAGCGGCAAAACCGTAAGGTGCAGGGGGTTCCTTCGGGGCGGCGGGAGCAGCAGTTTCGGACAGTTCATTGTGCTGATACCGCATATTGTCAATTTTAATATTGATTAAGGCACCCAGTTTTAACGCCTCTTCAATCACAAAGCCGGGGTTGTTGGTATGAATGTGCACCTTGATAATGGTTTCATCATCCACCACAACCATAGAGTCGCCTTTTTTAGAAAATTTTTCGGAGAACGACTTGCTGGAAGCATCTTTGTTATCTTTTTCAATGATAAATTCAGTACAGTAACCGAATTTAATGTCACCGTCTGCCGCTTTTGCAGATCCGGTTTTAGGCGCAGGCAGTGCCTCGCCATCATTGCGCTCTACAATTTCGCCGGTTTCTAAATAAGTAAGAGCACCCTCTAACAGGTACAAAATACCCTGACCGCCGGAGTCAACAACACCGGCTGCTTTTAATGCCGGCAGGATTTCGGGCGTCATATCCAGGCTCTTTTGAGCCGCATCAATGGTTGCCTTTAACATAGCAATAATTTCGTTATTGCCGGCAAGGTAAGCCTTAGCCCCTTCAGCACCATCGCGTGAAACGGAAAGCATAGTGCCCTCTACCGGCTTCATAACGGCGCGGTAAGCGGTGGCAACACCTTCAGTAAAGGCTTTGCCCAAATCAGTTGCGTCAGCAAGCGTACACTCTTTTAACTGCTTTGACATACCACGGAATAACTGAGACAGGATAACACCTGAGTTACCGCGGGCGCCACGCAGAGAAGCGCTGGCAACAACGCTCATCACCTGACCAACGGTTTCAAAATCACGACCGACCAGCTCACCTGCGGCGGCGCTGACAGTCATAGACATATTAGAACCTGTATCCCCATCAGGAACGGGGAACACGTTTAAATCATTTAAAATATTTTTATTGTTACAAAGATTGTTAGCCGCAGAGATAAGTGCCTTTGACAGCTCTGCCGCATCCATTGTATAAATCAAGTCATACACCTCCGGATTAGTTCACACGGATACCTTCAACGTTAACAGTCACCTTGCCCACACGGAAGCCGGTCATGCTTTCAACGTTGTAGCGAACATTGCTGATAATGCTGTCAGAAATGACTTTAATGTTCACACCGTATTCGACAATGATGTGTAAATCAATGCTGATTTTATCATCTTCTGTTGTGACTTTTATGCCTTTGGTAATTGTATCCCATTTTAAAAGGCTTGCCACTGTGTCGCCGGCATTTTTGTATGCCATACCCACAACACCATAGCAACCGGTAGCCACCATACCGGCAATATGTGCAATGACAGTATTGCTCATAACGATAGCGCCGCGTTCATTTTCTGTTTTAATTGCCATAGGATAACCTCCTTAAAAAACAACAGTATCTGTTCCCTATATGGAAACATAATCATACATAGTATATCATACTTCTTTGAAAAATACTAGATAAATTTTTGCAAAACTAAAAATATTTTCAATTTATTCAAAAAACAGGAGTGAGAGAGCTGTCTCTTTTTTGCTGTCTGTAATTTTTTATCAGCACAAAAAAAGAAGCCACCGAAGTGGCTTCTTTTTTAATCAACAGAATCATTCGAAACAGTATTTCACTTCGTCCCCCGAAAAGGTAAAGCGCAGGGGCTTTGCCTGATTTAAATCATAAAAGACAGAAGCGGTTGTGCTTCCGCCCGGGGCGCCGAGATACAGGTAGCGGACACCGTTTTCGGGCTCGGCGGAGGTTTTAATTCCGGGAGAGACAACAAACACGTTTTTACCTTTTGCAAGGAGTTGATTCATATAATAATCCCAGACAATTTTTTCATTTTTATCAAGCTTTGTGATGTTTGTGTCTAAGATAAAAATCACATTTTTTTCCGTTGCCGTTTGGCAGATGTTTTTAATTTTGCTCCAGCTGGAGGCATTTGTCAGCCGTATGGAGGCAGATTTTGTCGCTGAGACGGTCACGACGCGGCTGTTTTCAATGGTGCGGTCAGTAAAGCTGCCTGATGCAATATAGTTTTCCACAATACCCCAGTTGTCGTATAACATAGATACAGCATAAATGTCGCCGGCATCCCCTAAGCTGTTTAAGTATTTTTTGAGTTGGTGAAGGCCAATGAATTTTTGGGGCTTTTGTGTATTTGCAACGGTAATCAGTTCACCGCCTTGTATTTTTCCGTAAAAGGCGTCACGTTCAGTGATGTCGTCTGCACGGAGATACTTTTCGCCATTGACCACACAGTTAGCGGTCAGCCCTTTATAAGATGCTGTAACCGTTCCGGTGGCGCTAGTCTTTTTAATGGTACTGCCTGACATGGAAAGGGAATCAGAGTGGGAGAATGTTACCAAAGACGCAGGAATGGGCGCTGAGTAGCCATTTCTGTCGTGGGCGGTCACTGTAAGTACACGGTCCTTATCTTTGGCAGAGACTGATTCAGGGGAGACGGTTATGGTGAAAATGTCACCCAAAACCTTGACCGGAGCAGTGAGTTTTTCATCCTGATAGCTGACGGTGACGGTGTGGTCACCGGGGGTTTTAAAACGGATTGTATTTTCTGTAATAACAGCCTGTATATCTGAGGTCTGAATCAGGGGCATTACGTTGGGAATGGTATTATAATTCCGGTCGTGAAAATAATACCATACATCAACTGTGTCATCACAGACGACCGTGTCGGCAGACAGAACAATTTCACCGCCGGCGGCGCCTGAAAGCGGGGCGCGGTGAGAAATAACGCCTATGGCGTTTGATACCTGCCTGAGGGAGGTAATGTCGTTTCTGACCTCTTGGTTACCGGTAAATTTATTTTCTGTTACCAAGGTGGTGCTGCCGCCGCCGTCTAAATTAATAGCGCTGTCGCAGCCAAGGTCAATCATAAACTGTGCAAGCTCAGTCTGGGTAAAGCCGGGACAGTCGCTCAACCTGCCCTGAACAGCCACGAAATACAGGGTGTTGCCGTCTTTTGAAACACCCAAAGCACTACGGGGATTTTTGCCGGCAATGTTGTTGGTAAAATCGTAAACAGCACCGTCTTTTACAATCAGGGAGTTGCCGCCGATGGATTCCTTAATGCGGGGAACATCCGGCGAAAGCGAGGTTTCAACACGAATCACATCGCCTGTGGCAAAGTTTAAATTCAAAAAGCCGTTTATTTCATAATTGGCTGTAAAAACGGCACCGCCTTCAGGAATTGCCACCGCCTCAGACCCCCATGAAAAGCCAATCATTTTGTACTGGTTTTCAGCGTAAGGTTCACAAATCATAGCATAATTGCCGGTGGGAATGGTGACCTTGTCACCCCAGGCAGATGTAAACATAGTGATTGCCCCGGTGGTCAGAGGTACCTTGTTGATCTGATACAGCTCAACGTGAGAACTTTCTACCAAAGAGGTATTTTCAGCATACAATGTGCCGCTGAAGGTAAAATAATCAAAAACGGCAGTATTATCTTCTGTCAAAGCAAAGGAAGCAAGTTTGTCTTTTGACGGGGTTGAAATCAGCTCACCGTCTGACACCATCATACCCAGCATGTTTGTTTCACCGGCAGAAAAATTAAAAAAGTCACCGTTGATGGCGGCTTTGGTGCCATTTTCTTCTGCCATTTGTTTAACGGTTGCAAGAGAAGCGCTGCCTTTTTTGGGGGAGAGGGCTTTGACCTCAATTTTATCATCGGTAAGGTCAACTTCCACAACGCTGACACGTTGCCAGCCATCCGTTGTGTACCGGTCAGTCTCTTCATAGAAAACACCTTGGGTAATGGGCTCTCGGTTTGTGCTTTCGTATATAATTTCAGCGCCTGCTGTAAGCTGTGATGTCATAAGCGCGGCTGTCAGAAGCATAGTCATAATTTTTTTCATAGAATCACCTCTTTTTCATTATACCAAAATTTTTCATTTAAAAAGTTATTCAAGGAAAATTATGGTGCAATGAATGCTACTAATAAATTTTTAATATGGTTTGCATTCATTATACCACAAGGAACACAAAAAGAAAAGACTTGTTGACAAAAAAATACGTACTATGATATAATAAATTAAATATATATACCTATAAAAAACGAGGATTTTTATTATGCATATCAGTGATTTTTTTTCTAATTCCATGATGGTTCTGCGTGGCGTTTTAAAAGGCGGCAAGTTTAAGGGGTCAAAGCGCCTTCTTCGCTTAGAAAAGGGCGTGAGAGTGTTAAAACGTGACGGCACAATCACCGTTGGTGACAAGGTGCTATTGCATCGTTATGTCAAGCTGTCTGCCTATGGCGGCAAAATCACCATTGGCGATAACTGTTATATTGGTGACCGCACTGAAATTCACGCGGGTGAGAGTGTAACCATTGGGAACAATGTTAATATTTCCTGGGACTGTAATATTTTAGACCGTGACTACCATGGGTTTGAATCAGAGACAGAGCGTGTTGCACCTGTTACGATTGGCGATAACGTGTGGATTGGTTGCGGCTGTTTTATTTTAAAAGGTGTTACCATTGGTGCGGGGTCTGTGGTGGCCGCCGGCAGCGTGGTGACAAAGGATGTGCCGGAAAAATGCCTGGTGGCAGGCAATCCTGCAAGGATTGTGAAAGAAAATGTCTGGTGGAAGGCATAAGCTTAGGAGCTGTTTACTTTGAAGAGAGAAAAAAATATTTTAGGAGCCGTCAGTCCGGTTCTTTTGATTACCATACTGTCAAAACTTTTGTCGCTCTTTAGTGTTCAGTTTTACATGGCGCACTACGGGGTGGCCAATGAATACCTAAATATCTATTCGTATGTTATCAGCATACCCAATATTGTGTTTACCTGTATCGGAACGGCACTTTCAACGGTGGTGATTCCCATTTATGTAGGCCACAGGGCAAAGGGTCAGCTTACTGAGGCGAAAAAGTTTGCAGATAACATCATTACAGTATCTTTGGCGCTCACTTTTGTTTTGATGCTGATTGGGTTTGCTATTTCACCCATTTTGCCGAAATACACGGCATTTGCTGAGAAAAAGGAGCTGTATTCCTTTACGGTCAAGGCCCTGATGATTGTTTTTCCTGTTATGTTTTTCTATGCGCTGAACTACATTTTTCAGGGGATGCTGCAATCCATGGGGCGGTACAAGCTGCCGGCATTTGTAACGGTGCCGTCCAGTCTGGTGGTGATTGTATATACCTTGTTTTTAGGTGACACCTTTGGCATCTCAGGCCTTTTGGTTGCGACGGTGATTGGTCTTTCGCTGCAGGCATTGATATTGATTCCGCCGCTGATTCGCGAAGGGTATTACTACAAGCCGTCTTTTCAGATTAAGCATCCGGACATTATCAAAGCCGGCAAAATGGCGATTCCCGTGCAGCTTGGCGTGGGTGCCTATCAGCTTAATATGCTGTATAACGTAACGATGATTGCCCGCTTTGAAGGAATGGTTACCCTTCTGACCTATGTGCAGAACCTGACCCTGCAGATGGTTCTGGCGCTGGTATTTGCCGTTACGGCGGTTATCTATCCGAAACTGACGGAAAGTGCGTCAAAGGGCAATATGGATGAATACAGGGCAACGTTGCTTCGTGTGCTGATGAGCATGAGTGCGCTGCTCATTCCCATGACCTTTGGTTTTATCGGTGTTCGCAACAGCCTTTTGACTCTGCTTGCCGGCTGGGGGCAGATTACTCCGGGAGATATTAACAAAGCTGCAATGCTTTTGGCAGTTTATGCCATCGGTATTTTAGGCGTTGGTTATAAAGAAATTTTAGACCGTGCCCTCTATTCTTTGGGTAACACCGTCATCAGCGCTGTGAACGGTCTTGTGATTATGGTGGCTAACATTTCAATCAGCCTGATTTTAATTCAGTTTTTAGGTGCTTATGGTATTCCCCTTGCCTATAGCTGTGCTTCGCTGATTGGTATGTGTGTTCTTTTATTTGTAGTGAGAAAGAAAATCGGCACCTTTGCCAAGGGGTTAGGCGTGCTGATAGTAAAGAGTATCATCGCATCCCTAATTATGTTTTTGGTAGTAGAGTTGTTAAATGCCCTGCTGCCGGATGCGGGAACGGTTGTAAGCCGTATTATCAGCCTGTTTGTGCCTGTGGGTGCAGGGGCTTTGGTATATGTGATTATGGCGGTTGTTCTGAAAATTACACCGGTGACAGAGCTTTTATTCAAGTTTTTAAAAAGAGGAGAGAAATAACATGTCTAAATTGAAAGTTTTATATCTCATTAACCATGCCGGCAAAGCAGGTACGGAAAAATATGTTTATAATCTAGTGAAAACCTATAACGGAGTGGATGCAGAGTGTTATTTTGCCTACTCTGAGCCGGGGCTGTTGCTCGAACAGATGCAGGAACTGGGCATTCCCTGCTTTCAGTTGACAATGAAAAACCCCTTTGACTTAAAAGCGGCAAAAGCCCTGGCGGCATACTGCCGTGAACATAAAATTGACGTGATTCACACCCAGTATCCCAGAGAAAATTACATTGCCATTTTGTCAAAGCGTTATAATCCTGAGGTGCGGGTGGTGTATACCTGTCACCTGACCTTAAAAAATTCTTTGCCCTGGCGCATCACCAACAGACTGTTCACCAAGCACAACCACAAAATTATTTCTGTGTGCAACAAGGGTAAGGAGCTGCTCATTGGTAACGGGGTATCGGCAGATAAAATTGTGGTTGTCTTTAATGGTATCACCCCTTCTGAAAGCGTAGAAAAAAATATGGAAAAAAGACAGGAATTCGGCATTGATCCCGATACCTTTGTGATTACAACCCTTGCAAGATATCACATTGCCAAGGGTCTTGATTACTTTACTGACAGCGTTAATGAGCTGAAGAAAATGACAGATAAAAAGTTTGTTGTTTTATATGTTGGTGATGGTGAGCTGTTTGATGAAGTGAAAGAACAGATAGAGCGGTTGGGGCTTGAAAACGAGATCCGTCAGCTTGGCTTCCGCAAGGACAGTCAGGAGATTTTAGCCATGAGCGATTTGTATGTCAACTCAGCCAAATGTTTTGAAGCACTTTCCTTTGCGATTGTAGAGGCACTTGACCATGCCCTGCCTATTGTAGCAACGGATGTTGGTGGAAATTCGGATATTGTAAATGATGAAACGAATTGTGGTTTTTTGGTTGAATATGGGGACACTAAGGCTATGGCTCAGGCAATCAAAACCATGATTGAAGATACAGAAGGGTATGAAAAATTCTCTCAGAATGCCCGCAAGGCGGCGCTCAGCAGATTTAATCTTGATGAGCTTTTGAAAGAAACATTTCAATATTATTTTTAATCTGAAGAGGAGACGTTTTCAATGGAAAAGAAAAAAGCAAGGTTTAATGTGGTTGATGCCATAATTGTGGCGGTTGTTATTGCCGCTGTCGGCATTGTGGGTATGCAACTCTTTTCTGACCGCGCAAGTACAGAAACAGTATCATGGTATCACGTCAGCTTTTTTTGTGAAGATGTTCCCGGTCATGAAGCAGAGCTGATTAAAAAAGGCGATGCCGTCACCGATGATGATAAAAAAGTTTCTTTGGGTGTGGTTGAAACTGTAGAGCTGGGTCCCTCGCAGAATTATGTAGAAACGGCAGAGGGACAGCTGAAACTTACCTCAAAGGAAGATGCAAACAGCGTAACGCTGGTTGCTCGGGTTTCTGCTAAGGAGTTTGAACACGGGATCACGGTAGGGGTTGCACGATATGGTGTAGGCCACTCGTTGGCTTTGCGTGCCGGCAATACAAAAATTTTTGGTCGGGTATCCGGCATTGAGAAAATAGAGGAATAGTTGATTTTACAAAAACAATGTTTGCATTTGATGATACAACTTGTAAGAAACGAGACGATTGAGAGGACAGGGACATGAAAGTACTTCATCTGATATCGGGCGGCGACAGCGGCGGTGCGAAAACACATCTGTTTTCACTGCTGGATAAACTGAAACATAAAGTAACGGTTCGGGTTGCCTGCCTGCTTGACGGCGTTTTTTATCAGGAACTGCAAGAGCAGGGCGTTGACAACGTTTTGTTTTTGCAGAAAAACAGATTCGATTTATCCGTTGTGAATGATATTGCAAAGATGATTAATCAAGAGGGTTTTGATGTTTTTCATGTACACGGTGCCCGTGCTAACTTTGTTGCAGAGTTTGTTATGAAAAAAATTAAAATCCCCACGGTCACTACGATACACAGTGACTATCTTCTGGATTTTGACGAGCCTGTTAAAAAAATCTTTTTTACTAGTCTTAACAAGCGTGCCTTGAAGAAAATTCCGTATCATATGGCAGTTTCGGATAATTTTAAAGATATGCTTATTGAACGTGGCTTTCGCCCAAACGGAATTTATACCATTTATAACGGTATGGATTTTTCCCAGGTGCCGACAGAGATTATGCCGAAAGAAGAATATGCAAAAAAACACGGCTTTGTGTATGATGCCAACAAAATATATGTAGGTATTGCCGCTCGTTTTGACGTTGTCAAGGGTGTGGATGTTTTCATCAAAGCTGCCGGAGAAGTTTTAAAAACACATAAAAATGTAGAGTTTTTAATTGCCGGCGATGGTGTTGAAAAAGATAAGCTGGTATCTCTTGCCCAAAAAACAGGCTTTTCAGATTCAATCCGCTTCTTGGGCTTTGAAAGAGACATTTATGCGTTCTGGAACATCATTGACATTAACTGTCTGACTTCGCTTTGCGAAAGCTTTCCTTATTCAATGCTTGAGGGTGCTGCCTTGGGTAAGCCTATGGTTGCTTCTCGGGTGGGTGGCATTCCGTCTTTCATCATTGATGATGAAACGGGCTATTTGTTTAATAGCGGTGACTATCATGAAATGGCAGAAAAGCTTGCCGTACTATTGGATAACCCGAAGCTGCTTTCTGAGATGGGGCAAAACATACAGGAACGCGCCACAACCCTGTTCTCAAACGAAAAATTTGCCAGCGACCATGTGGCGATTTATGAGAGCATTATCAAAGATTATCACGATGACAAGCAGTATGATTTTGCGGTGTCGGGTTATTACGGCTTTCGCAACAATGGCGATGATGCCCTGTTGCTTGCTTTGACTGAAGAGTTAAAAAAAGAAAATAAAGATGTACGCATTGTGGTCTTATCAAACCGACCGAAGGAAACAGCAAAGATTTATCGGATTGATGCCGTGCACAGACTCAAAATGGGAAAGGTTAAGCAAGTGTTCAAGAAAACCCGGGGGCTTATTTTTGGCGGTGGCTCTCTGCTGCAGGATGAAACCAGCAGCAAGTCTTTGTGGTATTATCTTTCTGTTATTAAGCTTGCTAAGGCTTGCGGCATGAAGGTTATGCAGTTTGCAAACGGCTTTGGTCCTATCAATAAAGCCTCTAACCAAAAGGTTACGGTTAAAACAATCAACGAGTGTGTGGATGTGATTACCACTCGTGATAAGGCATCCCTGGAGCGGATGCAGGCGCTGGATATTCAAAAGGACATCACCCTGACGGCGGATCCGGCTATGCTTCTGACCGGGTGCTCTGAAAAAGAGCGGCTCAGACTGCTTTCTGCTGCAAACATTCCTGAGGCAGACTATATGACAGTAGCGGTCAGAGAGTGGAAGAAAAATGCACCTGATTTCAATATAGAAGTTGCAAAAGCGCTGAAAGCATTTTCTGAGAAACATGATTTGATTGTTTTGCTTGTGCCCATGCAGTATCCTCACGATGTTCCAATGGCACAGGACATTCAAAAGCAGATTGGTTCACGGGCGTATGTGCTGGATGGGAACATTGGTATTAAAGAAACGATTGGCGTTATCAGCCGGTCAAAGCTCAACGTTGCCATGCGATTGCACAGTATGATTTATTCGGTTTCGCAAGGTGTGAAAACAGTTGGTCTGCGCTATGACCCCAAGATTGACGGTTTTATGGAATATGTGGGGCTGCATGACATTTGTAATGTTGAGAATTTGACCTGCGAGGCGCTTTCTGGGGCGATGGAGAATGCCTATAGACAGCCCGTGAATATGGCTTATCAGGAGCTTCGTGACAGAGCCAAGCAAAACACAGAAAAAGCGTTGAAAATGATAGGCAGATAAAATTATCTGTTATCTATAAAAATTAAAAGGAGAGATGAAATATGGAATATGTATTAGGTTTAATTGTGTTGTTGGTTATATCCCTTTTGGGATCGTGCCTGAAAATTGTGCCTCAGGCACACGAGTATGTCATTGAATTTTTGGGTAAGTATAAAACCACTTGGACAGCCGGGATTCACTTTAAAATTCCCCTTTTGGAAAAGGTGTCAAAAAAGGTTACCCTGCAGGAGCAGGTTCTGGATTCACCGCCGCAGCCGGTTATTACAAAAGATAATGTTACCATGCAGATTGATACGGTTATCTACTATGCTGTGTATGATGCAAAACTGTTTGCGTATGGCGCTGTGAGCCCGATTTCAGCCCTTGCAAATCTTGCGGCAACAACCTTGAGAAACTTAGTTGGTGAGCTGGAACTTGACGGCACTCTGACCTCGCGTGATACCATTAATGCGAAGATGACAAGCATATTAGATGAAGCAACGGATAAGTGGGGCATTAAAGTAAACCGCGTGGAGCTTAAAAATATTATTCCGCCCAAAGAAATTCAGAATGCCATGGAAAAGCAGATGAAGGCAGAACGCGAAAGACGTGAAACCATGTTGCAAGCTGAAGGTCACAAAGCAGCAGCCATTACCCGTGCAGAGGGCGACAAGCAGGCGATGATTCTGGCGGCAGAGGGTGAAAGAGATGCCCGTATTGCCCGTGCTGAAGGTGAATCCAAAGCGATTTATTTAAAGAAAAAGGCAGAGGCTGACGGTCTTGAAGCTTTGAAAAAAGCCGGTGCTGATGCAGCTGTTTTAGAGCTTAAAAAGTATGAAGCATTGGTTGCTATGTCAGACGGAAAGGCATCTAAAATTATTATTCCTACCGATACGGTAGAGATGGCAAAATCTAATGTTATGTTTTCTGAAGTGACAGGCATTGGCGATACAACGGCACCCGGCGCTGATGCACCGGTAGCCCAAAAAGCTGACCCATGTTGTGATAAGGAATAAATTAAAGAATGTAGAAAAGAGGTAGATTATTATGAAAAAAATTATCAGTGTTTTAATGGTGGTTTGTCTGGTTCTGGGTATGTCGGTTACAACTTTTGCCGAAAGGATTGACGATACGGGCTTTGGCATTTCTTTTACGTTGCCGGATACTTGGACAGATGTGGGAGATCAGAACACATACGTATTTGAACACAGAAGAACAAATGAAACTATCGTCATAGAAACTTACCGTAATGATATAGGGTATTCTTTGGAGATGGTTGGTGTAGATGCGATAAAGGCAATATGTGAAGAGGTTTATTCTGATTCTAAACTGTCTCAGGATTTATCCTCGCATAATGACAATATCTATGTGAACGTTACAACCGATTATGTAAATGACGGCATTGAATACCACAATGGTATTGCTTATTACAAATATGAAAAAATATATACTGCCAATGCAACCGGCTACGATGCGACAAGGTTTTACCGATATTGCTATGTTACAGCGCAAAACGGTCATTTATATTTTTATGAGTACGAAAGACGTGATGACGAAAACAACTTTATAGATTTGTATAATATGCTGGAAACTCTTTCCTATGAAATTGGTGCAATCAAAATCACAATTAATGATGAGATCATTCGCCCTGATGTGGCACCGATGATTATTGAAGGCAGAACCATGGTGCCTATCAGAGCGGTTGCAGAAACGTTAGGCTATAAAGTTAACTGGGATGACGCAAACCAGATGGTATCTATGATTGGTAAAGACGGTACAGCTTTGTTGTTTGGTGTTGGTTCAGATGTGGCACAAAAAAATTCAGAAGCCTTTTCATTAGATGTTGCACCGTTTATCGTAGGCGGCAGAACCTATCTGCCCCTGCGCGCTGTTGCTGAGGCAATGGATGCAAAGGTTGATTGGAACGGAGACGAAAGAATCGTAGTAATTGTAAAGTAATGTACCTTTTGAGTTGACAAACAGTCAGATCTATACTATAATAAATTTAATTAAATATGTATGCTAAGTGAAGTGTGTAGGAGAAAGGCAGTAGCCTTGCCGAAGGAGTAATGCTCTCAGGCGCCAATGTGCAATGACTGCAGACGGATAGCGCTCCGGAGAAGTCCG
This sequence comes from Oscillospiraceae bacterium, assembly GCA_015068905.1. Classification (GTDB taxonomy): domain Bacteria; phylum Bacillota; class Clostridia; order UBA1381; family UBA9506; genus UMGS755. Next base: position 1,885 of record SVJQ01000004.1, on the reverse strand, counting down.
GTTCATATTATGAACCAAAAAGGATGCCGAAGGTGTAAGACCCACAAGGGTTAATCTCTCAGGCAAAAGGACGGAGGTAAAGGTCTTAGAAGGCTTTGATTTTTACGCGGAGTTTTTGTGTATGCAAAAGCTCCGTTTTTTGCTTTATTTAGCAGCAAACAGGAGGATTTTTAATGGAACAATTTTTCAAGTGGCTAACGGATTTTAACAACAGCATCAACGGCTTTGTATGGGGTAAGGGGCTGTATCTGCTCCTTGCAACAGGTGTTTTGATGACAGTGGTTACCGGTGTTTTTCAGATTACTCACATTGGTCATTGGTTTTCTGAAACCATAGGTAAGATTTTCAAAAAAGACGTTTCCGGTCATGTGAAGGGGAAATCAATATCTCAGTTTCAGGCTCTTTGTACAGCCCTTGCAGCAACCATAGGTGTTGGTAACATTGCCGGTGTTGCGGCGGCGATTGTGGGCGGTGGTCCCGGTGCTGTGTTCTGGATGTGGGTTGCTGCCTTTTTTGGTATGATGACAAACTATTCAGAAAACGTGTTGGGCATTTTCTTTCGCAGAAAAAATGCTGATGGTGAGTGGTCCGGCGGTGCAATGTATTATCTGCAGGATGGTTTGGGAAGCTTTAAGGGCTGTAAATATATCGGTAAAATTCTTGCAATTCTGTTCTCGATTTTCTGTATTTTAGCATCCTTTGGTATTGGTGCTATGGGTCAGATTAACAAAATTGTAGTGAATATGGTTTCTGCTTTTGATATCCCTGCTCTTTCTACAAAAATGCTGTATGAGGGCGTTTCTGTATATCACCTGCTAATCGGTGTTATCCTGCTTGTAATTGCTGCGCTGATTATTTTAGGTGGTTTAAAGCGCATTGCAAGCTTTGCAGAAAAAGTTGTACCGGTGATGGTTGTCCTTTTTGTTGTTGGCTCGTTAATTATTATTGGCGTTAACTATGATGCTATCGGTGCTTCTTTTAAAGCCATCTTTAAATATGCCTTTACTGTACCTGCAGCCTTGGGAGGCGTCACAGGTATCGTGGTTAAGGATATTGTGACGCAGGGTTGCAAGCGTGGCGTGTTCTCAAATGAAGCAGGTCTTGGCTCTTCTGTTATGGTGCACTCAAATTCCAATGTTGTTGAGCCTGTCCGTCAGGGACTTTGGGGTATTTTTGAGGTCTTTGCCGATACCATGGTGGTTTGTACTATGACAGCGTTAGTTGTTCTGACATCCGGCGCTATTAATTTAGATACGGGTGCGCTGATGCTTAAGGGCGCCGGTGATGCAACCTTGGTTGCCAAAGCTTTTTCAGGTGTGTTTGGTATCTGGGGTGAGCGGTTTATTGCCGTTGCTATTTTGCTCTTTGCCTTTACCACGGTTTTAGGTTGGGATCATTACGGCGGCAAGGCTTGGGAATATCTCTTTGGTGAAAAGACAAAGATGCTTTATAAAGTGATTCACTTAGTGACCATTTTGTGCGGTGCCCTTTTAACCTCATCTCTTGCATGGGATATTTCAGATACCTTTAACGGTCTGATGATGGTACCGAACTTAATCGGTGTTATCGCCCTTTCCGGTCTGGTTATGAAAATCACGCGGAACTATGTGGCAAGACGACTAAAGGGTAAGGATGTAAAGCCAATGCTTTCTGTGTTCCCGGATGTGCAGAAAGAGCAGGAGGCAAAGCTATAATATAAGGGCTGTAGCAAAATGCACAGACCGCAAAAAAGACATGGATTGTTTAATAATCCATGTCTTTTTGTATAACGAAAACCACGCGATAGTCGCGTGGTTCAATAGAGGTTAACCGATAAACAAAAATAAATCCAAAAGAAACAAACCAAAATTTAATTGAATAATAAAATGAGAATTTTGGCAACAAT
>SVJQ01000025.1 GCA_015068905.1 Oscillospiraceae bacterium | reverse complement strand
TGCCATTTGTGTTGAGTGGTGTATGGGATTAGTGTAATTTAAGAATGATTTTTTATTCCTAACTTAACACGAACGTGCCTCTAATAACATTGGCATCTAGATTATACAGTCTTTATATAGTGAGCATACAGAGAAGTTGGAAATGAGGGGCATGATGGATAAGATTATTACAATTGTATCAATCATTTTTATTGTTGGGCTTTGGTTTTTGATTATAAAAAAGCTAGTATGGAGTAGATGCGCGCCGGTTAAGACTTTGCAGGCAGAGGTTGTTGATACATACAAGGCAGATAGAGTTTCAAAATATCCGGGAGTATTTAAGGGAGAACGTTATGTGGTTGTATTTTTGGTAGAGGGTAAAAAGCTCTCCTTTGTTGTTTCGGGATTTTCTTATGGGTGTTATAACATTAAGGATAAAGGAATGTTGACATACAAAGGAAGCAGAATCATAAGTTTTCGGTAATTTTTGTTTTGGCTGGGCAAAAGAAAGGTGTAGAGAAAGGAGAAAGTTAAATGAGGATTTCATCGGAAATTGGGTCGGCTGCCAGAATGATTGGTGAGGAAAGAGCAATAGAATATTATGCAAAGGTCGGTTTTGACGCCTGGGATTTTTCTATGACTTCTATGTGCAAATATGATTGGGATAAGGGATGCTTGTTGGAAAACGGTCACCCTCTGGCAGGGTGTGACTATGCAAAGTTTGCGAGAAAATTGAAGCAGGTGGGGCTTGATAACGGAATTATATGTAATCAGTCTCACGCACCGTTTCCTACCTATTGTGTTGAAATACAGTCATATTTCAAACGTGCCATAGAGTGTACTGCAGAGGCAGGTGGCGAAATTTGTGTTATTCATCCGGATAATTATAAAGGTCCCGAGGAAAACGCAGAAATGTATCTTGAACTTTTGCCTTTTGCAAAGGAATGCGGTGTGAAAATTGCAACGGAAAATATGTGGGCCTGGGATGATGAAAAGGGGCATGCTGTTTTTTCTGCATGTGCGACACCTGAAAGCTTTAACGCGCATCTTGACGCCGTGAACGATAACTATTTTACAGCTTGTCTTGATATTGGCCATGCGGAGATGAAAGGTAGTGATACGTCTGCTGTTGAGATGATACTAGCCCTTGGGGACAGACTTACGGCACTGCACATTCACGACAATGATAAACTGCACGATTCTCATCAGATTCCTTTTTCAATGGATATAGATTTTGAATCAATTGTCAAGGCTCTTAAGACCATTCGTTATCAAGGGTATTTCACCCTTGAGGCAAACAGGTACTTGAATGACTACAACAAGGAAAACATTTTTGATGGTATGGCCAGGATGGAACAATCAATACGTACCCTTGCAGATATGTTTGACGATATGTGATTTTATGCTTTGAAAGAGGCGCATTATGAAAGAAATTTTTCCGAATTATTATGATAAATTTACCTGCATTGCAGGGGCGTGTAAGCACAACTGCTGCATTGGCTGGGAAATTGATATTGATGAGAGCACCATGGAACTTTATGAGTCAATGGGCATCGGGATTTATTGAAAATGCCATAGGGATTCCTAAGGTTTATGGAGATATTATAGGTGTTGCTTTCCTCGCAGCCCTTATGGGAACGGGCAGAACGCTGTATTCCAAATACGGTAAAAGCATCATTAACGTTTTGTTGTTTGGAATGCTGGGAGCAGGGGTTTGCTACATAACGGCAAGCTTGTCGCTGAGCCCTGTAGTTGGCATTATAGCCTGTGCTTTGACCGGGCTTTTCACATCTATGTTATGGCCGGGAACTTTGATTTATGTAGAAGAAAAGTTTGAAAATGTGGGTGTGGCTGTTTATGCGTTGATGGCTGCCGGCGGCGATATGGGTGCATCTGTTGCACCGCAGATTGTTGGCATTATATCTGATAAATTCAGCTTGACGAATGTAGCCTCAAATATTTCAGAAATATTATGTATAAGTACAGAACAGGTTAGTATGAGAGCCGGGCTGCTTGTAGCAGGATTGTTTTCCCTTTTGGGCGTACTGTGTATCTTCTGTATGAAAAAATACTTAAAAACACAGGGCAAAAATTAGCTGATGTAAAATGGCATTACAATATGATAAGCTGTTTTCAAATTGGGATGCTGCCACAAAAGAGCAGGCCGTTATATTAGATAAGCTATTTCAAGATAACGGTTATGATAAACAGTGCCGTGTTCTTGATTGCGCCTGCGGCATCGGGACATAAGCCATAGGGCTTGACGCTTTGTAGAATGGAAATTTCCTGAAGAGACAGGCTTTTATCAGCCGATTGTGTTGGCTAAAAAATAGATTTTTGACGGATTGATACGAAAAGTGAAAAAGAATAGATAAAAGTGCGATTTTGTATATTGACGTGGTGATAAAATTTTGGCATAATAGAGTCAGAAAGTATGCTTTTATGAGCACGCAGGAGGTAACCGATGAACATAACAATGATATCAGAGAAAAAAACGGAGTATTCAATTATAGTTCCGGCAAACTGCTCGGTTGTTGAGCAGACAGCCGCAGAGGAACTGAAGCAATATTTGAAAAAAGCTTTGGATGTGGACCTTTTAATCTGCAAGGAAGGGGAAGCTTCAGGCAAGGCGTTTTATGTGGGTAATACGGACTATGCAAAGGCTGCCGGTGTTTTGGGTAAGTCCAAGGAAAACTGGATTATTAAAATGGTTGACGCTAATCTTGTGTTAACCGGTGGCGAGACAAATGTAGACCGCGGTATCCCCTACAGCGTGTATCACTTTTTAGAGGATGTCATCGGTGTGCGCTGGTGGACACGCTTTGAAGAGGATGTGCCCGAACTTTGTGAGCTTTCACTTGCTGATGATTTTTACAAGGAAGGCACACCGGCTTTCCATTTTCGTAAGATTTTATCCCACAAGGATATTCCCGACTTTTTCTTTGAAGCAAGAAACCGTGGCAACATTGTTATGATTGACGATAATCTGCCCGGCGATTTTCGCAGTGAGCAGCTTGCAACCTTAGGCGGTGCTATGCACATGGGTCGCCCCAATCACGTTCACTCTCTGGGGCTGTACTTTCCGGCGAAGGATTATTTTGAGGAGCATCCCGATTGGTTTGCCTGGAGTGATTTTGAGCAAAAGCGTGTTACATACGGGCATTACTGCCTGACTAATGAAGAATATATTCAGGCGATGATTGATAAGCTTTTGGGCTTTGTGAGAGAAGACCAGAAGCTGTGGAGGGAGCAGGGCATTGAACCCCCCGTGTTCTATTCTGTTTCCTTCCCTGACACAGCAAACGGCTTCTGTCAGTGCGAAAAATGTAAGGCGATGGTTGCGAAAAAAGGCCCCAGCGGCTATGCTATTGACTTTGTGAACAAGCTTGCCCGTGCCGTGGCTAAAGAATTCCCCGATGTTAAGCTTGAAACCTTGGTATACTCTGTGTATCTTGACAAGCCCTTAGATGATACCCTGCCTGAAAAGAACCTGATTATCCGCTTAGCGCAGGTGTTTGTTGACCTGATTCACGGCGTTCACGAAAGAGGTAATGCGTGGTATCTGCAGTTGCTTAAGGATTGGTCTGAAATTTGTAAAAAATCAGGCAGTGACCTTTATATCTGGGACTATATGTACCAGCTGTTCTTTGATATTCCCGGTCCCGTTGCCCGTCGTGCGGCGGACACCTGGCGTGCTTTTGCCGAATACGGTGTTAAGGGCGTTTTTGTTGAAAACCAGTGCTATTCTGCAGATTTTTGGGAACTGAGTTTGTATGTGCTTCTGCATTTGAATGAAGACCCCTATGCAGATGTGGATGCACTCATTGAGGACTTTATGACTCGCTTCTACGGTCCGGCGGCACCCTATGTAAAAGCGTATTACGATGAGCTTGACCGTGCAGCAACTGAAAACCCCTATTCTATTTTCTGCGTTATTGAAAGCGCCCACTTTAACTATTTGGATGTGGGAGTATTCAAAAAGGGTATGCCCCTACTTGAAAAAGCATTGGAGGCTGTTAAAGGTAATGCAGTTTTAGAGCCCCGTGTTCGTTACCTGCGTACCCTTTTAGCCGGCAGCCTGCTTCTTAAATACCGTGATTTAAAGAGACGCGCTGCTGAGTTGGGCGAAAGCTTTGACTTTGATGTTGAAGCAGTGCGAAAGATGGCAGTTGACGGCTATAAGGAAATGTTAAACCGCCCGAAGCCCCGTCCTGACCTTGATGATCGCTTCAAACGTCATGCTAAATATTTTGAAGACCTTTCTTTAGAGGATGAAGTGGCAGAACTGCCTGCTGAACTTTCTCATATAAATCCTGAGGACACCTATCAGTTCTTCTTTAAAAACACCTGCCGTCATTTGTCTTTAAATGCGCTTTACGGCTTTTCTGTTGTGGAGGACCCTGAGGCAGCTACCGGTGTAACCGGCAAGTTCTGTAAGGATGATACGACAGTGGATTATGAAATCGTCTGCCTTGCAACCTGCCCGAAAGATGCTGTGGGCGCTAAGGGTATTTCCATCGCTATTGAGCAGGATGCTAAGATTCTTTCTTCTATCGAATTGTTTAAAGAAGATATTGTTCCTGATAAGTTCCACCTGTATAAGGTTGGCTCTGTTTCAGGTATTCGTGCATCCGGCGACACCCGTGTGGATATGTTCGGTAATAACTTTGAATGGCTGAGCCTTACCGGTATTTCTGTCCTGTTCCCCATGGATGCTTGTGATGTGTATCTTTCTATGAAGTTCACTGGCGAAATGTATGGCGGCAGCAAGGATGATCAGGAAGCGGTTTATCTTGACCGTGCGATTGTTGTCAGAACAAAACGATAATATTATATAAAACGGCAAAGCGCTGTGCTTTACCGTTTTGGATATCTTTTTAATGTGAGAGGTGCTATGCTATGAAAATTGCGGTTTTAGATATAGCCACCATGGGTGATGACTTACAGTTTGACGCTGTTCGCCGTTTGGGTGAGGTGGTGATTTATGACATCACCCGTCAGGAGGATGTAGTGGAGCGCATCAGCGATGCCGAGGTACTGATTTTAAACAAGGTCAAGCTGAATCGTGACAATCTGCCTTTTGCAAAAAAACTGAAGCTTATCTGCATTACCGCCACTGGCTTTGACAATGTGGATTTAGAGTATTGCAAAGAGCACGGCATTGCCGTGTGTAACGTTGCCGGATATTCTACCGACAGCGTGGTGCAGCTGACGGTAGCAATGGCGTTTTCACTTGCAACAAATCTTTTGGCATTTGACGGATTTGTAAAATCGGGTGCCTATACAAAAAGCGGTATCTTTAACTGCCTGAAGCCGGTATTCAGGGAAATTTCAACCTTGACATGGGGCGTTGTTGGCCTTGGAAACATTGGTATGAAGGTGGCAGATATTGCCGGGACTATGGGCTGCAGAGTGCTTGCCTATAAGCGGACGCCTGTGGATCGCTACCCCTGTGTGGACCTTGACACCCTTTGCCGGGAGAGCGACATCATCAGTGTGCATGTGCCCTTAAATGATGAAACACGCCATTTGATTAATGAAGAGAAACTGGCTATGATGAAAAATGGCGCTATTTTAATCAATGTGGCACGAGGCGCAGTTTTTGATGAGGCGGCAGTTTGCCGGGCGGTGAAGGAAAAGAAACTGGGCGGTTTGGGTGTAGACGTTTACAGCACAGAACCCATGCAGGCAGACAGCCCCTATCAGCAGATTTTAGGCTATGAGAATGTGATTTTTACACCTCACATGGCGTGGGGGTCAATTGATGCAAGACAGCGTTGCATTAATGAGGTGGCAATGAATATTGAAAACTTTATTAGCGGTGGCACACGGTCAAGACTTGTGTAGCGGACTTTTAAAAATTGACAGGAGGAGAAAATATGAGCGAGATTTTGTATGAAAAAGATACCCTGATGATTGGTGGTTATCCTAAAATTAAAAAGTTGGGTGCTTGCAGCCCCAATGGCGAAATGACACCCTTTATGTGGCAGGGCAGACTCATGCGCATGGAGCTTGTTGACCCGGGCAAGGGCACGGATTCTTCTATTTTAAGGCAGGCAGGTATCCGTGATGTTGAGACCGGTGAATTTTTGTCTTATGTGGGTGCAGACAGCTATTTTCATTCTGCCTTTGTAGATGGTGACACCTTATATGTAACCGGTGTTGATATGAAACGCCGTGACACCATTCGCATTTATGAAACAAAAGACCTTGTTACCTGGAAAGACCGCGACCTTTTATCAAACCCCGAGTGGATTTATTTTAACTCACAGATTGCAGGAAACCGCGAGGTTGGCTATTATATTATTTTAGAGACAGGCCCTCACGTTTATAAAGGCAAGTTTGATACGGATTATCCCTGCCGCTACATTGGACACAACAGTTGGACAATGTTTTTTGCCAAATCCCCAGATTTGGTGAACTGGGAATTTTTAGACTATGACACTCCCTTTTCAAAGGACGTAGGCACCGGTGGGCCGGCACTGAAATATTCTGAGGGCTGGTTTTATCTGTTGGCAGACTGTCTGCTGCCCCGCAGAGTGTATGTAAACTATATGTACAGAACCAAAGACTTTAAGGATTGGTATGTTGGTTATTACAATCCGATTCTGATGCCGTCTGATGATGACAGAATTATCACACCGCACTATACAGAGATTACAGATGCAGAGCGGGAACGCTTAAAAACAGCTTTTAATGTTAACAATACAGACCTTGACATCTGCGATTGGAACGGCAAGACATACATCAACTATCTTTGCGGAAACCAGTTGGGCAACTACTGGATGGGAGAGGCGATTTGCGACAAACCCATGGCAGATTTCTTAAAGTCTTACTTTGAGTAAACCATACTGTATGATAAGAGGCATTTTATGAAAGAAGCAGTTCCCAATTATTATCGAAAATTTAAGTGCATTGCAGAGAAGTGCAGGCATAATTGCTGCATTGGCTGGGAAATTGACATTGATGAGGTGGCCATGGCGCAGTATCAGGCTATGGAGGGCGACATAGGGGAGCGGATTCGCAAGAACATTGAAGGAGAGCCGCCTCACTTTATTTTAGGCGCAGGAGACAGGTGTCCGTTTTTAAATGATGAAGGGCTTTGTGACATTATTTGTGCCTTGGGTGAGGACGCCCTTTGTGACATCTGCACCCTGCACCCTAGGTTCCGGAATTTTTATTCTGATTTTTTTGAAACAGGCTTGGGGCTTTGCTGTGAGGAGGCTGCGCGACTTATTTTGTCAGAAAAGGAGCCGTTTTCTGTTTTAATGCCGGCGGATGTGACCCTTTCAGAGGAAGAAGAGCTGTTTTTTGCAAAGCGACAAGCAATTTTTGACCTTTTGCAGGACAGAACAAAAAGCATAGGCAAGCGGTTTTCAGCTTTGGCAAAAGCTTTTGGCTTTGACTTTTGTTTTTCCCTTGGTGAGCTTTGCAAGCTGTACCTGTCTTTAGAGCGGCTTGACGAGAACTGGACTGAGGTGCTGAGAGGTTTGCAAGATTTTTCTTTTGATGGCAGGATTTTTGAAGAAGTTGAATTTCAAATTCCTTTTGAACAGCTTTCTGTCTATTTTGTGTTCCGCCATCTGACGGATGCAATGTGGGACGGAGATTATGCATCGCGGATTTATTTTGCCCTGATGAGCTGTTATCTGATAGGGGCTGTCTGGGCAAAATGCGGTGTGTTTAACCTTGAAAAGATGGCGGAAGTTGCACGGCAGTATTCGGCAGAGGTGGAATATTCGGAGGAAAATTTAGATGCATTGATGAACGGATAGAAGTTTGTGTTTTCTCCCTTGACAAAAGGGCGTAGCTTACGATATAATAATGGTAACGAACATTTACACGACTGACGGATTTCGCGAACTGTCGCGGGGGAAATGTAAATGATAAACGCCGACCGTCTGGGCAATTCGCTTTATAGTGGATTGCCCTTTTTTAATATCTGATGATAGCTTTTGAATGGAGGATTTCTTATGATGCACGAAAACTGGAACGGATTTAATGGTGGTATCTGGCAGGATGAAATTAACGTCCGCGATTTTATTCAGAAGAATTATACTGAATATAAGGGTGATGACAGCTTTTTGTCCGGTGCAACAGAGCGGACAAAGGGTGTTATGAAAAAGCTTGAGTCCTTGTTTGCCTTAGAGCGTCAATATGGCGGCGTTTTAGATATTGACACCGCAACCGTATCCTCCCTGACAAGCTATTCTCCGGGTTATATTGATAAAGAGAATGAAATCATTGTCGGTATGCAGACAAACCGCCCCTTAAAGCGCGGGGTGAACCCCTTTGGCGGTATGCGTATGGCACGGCAGGCCTGCGAGGCTTATGGCTATAAGCTGAGCGATAAAATTGAGGAAGAATTTCGTTATCGCACCACTCATAACGACGGCGTTTTTCGTGCCTATACCGATGAGATGAGAAAAGCCCGCAAATGTCACGTCATCACAGGTCTGCCCGATGCTTACGGCCGTGGCAGAATTATCGGTGACTATCGCCGTGTTGCGCTTTACGGTGTAGACAAGCTGATTGAAGAAAAGAAAAAAGACAAAAAAGAGCTTGCCAATGACCATTTTGATGGTGCAAACATTCAGCTGGATGAAGAGCTTTATAAGCAAATTGAATTTTTAGGTTACGTGAAAGAAATGGCGGCTATGTACGGCTTTGATATTTCGCAGCCGGCAAAGGATGCAAGAGAAGCCATTCAATGGACTTACTTTGCTTACCTTGGTGCCATTAAAGAGCAGAACGGGGCGGCAATGTCATTAGGCCGCGTTAGTACATTTTTTGATATTTATATTGAACGTGACCTGAAAAACGGCATTCTGACAGAAGAGGGCGCTCAGGAGTTGATGGATGATTTTGTGATGAAGCTTCGTATGGCGCGGCATCTTCGCACGCCGGAATATAATGAGCTGTTTGGCGGTGACCCCATGTGGATAACCGAAGCTGTTGGCGGCGTGGGTGAGGATGGCAGAAGTCTGGTTACCAAAAGCAGCTTCCGCGTGCTGAATACCTTGTATACCTTAGGTTCATCCCCTGAGCCGAATCTGACCATTTTGTGGTCAAAGGCGTTGCCTGAGCCCTTTAAAAAATTCTGCGCTAAGGTATCCTGTGATACAGACTCAATCCAGTATGAAAATGATGATTTAATGCGGCCGATTTATGGTGACGACTATGCCATTGCTTGCTGTGTATCTGCTATGAAGGTGGGCAAGCAGATGCAGTTTTTTGGTGCACGATGTAATTTGGCAAAACTTTTGCTCATTGCTATAAACGGTGGCTATGACACCACAAGTAATATGCATATTGGTCCCCGGATGGAACCCCTTAGGGGCGACAAACTTGACTTTGATGCGGTGATGGAGCGGTTTGATATATACATTGCGTGGCTCAGCCATCTGTATGTTAACACCATGAACATTATCCATTATATGCACGATAAATATGCCTACGAAAAAACTCAGATGGCTCTGCACGATACAGAGGTTGAGCGGTTTATGGCGTTTGGTATTGCCGGCCTTTCGGTTGTAGCGGATTCGCTCAGTGCGATTAAGTATGCAAGGGTTAAACCTGTTACAGATGAAAATGGCTTTGTTACCGGTTTTGAAACTGTGGGCGACTTTCCCAAATACGGCAATGATGATGACCGTGTTGACCTGATTGCAAAGGATATGGCCCACAAGGTGATTTGCGAGCTTCGTAAGACAAAGACCTATCGTGATGCCATTCATACCCTTTCAGTTCTGACCATTACCTCTAACGTTATGTATGGCAAGAACACAGCAGCAACCCCTGACGGCAGGGGCGCAGGTGAACCTTTTGCACCGGGAGCAAATCCCATGCATAACAGAGAGGAAAACGGTGCGTTGGCATCCTTAAATTCTGTAGCTAAAATCAGCTATGATGATTGCCGCGACGGTGTTTCCAACACCTTCTCTATCACACCGGAGGCGCTGGGCAGAACGGAGAATGAACGCATAAGCAATCTGGTGAATATTTTAGACGGATATTTTGCTAAAAAGGCGCATCACATTAATGTTAACGTAATGAACCGTGAGACCCTTTTAAAGGCTTATGAAAATCCTGAGGCATACCCCAACCTGACCATTCGTGTTTCGGGGTATGCGGTGAACTTCAATAAGCTTTCCCGTGAGCAGCAGCGTGAGGTTATCAGCCGCACCTTCCACGAGGCAATATGAGCAGAAAATTAGTGGGCAGGGTCCACTCGATACAAACCATGGGCACACTAGACGGGCCCGGTGTGCGCTTTGTGGTGTTTATGCAGGGGTGCAACCTCAGGTGCAAGTGTTGCCATAATCCCGATACGTGGGATATAGAGGGTGGCACAGAGTACAGCGCAAAGCAACTGGTTGCAAAAGCCACTCGCTATCGGGAATATTTTGGTGCAGAGGGTGGCGTTACCGCCACAGGCGGCGAGCCACTTTTGCAGGCAGAGTTTGTGGCAGAATTTTTCGGGTTATGCCACGAGGCTGGGCTTCACACCTGCCTTGATACCTCAGGCAGTATTTTAAGTGAGAATGTTAAGCTTTTGCTAGCAGAAACGGACAGGGTGCTGCTTGACATTAAGTATACAGAAGACAGCTTGTACCATGACAACGTGGGTTGTCCGTTGGCGGCGCCAATGGAATTTTTAAAATATCTTAATGAGCAAAGTATTCAGACCACGTTGCGGCAGGTGATTATCCCCGGCATCAATGACGGGAAGGAAAATGTTTTAAGGATAAAAGCCATTGCAGACGATTGTGCCTGCGTGGATAAAATTGAGCTGTTGCCTTTTCGAAAGCTATGCCAGACCAAATATGATGCAATGGGGCTGACCTTTCCCTTTGCCCATCTTCCTGAGCCGGGCAGAGAAGCTATGAAAAGCCTGCAGGCTTTGATTTTTGAATATCAATAATACATAAGGAGAAAAATATGGAAGCACAAGATATTGTGATTACAGAATTTAATGAGGGTGGCTATGCGCCCGTTGACCGTTTTGGCACCTGGCGGGTTGCCATTATTAACGGATGCGAATCTTTGAAGGAAGAAAACAGACACGAGGTTGAGCGGCATCTTGAAACAGATGAAGTGTTTGTGCCTATTACCGGTAAATCAGCTCTGTTTGTCGGCAAGGAAAGAAAACGTGTTGAAATGGAAATCGGCAAGGTGTATAACGTGAAGCTGGGTGCCTGGCACACCATTGCCATGGAAGAGGGCGCAAAGGTTTTGATCGTTGAAAACGATGACACAGGCGCAGAGAACAGCGAGTTTGAACCCTTTTAACTGATATGAACCCTAAAAACGCTATGGCAGGTTTGCCGTGGCGTTTTTTTATGGTGTAAATCGGCTTTTACTATTTGCAAAAGCGTGTGTATGTGATATAATAATACAGACGTTAAAAAAGGAGACAATCGTTATGTATAAACAAGAAATATTGATTACAGAATCAAATGCACCGGGCTTTGTGGATGTGGATGGCTTCCGGTCCTGGCGCATTGCTATCATTAACGGCTGTGAGGCACTGTATGAAGAAAACAGACACGAAATGCAACGTCATTTGGAAACTGACGAGGTGTTTGTGCCCATTATGGGTGAGTCGGTGTTGCTCATTGGTGAAGAGCGCAAGCGGTATGAGCTTGAAATCGGCAAGGTGTATAACGTGAAGCTGGGCACCTGGCATGTGGTTTGCATGAAAGACGGCGCAAAGCTTTTGTGCATTGAACAAGCCGGAACTGGTATGGAAAACAGTGAGGTTGTTCCCTTTGAGTAAAAGCATCTTTAGGAGCATGATGACATGGCTAGAACAGTAGATATGACGGTGGGGAACCCCGCAAAGTTGATTATGCGCTTTGCAGTTCCTTTGATTATAACCAATTTGGGACAGCAATTTTATATGATGGTGGATGCTGCCATTGTAGGCCGTGGGGTGGGCGTTCACGCACTGGCGGCGGTTGGCTCTGCAGACTGGACTTACTGGCTGATTCTATGGTCAGTAACTGCATTGGCTCAAGGCTTTTCTATTTTTGTTTCGCGCTATTTTGGTGAGCAAAACTATGAAGAAATGAATAAAACTATTGCCACCTCTACCATTTTGTGTGCGGTGATTGGTGGACTGTTAACCCTGATAGGTATTTTGTTTGCAAGGCCTGTTTTAGAGCTTTTGGATACCCCGCAAGAGATTATTGGTGATGCAACGGTTTATCTTGTGACAATGATTGCCGGCACCTTGGTTGTGACTGCTTATAATATGGCATCCTCCATTTTGCGTGCCTTTGGTGACGGAAAGTCGCCCCTCGTTGGCATGGCTATAGCGGCAACTTTAAATGTTGGGCTTGACCTTTTGTTTGTTATGGTGTTTCAATGGGGTGTGTTTGGTGCTGCCTTTGCTTCGGTTATAGCGCAGGGTATTTCGTTTTTATATTGCTTATGGCAAATAAACAAAGTATCTTGTGTTCGATTAGAGAAGTCAATGTGGGGTCTTGATTTTAAACGAATGGGCTCACTTTTAAAGTTTGGTCTGCCTCTTTCGGCGCAGTTTATGGTGATTGCCCTGTCAGGCATTATCCTGCAATCAACCATTAATTTGCAGGGGAGCTATTTTGTGGCAGGCTACACCGCACTCAATAAAATGTATGGCTTTTTAGAAAGTAGCGCTATCTCTTTGGGGACTGCCTTTTCTACATACTTTGCACAGAATTACGGTGCAGGAAACTATAAGCGGGTACTTAGCGGTGTCAGAACAGGCATTTATCTTACGATAGGTTTATCTTTGGTTGTGATGGTGATCATGCTTTTAGGCGGCAAAACACTCCTTTTGATGTTTCTGGATGTTTCAAAAGAAGGCGGCGTAGAAGCTTTGGCTGTTGCCTGGAAGTATCTCAGATATATGAGTTATTGTCTTGTGATTTTATATGTTATCTATGTCTACCGGAACGTGCTGCCGGCGATGGGGGTTTCTATCTGGTCTATGATTGGCGGCGTGGTAGAGGGAGCCATTCGTGTTGGTATGGGTAAGTTTTTGGTGCCCTTGTGGGGGACCGAGGTGTTTTATTACATTGAACCCTTTGCGTGGCTTGGGGCATTTGCACTTGTGATTATTCCTTATTATTGTATCCGAAAAAAATATCTGATAGATAAAGAGGCTGCTGCGGAATAAATCCGCTACAGCCTCTTTTTAAAACAGTGACAATAACCTGACAGCCGTTGTTAAAAGAAAACAGAGGAAAGCGCCGCACGCGGTGGGGAGGAGGAAAGCCACAAGGGTCCAGCGCCAGCTCCCTGTTTCTTTTTTTATGCTGATCAGTGTGGTGGAACAGGGAAAATGGAGTAAGGAAAAAATCATAGTACAAGCGGCGGTCAGTGGTGTCCAACCGTTATCTAAAAGCAGGGTTTTGAGGGCAGACAGATTCTCAAACTCAGTCAGAGTGCCGCTTGACATATACGCCATAATGGCGATGGGCATCACAATTTCGTTTGCCGGAAAACCCAAGATAAACGCCATCAGTAACACGCCGTCAAGGCCAATCAGCCGGGCAAAGGGGTCTAAAAACCCGGCGGCGTGTGCTAGCAGGGTGGCACCACCAACGGTCAGGTTTGACATAGCATAAATTACCAGCCCTGCCGGTGCGGCAACGGTTATGGCGCGCCCCAACACAAACAGCGTTCTGTCAAACACAGAGCGGATTAAAATTCTGCCTATCTGCGGGCGGCGGTAGGGGGGGAGCTCTAAAGTGAAAGAAGAGGGAATGCCCTTTAAAACCGTTTTTGAAAGGAATTTTGATGCAAGCAGGGTCATAACGATTCCCAAAAGAATCAGCAGGGTGAGCAGGGCGGCAGCACCTATGGAAGAGAAAAAACCGGCAGAGCCCGTTATAAAAAACATGGTGATAATGGCAATCAGAGTGGGAAAACGGCCGTTGCAGGGGACGAAATTGTTTGTTAAAATGGCAATCAGACGCTCACGGGGGGAGTCGATAATCCGGCAGCCGATGACGCCGGCTGCATTGCAACCAAAGCCCATGCACATGGTGAGCGCCTGCTTGCCACAGGCACAGCATTTTTTTAAGGGATGGTCCAGATTAAAGGCGACTCGTGGCAGGTAGCCGGCATCCTCTAACAGCGTAAACAGGGGGAAGAAAATTGCCATTGGCGGCAGCATGACAGAAACCACCCAGGCAAGCACCCGATAGACCCCTAAGACCAAGGCGTTTTGCATCCAAAGAGGCAGGTGCAACAGACCCAGTAAGTGAAATAGTGGCTCTTCCAGTGAAAAAAGGCAGGAAGACAGCCATTGTGAGGGGTAATTGGCGCCGAAAATGGTCAGCCATAAAACAAAAAGAAGGAGCAGGAGCATAACGGGGATGCCGGTAGCTTTTCCGGTTAAAAATTTGTCTGCCCGTATCTGGCGGTTGTTATAGCCGGAGGGTGTGTTTACAGCCTCTTTTGTAAGTTTGTCTGCGGTTTTAAACAGATCAGAAACCAAGGTGTCCCGCAGGGAGGTGGTGTCATACCCTTTTTGCGAGAGGGTGGTTTTTGCCTCAGTGAGTTTTTCGTCAAGGCGCTCATCTCTGGTCAGAGGGGTGCCCAAAAAGCTTTCGATATCTTCTAAAAAGTCCGGATTGCCATCCAGCAGACGGACAGATAAAAAACGGGAGGGGAGACGGCCTGTTATTGTGGCAATGGTGGGCTCGATGGCAGAAATGGCTTCCTCAATCTCAGGGCGATAGCGAACCTGCAGGGGTGTGGGAGCTTTTTGAAGCACCTCGTCGATTGTCTCTGTCAGCTCTTGCAAGCCCTTGCCCTGACGGGCCGCTGTCGGTATGACAGGGATTCCCAAAGCGGCGGACAGCTTTTGACAGTTGATGCGAATGTGCTTGCGTGCGGCTTCATCTATTAAATTAACGCAAAGAATCACGCGACTTGTTACCTCTAAGGTCTGCAAGACAAAGTTTAAATTTCGTTTCAGACAGGTGGCATCACAAACAATGACGGTGGCGTCACAGCCGGAAAAACAGATAAAGTTCCGTGCAATTTTTTCCTCTTCAGAGTGGGCAATGAGAGAGTATGTACCGGGGATATCTACAAGAGTATACGTTTTTTGGTTGGCCGCAAAAGTGCCCTGTGCGTTACCGACTGTTTTGCCCGTCCAGTTGCCTGTGTGTTGGTGCATACCGGTCAGGGCGTTAAAGACGGTGCTTTTTCCAACATTGGGGTTTCCGGCAAGGGCAATCACCGGCTGATTTTTGGGGGTGCTGTTGATCTCGGCAGGCGTAGTGTCCTTGCCGGTGGATTTTCTTGTTAATCCCATAAGCATCCCTCCTCCGCGTGGGGCTGAAAAATCTCAATCTGAGATGCTTCTTCAGAACGAAGGGCAATGACAGTACCGAAAACCGCATAGGCTTTTGGGTCACCGGCAGGGCTCGCATACAGACATGTGACTTTTGTGCCCTGTGTAAAGCCCATGTCTAAAAGTCTTCGCCTGATAGAATCGCGAGCATTCAGACGACTGATGTAGGCGGAGCTGCCCGGAGGCAGGTTATGTAAATTCATAATAAAAACCTCGCAAAAAGTTCTGCTGTTACAGTATATGATCGGCCTAAAAAACTGGTGAGTTATTTTTTGACGGAATGTTTGAAAATAGCAATTAAAGTTTGAAAAATACAATTGACGCAGTAAAAGATGTATGATAAACTTGGGATAGATTCTAGTTTGCGAGAAGAGATATGTAGGAGGTTATTATGAAAATAACATTGATTGCAGACAAAAAAACAGAGTATGTTATTGTGATTCCGGCCAGTCCTGCACCGGTAGAAGAAACTGCCGCAGCAGAATTGCAGGGATATTTGAAAAAGGCATTGGATGCAGAGCTTTGTGTTAAAAAAGAAGGCGAAGCGGTTGGCAAGGCTTTTTATATCGGTCATACAGAATATGCAAAGGCTGCCGGCGTTTGCGGCAAGTCAAAAGAAAACTGGATTATGAAAATGGTGGATGGCAACCTGATTTTAACCGGTGGTGAAAAAACAAACGACCGCGGTATCATTTACGCCGTATACCACTTCTTAGAAGATATTGTAGGTGTGCGCTGGTGGAACTATTGGGAAGAGGATGTGCTAAAGCTTTCAGAGCTTTCTTTAGAAGATGATTTTTATAAAGAGGGTACGCCTACCTTTTATTACCGCAAGCCGATTCACTACGGTGCATTTAAAGATTTTTACTTTGACGCAAGAACCCGCACCAATGTTGTCGGTGATGATGGTTTAGAGGGTGGGGTATATCATCCCAGCATTAAAAAGCTTGGCGGTGCTATGCCTATGGGTCGTCCTCATCATGTACATACATTGGGTCAGTATTTTCCGCCGGAAGAAACATTTTCCGAGCATCCTGATTGGTTTGCCTGGAGTGCTTTTCAGAACAAGCGTGTATCTTATGGTCATTACTGTCTGACCAATGAAGAATTTATTGAAGCACTCACAGAAAAGGTTATGGCATATATTGAGGAGGACCAAAGACTGGCAAAAGAAACCGGTGTTGAGTTACCGGATTTTTATTCTGTTTCCTTCCCTGACTCTGTGGAAGGCTTCTGCCAGTGTGAAGCTTGTAAAAAAGCAGTCGAAAAATCCGGCGCCAGCGGTTATGCTATTAATTTCGTTAATAAAATTGCAAAACGCGTGGCAGAAAAATATCCTGATGTAAAAATTGAAACATTGGTATATTCTGTTTATCTTGATAAGCCGCTTGACGATACGCTTCCCGAAAAGAATGTTATTATCCGCCTGGCTCAGGTTTATGTTGACATCATTCACGGCATTCACGATAAAGGTAACCGGTGGTATTTGCAGCTCTTACAGGATTGGTCTGCTATCTGTAAAAAAGCAGGCTGCACCCTTTACATCTGGGATTATATGTATAACCTGTTCTTTGACCTGCCGGCACCGGTGCCTAACCGTCTTGTGGATACTTACCGCGCATTCTGCGAATATGGTGTGAAAGGTGTTTTTGTAGAAAATGAGTGCTTGACAGCAGATATGTGGGAACTGACTCATTACATGCTTACCCATTTGGGTGAAGACCCGCATCAGGATGCTGATGCTTTAGTCTGTGATTTTATGACTCGTTTCTACGGCCCTGCGGCACCTTATATGCAGGAATATTATGACTGCCTTGTGCGTGCATCTAAAGAAAACGATTATTCTGTTTTCTGCATTATTGAAAGCGTTCATTTTAACTATTTAGATGCTAAAACCGTTAAACGCGGTATGGAGCTTTTGGAAAAGGCTATGGATGCGGTGCGGGGTGATGCTGTATTTGGTCCCCGTGTTCAGTATTCGCAGGCAATTTTGGGCGGCACTTTGCTCATTAAGTATCACGACCTTAAAAAGAATGCAGCCCTTTGTGGTATTACCTTTGACTATGACATAGAGGCAGTTCGCAAGATGGTTATTGCAGGCTATAAAGATGCTGCAAAACTGCCCAGAATTGGCGAAAATAACGGTCGTATTGGTGACGCTATTCGCTATTATGAGAGTATGTCTTTAGGTGAGGAAGAAAAGCCTGCTTTGCCGGCAGAGCTTTCCGGTGTGAACTCCGATGACGTATATCAGTTCCTGTTCAAAAATATGTGTCGTCATGGCTCTCATAGTGCAAAACTATATGGTTTTTCTGTTGCGGAGGATGCAGATTCTTCTACCGGTAAGGCCGCTAAATTCTGCTTTGATGATGCGGCGTTTAAGCATGAGATTATTGCATTGTCCGTTACCGGTAAGCAGATTGAAAACAGCCATCCGATTTCAATTTCGATTGAACAGGATGCCAAACAGCTTTGTGGTATTGAGCTTTATAAAGAAGATGTAGTGCCCAATGAATATCACCTGTATAAGGTTGGGTCTGTTTCAGGTATTCGCGAGTCAGGCGATACCCGTGTGGATATTTTTGGCATCAACTTTGAGTGGCTGAGTCTGACCGGCATTTCGGTTGCCTTTCCTATGGATGCCTGTGACGTATATCTTTCTATGAAGTTTACCGGCGAAATGTATGGCGGTAGCAAAGATGACCAGGAAGCAGTTTTCTTAGACAGAGCCATTGTTGTTCGTAAATAAATGAAATCAAAAAAATGACAGAGTGAAACACTCTGTCATTTTTTTGTAAAAAAACTTTTTGGTTTTTTCTGTCGAAAGTGATGAAAAATCCGTCACATTTCCGTGCTTCAAAACGAAACCTTTTAGGTTTGGGCTTTTCTTGTCAGATATTGCGATTTTTAATGCTGGACTTTTTGTTTCATATACTATATAATGTGTATTGTGTGAGTGAAACAAACTAAATCTAGAAGGGAGACTCAGCAAGCAATGCGAAAATTAGTCAAAACAGTCAACGTGGCAACAGATGAAACAGGCGAAGAAACCTTTTTTCTGGATTATTACATTCTGGAAAAAGAAGTGCAGGTAGAGGGGATTTGCGTCAGTCGGTTCGGGCTTGAAATTTATAAGCGGGCACGGCGTACAGACGGAACACCCTATGCGGAGTATCGGAAGGTTTTTGATGTATTTCAGACAGAGGCGGAAGCCAGTGAAGTTTTGCATCTGTTAGCAAGAAACACAGTAACCCCTATATCTATGAAGGAAATTTTAGAAGATTTATTGGGCAATTCAGATTTTGCCGGAGAGGTCTCGTTAGTGGAGGCTGTTTAAAAAAAGAGATTGTAACAAGTAATGTTGTTACAATCTCTTTTTTTATGGATAATTTTTTTGGGTTTGTCAAATACTGAAACTATCGAAAGGAGCGATTCTATGTTTAAACACGAAAAACATTTTATGCAGCCTGTTGAGGTGGAAAAGGCAAATCCGCAGTATGCGGCACTACTTCAGGAACAGCTTGGTGGTGCTAATGGTGAACTGAAAGCGGCAATGCAGTATATGTCTCAAAGCTTTCGTATTAAAGACCCCGAGATTAAAGACTTATTTCTGGACATTGCGGCTGAAGAGCTGGGGCATATGGAAATGGTGGCACAGACAATCAACCTATTAAACGGTCATGATGTTGATGCGTCAAAGGTCCCTGCAGGGGAGATTCAGACCCATGTGCTGATGGGCCTTGCGCCGGGGTTGGTTAATGCATCAGGCTATTCGTGGACGGGGGATTACGTTAGCGTAACCGGTGACCTTTGTGCTGACTTGCTTTCAAACATTGCCTCAGAGCAACGTGCCAAGGTTGTGTATGAATATTTGTATCGCCAGATTGATGATAAAAAGGTCAGGGGCACCATTGACTTTTTGCTGAACAGGGAAGAGGCGCACAACGCCATGTTCCGTGAGGCATTTAACAAGGTGCAGGAAACAGGCTCTAATCGTGATTTTGGAACAACACAGGCGGCGAAAATGTATATCAACCTGTCAGAACCATCCGGCGGTAGTCAGTTTGACAATGTGGAGATTAAGCATCCCTCATTTCACTAATGAGCGATTATAAAAACTAGCCACCCATATGGGTGGCTGGTTTTATCGGTGCTGTTTTATCACAGTTTTTTGACTTAGCTTATGGGGCTGCGATAAAATAGTGCAGAATGGGCAAACTGAGTTCCGACGCTGTACGTGTGTACAGCGAGAGGCGAAGTTTGTTCATAGCGCAAAGCAATAAAAAAGGAATTCGGTATACGAATTCCTTCAATATTTTTATTGGTTATTAAAAAGAAAAACTAAAACCGCTTACAATTATAAGGTGCATTGTGCGGTCGGTGCTGTTTTATCACAGCCCTTAGAGTAGCGTCATTTGTTCGCCCGGTGCATCCTCCGGTTTTAAGTACGCGCCACGGGCAGGAATATTGCGGGTTCTGTAATAGTCAAGGTCTGTAATGGTGGCCTCATCAATGGTACAGATTTTTGCTAAAATACTGCCTTTTTTCGGCGTGAGGACCTGAACGCCCTGAGTGCTTCTGGTAGATTTAATGGCAACCTTTGCTGTGTCAAAAATCAAAATCTTGTTAATGTTACTCATGGCAACAAGCTCAGTATCCTGCATAAGGAAGCGAATGTCAGCAAGGGGTGCTTTTTCATAGTATGCGTTTGCAAGCTTCTTGCGGTTGGTTTTGGTTTCGTAGCTTGACAGGGGCACTTTGGCGATTTTACCGTTTTCAAAAGCAAAGAGCATAAAGCCCTCGTATTTCTCTGTCAATGCCATATACAGAATCTTTTCATCAGCGTCCATGCCTAAAACGTTGGGCAGGTATTCGCCTAAGGCACTTGCCTTAACATCCGGCAGGTCATAGACCTTTAGCTTATAGCAGTTTTGCTTGTTAGAGAACAGAAGCAGCTCGTCTTTATTTGAGCCCTCCCACTCGCAAAGCATACGGTCATCTTCTTTCAGCTTTTGTTCAGCGCTGGCACGAAGAGAAACCAAGGTGATTTTCTTAATATAATTCTGCTCGGTTAAGAAAACCTTAACGTTATAGTCCTCAATAAAGGACTCAACCTCAGGCAGGACGGCGTCTTCACCCTGGATGATTTCAGTACGGCGGTCTTTGCCGTATTTTTTCATCAAGCCTGTCAGCTCTGCAATGATGATTTTCTTCATAGCAAGATTGCTTGACAGAGTCTTTTGAATATCAGCAATTTCACCCTTTAACTGGTCAATATCCTCTAAACGTTTTAAAATATATTCCTTATTTAAATGGCGCAATTTGATTTCAGCAATAAACTCTGCCTGAATCTGGTCAATCATAAAGCCTTTCATCAGGTTGGGCACAACCTGACTTTCCGCTTCGGTTTCACGAATGATTTTTACAGCCTTATCAATATCCAAAAGGATTTTTTCAAGACCGAGGAGCAGGTGGAGGCGGTGCGACTTTTTGTCTAAGTCAAATTCCAGACGGCGTTTGATGCAGCCTAAACGGAATGCTGTCCATTCCTTTAACACCTCACGAATGCCCATAACCTTGGGTTTGCCGTCAATCAAAATGTTAAAGTTACAGGAGAAGGAATCCTCAAGTGGTGTCTGACGGAACAGACGAAGCATCAGCTTGTCAGGATCAGTACCGCGCTTTAAGTCTAAGGTCAGCTTCAGACCGGATAAATCAGTTTCATCACGCAGGTCAGAAATTTCTTTAATCTTGCCTGCCTTAACAAGCTCAATAATTTTATCCATAATCGCTTCAACTGTGGTGGTGTAAGGGATTTCGTACACCTCGATGCAGTTGTTCTTTTTATCATAGCGATATTTAGAGCGAACCTTAAAGCTGCCGCGACCGGTTTCATAAATGGCGCGTAACTCTTCAGCATTATAAATTAGCTGACCGCCGGTAGAAAAGTCCGGTGCAATCAAGGTCTCAGCAAGGTCGCACTCAGAATCCTTTAAATAAGCAATGGTGGTTTGGCAAACTTCGTTTAAATTGAAGGAACAAATGTTAGATGCCATACCAACGGCAATGCCCTGATTGGGGTTAACCAGAATGTTGGGAAACGCCGTGGGGAGCAGTGTGGGCTCTTTCAGCTCGCCGTCATAGTTATCCACAAAATCAACGGTGTTCTTATCAATATCACCGAACACATCATTACAAATGGGGTCAAGGCGCGCTTCGGTATAACGGGGGGCGGCAAAAGCCATATCACGGGATTCCTGTTTACCGAAGTTACCCTTTGAATCAACAAAGGGGTGGAGCAGGGCACCGTTACCACGGGTCAGTCGCACCATTGTTTCATAAATTGCCATATCACCATGGGGGTTCAGTTTCATTGTCTGCCCCACAATGTTGGAAGATTTCGTACGGGGGGCGGTCAGAAGATTCATTTTATACATGGTATATAGAAGCTTTCTGTGCGCCGGTTTAAACCCGTCAATCTCCGGAATGGCACGGGAAATAATAACACTCATGGCGTAGGGCATATAGTTTGTTTCCAGCGCCTGAGTTATATTTTGTTCAATGTAATTTTCCTGATTCATGGTGAACTCCTTCATATATAATAGGATGAAACTTTTATTTTTCGCCGGTTATGTCCTGAATAATTTTAGATGCCATCAAAAAACCTGCCGCCGGTGGGACAAAGGAAACGCTGCCGGGAACCTGACGTTTTGCATCCGGTTTTTCCTCGATGGACGCTGCAGGCTTTCGGGGAACTTCCTTTGAATATATAACCGTTACGTCAGGGCAGCCTCTTTTTTTCAGCTCTGTTCGCATGACACGGCAAAGTGGACACACGGATGTGTTGTACAAATTTTCAATTTCCAAAAGCTCGGGGTGCAGCTTGTTGCCGGTGCCCATGCAACTGATCACGGGAATGCCCAAGGCTTTGCATTTCATTATAATATCAATTTTTGCCGTAACCGTATCAATGGCATCGGCAACATAGTTATAATCCTTGGTGATGACGTCCTCAGTGTCGGGCAGATAAAACAGATTATGCACGGTCACCTTGCAGTCAGGGTTGATTAAGCGGATACGGTTTTTCATAGCTTCAGTCTTTTGCATCCCCACCGTTTCATCTGTGGCAATGATTTGCCGGTTTATATTAGAAACGGAAACTGAGTCATTATCCACTAATGTAATAGACCCGACACCGCATCTTACAAGTGCCTCAGCTACCGCGCCGCCGACACCGCCAATGCCGAAGAGCAGAATGTTAGCCTTTTGAAGTTTTTCCATAGCGGCTTCTCCTAATAATAAAGAAGAACGCCCAAAACGCTCGTGCAAACCGGCACCGCCTTTCTGTGCTTTGTCTGTTTTGCTACTAATATTTATTTACTATACATTATTTTACCTTCGTTTTGCAATTTTGTCAAATTGATTTTTAAAAAGTTAGGAAAATATTGATTTTGATAAGAAAAACAAAGAAAAAATGAGCAAATAAAGAATAAATTAAAATAAATACCATTTTTTGACCGTTTTTCAGGTTGCAAAAGGTGTCGATTAGTCGTATAATAAACAAGTCGCTTCCGAGAGGGGTAACCGAAACGGAGGCGCACCGAACCTTGAAAATTAAACAGAGCAGGCTCTAAATAAATTCATTTGAGTAATTTTGGATGGACAATCCAAGCAATTAAGTCAGTATTGACTGGCTAGGAGATTATATGTCCTGTATGGACTTATGATACAAACTTATAGAGAGTTTGATCCTGGCTCAGGACGAACGCT
>SVJQ01000024.1 GCA_015068905.1 Oscillospiraceae bacterium | reverse complement strand
TTGAAGACTTATCTGCGGATGGTTCTTCCTCACAAGGCTTTTCGTCATCATGTTCTTCATCTGTAGTTATAGCATAAGGCTCCTCAAATATTTCATATTCCATTCCAGTTATCTTGCCATCGTCTCCGCGTATCATGGTTCTTTTTACATAACCCGCAGATTCAAGTTCTTTTATTGCATTCCCAATACATTCTCTGCTCTCTTTGCATTTACCTGCAATTCCTTCTATGCTGAATTTCCAGTTATCAGGAAGCGAAAGCATCAGAGCAAGTATCCCTTTTGCTTTAAGGCTTATATCAGGATTTGTCAGAATACTGTTTGGTATCTGTACAAAATCCTTTTCTTTTTTAATCGTATATTTTGTCATCTGGTATCCTCCGTTCCATAGAAATTTGCTGATTCAAAATGATAATACTCAACACTATCTCTTCTTCTAAAATATTTTTTCATATAAGGTAATTGATAATCAAGACAAACAAGTATCATTTTTTTACTTTCTTCTGTTATATCTCTGCTCCCAACTTTATGAAGGTTAATAGCTATAAGGTCACAGTTGGTACAGTTCAAAATTTCGCTTTTCCTGTCCTTCGTTTGAGTCGTATATAACCATTCTCTTTCCCCTTCAAAATTATTATCTATGTATTTTCTTATCTCCTTACAGCGTGTATTGTTTATAATGTATTTAAGTTGCTCAGGTGCGTGATTTGATGCATCAAGGAAGAGAATATGCGGATAGTCCGTCCATGAGTTAAATATCTTTTTTACTGCTCCTTTTCTTGCATTCATAATCTTATTTGCAAGATCCATACTGTTTCCTACATAAATAAGTCTTGGGAATTCATAATAGTGTTTTCCCTGCATCTCAAAATAAAACGCCAATTTTGCTTTGGAGAAAAATGATTCCTCGGTTTTATGCTCCATTTCCAGAACCTCGTCACCAAAGTTATATATAATATAAACTTCAGGATAAGAGAAGATAACACCCATCGCTCTTGAAGTTCTTGCATTTTTAAATAATCCTGCCGCTTTTAATTCATCAGAAGTATAAAACTCTGCTGTGTTTTTCTCTGCGCAATAGTCTGCTAGGTCTGTGCCGTCTGTTCTTTCGAACCCATGAGTTTTGTCCATCAGGCTTTTTTCATCCGCATAAATTTTTATGTCTGCAAGGTCTAAGAGAATTAATATTTCAGCGAGTCTGTGATTCCTTATCCGTCTGTGTTCATCACTTCTCACCTTATTGGTCCTGCTCGCTCCATCAAACATATTTTCAAATCTGTCTGAATGGTATTCTTTTAAATATCTTTTACACGATACTGTTAATCTTAAATATTTTTTATCATTGAATTTATATACTTTAATACATTTCTTTGTTATTAACTTACTTATTGTTTTTCTTATATACTCTTTTCCATATTTTAATTTATATAACTCTTCCGTCTGTACTTCTCCTGCTAATCCTATTAAACTTACTATCTTATATTCTATCGTCTGCTTTTTAATCATAGCTTTATTTTCCTCCACTTATTTTTGTCCAAGTTTTCTATTTATGGTCTTTTTTATTTGGAGAAAATGCCTCGGAAAGCCCGTTTTTACGTCCTTTTCTCCATGTCACAAAAAAATGTCTTAAAAACGCCGTTTTGTGATACGGTTTTGGGATATTAATTTACTTGTTTTGATGCTTCAAAAAGAACTCTCCAAAGTCTTTTTCAGGCATTACATAAACCTTTGTATGGTTATAATCTCCTTCAGACGAAATCTGACAAAGGCTTAAATAATCATCGCTGTCATCCGGTACAACAAAAGCGGAAATTGCGTCAATTACCTGTTTAACTTCCTTATTGTCATGGTCTCCGCGAGGAATATTTTTGTTACTCCTATCATAGATAAACTCGATGCACATCATTGCTTTTTCCTTTAGTAGAAACGATTCTTTTTCCGATGCATTTTGCATTGCATAGAATATCGGATCGAATAAGTACCCTGCTTTTGTTTTTGCTTTTGTCGGCAAAATCGTTGGAAGGGTTACCACTAAAATGCCGTCAGTTTTCCGGACTGTTATCCCCATGTTGTTTGCGCATCTGCCTAAAATTTCTTTCCTTGGTTCCTGTTTTACATTTGCCAAAACATCTCTTAATTCACACATAAAACATTCGGCTATGTATTCAATCGCAAAATAATCTTCCTCACCGGATGCAAAGCGCACCATCTCCTTAAGTCTGTTTAAATAGTTCATGATTGTTTGTGAGTTCTCATTTTCCATTGACTTTTCCTCCGTTTTTCTGTATAATTTTAAAAGAACATCCGGTTCTTCCGGATGTTCTTTAGCGGTACATTAAAGTTTGCAATCACAGGTTATATCCCGGCCTGCATCGTCATCACAATATCGGTGCAGTGCCCATAGGCCCTGCGATTTGTGCGCCGGAATTTCCATTGGTGTTCCGGCATCATCAGATTAACCATCTGACCGCCGATAGAACCTGCTTCTTTAGCGGTGATGTCGCCGTTGTAGCCATCCTTTAAGTTAACGCCTACTTCGTTTGCGACTTCCATCTTGAACTTATCCAGTGCGCTCTTAGCTTCGGGAACAACTTTTTTGTTGCTATTCATAGTATAATATTCTCCTTTTTAAATTTTTCAAGGCGTTTGCCTCGGCTTTATTTTGTGCATAAAATATCTTGTTATACAAAAAAAGCACCATTTTTATTGAAAATTTTTCCCTTTTCAGGGATTTTACGCATATTTTTTCAAAAAAACTATTGCATAATTATTCATTTAGATGTATAATTATGTATGTTGATGATATAGTAAAGATTTACATACGATAACGATATAAAAGGAAGGTTTTTTCTCATGGACTTGCAGGCAATTATGAATTTGGACGAACAGTATTATATGAATACCTTTGGCAAACGTACGCCGGTGGCATTCAGTCGCGGTAGCGGCATCCACCTGTATGATACCGAAGGGACAGAATATACTGACTTTTTGGCAGGCATTGCCGTCAGCTCACTGGGTCACTGTCACCCCACGCTGACCAAGGCTCTTCACGAGCAGGTGGACAAGCTGCTCCACACCTCCAGCATCTATTATATTGAAAATCAGGCACGACTCGCTGAGCAAATTGTAAAGCATTCCTGCGCTGATAAGGTGTTTTTCGCCAACTCCGGTGCTGAGGCAAATGAAGGTGCCATCAAGCTTGCAAAAATGTATTTTTACAAGAAAAATCAGCCTGAAAAATGCGAAATCATCACCCTGACCAACTCCTTCCACGGCAGAACCCTTGCCTGTGTTGCGGCAACCGGTCAGGAAAAATATCAAAAGCCCTATAAGCCCCTGACGCCCGGCTTTACCCATGTTCCTATGAATGACTTTGAGGCGCTCGAGAGCGCTGTGACGGATAAAACTGCCGCTATTATGATGGAGCTTTGTCAGGGCGAATCCGGCGTGCGCCCCGCTACGCAGGAATATGTTGACAAAATCGTTGCATTGTGCCGCGAGAAAGAGATTCTCTTAATTGTTGACGAAGTGCAAACCGGTATGGGCAGAACGGGCAAATGGTTCTGCTATGAGCATTACGGTATCACACCGGATATCTTTACATTAGCAAAAGCTTTGGGTGGCGGCGTTCCCATTGGCGCCCTTTGTGCTAAGGATTCCGTTTGTGCTTTCACACCCGGTGACCACGGCGGCACCTTTGGCGGTAACCCCCTGGCAACCGCTGCAGGGCTGGCTGTTTTCAAGGCTATGGAGGAAGAAAAGCTGATTGAAAACGCAAAAATTGTTGGTGACTATTTAAAAGAAAAGCTGACAAACCTTAAAAGAGACTTCCCCGTAATCTCAGATGTCCGCGGCTTGGGTCTTTTAATCGGTGTAGAATTTTCTGAACCTATCGCTAAAGATGTTTTAGGCAAATTATTTGACAAGCATTACGTTGCAAACGCTGTGGGAGATAAAATTCTCCGCTTGGCACCGCCTTTGATTTTAACAGAGCAGGACGCAGACAACTTTGTAAATACCTTAACCGAGATTTTAAAAGGAGAATAAACATGAAGCATTTATTATCATTGCATGATTGGACACCGGAAGATATTAAAACCGCTCTGGAGCTTGCGGCAAAACTTAAAAAAGAGCAAAAAGAGGGCATCCCCCACCACCTTTTAAAAGGCAAGACTTTGGGTATGATTTTCACAAAGTCCTCTACCCGTACCCGTGTTTCCTTTGAGGTGGGTATGTATCAGTTAGGCGGTAACGCTCTGTTTTTAAGCTCTAACGACATTCAGCTGGGTCGTGGCGAAACCATCCACGATACCGCAAAGGTTCTCTCCCGCTTCTTAGACGGTATTATGATTCGTACCTTTAAACAGTCTGATGTTGAAGATTTAGCAAAATACGGCAGCATCCCCATCATTAACGGTTTAACAGACCTTTTGCATCCCTGTCAGATTTTGGCTGACCTTTTGACCATCGAAGAACATTGCGGCACGCTTGCCGGCAAAAAGGTTGCCTATGTGGGTGACGGTAACAACATTGCACACTCCCTGTTATACGGTTGCGCGAAATGCGGTATGGAAATTGCTGTTGCAACCCCTGCAGAATATGCCTGCGATGAAACTGTTGTAGCACAGGCAATGGAAGATGCCAAGCTGACCGGTGCTAAAATCACCATCACCACCGATGCAAAAGAGGCTGTGAAGGATGCTGACGCGGTTTATACCGATACATGGGTCAGCATGGGTCAGGAAGATCAGAAGGCAGAAAAGGTTAAATCCTTCTCTCCCTATCAGGTTAACAGCGAGCTGTTCTCACTAGCTAAGAAAGACGCCATCTTCCTCCACTGCCTGCCGGCATATCGCGGTATGGAGGTAACTGACGAGGTGATTGACGGTCCGAATTCTGCTGTCTTTGATGAGGCTGAAAACCGTCTCCACGCACAAAAAGCAGTTATGGTTATGTTAATGGGTGATCAGTAATACAGAGGGGGTATACAAATGTTTTCTGTACGCAAAGCAACGCTTGACGATACCGAGAGTATCATGCAAATTACACAGCAGGCGTTTAAAAAATATATCGAAGTTGCCGGCATTGAAGACACTGCCGCACTTCACGAAACCAAAGAACAGGTTGAATATGATATTCTGCACAAAAACGTGTATGTGGCATATATCGACGATGTGGTGGTTGGTAGTGTCCGTATGGAACAGATTAATGAGCACACCGCTTATCTTTCCCGTTTCGGCGTTAGTGATGAATACCAGAACTTAGGCATCGGTAAATCCATCATGGCAGTTTTTGATGCCGAAATGCGCCGCAAAGGCATTAAGCGTGTGGTGCTTCACACCGCGGCAAAAGCCTTCCCCTTGGTGCGTTTTTACTACGGCAGAGGCTTTTATGTCTACTCCACCACAACCTGCAAGGGTTATATCCGCGCACTGATGTGTAAAGATTACGAATAAAATCATTTATAAGATAAAAAAAGAGTAGCAGAAATGCTACTCTTTTTCTTTGTTAATTTTTTCGAATATCATAGTCGTCTGTGGTCTGATGCTGCCATCAAACCTAAGACTGCGTGAAACCTGATCACTGCCTAAAACCGTATGCAGACGATATCCGGCTTCGGCCTGTTCATTCATAATCTTTTCCAGACTTTCTGTATAGCTGGGTGTGTTATCATAAAATTTTTCCCTCTCCATCATTTGCACAACCTTGTACTGTGGCATGTATATCTCCCCTTATAATAAAAAAGTGCGTGACCTTACCAAAGCAAAGTCACGCACAAAAAGCGCAGGGACTCTACTTTGCTAAAGCTACCACACTTTAAACCACAATATACGAATTACTCATATTAGGGTAAAACAAAGTAAAGTGTACGCTTTTTACCTAGCGTACCCCTAATTTAAGTAATTCATTATTAAATTGTAGTAAAAGTGTGGTGAGGTTATTATATCACAAAGCAAAGTAAATTACAACTATAAAATAACCTTAACTTGTGGAACGTTCTACAGACTGTCGAGGACGCCGTTCCCTACAATACTTCCACCACGTTCAGGAGTCCCCTCCAGAATCCTCCCACCGTCCGCGACGGTCCCCCCTCCTTTAGGCAAGGAGGGCTTTACGAGGGCGGCTTTCTCTCGGGCTTTTTTAATGCTTACACAAAAAGGCAGAAACGAAAAATCGTTTCTGCCTTTTTATTGTTATATATGGGGTTTAGTCCTCAAAATAATTTAAAACCATTTCAGTTACAATCTTTGTTCCAATGGGCACGCTGCTGATTTGCAGTTTTTCTTCGCGGGTATGCACACCTGCACCTACATAACTGCCTATGCAAACTGCCGGCACACCTAAAGACAGGGGAATATTCGCGTCTGTAGAACCGGATTCTGCCACGCAGGGGATGCCGGAATGCTTGGTCTGAATTGCCATACATTCTTCTGACATTTTTGCAAGAACTGCCTCATCCACATTACCGGAGCAGGGGCGTTCACCAAGCAGTTCAACCGTAACCTCTACGCCTTTTGCCTTGGTCTTTTCGATCTCAGCTTCAAAGGATGCCTGCATGGTGGCTAAGCACTCTTTATCATCAGAACGGTATTCATACATAGCTGAAACCTTTTGTGCAATGGTGTTAACCGAGGTGCCACCCTCAATGATACCCACGTTATAGGTGGTTTTTGTACCCTCTTTTTTGGGCACTTCCTGCTCATAGAGTCTGCAAACTAAGTCAGACATATAGTGAATGGCATTTTTGTTGCCGAAGGCACCGTAGGAATGGCCGCCTTCTGTTTCAACGGTTACCCGATAGCGGTGGGAGCCAACGCAGGCATTTACGATGTGGCGATAGCCTCCATCAATGGTGTAAAGTGCTGCCACTCTGCCTTCGTAATCCTTCATAATCTGGCGCACGCCCTTTAAGTTGCCAAGACCCTCTTCGCAGGCATTAGCCACAAACAGCATACCGCAGTTCGGCTTTAAATTGTTCTTTAAAACATATTTAACAGCCATCATCATCTGCACCAGGCAAACGGTGTCATCACAAACACCGGGGCAATAGATATATTCATCATCTTTTGTGTAAGGCAGGGGCTCCATATCGGGGAACACCGTGTCAGTATGTGCCATAAAGATAACGATATCATCCCGACCCTCACAATTCATGGGGAAAACCACATTCAGCGCTTCGTCAATATAAGCGCCCTCTGCTCCTTGGCTTTTAAACCAATCAAGGCAGAATTCTGCACGCTTTTCTTCGTGGTGTGACGGCGCAGGAATTTTACACAGGGTCTCAAGTAATTCAAAGGTTTCTTCATTGCATCCGTCCAGATACTGCAATGCTCTTTCAGATAATTCTTTCATGTTCATGCATCCTTTCTTATATATCACAAGTTTATTTTTTTCTGTTTAAAAGTCCGCTTTCTGAAATAATCATGCCACCTACAATGAGCAGCGAGCCTAAAACATTAAACAAGGTCAGGGCTTCCGTCGTTCCACCCGGACCGGGAATGACCAAGGCATACAGATAGGCAAACACCGGCTCTAGGGTAAAGATAACAGCCACCCGTGCCGGCGGCAGGTGCTTTTGCACAACAATCTGCCCTGTAAAGGCAAAGCAGGTGCAAAAGATGGCGGTTAAAACAACAGCTCTAATCAGGGCAGGGGTATAGGCCACCGTCCCAAAGCTTGCAGGGGTTTGCACCGTCCACGCAATAAACGATAAGATAAACGCCGCCACAATCTGACCCACGCCCAACAAAATCGGGTCACTTTCTTTTAAAAACTTATCCGCCACAATGATATGTACAGCGACGCAGATAGCGCACAAAAAGGTTAATAAATCGCCGATTCCAAGGGCATCAACACCCTGATAAACCCCCGTCACAAACACAAGGCCAACAATCGCTAAAAACACACCCACCCAGTTACTGGGGCTGGGGCTTTTTTTCAGCAAAAACGCTGACATAAAGGGCACCATCAAAACGCTCATGCTGGTGATAAAGGCAGAGTTTGATGCTGACATATTTTCATCTCTCAGACCAAGGACCTGAAAAATCATATACCCTGAAAGCAAGGCACCCAAAACAAAAGACTGTAAAATTGTTTTTTTGTTAAAGCGACAAAGCTGCCGGCAAAATACCAGCGATAAAATCAGCCCCGCCATACCAAAACGCAGGGTTAAAAAGCCCAGCGCCGGCACATCAGCTGCCACATTTTTCATCAGTATAAAGGATGAGCCCCAAGCTGCTGTTACGAGTACAGCAATCAGGGTTGCTAATTTTTTATTCATTGATGTCTCCCTTTTCTCTCATCAAAATACCCTCGGCAACACGAATGCCGTCAACCGCCGCACTCATAATGCCACCTGCATAGCCTGCACCCTCACCTGCCGGATACAGACCGGAAGCTGCTATGCTTTCAAAATTTTCATCACGCAAAATCCGAACCGGCGCGCTGGTTCTGGTTTCAGGGCCGGTCAGAACACTATCATATTTTGCAAAGCCTTTAATCTTTCTGTCAAAGACGCCGAGACCGGTTTTCAGCCGATTCACAATGGGCTCAGGGAACAGCTTGTGCATATCTGACAGCACATAATCGCCCGTGTAGCTGGGGACAACCTGCCCCAAATCCATTGCCTTACCTGTCAAAAGGCTACCCACAGTCTGCACCGGGGCACCCTTGCCGCCGATCAGGCTAAATGCACGGCGCTCCAGGCTTCGCTGAAATTCTACCCCTGCCAAAGGATGAGCAGAGTCAAAAAATCGTGCATCTACATTCACACACAAGGCAGAGTTGGCGTTTTTCTCGTTTCTGCCACGATAGCTCATACCATTTGTAACAATGGTATCCCGCTCTGATGCCGCTGCCACAACAATCCCGCCGGGGCACATACAAAAGCTGTAGCAGGCATCCTCTCCCTCCCGGTGTGACAGCTGATATTCTGCAGGCCCAAGACGCGGATGACCTGCATAATCACCATACATAGCCCTGTCAAGCTCTGCTTGCAGATGCTCAATACGCACACCCACAGAAAAGGGTTTTTGCACCATAGAAATGCCTTTTTCATAGAGCATCTCATAGGTATCCCGGGCACTGTGACCGATAGCTAAAATCAGATGCTCACAGGGGATATATTCCCCACGGGAAGTAGTAATACCGCAAACCCTGCCATTTTGAAGGGTCACATCCGTCAGCGCTGTTTCGAACTGAAATTCACAGCCGAGGCTGATTAAATACCCTCGTATTTTCTGAAGAACACCACGCAGCACATCTGTCCCGATGTGGGGTTTTGCTTTATATAAAATATCCGCATCTGCACCGAAGAAATGAAAATCCTCCAGCACCTGACGGGAACGTGGATCGCCAATACGGGTGGTCAGTTTGCCGTCAGAAAAGGTTCCGGCGCCGCCCTCACCAAACTGCACGTTGGTGTTGGTATCTAAGCTGCCGCCATGCCAATAGGCTTCTACCCGCTCAGTTCGCTTTTCTACTTGGGCACCACGCTCTAAAACGAGGGGCGCCGCACCGGCGCGGGCTAAGGTCAGGGCGCAAAACAAGCCACAGGGACCTGTCCCCACCACAATGGGGCGACTTGTAAGATGGCTTGTCATCTTTTTAGGCTTTTCTGCCTTCGGTGCCGGCTGAACATCGCCCCCAAAGGCTATGCCGGACTCGCCGGCTACCGTCAGCTCTACGGTGTACACAAGGCGCACCTGCTTTTTTCTGGCATCCACCGACTGACGAAGGATGCGAAAGCTGATTAAATCTTTTTCTTTTTTTCTGATAATACCTAGCGCCTTATCACGAAGATTTGCTTCATTTTCATCCGGCGACAGGGCGATATTTCGAATCAGAATCGCCATTTCCTAACTCCTCCACCAGCCACATTTTACAACACCCTTTATTGTAATAAAAATTGAAAGCTAAGTCAAGAAAACCAAGGCATTTTCGGTAAAATAATTTCCTTTTTGCATTTAAAGTCTACATAATATATTTACATAATACTTGCATTTGCCAGAATTTACAATGCATAATTTTCTCCTTTTTCGGAACTTTCCTCACTCTTTTTCGTATAAATAGTGTCAGCAAGCACGACGAAATTAGGCAATCAATCACTAAGACATACCGCAAAGCTTTCTGTTTCTCAGGCTGCTTTGCTCATCATTATAATATGCATTATGTTAACTGTTCGTTGGCTGCTTCGGTTTCACTTGGAAACAGACGGACAGGGCCAAGGGCCGGGAGCATGACGGTTTGCCCACATATCTGTCTTTTTACGGCAAAGCGTTCCCTTAACAGGAGGTACCTGTGATAGACAGCGGGTCAGGCATCAGGATTTTTGCATGAATTAAAAAACAAGGAGGAAAATCTTCATGACTATTTCTAAGAAACTGACTGCCACTGTTCTGGCAGGCATCATGTCCGTGGGTATGGCTTTTTCTGCCTTTGCATCTCTGCCCACAGATGTTGTGGATTCTCCTTATGAAGAATCCATTGAAACTTTAGGTGCACTTGAAATTATGATTGGTGACGGCAACGGCCAGTTCCGCCCCAATGACAGCATCCGCCGTTCTGAATTTGCAAAGGTTGCTGTTGAAGCTTTAGGCATGGGCAGCATTGCACAGTCTTCAAACCACAAGACCATTTTCCCCGATGTTGTGGAAAATCACTGGGCAAACGGCTATATTAACGTTGCCGTAGCGCAGGACATTATCATTGGTGATGATCAGGGTAACTTCCGTCCTGATGATCCCATCAGCTATTCTGAAGCGATGGCTATCTTAGTCAGAAGCGTTGGTCACGAACCTGCCGCACTGGCTAAAGGCGGCTACCCCAATGGTTATATCTCTGTTGGTTCTCAGATTGGTATTGCTAAAAAAGCAGTTACCGGTCACAATAGTGCCGTAACCCGTGGTATGATTGCACAGATGACCTTTAACGCCCTGACTGTTGACATGATGGAACAGGTCGGTTTTGGCAGCGATGCAAAATATGAAATTGTTGATAAAACCCTGCTGCAGGACGTATTGGATGTTACCAAGGGTACCGGTCAAATTACTGCTGTCGGTATCAGCTCTATCTCCGGCACAAGTTCTCTGCGTGATAACGAAGTGAGAATCGGCGACAAGACCTACAGAGTGTCTGAAGCTGCACTGCCCGCTGTCCGCAATTTGCTCGGCTTTAACGTAGTTTACTATGTTCGCGAGCTTTCTGATGGTAAATTTGAACTGATTTTAGCAAGAGCTGATCAGAACCAGAACCACGCAGTTACCATCCAGACCGGCGACATTGAAGATGTTACAAGCGGCGAAAACGGCTCTACTTTAGTAGAATACTGGATTGATAAAGAAAACGACAGAAACCCGAAGGAACTCACCATCAAATCCGGTGCACAGATGATTTTTAACGGCAAGGCAACTGCCTTTAATGCAGAGCTTCTGACACCTGAATCCGGCCGCATTGTCTGCCTGGATATTGATAACGATGATGTGTATGATCTGGTGTTTGTAACCTCTCTTACAAACCTGGTTGTTGAAAGCGTCATTGAAAAGAGCCACAAGATAACCGATAAATACGGCAACCCCTCTTTAGTCCTTGACCCTGATAACGATGACGTGAAGTTCACCATGACACAGGGCGGTCAGCTTGTAAAGCTTTCTGACCTTGCTGAATGGGATGTATTAAGCGTTGCAAAAAGCGTTGACGGTTCCATCATCTCTGTGGAAGTATCTAAAAACAAAGTAACCGGTAAGGTTGAAGAGATTGACGGCAACAAGCGCGTAATCGGCGGCAAAGAATACGAAATTGCTAAAAACTATCAGGAGGATATCAAGTTAAATGATGAAGGTACTTTCTACCTTGATGTTGAGGGCAAAATTGCCGCAGTTGATACTTCAAGTACCTTATCCTCTAACTACGCCTATGTGGTGGATGCAGGTCTTTCTACGGGCTTTGACAAGCGTCTTGAAGTAAAGGTGTTCACCAAAGACGGTGAAGTTACCATCTTAAAATCTGCTGAAAAAATCAGATTCAACGGTACAAACGGCAAAACCCCTGAAGAAGTGCTGACTGCACTTAAATCTGCAGGCAGTGTTGTGCCTCAGCTTGTTACCTTTGAAAAGAATGCTTCCGGCGAACTGAGCCAGTTAAACACCGCTACTGATTTAACCGGTTCCGGCGCTATCAATAAAAATCAATTCTCATTAAATGCAAATGCTGAACTGACCTACAAAAAAGCTTCCGGCAAGCTTGGCGCTTACAACGTGAATGAAAACACTCTGATTTTAAACATTCCTGCCGGCACTACTGACCCTGACGAATTCAGCATTGAAAAATTAAGCTTCTTCAATGATAACGAAGCTTACGACGTACTGGTTTATGATGTAGCTGAAGACTTAACCGCAAAAGTGGTTATCGTTACAAGCTCTACAGCTTCAGCAAGCATCGAAGCACCTATCGCGGTTGTTGACCAGATTGCAACTGTCTTAAACGGTAACAACGAAACCGTTCAGAGAGTGTATGTATACCAGAATGGTGAACGCGTCTTCTTCGACACCGATACTGACGGTCTGTTAGTTAAGGGTGAAGGCGAAGAAGCAACCAGCCTGAAAAAGGGTGACATTATTCAGCTCAAGCTGAACACCAAGAACGAAATCAGTGGCTTCCGCCTGCTGTTTGATGTGGATAACAAAGCTACCG
The DNA here is from genome assembly GCA_015068905.1 of Oscillospiraceae bacterium. Classification (GTDB taxonomy): domain Bacteria; phylum Bacillota; class Clostridia; order UBA1381; family UBA9506; genus UMGS755. The sequence continues at coordinate 10,529 of SVJQ01000024.1, read as the reverse complement.
AATTCTCTCAGTCCATTGACGACTTAGACCTCATCTACGGTAGAGTTACCAAGAAATTTGCTTCCTCCATCAACGTTCAGGTGGGCGATGGTGCCGTTTCTAACTACGGTCTTGCAAACGTAACCGTGTATGAATTCGATTCCGGTAAAAACAAAAACGCAATCCGCGTTGTGGATGCAAATGAAATCACTCAATACGATGACTTAGACCCCAGCCGCGTCTTCATTAAGATTTATAAAGACGCCGTTCAGGAAATTGTCATTGTAAAATAAATTAGCCAGCCAACCAAATTTAATATATCACACAACCTCCAAGAAGGGGCTGCATTCGTGCAGCCCCTTCACCCTATATACGTTTATAAAGTTTATTCAGGTTATAATACTTTTCTCTGTCAATGCCATCAAGCTGCTCTTTTGTCAGCCGAAAGCCCCAGTTGCCTTCAGCTCTACCCGGAACGTTCATACGGGTGTCTCTCCCAAAACCTAAAAGGTCCTGAATAGGGAAGATTGCAAGAGACGCATGGCTTGCCAAAAGAGCTCTGATAACAGAGTCACAGCCCTCCGTCCATTCTGTCCCAACATAACCGCAATAAGAAAAAAGACGGGTTCGCTGTGCCTCCGAAAGCTCCCATACATAACCCAGCAGGGTGTTGTTGTCGTGGGTGCCGGTGTATGCCACGCAGTTTTCACTATAGTTATGAGGCAGATGGGTGGAATCATCCTCACCCAAAAAGCCAAACTGCAAGACACGCATACCGGGAAAGCCGCTATGGGCTAAAAGCTCTGTCACATCCTCTGTTATCTCACCTAAGTCTTCGGCAATCACAAGCTTTTCGCCCTGTATCTCTTTTATTTTGTCCACAAGCTTTTCACCGGGTCCCCGGCCCCAGATTCCCTCTCGGGCGGTGTCTGACTCAGCAGGAACCATCCAATAAGAAGACAAAGCACGAAAATGGTCAATCCTCACCCCGTCAAACAGCGAAAGCATATGCCGGATGCGTGCCTGCCACCAGGAAAAACCCTCTGATTCCATCTTGTTCCAATCATAAAGGGGGTTTCCCCAAAGCTGTCCATCGGGTGTAAAATAATCCGGCGGCACACCGGCAACATGGGTGGGGCGACCCGATTCATCCAGCAAAAATAGCTCGGGGTTCGCCCATACATCAGCGCTGTCATAGGCAACATAAAAGGGCAAATCGCCAATTATTTTAATGCCTTTACTGTTTGCATACGACTTAATTTCTTTCCATTGGCTAAAAAATTCAAACTGAATAAATTGCCACAAAAACAGCCGCTTTGAGCAAATCTCTTCCCTTTCCCAATCAATCCAGCATTTTTGCTCATTAACATCCTTCAGCGCCATAAACCTGCAAAACTGCTCAAGATATGGGTTTTGACGGATAAATTCTTCAATTTCCGCTCTGTTTTCTGCCCGGTTTGCGGCTTTTAAAAGCACCTCTGCCCGTGTTTTGTTTAGTCTGTCATATTCACAGCTGTAGGGCGTATGCTGACGGTATGCGTCCAACTCATCTTTTGTTAATAATCCTTTTTGATGCAAGGCTTCCAGGTCCACAAAATAAGGGTTGCCCCCAAAGGCAGAATAGGACTTATAAGGAGAATTATATGCATCTGCCATAGAAAAGGGCAACACCTGCCAGTAAGAAAAACCGCAGTCAGATAAAAAGTCAATAAAATATTTGGCGTGTTCTGAAAAACTGCCGATTGAATAGTCCCCAAAAAGAGAACTGATGTGCATCAGCACACCGCTTGACCGCTTCATATGTAATCGCCTCCTTGTTTCATATTAGCATATGCATAAAAAGCCGGTCAATGCACAAAATTTTCCTTCGTGCGCCTCTCACTATTGCCAAAAGAAAGATTTTGAGATACAATAAAAGAAAAAATATGTGAGGTAAACGCAATGAATATTTCAAAAGCTATCAAAGAAAGACGCACCATTCGAAAATTCAGCCAAACGCCCCTTACAAAAGAGCAGCTGGCAAAGTATATTGACGCAGCCCGTCTCGCCCCCTCTGCCGCAAATTTGCAGCCCCTACGCTATGTTGCCGTGCAAAGCCGCGAAATGGCAGAAAAAATGTTCGAGCTTGTCAAATGGGCAGGTTATTTAGCACCGGCCTATAACCCCAAAGAAGGCGAGCGCCCCACAGCATATATTGCTGTTTGTTCAGATAAAAACAACAGTTCCGGCTGGGTGGCTGCTGACCTTGGTGCCGCTGTGGAGAATATAATTTTAGAAGCCCTCTTTGATGGTGTGGGTGCCTGCTGGATTGCCTCCGTTAACCGACCGGAAGCAACAAAACTGCTGGCCCTGCCTGATGATATCAATCTTGAATGTGTTGTCGCCTTGGGGTATCCTGCAGAGACGCCGAAAGAGGTTGCTATCACAGACGGCATTAAATATTATGTAGATGAAACCGGAACACTGTGCGTACCAAAGCGCGGTCTAAATGATGTGCTATTAAAAACCGTATAACATAAAAAAAGAGAATGGAAATCTCCATTCTCTTTTTTACGTCCTTTTAATCATATACCGATTACACTTTTGGCAATGAATTTTAATTTTACCCTTGCCTTTTGGCACACGCAAAAATGTGCCGCACTTGCATTTAAAATAACGGTGGGTTTTGCGATCCTGCCACCGTCTTTTCTGTCGGCGCACAAAGCCTGTAAATTTGCCTGTCAACTTTTGATAAACCGCAAGTTCACGCCGGCGCGCTGTATAGTTTTTTGAAAAGCACCGATACAGCGCATACACAATACAAAAACTATAGAAAATTGCAAGAAACCGTAGGGGCCATATAAATGACAAACCCCAAAAAATAAAGGCAATTATATACAAAGCCCTGAATAAAGGGTCAATCCCATAACGCCCCTGCATAAACCGGGCAATTTTCCATCTAAGCTGTTCCAAAAAATTTTGCATTTACTTTCACTATCCTTATATACTCTCCTGCTGATACTGCTTTTTTGCACCAAACTTTGAACGAAATACATCAAAATAAGCCACAACATACCCAAGCACACAAACAGGGACAGCAGCCAACACATCAATAATGGAATGCTGCTTTAAAAAGACTGTTGAAATGGATATTAAAACCGCCAGCACGCCAAAAACAATGCGCCACAGCCAGGTTTTAAAATACTTACTGTGCCAAGCCGGCAGCATGACCGCAAAGGAACCGATAACGTGAATAGACGGACACACATTGGTGTTTGTGTCGTTCCTGTACAGCCCTGCTACTATCTGCGAGAAAATGTTGTTCCGTTCAAAGGCAACGGGTCTTAAATCCTGCCCGTTAGGGAACAGAACATAGGCAACGATAGCAAGCAGGTAAGTAACCGTAATAAAACGCATACTGCGTGTAAAGCTTTCTACATCATAAAAAAAAGTGAACACCAAAAATCCAATCAGATACACAAACCAGTATATGTAAGGAACTACAAAATATTCGCAAAAAGGAATCAGGTCATCAAAGGCACAGTAGACAGGATAATAATTTTCATTAATCCACGACCAATGCTCTACCCCCTGAAATAAAAAGCCATATAAAATCCAGAAAAACAAATAGTTGACGTGTTTATACTCTCTTGTCATCAGCTTATTGAAGCGAAAAGCTTTATAGTCCACCAACTCTAATTTTTTCATCAATACCCTCGCTTTATTCATATTGAATGGCAAGTCCAACCTGCTCTACCGGATCCTGACCCGGCTCTTTGCTTTCAAGCCAGCGAAGCAGCTTGACAAGCTTAGGGCGATTATACCGCTGTACAAGGCAAAACGGCAAATTGCCAAGAAAAAACAAAAAGGACACAAGCCAGCCACACCAGCACTGCCAGATTGCCACACAGAAAAAACCAAGAACCCCTAAAAGAACGTGAATAAACTCTGCCACACAGGTTTCTTCTATCATAACTTTCACCTGCTGTGCGCTTAAATGTTTAGAAAGCTCCTTTGATGGCATCCAGCGATAAAAGAAAACACTCATATCCGGCAATTTGTTTTTCCACCGACGAATGGCAATCTTATGATACAATGCTCCGCCCCGCTCCGCCGGCACGGCCTTAAATAAAAAAGAATCATACCGAAACCAATGCTTCGGCAGCGCTCTGCCGAGGAGAAAAGACGAAAAGCTAAGCACCGCCAAAAAGAACAGGCATCTGATAAAATTCATACCGTTCACCACACTCTGTTTTGTCAAAAAACATCATTTTTTCTGTATGTTTTTATTATACGACGAATCACACAAAGAATCAAGACATAAGAAAATTTATTTACAAAAAATTAAGACCGGGGAAGAAGTAATACCCCGGCCTTAGTTATTTATAAAACTGTTATCGTAAGTCGTTTTTCATAATCTGAAACTTCTTCTTTTGTACACACTTCCGTTCCCGGTTTTGACGCAGTAACCGTTCCGGCGGCAGAAGCCCGCCTTGCAAGGGAGAGAAGGTCTGCCTCTTCTACCAAAGAGGCGGCAACAGATGCCACCATAGAATCCCCCGCGCCAACAGTGCTCTGGCAGGCAAGTGGCGCCAGATTCACGCGAATCGCCTCGTCTTTTGTGATAAATACAGCACCCTCTGCCCCCAGAGAAACCACCACTAAAGAAATGCCGCGGTCAATTAACGCTCTGCCGCAAGCAAGCAGGTCACCATCTGTAGGGAGCTCTCTGCCAAAAAACTGCTCCAGCTCAAAGCGATTGGGCTTAACGGCATAAGGGGCAGCTTCTATCGCTTCTTTAAACGCCGCTCCGTCAGCATCTAAAATGACCAGAATACCCTGCTCTTTTGCAAGAGTGATCAGGCGTTTATAAATATCTGTCGGTATTCCCGGTGCCACACTGCCGGATAAAACCATAACCCCAACCTCAGGTAAACGACTCTTAATAAGGCTCATAATTTTTTCAAGGCTTTCATCATTCACAAAAAAGCCCGACTCGTTAACCTCAGTCACCTGACCCTTCGCCTTGTCCTGCAGTTTATAATTGGTTCGCGTTTCGCCGGAAACCTTCACAAAATCGCGACATATACCGCGTTCATCCAGTTCCGAAAGCACGATTTCGCTGCCACCCTCACCAATCACGCCCACAGCCAAAACCGCCGCATCAAACCGTTTTAAAACCTTTGCCACGTTAATCCCTTTTCCGCCGGCATCCGTCCGGACAGATTTTGCCCGGTTCAAGCCCCCCTCGCAAAAGCCATTAAGCACAATGGTTTTGTCAATGCAGGGGTTTAACGTGACTGTCATAATCGTTTTTTTCATGATACATCCCGTTCCTGTTTTCCTGTTATAAAGAAAAAGCTCCGCGCGCTATAACGCAGAGCTTGTATCTTTTTTATCTGTTTAAAATCAGCTTTGTCAGCTCAACCGGGTCAACAATTTCATTGCCCTTATAAACACGCATATTGCCGGATGCGATTTCGTCAATCAGGATAACCTCGTCATTATTGTAACCAAACTCAAACTTAATATCCCACAGGTCAAGACCGATGGACTTTAAGTCATCAGCAACAACCTTGGTAATTTTAAGAGTCTGTTCCTTCATACTCTCAAACATTTCAGGGGACATAACACCAAGAGCTGCAAGACCTTCACCGGTCACTAAGGGATCACCCTTTTCGTCATTTTTGAAGGTACATTCAACATAACCGCCTTCTAAAACGGTACCGTCTTCAATATATTCACCGTATCTGCGGATAAAGCTGCCGGTTGCAACTAAGCGGCAGATAACTTCAAGGCCATGACCGAAGACCTTACCGGGCAGAACTTCCATCGTGGCATTGTCAATGTCAGCACTTACATAATGGGTTTTGATGCCGGCCTTCTTTAAAAGGTCAAAATAATAAACAGAAGTTTTTAAATTTTCCTTACCAATGCCCTCAATCGTCAGACCAACGCTGTTTTCACCCGGGTCAAATTTGCCATCTTTGCCGGTACAGTCATCTTTGAACTTCAAAAGAACATTGCCGTTTTCAAGTTTGTAAACATCTTTGGTTTTTCCTGTGTAAACTAAGTTCATCATGCATCATCCTATCCTTTTAAAATTTCTATCATAACCATTTTAACACAAAAAACTCATTTTGTCTTCATTTTTTTTTAATTTTTTTATATTTTATCAATTTGTCAATACAAGGCGGCCTGAGCTGCCTAAGTTTGTAAATTTTTTACAGACATTTGCAATTTACATGTAATAAAAAAACTCAGAATGCAAAGCAAACTGAGTTTTTTTATTGTTAAGTGTAACTTATTTTGCAACTGCGTCTTTTAAAGCTCTACCAGCTTTGAAAGCGGGAACAACAGAAGCAGGGATTTTGATAGCTGCGCCGGTCTGAGGGTTCTTACCTTCGCGAGCAGCTCTCTTTCTGGTTTCGAAAGTACCGAAGCCGATCAGAGCGATTTTTTCACCCTTCTTCAGTTCGTCAGTTACTGTTGCAGTGAAAGCAGCTAACATTTTTTCAGCGTCTTTCTTAGAAACCTCTGCCTTAGCAGCGATTGCAGCAACTAATTCTGCCTTATTCATTATACACAACCTCCATTTTTTAATTTTCCTATGCATCTATCATAGCACTAAAAAATTCATTTGTCAATGGCAAATTTCCAATATTTTGCTTACTTTTTATACTTTTTTCTATTTTTTGGTCATTTTTTCCAAAAACAGTAACTCATTTGTCTAAAAAAGCGCATAAAATAGTTTTATTTTGCCTCTGCAACAATAATTCTGACTCTGCCACCGCGGTTCATACTGCGCTCGCAATAGGCAGTTATGCGATGCGTGCTTGCCGAAAGTTCCGAAAGAGGCATAACTGTGTAATCGTAACCGATTTTTTTATACACAACCACATCGTCGGATAAAAGATATTCTATCCCACCGGAGCCGACAAGGGCCGTGTCTGTGACCTGAGTATAGGTACCGGAAAGTTTGGTCAGAGCAGATAACGACTGCACTCTGCCGTCAGATTTTAAGATTCGCACCGGTTGACCCTTGCTCACAGTAAACACCTTGCCCGAGGTGGAAACGCTTGCCACCTGGCCCCGCACATCATAGCTATAGGTGCCACTGAGAGAAGTCCCTGATGTTTTGCTGCTTGCCTGGGTCACAATACCATATTCATAACATTCACCTGTTGCATCACTGACAATCAGCTCAGAAATCTCACCTGCGTTATTTAAATTATAATACAGAACATTACTGCTGCTTAAGGTAACCTTGTCAAGCTGTTGCAGGTAGACCGGTGCAAAGGCACCGCTATGAGAACCGTCTCCGGGGATTACATCCAGAATGGACACATTGTCTGCAAAACGGTAACTGCCGGCGGTTTTAGCTTGTGCATTCACCGTTCCGTAAATATCCGCAGGCTTTTGTACAGCGATGCCGGCTAAACCGTCAGAAAATGTGACCTTCACCACCTGATGGAGAGAGGGGCTCTCACGATAGTCACGCTTTGATGCATATTCAAAGGCTTTGCCGTCACTACCCACTACGGTAATATAAAAATTAGAATAGCTGTCACCCGATTGGTTGGTATAATTTTTTACCCCGGCAGACTGGAAGTAACCCACCACAGAGTTTTCTGCCGCAGCCTTACCCGCAACTCCGGCTATAGCACCGTTTTTGCCAATCAGAACCGTAACCGTATCACCATAATTATAAGTGCCGTTTGATGACAGGGCATTAAAGGCATCCACAGACTCAATTTCATAAGTCGTGCCGGAAATGGTTACCTGCGTCAGTTGATCTTTGTTGGGGTATGCTGACTCATAAATACCCGTCACCTTCTTGCTGTATGCCAGCACCATGTTTAAATCTTTAGAATAATAAACCACATCATAGGTTTTAATGTCATCGCTCTTACATTTAACACCGTCACGCATAACGGTCATATCTTCATTGACAGAAAGTTCACGGTACCAATCATCATTCCGCACAACAATAGGCCCTGTAACCTTGCCCTCGCGAACGGTAATGTATTCAACATTGCCTGCCCTATCACGTTGAACAGAAACCAGGTCACCCATTTCCATTGCGGATTTCGCCGCACCATAGGTTGACACCTTTGTGCCTACATACGTCGTTGTGGAATCCTCAATGTCAAGCTGAGAAAGCGCCCCATCTTTATAGGTAACAATGACATTACTCAGCTTTGAATATACCACATATTCTTCAAAAGACTGCTGATAAGGCACAAAACTGGCCAAGGTATCGCCGTTCTTCAGCACCGCATCGCCACGCATACCAATCAGGTTGTGGTTAAAGCTGTCGCTGATTCTGTAGGTTCCGGCAGTGGTTGCCACTTTGCCCGATGTTACCGAGCTGTCTTCATCACTCGTGGCAATCAAAACGATATCCTCTACCAGCTTGTACTGGATTTTTTCTAAATAATCCGTAGTCATGCCTTTAGGTGAGCAAGTCAAAAGATTGTAAGTAAGCACCATCACATCGCGGCGGGTCATGGCTGTTCCTATTGAAGCTTCAATATTATCTAAAAGACCCGCATTCTGCGCTAAGCCGATTTGACCATAAGGCCAGGAATAGCCAAAATCCTCATCGCTATAGCCCAAAAGGCGCAGATAAACCGTAACAGCTTCTTCTAAAAGCACCGTTTTGTCCGGCTTAAAGGTTGCATCCGGATAGCCTGTAATCAGTCCATTTGAGGATGCAAGTTTGACATAGGGTGCCGCCCAATGCCCATAGCGCACATCCGCAAAGGGCGATACCGCCAAGCCGGAAGCCACATGGTTTTTATAAGGCGATGCCATAATAGTGATCTTTGAAAACTCTGCACGGGTCACCGGCTGAGAAAGCCTGAGTTCACCGTCAGGGTAACCGCTCATAATTGACATCTGATTTAACAGCTCGGCAATTTCTGCTTCACCGGTGTCAGCCCCAAACGCCGTAATGCCAGAAAGCAGAAAAAAGCAAAGCAAAAGCGCTGCCACTTTAGTTAAATTATATTTCATCCTAAACATTCCTTTCCTTCATCAAAAAAATTGGATGTTTATTCATGCCTGAGTGCATCAATGGGGTTTAGCTTTGCCGCTTTTCTGGCAGGAAAATATCCAAAGGCAATGCCGATGATTGCTGAAACCGAAAAAGCCAAAAGCACAGAGCCGGCAGTAATCACCGTTCTCATATCCATCAATGAACACAAAAGATAGGCGCCGCCAATCCCGACAAAAATACCAAGAACGCCGCCGCAGCCGCTGGTGGTGGCAGCTTCTACCACGAACTGACTCAAAATGTTCCACTGGGTCGCCCCCAAGGATTTTCTGACGCCGATTTCACGAGTTCTTTCTGTGACAGATACAAGCATAATATTCATAATACCGATGCCACCAACCAAAAGCGAAATGCCGGCAATGCCTACTAAAATCAAGGTCAGGGTGCCTGTCAGTTCATCTAAAACATCCACAATGGCCGACACACTGACAACGCTGTAATAGTCCTCATTCTGATAGACCTTATACAAGGCGTCTTCAATATCGGTAATCGCCTCATCAAGCTGCTCCTTATCAGATGCGCTGAAGCTGAAATTAGAAATTCTCGACATAAAGGTCAGAGTTCGCGCCACCGTATAAGGGAGATAAATCCTGTCATCCTGCCCGCCTTGGGTACTGCCCGCCTTTTCTGCCGCTACCCCCACAACCGTAAAGGTGTTGCCGTTTAATTTCACGGTTTTACCTACCGGGTCAGTGCCCTCAAAAACACTTTGAGCGATATACGAGCCGATGACACAGCTTTTTTGCCGTCGTTCTACATCAATGTATGACAAATATCGTCCATTGTCTATTTCCAGATTGTTAATCTCGTGATAGGTCTCACCGGTACCAATACAGGTAACAGACTGATTTTCATTCCCGTTTTTAATGTACGCCGGAATGGTAATGTTAGGCGACACCGCCGCCAGCGTGTCTTTTTCTTCAACCAGCTTCAGCATATCCTCAGGGTCCACCGTACGGTTGCTGCCACGGCCGGTCAGAGTTACCGTAATCAGGTTTGTGCCCATACTTTCAAACTCATCTACCATCAGTTGCTTCATGCTATCCACCATACTGGTCAGTATGATAACTGCCGCAACGCCGATGATAATGCCGAGCATGGTTAAAAAGGACCGCATTTTGCTGGTTTTTAAGCTTTTAAGTGCCAATATAAAGGATTGCTTAAAGTTCATTCTCAGCCCTCCTTCCCGGCGTATCGGAAATGATTTTTCCGTCCTGAATCCGCACAATACGCTTCGCCTCTTCCGCAATAGACATATCGTGGGTAATCAACACAATGGTTGTGCCTTCATCATTTAACTTCTTTATAAAATTAAGAACATCCCGACCGGTTTTTGAGTCTAACGCACCCGTGGGCTCGTCAGCCAAAATAACAGGGGGTTCACCTGCCAGTGCCCGGGCAATGGATACGCGCTGTTGCTGACCGCCGGATAATTGCGACGGCATTTTTTTTGCTCTGTCTAAAAGCCCCACGCGCTCTAAGGCGATTTTTGCCATTTCCTCCCGTTTTTTCT
>SVJQ01000023.1 GCA_015068905.1 Oscillospiraceae bacterium | reverse complement strand
AAAATTGTTGCCAAAATTCTCATTTTATTATTCAATTAAATTTTGGTTTGTTTCTTTTTGATTTATTTTTGTTTATCGGTTAACCTCTATTGAACCACGCAGACTTAACGTGGTTTTCGTTATACAACAAAAAAGAGTTGCCATTGGCAACTCTTTTTTATGACGAAAGCTCGTCCCATTTTTCATATAATTCCAAAAGTTTTTCATTTAAGGCATCCAAGCTCTCCGAAAGCTCTTGTGCTTTCATAAAGTCAGAGCCAACGCTACTCAGCTCATTTTGCAGCTCTTCTGTTTTTTGCTCGCAGTCGGCAATCTCCTTTTCAACCTTTTTCAGGTCATTTTCCCGCTTTCTTGCCTCTGCCGCCGCTTGCTTTTGCTGAAGGTAAGACTCTTTTCCCGCGCCCGGCGCCTCTTGCACCTTTTCCTGTCGGGTTTCTACTTTTTTAGACAGAAAATAGTCATAATCCCCTAAGTACAGGCTCAAGCCCGTTTGTTCCATATTGCAGACGGAATGCGCCAGCCGGTTAATAAAATAACGGTCGTGAGACACAATCAGGCAGGTGCCGTCATAGTCAGAAAGCGCTTGCTCTAAAGCTTCACGGGAGGCAATGTCTAAGTGGTTCGTCGGTTCGTCCAAGAGCAAAAAGTTTACATCAGACAGCATCAGCTTGCAAAGCGACACTCTGGCGCGCTCACCACCGGAAAGTTCTGCAATCGGCGCAAACACATCCTCGCCCCGGAATAAAAATGCAGCCAAGGCGTTTCTGATTTCCGTCTGAGTCATTTGTGGATGGGCGTCAGCAATTTCCTCAAACACCGTTTTATCAAGGGATAAATCAGACTGGGTCTGGTCATACCACCCCACCGCTATGTTTGAGCCTAAGCGTATGGTGCCGCTCTTCGGCTGATACACGCCGCAAATCAGCTTAAACAAGGTAGTTTTGCCGCAACCGTTGGCACCAAGCAAAAACATTTTGTCGCCTTTTCTGACAGTTAAATTAGCATCAGAAAACAGGTGCTTGTTATCAAAGCCCATGGATACTTTATCCAAAATCAAAACATCCTGACCACCGCCGGGCTTTGCCGACAGCTTAAAGCGGATGGTAGCTTCTTCGCTCTCAGGCGTTACAAGGCCTTCTTCCAGTCGGGCGATTACCTTGAGCTTACTTTCTGCCGTCCGGATATTTCTTTCCCGATTCCATTGCCGTTGCTGACGGACAATGCCCTCTAAACGCTTAATTTCCTGTTGGGTGTTGTCAAACTGCCGCTTTACTGCTTTTTCGCGTTCTGCCTTTAGCGAAAGATATCGGGTGTAATTGCCCTCATAAACCGTCACCTTGCCATATTCCAAAGCAAAAATGCGGTTTGCTACCTTATCTAAAAAATAACGGTCGTGGGAGATCACGCAAAAAGCCCCGCGGTAATCTTTTAAAAAGTTTTCAAGCCACTCCACCGCCGCCAAATCCAAATGGTTCGTCGGTTCGTCCAAAAGCAAAAGGTTCGCACCGGATAAGAGCAGCTTACAGAGAGATACACGGGTCTTTTGACCGCCCGAAAGCTGCGAGAAGGGTGCAGAAAGCTCGCTTTCTGAAAAGCCAAGACCCAAAAGTGAGGATTTGGCACGGTTTTGATATGTATAACCGTCCCTTTCGCGAAAGCGCTCTGTCAGCTTGTGCTGCCGTTCTGTCATCGCTGCAAGGTCGCCCTGTCCTGCCTCAATTTGGTGAGCAATGTTTGATAACTCTTCTTCTATTGCAATGACATCATCGTACACTGATAAAACCTCTTCCAACACGGTTTTGTCAGAGGTTAAATTGGTGTGCTGCTCTAAATAGCCAATAGTTGTCTGCTTGTTCTGAAAAACCTCGCCGGAACTGGCGCGCATCTTGCCAAGCAGAATTTTAAACAGGGTGGTTTTACCGGTGCCGTTGCTGCCGATTAAACCGATTTTATCCGTCTCACCAATGGTGAAAGAAACATTTTGAAACAATGTCCGTTCGCCGAACTCCATGCCGACATCAGACAAATTGAACAGATTCATAAAAAGCCTCTACTCGTTAAATTTTTCTTTGACCTTTTCTTTAGCAACAAACACATGGTCACTCAAAAAGAACTTTTTTCTTCCGGCAATATAACCCAAAAGGCCTGCCACAAGGTTAAGCGCCGGCATCACAAATAAAAGTGCTGCATTTGTGCCACTGCGCATAAAGCCAACTAAAATTGCAAACCATGCACGAATCACCGGCGTAATCACATCAATCAACAAAACATCTGTCGCCTCACGGGGCGCATTTTCAGGAAAGCTATACACTGTGTCAACCACTAAATCCCTGACAGGTATTACATTCGATTGAATCAAAGCAAATCCCAAAGCCAACACAAGGTTTAAAATTGCCAAAGGCAATACCATGATAAGGCCTTCGTAGGGTGTGCGTTCTACCTTATGCAACATATCTTTTTTTGCCGCACGATGGGTTCGGGAATACAGCATTCCAAATAAAACTATGCAAAAGAAAGTGCTGTACAAAATATTTCCCCAGTTATATTTCAGAATCATAGAAAATGCAAACATACACACAAATGCTAAAAATAAGCACAGCGCATAGTCAAAAAATAACATAAGCATTGTTTTAACACGGTTCGTCATTGAAAATCCTCCTTACCATTTTATCGCACCAAAGAAAGTGCCGATAAAACCTCTTCTTGTTTTGTAAACATTTCTTTCTCTTCAGCTTCACCCAATTCATGGTCATAGCCCAGAAGATGAAGCATGGAATGGACTGTCAAAAAGCCCATTTCCCGCAGAAAAGAATGACCATACGCCTCAGCCTGCTCTTTTGCCTTAGGAAGGGAAATTACAATATCGCCTAAAAACACACAGTTATCAAATATGTCACTGTCTTCCACAATTAAAACACCGTCTTCCACTTCCAGCATAGGAAAGGACAAAACATCCGTCTCGCGGTCGATACCGCGCTGTTCGTTGTTTAAAGCGCGAATCCCCTCATTATCTGTGATGGAAAAAGAAATTTCAGCATCAAAGGGGAACTCTTCCATTATAAGGGTTTGCTCTATGCAGTGTCTGATTGTATCCAAAAGGTCAGGCGCAAGCTTTTCAGCCTCTTCATTTAGAACGAGATTTATCATGGTGTTCACCTCTGTCCTGTTTATTTCTTTTTGCGTCATAGGCTTCATAAGCCTGAATAATTTTCTGTACTAAAGGATGGCGCACAACATCTTTGTGAGTAAAGTAACAGAAAGCCAAATCTTCTACATCAGATAAAATTTTAATTGCTTCTTTAAGGCCGCTTTTCTTCCCATCGGGCAGGTCAACCTGTGTAATGTCACCGGTGATAATGGCTTTTGAGCCAAAGCCGATTCGGGTTAAAAACATTTTCATCTGCTCAGGGGTTGTGTTTTGCGCCTCATCCAAAATGATGTAAGAATTATCAAGTGTTCTGCCACGCATATAGGCAAGGGGCGCAACCTCAATCACGCCTTTTTCTACATAATTGTTATAGCTTTCCATACCAATCATCTCAAACAGCGCATCATGCAAAGGTCTTAAATAGGGGTCAACCTTGTTCTGCAAATCACCCGGCAGAAAACCAAGCTTTTCCCCCGCTTCCACCGCGGGGCGTGTGATAATAATACGGCTGACTTCTTTTTTGCGGAAGGCGGTCACGGCTTTCGCCACCGCAAGATAGGTTTTACCCGTACCGGCAGGACCAATGCCGAACACCACCGTATTATCACGCATAGCACGGATATATTCCTTCTGCCCTAAGGTTTTGCTTTTAATGGGCTTGCCCTTTGCGGTAATGCAGATGCAATCCTGCCCTAAATCTCGAAGCGCTGTTTCTTCACCGGCTTTTGCCATCATAATGGTATAGGTAATACCCTGTTCGTTTAACCGGTCGCCACGACTGACGGTTTCAATCATGGCAGAAATGGTGCGATGTGCCGTCTCTGTTTCCGCTTCTCCGCCTAAAATTTTCAGCACAGAATCACGGCAGGAAACAGTAACACCCAGTTCCTTTTCCACTTGCTTGATATGACAGTCAAACTCCCCGAACAGGCTGCCTAAATCAACTGTCGATACATCTAAGCTTCTTTCTGCCACAATAAACACCTCAATCTATCAAAATCTGTAAGTTGTTCAGAAATCATACTGTATTATTGTACCACAAATTTATCCGAAAATAAATAGTATTTCGTGAATAAATATAAAATTATCCAAAGGTAAAACGAGCAAGTAACCCTTCTTTTTAAAATATTTCAAAAAAAATACTTGAAATGTTAAAAAAACTGTGGTACAATATGTTTGCTGCCAAGACAGAGAAAAGAATACGGCCTGTTGGTCAAGCGGTTAAGACGTCGCCCTCTCACGGCGAAAACAGGGGTTCGAGTCCCCTACGGGTCACCAAAAATAAAAGCTTATCGTAAGATAGGCTTTTCTTTTTTATTTCATGGAGGGACTCGAACACCGAGGGGGTTTTTGCGTGAAGAAAACAGTCCAGTGGACTGTTTTTAGCAAAAAGGTGCGAGACCGATACCAAAACGCATAGCGTTTGGGTGGGCGAGCAGGTAAGGTGCGTAGCACCTGTGTCCCCTACGGGTCACCAAAAAAGAAACTGTACTTTTGTACGGTTTCTTTTTTATTAAATCAAGGGACTCGAACCCTTGCGGTGCTATCCAAATCTTTGATTTGGCAAATAGCACCCATGCGAAAACACCCTAAGAGCGCATAGCGCGATTAGCTGGTGTTGACCGCTGAGTTGGGTTAAAAGTCGGTTTTAACTATTGTATACGGATTATGGAAATAGTATAATAAGTGTATCCTGCAGAATGAATTATAGGAGGCATATACTATGACGTGGACCAATGCATCAAAATGGATATGGATAAACTCCGAGCCTCAGGAAGATACTTACGGTGAATTTGTTTCTTCGTTTGAATATACGGGTGGTAATGCTTCTGTCAAGCTTTCGGTGGATTCTAACTACGTTTTATATGTAAACGGAAGTTTTGTCACATCAGAGCAATATCCCGATTATCCCCATTACAAGGTCTATGATGATATTGACATCACTAAATTCTGTAATGCAGGCACAAACCGACTTGCCATTTTAGCTTGGTATTATGGCAGAGTGTTTATGACACATTACCCCGGCAAGGCTGCCCTGCGCTTTGAGGTATGCTGTGACGGGGAAACTGTTGCCTTTTCAGACGAAACTACCCTTTCCCGCTTAAGTACCACCTACGAAAACGGTTTATGCCATACCCTGACCCCGCAACTCGGTTTCGGGTATCACTATGATGCAACAAAAGAAGATGCATGGATATATTGTGACGAACCGGGCTTTTCAAAAAGCTTTCTTGTGGATCAGAATTTGCCCTTACATAAAAGAGCAATTAAAAAAACCATCATCGGCAAAAGGACTGCGACCAAACTGATTAAACATGATAAAAATTATTATTTATACGATATCGGCTACGAAGAGGTCGGCTATCTGACCCTGAAGGTAGCATCCGAAAGCAAGCAGAAAATCAAAGTCTGCTTCGGTGAACATATTGAAGATGGCATGGTTCGCAGTACCCTTCCATGGCGTGATTTCTTTTTTGAAATCACCGTAAAAGAAGGCACAACCGAGTATACAAACTATATGCGTCGCCTTGGCTGTCGCTATTTAGAACTGCACGCTGAGGAGCCTTTGGAAATTGAATTTCTTTCCGTTCTGCCTTGCGCATATCCTTTAAATAAAATTCCCAAAACATTTAAAAATCCACTGCATCAAAAGATTTATGACGTAGCCGTCCGAACTCTTGAACTTTGTCTCCATGACCATTACGAAGATTGCCCATGGAGAGAACAGGGTCTTTATGCTATGGATAGCCGCAATCAGATTATTTGTGGGTACTATGCTTTTAAGGAATATGCCGTTCCCAGGGATAATTTATATCTGATGAGCCGCGGCGACAGAGATGACCATCTTTTATCTATCTGCATACCCACAAGCTTCGATTATGCTATCCCCTCATTTTCTCTTCATTATATAACAGAGATTTATGAGTACACCCTCCATTCGGGCGACCTGACTTTAGCAAAAGAAGTGCTGCCTGAATTAAGGCTTTTGATAAAATCATTTACCGACCGGATTGAAAATGGCTTAATCGGTAACTTTATATCCGACAAAAGTCCGGGATATTGGAACTTTTACGAATGGCGCGAGGGCTTAAACGGCTATGGCGAAGAAGATAAAAAACCGGGCTTTTCTGCCGCGCTGAACTGTCTTTTATCGTTGGCACTTCAAAGGCTTGAAAAAATTTGTGAGCTTTTAGGTGAAGAAACAACATATGGCAGTATTGCAGAAATATTGAACAGCGAAATTCATAAAGCCTTTTTTGACGAAAAGAAAGGACTTTATACTAACAAAGCGGATATAGGCGGTTACAGTGAGCTCGTCAACGCACTCGCCATTTTATGCGGTGCCGCCACCGGTGAAATTGCAGAAAATATCTGTCAGATGCTTGCAAGTGACAACGATCTGACCAAGGTGTCACTTAGCATGGCGTGCTTTAAGTATGATGCACTTTTACAGGTTAACGAGGCAAAATATGCACCGTTTGTAATCAGCAATTTAGAAACTGTCTACAAGAAGATGCTTGATGCCGGTGCAACTTCCTTCTGGGAGGATGAAGAGGGTGCCGAAGCTTTTGCCAAGGCAGGCAGTCTTTGCCATGGCTGGAGCGCTATGCCCGTTTACTTTTTCCACCGCTTAGAGCAATATCTTTAGAGTACAAACCATAAAAAAACTCTTTACCGAAAACGGTAAAGAGTTTTTTATTGCTTTTCTTATTCTTCAGCCTGTGCGCGACGGGCAAAACGCAGAGTAAAGGTTTCACTGCCTAAGGTTCTTACACCTTCAGGCATATCAAGGGTTACCGTTACCTCGCCGTTTTCACCAATATCCTGCATCGTAATCGCTTTGGTTTTTACCTTGTTCATATTGTCAATCAGAGTCTGCACCCCGGCAATCTGCACAGATTTAACGCTATTGTTATCAAGAACATAATCCCGTTCAAAGGACTTAGCACCTTCAGCAAAAACAAGCTCAATATCTACAGTTTTTGATTTTAAAACCTCAATATGAAAATCAATTTCCTCCTCAGAGAACGAAAGCAATGAGCTTTTGATTTCCTGATCACCGGCACCATAAACAACAATGTTTGACTTATCGGTTATATCTGCTGTCTGGTTGCTTACATCCACTTTGATGGCAACAGATTGGATACCATCTACAATCGTTTTAGGACCCTGAATTGAAATTTCTTCAGGTGTGGCAGTTTTCTTGCCAATCACATAATCACCTTTCGGTGTTCCTTCATCAATAACTGTAACAGGCTTTGTCACAGTTGCCAACGTATCGGCTGTCACCTGAAGAGTCGCCGGATTCTTACCTACAACCTCAATGTTTGCATAAGGGAGAACAATTTTTGTTACCAAACTGTACTGACCTGTTTTTTCAATGCTGCCCACATCTACCAAAACGTTCAGATTTTTCTTGTTAACGCTCATCACATTCTTTCTGGGGCCGCGAATTTCAACATCAACGGTATGTTCCTCACCGTTTAATAAAATCAGATTTTTGTCTTCAAGCATATTGGTCTGGGTGAAGACCACAGGCACGTTTTTAATTGTCCGGCTGATGTCAGGATCCTGTACCTGCACCACATAAAACCAAAGGCAAATGGAGATCACTACAGAAAAAATCTTAAGACCTATATCGCCGGAGAATTTTTTCTTCATTTCATCTTTTTTCATGATCTCACCCACCCTTTAAAGATTTTAGACGCGCCCGTCTTTTCCTCGGTTTCAGGCTG
Source organism: Oscillospiraceae bacterium (assembly GCA_015068905.1). Classification (GTDB taxonomy): domain Bacteria; phylum Bacillota; class Clostridia; order UBA1381; family UBA9506; genus UMGS755. The sequence goes on along the minus strand of SVJQ01000023.1, from coordinate 15,871 downwards.
AAGCACCTTATTTAACAACCGACTCAAAGAGGACACAGACAGGTTACGAATCATGTCGCCGTTCATCATAACAGAAATCTTACCTGTTTCTTCCGATACCACCAGTGCCACGCAGTCAGTCATTTCTGAAATACCCAGTGCTGCACGATGTCTGGTGCCGAATTCCTTACTCAGATTTTTGTTAGAAGATAGGGGCAGGACGGTAGATGCCATATAGATTTTCTCTCCACGGATGATAACCGCGCCATCATGTAAAGGCGTGTTGGGAACAAAAATATTCTCTAACACTTCAGAAGAAACGTCTGCATTCAGCACCGTACCGCCGGTTAAAATGTCACCCAATCCGCTTTTGCGTTCAAACACAATCAGGGCACCGGTTTTGGTTTTGGCACAGCCGGATACGGCAATACAAACCTCATCAATAATATCCACCATAGATTTTGATTCATCAAAATTTAAAATGCCGGAAAGTTTGCTTCGGCCCATGTGCTCTAAAGCGCGGCGAAGCTCAGGCTGAAACACAATGAGTAGCGCCGTTACACCGACCTGCATGGTATTAATCAAAATAAAATTGATCACATTCAGCTGTAGCCAGTCGCTGATATACATAACCACCAGCAAAATGCCCAAACCCTTTAACAGCTGCATAGCACGGGTCTGGCGGATAAACTTCATCACGCTGTAAATAACAACCGCTACGATAGCAACATCCAATATATCTGTCAACTGAATACTTTTGATGAATGAAACAACAGTATTTATGTAGCCCAAAATATCACTCCCTTAACTTGTTTGTATGATTCACAAAACACCGACTCAGGCGTTTTCTTCGCTTCCTTTTAAAAGTTCACTCTGATGTGTCGTGATTAGGGTGTCAATAATTTCATCAATATCACCGTCTAAGATGCTGTCTAAGCGATGCAGAGTCAAGCCTACACGGTGGTCGGTCACACGGCCCTGAGGATAGTTATAGGTTCTGATACGCTCACTTCTATCACCGGTACCAACCTGACTTTTTCTCTCCTGAGCAATCTGCGCCTGCTGCTCGCTCTGGACTAAATCATAAAGGCGTGAACGCAGAATTTTCATAGCCTTATCTTTATTTTTGTGCTGGGATTTTTCATCCTGGCAGGACACCACAAGACCCGTAGGCAAATGGGTGATACGCACCGCAGAGTCAGTGGTGTTAACGCACTGACCGCCGGGGCCGCCGGCACGGAACACGTCAATACGAAGGTCGTTCTGGTTAATGTCCACTTCCACCTCTTCCACTTCAGGAAGCACGGCAACCGTAACAGTTGAGGTATGAATTCTGCCGCCGGATTCTGTGGCAGGGATGCGCTGTACACGGTGCACACCGCTTTCAAACTTCAAGCGGGAATAGGCGCCGTCACCTTCAATGCTGAAGGAAATTTCTTTATAACCGCCCATATCGGTAGCATTCTGGTTTAAAACCTCAATTCTCCAGCGACGGGATTCAGCATACATCGAATACATACGGAACAAATCGCCGGCAAAAAGCGCCGCCTCGTCACCGCCTGCACCGCCGCGGATTTCCACAATAACGTTCTTTTCATCATTGGGGTCTTTGGGCAAAAGCAGAATCTTCAGTTCATCAGAAAGACGCAGAATGGCTTTCTGCCCTTCGCTGACTTCATCTTCAAGCATAGCGCGGAACTCTTTATCCTGTGTGTCGCCCAAAAGCTCTTTGGCTTCCTCCACGGTTTCCTTCACCTGCTTATATTCGCGATATTTTTCTACGATAGGCGTAATATCAGAATGCTCTTTACAAAGCTTACGCCAGGTTTCCTGATCGGCAATCACATCAGGGTCACTGATTTTCGCCGCCAGATCCGTAAACCGCTCTTCAATAAATGATAATTTTTCAAACATAATGGGCTCCTTCTATATTTAATGAAAACATTTCTGTCAAAAAACTATTGTGTCGTAATCCAAAAGGCCATATCATTGTACCAGGAACAAAAATGCTTGCTTGCAAGGGCATTTTTGTGACGCCGTCAATTAGCATACACAGCCAGAATGGCTGTGGAAAAGAGCCAACAGCTCTTTGGAGGTTTTGCGAAGCAAAAGGCCATATATGCTAATTATACCATATTGACAAAAGCAATGCAAGCGGATATAATACAAAGGAAAAGAATTTCTTAATCTGAAAGGACTGGTTTTTCCATGGAAAGGCAAAAACGCGTAGCCGCCATTCATGATATTTCCTGCTTTGGAAAATGCTCATTAACTGTGGCGCTGCCTCTGCTTTCTGCCGCCGGGCTTGAAACCTGCTGCATTCCCACAGCGGTGCTTTCTACCCATACGGGCGGATTTTCCGGCTATACATATCGCGATCTGACAGAGGATATTTTGCCGGTTGCTCACCATTGGAACAGTCTTGGTCTTACATTTGATGCCGTTTATACCGGCTTTTTAGGCTCTGAAGAACAAACGGAAATCATTGAGCAGGTGACCCGTGAAATTGCTACAGAAAGCACTTTGATTATGGTTGACCCGGTTATGGGGGATGACGGTGTACTCTACCCCGTTTTTTCTGACACCTTCCCTGCCGCTATGAGAAAGCTTTGCGCCCGTGCCCATGTCATTGTGCCTAACATGACTGAGGCGTTTCTGCTTTTAGATGAGCCCTATCACCACGGACCTTATACCGAGGCCGAAATCAGCCGTATTTTAGATGGGCTGACAACAATCTGCCCCGGTAAAATTGTTTTAACCGGTGTGCATTTTGACGAAAAATCTTTAGGTGCCGCTACGTTTGACCCCGAAACCGGCGCAAAGGAATTTGTGCTTCGGGACCGGGTTGACGGTTTTTATCACGGCACCGGTGATGTGTATGCCGCAACGCTGCTTGCTGCTTTGATGCACGGCTTTACCCTGCACGATGCTGCCGGTATTGCTGCTGACTATACCGTACTTTCGATTACCACCACCAAGGCAATGGATAAAGACCTGCGCTATGGTGTAAACTTTGAATATAATCTCCCCACGCTGATGCGTATGCTTGGACGGAACGAGGGATAAATATGAATGTTATGACGGCACTTTCCGGCGGCGTTGACAGTTCTGTCTGCGCCGCTATATTAAAAAATGCAGGCCATACGGTCTGCGGTGCAACCCTGCATCTTGTAGGCACGCCGCAACAAGACGCACACGATGCTGCAGATGCCTTAGGGATTCCTTTTTATGAATTTTTTGAGCAGGAGGCTTTTGACGCTCAGGTTATCGCCGCCTTCCAAGACAGCTATAACCGGGGTGAAACCCCAAACCCCTGCATCATCTGTAACCGGCTGATTAAGTTCGGCATTTTGCTTGACCACGCCAAAAAGCTGGGGCAAGATTATCTTGCAACCGGGCATTATGCTAAAGTCAAGCACGATAGTGCCAGCGGCAGAATGCTTTTAATGCGCGCTAAAGACGCTACCAAGGATCAGACCTATATGCTGTATCTTTTAACACAGGAACAGCTTGCCCGCACTATGTTCCCGTTAGGTGATTTAACAAAAAAGGAAATCCGCGAAATTGCTGAAGATTTGAAGCTGCCCAGCGCAGGTAAGCCTGACAGTCAGGATATTTGCTTTGTACCGGATGGGGATTATGCCGCATTTTTAGAAAAACGAAGAAGAAAGGCCTACCCCAAAGGTGATTTTGTTAGTGCAGACGGCAATGTGTTAGGTCAGCATCAGGGCATTATTCGCTACACCATCGGCCAGCGAAAGGGTTTGGGAATTGCCTTGGGCGAGCCGGCATTTGTGCTTGCAAAAAATGCCGATACCAATCAGGTAATTTTAGGGTCTGAAGAAAAGCTTTTTGCCCGCCGTGTTTTGGCTGACCGCACCAACTGGATTGCCTGCGAAAAGCCACAGGACGGGATGAAAGTCACCGCCAAAACGAGGTATAGCCACAAAGAGTCTGAAGCGACTCTGCACATCCTTGAAAACGGCGTTATTTTAGCAGAGTTTAGCGAGCCGCAACGGGCACCGGCACCCGGTCAGGCAATGGTCTTTTATGACGGTGAGGTTGTCGTAGGCGGCGGAACAATTATAAGCGGAGAATAAGCACATGAAACAACTGATTGACCTTTTAGAAGCCCAACACAGTCTGACAAAAGAAGAATGGCATCGCCTTCTGACCCATTGGGATGAAGAAACCGCCGAATACGCCGCCCAAAAAGCACGCGCCGTATCACAGAAGCGATTTGGGAAAAATGTTTACATCCGCGGACTGATTGAGTTTACAAACATTTGTAAAAATGATTGCTATTATTGCGGTTTGCGCGCTTCAAACCAAAAGTGCCACCGCTACCGGCTGACCCCTGATGACATTTTAGAATGTTGCAAAATCGGCTATGCGTTGGGCTTTCGCACCTTTGTGTTGCAAGGTGGTGAAGACCCGGGCTTTTCTGATGAAGTTCTTTGCAGCCTTGTCAAAACCATAAAAAAACAGCACCCTGACTGTGCTGTTACTCTGTCTGTGGGCGAACGCCCCCGGGCTGTGTATGAAAGCTTTAAGCAAGCAGGTGCTGACCGCTACCTGCTCCGGCACGAGACCGCTGATGATGACCACTATCAAATGCTTCACCCCGAAAATTTATCTCCCACCGTTCGCAAGCAATGCCTGTATGATTTAAAGGACCTCGGTTTTCAGGTGGGTACCGGCTTTTTGGTGGGTTCACCCTTCCAGAAAACAGAGCATCTTGTGGCTGACCTGTTGTTCATACAGGAATTTAAACCACAGATGATTGGCATCGGTCCCTTTATTCCTCACGAGGATACGCCCTTCAGCAACGAACCGGCAGGGAGCCTCAACCTGACTTTATTTTTAATTTCTCTCCTGCGCCTTATGCATCCGGATGCGCTGATACCTGCTACCACCGCCATTGGCACCTTGCAGGAAGGTGGTCGGGAAGAAGCCATTTTGCGCGGTGCAAATGTGGTCATGCCCAACCTGTCTCCTGCAGATTACCGGAAGGACTATTCCTTATATAACAACAAGCTGTCTGACGGTGCCGAAGCTGCCGAATCACGGCAGGCTCTGGATGCACGGCTTAAAACCATCGGCTATCAGACGGTTACTGACCGTGGTGATTATCAGAAGCGCTAGAGAGTCCCAGCTGTTCTGCCACAAGATAGGCATACCGGGATCGGTACAAGTTCCAGCTGCGCTTGCCTGCACCCATCTCACGCCCTTTTGTGGCAAACATACAGGAAAAATAAGCGTAATCAAAAAACGCCTGCAAAGGGTCAAATGCTCCGACCCTGTCGGGGCGTTTTTTATATTCTGTCTGCAAAATCTCTTTCGCTTTCTCAACCGCCTGCCACTGCCATAATCGTTCACCGCTTGCGATATGCCTTCCTCCATGACGGCTTTCGTCATAATCCCGAATCAGATACAGCATTTGCATATACAGGTTATGAGAGAGCGCACAGGGATTCTTTTTTTGCGGTACATAGTGTCTCATCTTATTTCACACTTGGGGCGGTAGTTTTTCTGAAACCCATACTTTTCCCTGTCCGCCGCTGCCTGCTCCTTTGTTTTATAAAAAGAGCAGGTGTCACGCCGGCAAATGGTTTCGGTCATAATAGAGCATCCCCCAATACGGTATGCAAAGCAATCTTTGTTGACACCCATTTTGTTTTGTCTCCTTTCCGGGATATAATTCCGCCCCCTATTCCATCGGGTCGGTCTTTCATAATCCCCTAAAATTCGATTAATTTCGCTATCGTTATATGACTTCATAATTTACTGTTTTTCGCCTCAATAGTTGCATTTCGCAACTATCGAGGCGAAATTTCTACAAAAAATGACACAAAATGTCACGCTTATTCCTCCATAAAAAAATAATCTACAACCCGTTCCGGCGGAATTTTTAAAATATCGCGAATTGACTCTACCTCACCAAGTGTCATGTCAGCATGATTCTTAATCTTGCGACCTAGTGTGCTGGGAGATATCCCAATAATCGAGGCAAGACTTCCAATCGTCAACCCCTGTTCCATAATTCTGCCTCTTATTTTGTTTGTGTTCACCAAGGAAAATCCCTCCTATTATTTTTGTTGCATTTTGCAACTACAAAAATATTATCATAATCTACATTTTTTGTCAATACCTTCCGTGACACATTTTGCAACATTTTCTTAAATTTTCGTTAAAAATTGTTGCATTTTGCAATGCTGTGTGTTACAATGAACTTAAAAGAAACTCCCCAGCTTATTATTCTGTTTAAAGGAGACCGGAACATGAACGAAGTGAACATTGGTCAAAGAATTAAAAGAAAAAGAGAACAGCAAAACCTTTCCCTTCAATTTGTAGCAGATAAATTAGATGTAAACCGTTCCAGCGTCATGCGTTGGGAAAACGGTGAAACCAGCCGCATTAAGCTGCCGATGCTTGAAAGACTGGCACAGATACTGCAAACAACGCCTGAATATTTAATGGGCTACGAAGAGGATGATATAATTAGCATCACCTGTCGCAATGCCCTACCGGAAAGTGTTTGTATGATTCCTGTTCTGGATACTGTTTTAACTAATGATTATAACTCCGGCAGTCAGCACATTGTCGGCTACGAGGTGGCAGATTCCACTTTTCGCCACAACTGCTTTTTCCTCAGAATCAACGGCAATGCAATGGCGCCCCGGCTCGAGGAGGGTGATTATGTACTCGTGCACCGTCAGGATACTCTAAACAATGGCGAAACCGGAGTGTGCTTAATCGACAACCAAAAGCAGTTGATTGCCACGCTATATCAGGATAAGAATCTTGAACTGCGTTCCTATAACCCCTACTACCCCACAATGACTTTTGACGATACCGAAAAAAGCCGCATAAAAATCATCGGCAAGGTGATTGAAAGCAGAAGAAAATGGTAAAAACTCACCTGCTGACAAAATACTATATTATTTTTCAAAAAAATGTAAAACTTACAGAATTTTTTATTGAAAAAAACATACAAAAGTGCTATAATAATTAATGTTATATTAAAATGGTAAATTTTTTATTTTTTTAGGAGGAAGATAACTATGAGTAACGTTCGTCCAGAGTCTATGGCTCGCATCACAACAAAAGAATTGGCAGACAAATTTATTGCCGAACAAGTGGCAGAGATTCGTGCACAGGTTGGCGATAAGAAGGTCCTGCTAGCGCTGTCCGGCGGTGTAGACAGCTCCGTTGTTGCAGCACTGTTAATTAAAGCCATCGGCAAGCAGCTTATCTGCGTGCATGTTAACCATGGTTTAATGCGCAAAGACGAAAGTGAAGAGGTTATCAGAATCTTCCGTGACGGGCTTGACGCAAACCTTGTATACATTGATGCAACCGATAGATTTTTAGGCAAGCTTGAAGGTGTATCAGACCCTGAAAAGAAGCGTAAAATCATTGGCGGTGAGTTCATCGTTGTGTTTGATGAAGAAGCAAGAAAGCTGACAGATGTTGACTTTTTAGCACAGGGTACCATTTATCCTGATATTATTGAAAGCGACGGCGTCAAGGCGCACCACAACGTTGGCGGCCTGCCTGAGGATATGAAATTTGAACTGGTTGAGCCCATTAAACTGTTATATAAAGACGAAGTCAGAGTGGTTGGTAAGGCTTTAGGCCTGCCTGCTTCTATGGTTGACCGTCAGCCCTTCCCCGGTCCCGGTCTGGGTGTGCGTTGCTTAGGTGCTATCACCCGTGACAGACTCCATGCACTTCGGGAAGCAGATGCCATTCTCCGCGAGGAATTTGATATCTGCGGTCTGTCTCAAAAGGTTTGGCAGTACTTCATCGCTGTACCCGACATGAAGAGTGTCGGCGTAAAAGACGGCAAGCGCTATGAAGGTTGGCCGGCAATCATCCGTGCGGTGAACACAACCGACGCTATGACCGCCACCATCGAAGAAATCCCCTATGCTGTTCTTCACAAAATCACCGACCGTATCACCAAAGAGGTTGAAGGCATCAACCGCGTTCTGCTGGATTTGACCCCGAAGCCGGTTGGAACAATCGAGTGGGAATGACGAATTGCGGAGTGGAAACCGCATAACCAAGCCGTTTTCGGGTATTTTTAAATGAAAATGGCAACGATTTGGCAACACTTTCAAAAAAAATAAATAGAACAGATGCATAGGCATTAACCGAGCCATCTATGAAGACTGTAGCAGATGGTTCGGTTTTTTATTACAGTATGAGTAGTGAGGTGATAATAATGATGCAACATGAAAATCCAATTGTGTTCATAAGTTACTCGCAAGATTCGGTTGCTTTTGCGGACAAGGTTCTTTCCTTCTCTAATAGATTACGTAGTGAAGGTATTGATGCTATTTTGGATCAGTACGAGGAGGCTCCTTCCGAAGGATGGCCTCGGTGGATGGAAAATAGTATAAATAAAGCAGATTATGTGATAGTGGTTGGTTCCAAGGGATATTATGACAAAATATATGGAAATGTAGAACAAGGAAAAGGCCGTGGAGTTAAGTGGGAAGGAAACTTAATCTATCAGAAACTCTATATGTCAGACTCAATTAACGAAAAATATATCCCTGTTGTTTTTGATGAAAAAGATTTAGAATACATTCCGACTCCATTACAAGGAAGCACATACTATAATGTAAGTGATGATAATAGATTTGATAAATTGTATTGGAGATTACGTGGAGTTACATCGAAAGAAAAGCCACCTCTCGGCAAGTTGAGACCATTGCCTGAAAAGGAAAGAAAAACTTTATATGTTACTTCAATGATCGATCTTGATGCGTGGAATAGTGCAACTTGGCGTGGAGCAGGATTCGTATTGGGGTATCTGCCATTACCAACCCTATTGTTACCTTTCGTTAATGAGAAGTATGCAATTAAGATTTTTGAAGACTGGATTGCAACTGTCGGAAAAGATGATAAAAATGAAGATATACGAATTGCATTAGTTGAAGGCGATGTGCCTGGTGAAGACTCAGGATATTATGTGGTAGTTGGTAATAACATTGATGAAGCTGTGAAACGTGCAGAAGCAAGCGGATCATCCGTCGATGAACTTATGATATTGAATGTTTCCCGTATAATTCGTGCAAATCCTACTGATAATTTCAGAGCGTTTAATTACTTTAAAGAAGCATACCATGAATATGGTGAGTATATGCTAATGCCTGCCGTGATAAATGAACGCACCGGGCAAATTAAACCAATTCCTGAATATGGAATACATAAGAAGCAGTTGATTTATAGACATATTTCAGATATAACCGAAAATGATCAAGATGCAATTTTGCTTCAAAAAAATAAGCCATACAAAACTAAATAAGCGTATCAACGATTGGGTAAAAATTAAGAGCCAACTGATTTTTTGATGTCAGTTGGCTCTTTTGTATTATAGACAAAGTTTAATTTGCTCTGTTTTCATATTTTTAATAATTAAAGATATTTATCAACTATTGCTGATAGTTCATCAATGTAATTTCTCACTTCATTTTTAGCATCGTTTTCATCGGGGTATCTGAAAATGGTGTCATACTTACAAAGAAATTCGTCGTATTCTGTTTCAGAGTATTGAAGTCCTTTGGCGTGTATGTATGATACAACCATAACTGCAGCATCCATTGGACGAGATTCAAAGTTGTCAGCATCAGCTAAACCCGAAACACCCGCTCTATCGCATTTAAATAATCTGCGAACAATAGATTCTAGTTCGATTGCTTCGCCATGTGTAATTCTAAAAATAGCAATCCACCTCCTTAATAGTTATGCAAATCTCACTTTGTCCATTTAACTTGAGAGTGATATTTTTGCTGTTATTTGTTATGAGTTAAACTTTCTGGATAATTATATCTCCAACTATCGTATTCCTCTTTTGTTATTTCGCCGTTTCTATATTTACGGGCAACCTTATTCCACGCACGAAGCATATCATACATAGCAAAATAAGATGAGTTTTCTCTGTTAAGTGTAAGGCAGAACTCATCATCAAGCATATTGATAGTTAATCCGTATATATCTTCTATTGCAAAAAGGGTATGCAGTACAGCATTGTAATTATCAAGGTCAGGCAGTTTGATTGCCTGCGGTGATACACCAAATATCTCTGCAATATCCTTGATCATTTCATCTTTAGGTGTTCTCGCACCAATTTCGTACTGACCTACACGAGTTTCAGCAGTCTTTTCACTAAAACCAAGCTTTAATCCAAGCCATTTCTGCGTAGCTCCATGTAAGTTTCTTAAAAATCTTATTCTTTCTCCAATTGCCATTTTATTAGCTCCATTCTTTGTATTATCATACATATTATAGCATATTCGTTTGAGTTAGTCAATCATTTCCAATGAATTAGATAATAATTTTTCAAAAACACTTGACATTATCCAAAGAGTAATGTATAATAACATTGTCATTAACGAATTAGATAATAATGACACATCAACTCAAACCCAAAGCAAGACAAGCAGATATGAAAAAATAAGAAAAAATAAAGAATGAGCATACAGAGTTGTCAAATGGGTATGATTGAAATTTATTAAGATTAGGAGGAGAAACATGGAAAATTTATTTCTAACGGTTGATGAAGTACGGCAATTACTTGGTGTTTCTAAATCCTATGCTTACAAGGTTATCCGAAAAATGAACTCGGAACTAAGGCAACAAGGATACCACACAATTGCAGGCAGAGTCAGCAAAACATACTTTCTTGAGAAAGTAAAATATCAAAAATTAGAAAGGAGTAAATAATATGGCTATTTACAAAGACGGTGAAAATTGGAGAGCGGTGTATCGTTACACCGATTGGATGGGTGAGCGAAAGCAAACTCAAAAACGAGGTTTTAAAACCAAACGTGAAGCTCAGGCTTGGGAGCGTGAACAGCTTATCAAAACAAAAGCGGATATTGATATGACATTCAGTAGCTTTGTTGAGCTTTACAGAACAGATTTGGGAATGCGTATCAAGGAGCACACTTGGAAAACTAAGGACAGTATTATTGAAAAGAAACTGCTCCCTTATTTTGGAAAGAAGAGGTTATCAGAAATTCAGCCAAAGGATATTATAGCTTGGCAGAATGAAATGATAAATTACCGTGATGAAAATGGAAAACCTTTTTCTCCGGTATATCTTAAAACACTTCATAATCAGCTTAGTGCAATCCTCAATCACGCAGTAAGATTTTATGGGCTTTCGTGTAACCCTGCTGCCAAAGTTGGCAATATGGGAAAGGCAAAAAGCAAGGAAAAGCCATTTTGGACAAAGGAAGAATACTTTAAATTCATTGATGAAATGATGGATAAGCCATTATCCTATTATGCCTTTGAAACTCTTTATTGGACAGGCATAAGACTTGGTGAATTGTTAGCATTAACACCATCGGATTTTGATTTTGAAAAGAAAACTTTATCTATATCGAAGTCATATCAAAGATTCGGTGGTAAAGATGTGATAACTCCTCCCAAGACGGAAAACAGTATCAGAGTGATAAATATTCCTGATTTTCTCTGCGAAGAAATTCAAGAGTATTTAGATAGCTTATATGGTATTAAACCCAACGACAGAATGTTTGTTGTAACAAAAAGCTATCTGCATCACGAAATGAACAGAGGTTCAAAAGCTGCAGGTGTAAAACGAATACCTATTCATTCCTTAAGGCATAGCCACATTTCACACCTTATCGAATTGGGATTCTCGGCGGTAGCCATTGCCAAAAGAGTGGGGCACCAAAGCATAGACATTACATACAACTATGCGCATATGTTTCCTTCTACTCAGGTTGAAATGGCGAATAAATTGGAAAATGAAAGAGGTGAACTACTTGGATAAGAAATTGGATGCAAAGGGCAGATGGCGAAACAAGGCTTCATCGTTTATGATGTCACCTGAAGAGTGGGATGATTTAGACACCCGTGTAAGATTATCAGGACTTACAAAGCAGGAATATATGATAAGAAGGTTACTTGAACGGGATGTAGTGGTTCAGCCAAACACACGAGTGTTTAAGGCACTTAGGAACCAAATGACCGAAATCTTAACTGAACTCAGGCGTATTGAAAACGGTGCAAATGTTGACGATGAACTCCTTGCAACAATAAAAACCGTTGCAGAAACTTACAACGGTCTTGAAGAAAAGAAAAAGTCCTAAAGTATCGGCAAATACCTTAGGACAAGGAATGTGGTAAGAACCACACACCCAACAATGGTATTTTACCACATTCCTATTGATTTTTCAATAGGAGGTGAAGAAAATTGTCGAATTTGAAACTGATAAATATGGAATATGTAGAAGTCGAAGAAGTAAAATGGCTGATTTATCCTTTTATTCCATACGGAAAGATAACGATAATTCAGGGTGATCCGGGCGAAGGTAAAACAACTCTTGTGCTTCAGATTATCGCAAGACTTACCAAAGGCGAAAGCATTGTAAATGAAGAAGCAAAGGAACCAATAAATGTTATCTATCAAACGGCAGAGGATGGATTGGCGGATACAATCAAACCTCGTTTGTTATCTGCTGATGCAGATTGTTCAAAGGTGCTTGTAATAGATGATAAAGACACACCGCTTACAATGCGTGATGTACGCCTTGAACAAGCTATTGTTGAAACAAATGCAAAGCTTGTTGTTTTAGATCCCATACAAGGGTTCTTGGGTGCAGATGTTGATATGCACAGGGCAAATGAAATCAGACCTGTTATGAAACATATGGCTGAACTCGCAGAGAAATACAAATGTGCAATTATCTTAATCGGACATATGAACAAAAGCAGTATGGGTAAATCAGCATACAGAGGGTTAGGTTCCATTGACTTTCAGGCTGCTGCAAGAAGTGTACTGATTGTTGGAAGAATCAAAGATGAGCCTGAAACCAGGGTTGTATGTCAGACTAAAAGTTCTCTTGCACCTGAAGCAAAATCCCTTGCTTTCAGATTGAGCGAAGAAAACGGCTTTGAGTGGATAGGCGAATATGATGTCACGGCAGATGATTTACTTTCGGGAACTGCAAAGGGTGCAAGAAAACAAGCTGCAATAGAGTTCCTTGAAAATATCCTTGCTAACGGACCGATGCCACATACGGAGCTTACAGAACTTGCAAAACAAAAAGGTATTGCAGAGAGAACCTTAAGGTCTGCCAAGGATGAATTAGGAATTAAATCAAAGAGGGCAAACAATCAATGGTATTGGAGTCTTGATTAAAAGTAAGATGGCAAGATGACATGTTCTATATAAAAGGTCATCTTGCCACCTTGAAAGGATAGGATGTGATAAGATATGAAGAAAATTCAAATAGAACAAGATTTATTTGTGCAGATGGTTAAGTATTTTTATAGTGATGAACTCGGCTTTGATGATGACGATGTATGTGAACTTTATCACGACATCAAAAAAGGTATTGATAAAAAACTTGATGCCGTTTCAAGGCGTAGTTACTACACACAATACAAAACAGCTGAAACACCTGAAGAAAGAGAAAAGGCAAGGCTGAAATATCTTGATGCAGTAGGAATGCACGAAGATTTCAGATATTAATTTTCACCTTAATAGTATAAACGGGAATGTGCCACATTCCCGTAAAGATCACCAATGGAAAGGAGATTTTATAATGAGAGAAAGATTTATGGAAAACGGAATTGAGTATGTAAGGTGCGGTAACTGTTACATACCGAACTTGACGGTGCCGGAGTGCAAGCACGAAATTGGCAAGTACGGAAGAATTAGAAAAAAGCATTTAAAATCAAACAAACGATGTTCGTATAGCACACTTCTTATGACCGGAAAACTGTTTGAGCATTTACACGAGGTAGATGTTCAGGCACAGAAAATCTTAGAGCAATTTATAGAGCAAGCAGAGAAAAATGCTCCCGATAAAATGACTCAACAGATGGCGTGGGTTGGTCATATGAACAACGCTAAAGCGTGTGCGGAAGAAATTATCTTAAGTGAGATAATTTATATTTAATGTTTTAACAAGCACTGAATTTGGCATTACAAATTCGATTTTTAAGGGATACCCCTAACACCCCAAATACGAAAGGAGGCGGCAAGATGCGCAACAGAACAAAGACTTTTTCTGCAAGGCTAAGTGAGCAGGAATATGAAACCTTGAACAAGGCAATAGCAAAAACAGGTCTTACAAAATCGGCTTTTATACGAACCGTTGCAAGAGGATATTTACCCAAACCACGACCACCAAACGGTTATGATGAAATGATGTCAGAGCTTACCGAAATCGGCACTAATCTTTATGATATTTGTAGGGTGGCATCTGATACGAACAAGATTGACACCACTCTGCTTAAGGAACAAGCAGAGAGATTGGATAAGGTGATTTTGCAAATCAATACCTTCTATACTGTTCCCGACAAAATCAAAGGAGGCGATATAAAATGGCAACAACAAAAATATGGGACATAAAAGGCAGAATTGATAGCCTGATAAACTATGCTGCCAATCCCGAAAAGACGGACGGAAATAAATATAGTGAAAAGCAAATACAAGCTCTTCACGATGTTATGGACTATGCCTCCGATGATTATAAAACGGAACAAAGCTTGTATGTATCGGGCGTTAATACAACGCCCAATACGGCAAAACATAAAATGCACCAAACAAAGCTCCGTTATAGTAAGACGGATGGTATCGTAGCATTTCACGCAATACAAAGCTTTAAACCCGGAGAAACAACTCCTGACAGAGCACACGAAATTGGCATAAAGCTTGCTAAGGAAATGTGGGGAGATAGGTTCGAGGTAGTAATTGCAACGCACCTGAACAAAGAACACCTGCACAATCACTTTATAATCAATTCCGTGTCATTTTTAGACGGTAAGAAATATTATGACAATACTGCAAATTACAATAAGATGAAACAGATTTCTGATAGGCTATGTGAGGAATATAATCTGTCGGTAATACGAAACCCTAAAAGTAAAGGTAAGCATTATGCAGAGTGGTATGCCGAGAAAAACGGTTATCCTACGATACGAGGGCAGATAAAGGATGAGCTTGATGGAATTATACAAGGTTCATATACTTATCAAAGTTTTTGGACGGAACTCAAACGCAGAGGTTATGAAGTTAAGGATACAGGGAAATACATAGCATTGAAACCTACGTTCTCAGAAAAGTATATTCGTCTTAAATCTCTTGGCGAAAATTATAGTCCGCAAGCTATTAAGGAGCGTATTATTCAGGCAAGAAATAATATAAGAGATATAGACATAAATAAACCTAAAACTGATTATAATGCTTGGCTGAAAAAATATGAGCCAATAAAGCTCAAAGGCTTCAAGGCTTTGTATTACCACTACCTATATCTGTTTGGAAAAATACGCAAGAAGGAAACACCGCAGCGAGTGTCCTTTTATCTACGAGAGGAGATTATAAAATTCGAGCGATATCAAAAGCAGTTTCATTTTCTTTATGATAATGATATTGAAACTTCAAGTCAGCTTATCGAGATGAAGCAAACGGCTCAAGATAGAATTTCTGAACTGAAATTAAAACGGTCAAGATTATATCACAAGCCTGCTGCTAAAGCTGAAATCGTAGACATAAATACCGAGCTAAAGGAACTACGGGCAAAAGTTAGAATGTGCAACAACATTTTAACTGATTCGGAGCGTATTGCTGATCGTTATAAGGAAACACAAAGGCTTGAGCAAGAAGAAATGATTCCTAAAAAGCACAAGATAAAGATGATGAAATTATACGATAGGATTGGAGGAACTTATGAAAACTATAAAAGCTATTATAATCTTAACATTGGTAAGCATTTTTGCCACTACTACATACGCTGCAGAGGTGCCGAGAGAATCGGCACCCTGCAATGCTTCAAATGAAGCGATTATCTTGGTAGAAAATTTTATCGGTGATATTTTAACCGAGGTACAGAATGGCTTG
>SVJQ01000022.1 GCA_015068905.1 Oscillospiraceae bacterium | reverse complement strand
CGCATTAAAATCATTTTAAATTTTTCTACGTATAAGGTCGGAGAGTTTAAAAAGAGGAAATTTGGATATAAGACAAAGAAAATTCAAAAATAATACTGACGTATATTTGAAGAATTTTCTGCAGTATTATGCAAAATTTCCCTTCTTAAACCGTAATGAGTTCGAATCTCCGATGACTAAAAATTTTATGCTATAATATAAAAGATATTTAATACAAAGGAAGAAACCAATGAATCAGCACACACCTTTCAAACAGGGTTTAAAAGACGGCATCCCCATCGGTCTGGGTTACCTATCCGTCTCCATCGGCATCGGCATTGCCGCAGTGGGTGGCGGTCTTCATATTATCACAGCCCTGCTCATGTCTATGACAAACCTCACCTCAGCAGGTCAAGCGGCAGGCATATCTATCATCGCCGCAGGGGGAACATTAATCGAAATTGCTCTCGTGCAGCTTGTCATTAACCTGCGTTATGCCTTGATGGGTATTTCTCTTTCCCAGCGGCTTGACACAAGTTTTACAACCGGCAAACGCCTGTTTCTAGGGGCATTCATCACAGATGAGATTTATGCCGTTGCATCAGCAAAAGAAAGTGTAAACACAAAATATATGTGCGGTCTTGCCATCATTCCTTACATTGGCTGGGCGGCAGGCACCTTGATTGGGGCTTCTGCCGGAACGGTACTCCCCGTATCGGTTACCACGGCTCTCGGCATGGCGCTTTATGGTATGTTTGTCGCCATCGTAGTTCCTGCAATGAAAAAATCCTGTGATGTTACAATCGCTGTCTGCATTGCTGCCGTGCTGAGCACACTATTCAAGGTTTTGCCCTTTCTCTCCTGTATCAGCTACGGCTTTGCCGTCATTCTCTCTTCCGTGATTGCAGCAGCCGTTACAGCATTTTTATCGGTAAGGAGGCAAAGAGCATGAAAACAGCACTCTACTTAATCGTTATGGCAGTTGTCACCTACCTGATTCGTGCCCTGCCTTTTACCCTTTGCAGAAACAAAGTGAAATCCCCCTTTTTGCAATATTTCTTTGCTTACATCCCCTATGCTGTTTTAGCGGCAATGACCCTTCCGCACATGCTCTACGACGGCAAAAATCCCATTTGCGCCGCCTTTGCACTGCTTGCCGCCATCATTTTGGCACTGTGCAAACGTTCACTCATCACCGTCGCAACCGGCGCCTGTGTGGCAGCGTTTTTGGCAGGATTAATTTTTTAATAGGAAAATATAACTAAAAAAGCGACTTGCCAAAACAAGTCGCTTTTTAGTTAGAATAATATGATTTTACTGTCATTGGTTTTAATAAATATCTCGCTTTGCTAGATGTGAAATAATCCTGACGGATTATGAAATATTTTTCTAACAGAAAAATGTGAAATAAAATTTGCCTTTTCATATTGCGTAGCAATATTTCATACAGGTCGTGTATTTCATAGCGAAGCTATTTCTTTTGCCGCAGGCAAATTTCATTGAAAAAGCGACTTGTCGAAACAAGTCGCTTTTTCTGGTGGAGATAAGGGGAGTCGAACCCCTGACCTTTTGACTGCCAGTCAAACGCGCTCCCAACTGCGCTATACCCCCATGCAAAACAGTTTTCTTATGCGGTTTCTCTTTAACCAACACTTTGATTAATTGTAAGTTAACTGTTTGATTAACTTTTATACCCAAAGCCATCACGATTATTATAACACGATGGCTTTGGGTTGTCAACCTCTTTTCCTCTAGGCTTCATTTCCATTAATGGCAATCTGTTTTCGCTCAAACCGCCTGAATTTTTCCATTGCCTTTTCATACCGTTCAATCGCGACTTCCATTTCGCCGTTTGCGTGACCGCGTTTTACAGCCATTGCCACCGCATAAGAAAGTTGCGCTGTCGCCACCTCTAAGTCTATGCGAAGCATATCACTCTCTACCGCCGCTTCTTCAACAGACTTGCGTTGGTTGTCCTTTTTGTTCTGTTTTCTGTTCCAATAGGCAAGCACAATACCTACAACAATCCCGGGCACCACGGCACCCAATAAGGCTTCTGTCATTCCCTGTCCCCCTCCTCATTGGGTGACTGTTCCGTTTTAGCCCCCTGTCCTTTTTTTGTAAAATAATATGTAAAGCAAGAAGAAATAGTAGAGATAAATATCGCCTTAATTGCTTCATCTTCTATAGCAACATTTGCAAATACAACGGTTATCAGGGTAATCACCAGCAAAAGCGTAATAATGCTTTTCAAATCAATCAAGCTGATAAGTTTTTTCTTCATTTTCCCTGCCTCCTGATAAAATTAACGCATTTTCTGATAATCCAGTAGACATTGATATCCTCAGTAAGCTTTGTTAGCCACAACTCCTTATCTGTCACAATCCCCCGTTCAGCCAGTTCCCATACAAGGTCATTGATCTCTGTCAGTTCAACAAAACTCTCTGCCTCTACCTGCTCCAAAAACTCTCGCCATTTTGCCCAATTATTTGCAGAAAATTCAGCAGGGCAATTCTTTCGTGAAGCATCATAATGCCGGACTACCTTTGTAATTCCCGTTTCCTTTTTCAGTTTCTTTACAAGTTTAACTGCATTCTCAACGGCATTTTCAAAATTTCCATCACTATTCACGCAAATTTCAATTCCGATGGAATTTGCGTTCGTAATGCCATACTTACCCTTACCGTCTCCGCAATGCCATGTATAATACTTGTTGTAATCGTTAATCTGCAGTGCCTCTTTGTCATCCACAACAAAGTCAGCACTTGCGCCTGCCTCGCCTCGATTCCAATAATTAAAATGTGCCATAGCATTTGCGCCCTTGCTCTTATTCCCGGTTGTATGTATTACAATATGCCTAGGTTTTTCGGTTCTCACAGTTCTATTATATGCTATCTGCAACATCCGGCTCACGCTCCAGTTTCATCAGTTCATCATACTCTTCCTGCGTAATCTCGTGCCACTCATCTGCATCTGCGCCCTCGGCAAGAAAAACTTCTTTGCCATAACTCTCACCATCAGTCAGCACCATCCCTTCTGATGCTGTCAGTTTAATTCTCATAATTGTTTCCTTTGTCATATTGCCCCTCCTTATACAAGTGTAATAGTCCAGTTTGATTTTTTAGCAGCAAGTGTCAGCCACTCTTCTGATGTGTTTCCATCGTTTGCACCGCTTGAGGTTTCAAACCGTGCCTTGATTGTAGACAATGGCAAGGTCAATGTTTTTCCCGTTGCTGTTTCCAGCAGAGCATTAACCACACTGTAAATGCTTTCCTTTGATAACGGACACCATTGCATAGAAAAGCTAAACCCAAATTTACCTTGCACCGTGAAATTTTTAAGTGCACTGCAACTTGCAAATGGTCTGTTTGTGCCTTGCACCTGACTTCCGTCATCTTTTAATATAAACAAATCGACCGTTTGTAGATTCGTCCCACCATTGAAAATACCACTTATATTTGCAGCTCCCCTTGTATCAATAGTGCCAAACCTTTTAATTGCACCGCCGCCTGTAATCATCATATCGAAATTTGTGCAATTGCTAAAATCCAACTTCGTGCCGACTTTATCAAGACAAGCCTGAACATCTGTAATATTACAAGAATCAAACATTTGAACAGCACTTGTCGGTTTTATATCGTACTTCGGCTTAAAGCATATATCCGTCCATTGATAACCAAAAGCATTTGAATAATACGTCCTTTTCCCGTTCTGTTGGTAAGAATCCCAAAACTCTGACCATTCAGCTTGCTTGCCTCTTTCAAATCCTTCTGCATCACCGGCAAGATGCCCTTCATAATATTTATAGTCACAAGCACCTTTTATTTCCGCAGCCATGCTTTCGGGCTTAAACTTTGCACCATGTGCAACTGCTTCATTCCTGATAACATCTGCAATATCTTTATAATGCTTATCATCTGTCAAAACAATCGCCATCAGTAACTCACCTCGTCTCCGTCAGGAAGTGCCGCTAAAACAGCACTCACCATATCAGACTTATCTTCCTCTGTAAAATAATCCACACCCACCTGTGGTGCGTAACCCGGAAATCCACGGGGAATTCTAAAACGAAGCACCATTTTTTCACCGTCATCATCCTTTTCTACGGTTGCCGCACTGCCGCTATCTAACATTTCAACCAAAACATCCATATCGGCAATCCGCTCTGCATTGATCGTCGCTCTTTCTGCTTTTGCGCTCTGCTCCATCAACTTTGCGAGTATCGGCGTTGTATTACCGGCACTTAATCCACTATTTCCATACCCTTTTCGAACTGTCATAACCAGCTCTTTTGTCGTCACATAGCAGCCATCTTCATTTGCCAGTGCCACCTCCATTGTCAATGTTCCCGGCACCTGGTATATGTTTGATTTAATGTCATAAAAAGCCTTTCCGTCCGGTGTTATATCACCTGTATCAACAACCACAACACCATCTGCCCTTTTGGCGCGAATGCAAAGAGCATATTTGCTTACTTCTTTCCGCTTTCCCTGAGAAAAAAAGTCAAATTCCAACCGATATGCCTTCACATCGCCGCTAGTTAACACAACATCCGTGTGGGTTGTCCTGTCTGATTGCAAATCCATCCGTATGTTATAAATTATCATCCCGCTTCCTCCTAACAAAGAATAATCCTCAGCCTCTGATACTCCGGTAAATTATATCCATCTGTCGCACGAGCTCTTTCGCTGCTCCTGTATATCCTAATGATGTTGTCAGAGCCAAGTTCAAATCGCAAATACACATTATAAACAATGCCGACATCACTGCCAAAACCAATCTGCAATTTTCCCTCTGTCTCACTTCCATAAGAAACGCCCCAATCTAGTGTGGAAACCGACCCGGGGGTTGTCTCGTGGACGCCAAAGCTTTTTCCTGTTTTTAAATCCACATATCCGCAAAAAAGATTCCGTCTGGAGCTGCCTGTTTCCTGATCAGTTATAACAATAGCATATCGCACACCAACATTTTCAGGCTGTATTTCCTTTACCAGTTCTTCCTCAGATGCAGCCCCCCACATCAATACCGCAGAGGTATGCTCCTCGCAATAATTCAACCCCAGATGACTGTTTTTCATAACAGCAAGATCCGTGTGTCCCGAAATTGTTCCATTTGCTTCCACCGTGCCCAAAACCACATAATCTTCTCCGGCCGGTTCACTTACAGTGCACCTTGGCGCAACAAATCCAATTTCCTTATCGTGGCTAAACCAGACATAATGTTTTTTACCGACAGTATAGGATAACAAAACACCATCTGAATTAATTTCCACGCGTTTTCCGTCCGCCATAAACAAAACACCCGGACCAATTAAAACGCCTTCATCCGAAACTGACAAATCGCACCCCCGGGATACCCCTTTGCCAATCAGGCTTTCCGAGATAGCATTCAGGTCATCCACGCCATAGGTCATATCGTCACTAAACGCCAGAACGCCCTCGCCCAAAGCCTCCAACGCGCTGTTAAGTGCCTCAGCTGTCACAGACTGATTGTCTAAAAAATTCACTTTATAGCTCAATTTAATTCCTCCTCAAAAATTGGTTGTTCACCAATATCATTGGGCTCATACCACAAATGCACACCGGTTATTTTTCGACTCATGCAGGTTGAAAAATCTCCCTTTTCAAACCGTTGCATTACACTGTCACCCAGCTGATAATCCTGTCCAAACACAAACCCCTTTGTTTTAAGACTCACCCTACTACTTTCCGTATACTGAGCAAGACTCCTTTTAGCCACTTCCTCACTGTTTCCGTCAAGTTTTGTTTTCCACCCATAGATTCCGGAAAGTTCCGGACTTATCTGCTCAATAAAGCTGTCCAGACTATCCGCCTTCCGCCAAACCCCGTCTTTGGTGGTGCAAACGATATAGTCCCCATCATAAAAAGTAATATCAAACCGCCTGATAAACGAATGTCCGGTCGCCTCTTTATCCAGACAGACCTTATAACCCTTGGCATAATTGTCTGCAAAGCCGTTATGCAGCGTTGGCAGATTGTTAAAAACATTCCAATTCCCCATATCGGCAATCGGCATTTCAAAATATCCGCCTGAAAAAAAGTTCTGCAAATCTGCCATATATTCCTGTTCGTGAACATTTCTGTTGTCCTCCGATAAAATGGTTGACAACATTTTTCCTTTTGTCAGAATAAAACACCACTTTTTTTCTTTGATATCAAAGAAAACCCTGTGTCCGCCACCGTCTTGTTTCATACAACTCTGTACCAGTTCAAACACCGTTGTCACTTGCTTATTCTGCAGATAAACATCCCCAAAAACTGTGCCTGCATTCTCCTCAAAGACAAAATTCGGAATATCCCCCATGCCTTTTTGAATCAAGTACATACACACCGTCTTTGCGTCCTGACTTGGCAGTTCGCCCGTTTCTGCCAAAGTCCGCGTATCAAACGTCTCACACACGCAAAACCGTGTTAAAATCCAGTTGCACGTTCTGCCGTATAAAACACCCTCAACTCCAAACTGCCGTCCGGTGATAATGGCCTGTTTTTCTCCCTGAACAGCCACCAGATACCGGTTTTCAACTGCGACCTGTACCAAGGGACTCTCCGGAGAAAAATGCATTTCAAAGGTGCCGATATCATTTTCATACAAGCTCCAGTTGCAAGAGGCAATATCATGCTCAATATGTAAAAGATTACACTCAAAATCATAAATCCTTACATCTTCCATCAGACCACCGCCTCAATATACTGGCTACTATACAAAAGTGATAACGTCAACCCCTCACCTGCATTATGGCTGATAACTTCTACATCGTTCACCCCGGCTGTGAGATAAAACGCACTTAAAAAGCTGCCGGAAGACAACACCTCAGGAATGCTTCCCAGCTTATCGCTTACAATGCTGCGGGCAGGTATATCCACCGTCACCGTTTCTCCGGGCTCAGGTCTGTATTGCAAGGTTAACTGTTGTCCGGTTGTATGATTGACCACTGTAATACTGCTATCGCCTAAAGCTGCTTCTTCATTCTCTGAGCCAACGCTAACAATGTGGATCACCGGCTCAACAGATATAGTTCCATGATTCACAACAGACACTCTGGATACCCGTTCTGTAAAAACACAAGGCAACACAAAGTTTCCGCTAATTAAGTCGCGTCGCAAAAACAAAACATGCTCTTGCACTTCCCCATCGGTGAAATAAGGATAATCGCAGGTAAACTGCAAAATCAAAGACCGTATATGACGACCTTTTCTCTGCAATTCCTCAACTCCCGTGCATCTGCAGTCAATCCTGCGATGCATCGGCCCTTCCATAAGGGTTAACACCCCCGGCAGATGTAAAACCTGAAACAATCGCCTCTCCTCGATCTGTACTTGGTTTGCACTACATACATCGATTGAAAGGGTAATCATCCGTTCTATATCTCTTTCCGAAATCACCTTCTGCCCGGCCTGATTCACATATACCGCCACATTACACTCTTTTTCTGGCAGTCCCAAACCCGAGATTTCTTTTATATAAAAACCGTTCTTTGCTGAGCCGCCGCCTTTAAAATGAATCCTTCCCTGCTTGTTTTCATAAAAAACATCCATCACAATCCCCCTCTCATCTTTACAATGTCAGCATGACTTCTGGCGCTTCGCAGCTGCTCTGCAACTGTTTCTCCGGCACTGTTTAAAATGTATGTAACTGAACTTGAAAACTCTTTTGCTCCGTCCTGCCTGTCTGTTTCTGCTTCTGCAATGCTCACATCTGAAGGCAAAACACTTAACACCGCATTTTCAATTTCCTGCCTCAGGGCTTCCATTTTAGACATAAAGCCCTGCCCAAAAAGTTCTGCCGACAACTCTCCCTCAACTAAAAAACCCTGAGGAATTGTCCCATACCACTCACTGAGTTCCTGCTCAATACCATCTAATACCTGCTTTGTTTCATCTGCATAAATCCATGCTGATGTCTCCTCTGCAAGTTCAGAAATCGCTTCCCAATCTGCAACATACCCGGCCCGTTCAGCCTCGCTCATTTTCAAAAGCTCTTCCTGATAGCGAATTGCATCCGGAACCGATAGCTTTCGAATAACAGAAAACAACCCATCGGGGATTTCATCCAAGGCTTTTACACTTTCCAAAAGCTCTGCATAGTTTTCCAGCTCGCTTCGTTTCTCTGCCAGATCTAAAATAGTGTCATCATAATGTATCGGCGTTCCACCCGGTCCGGCATTACGGAATATGACATGCTTCGTTTCAAAAATTCCGCCATAGTCCTGCATCTTGTCCGCCATATTCTGCTTTGCCTTTTCAAGTTCAGACAAGCTCTTGGTGGCTTTCGTTGCAATCTGATTAAACGCTTCTTCAATTTTGTCCTTTTGTGCCTCAATTTCTGTTTCAATCTGCTTTAAAAATTCTTTTAATTCTTCAATGTATTCTGCATTGGCCTTCTTCTGCAGCCTGAACATTTCATTTTGGCGAACTGTTTCCGCCTGCTGGTATGTCTTGGCTTTACTGAGCCTTTTTTGATATTCTCTTTGCAGCTTTTCTTCCTGTGATCTCTCGGTTTCTTCCTGAACACGTGCAATCTCAGCATAAATTTTTGCCTGATTCTCTAACAGAGCATCACTCAACTCCCCGGCAGCCGCGTCAGTGCCGTCAAGGCTCCCCCTTATCCCGTCACTTAAGGCTTCGCCAAAAAACTCACCCAATTTCTTATAGCTCTGACTAAGCTCCTGAATCTGACGTTCATCTTTTCCATCCAAGGTTCTTCCCTCCTGTCTGTCAGAACAACATTTCCATCACGGACTGCAGCTCAGCTTCCTTCTCCGCCTCTGTCCGTCTGTCCTTTAATCTGTATAGTTGCTTCATTGTATGATAAAACTGTCGCTTTTCTTTGCTTTTAAAAATGGATGCATCCACCGCCCGATAGCCTATAACCCTCGCAAATTTAGTTTCCTCCCCAAGCCCGGTAAAGAGCGCTTTAAACTGAAACCAATGTAAATTTGCTGTTGTCAGATCAATGCCGTATTGCTGATAAAATGCGGCATAAATCAATGGTGCATCCTGGCAGAAGCTATAAAGCTGTCTGCTTCGCTTTTCCCTGCTACCTGCTTTTTCATCCGGCTCACCACCCAAATAAAACTGTACTAAGCCTGAAACGGCATCCTCTAAAGTATCCGGCAGCACCGGATAACAAAGCTTTAAAAGCTCAGGAAGCTTTGTATAAAATTCTCCCTCTGTCTCAAACAATACGGTTTCAACCTGCATCCAGGTTCTGAAATCCGTATACACCAAAATTTCCTTGTCGCCGCAAAGAACACTCTCCGGCAACCCTCCAAATAAAACACGTTCCAAGATCGGTATCCTCCCGACTAAGGGGCTGCAGTTTTGCCGCAGCCCCGCCCATTCTAGTTTTCTGCAAACTGACAGGTGCTCCACGCATCCTCGCTGGTTGCCACACCAAAAACCTTTTCGCCCTTAACCTTCATAGTACCGCTATAGCTATAAGCATCCATAGACGATGCCTCAGAGTCAAAAATAACGGTAAATTCACGCATAACTGCCGGGCACGCGCCGGATTCATCCTCCTGAGACAAATCCACCATCAAAATGCTTCTGACGGCGCTTTCGCCCACATGCTCACTTTCAGCCAAAGCAATCAGGTCTTCGTGTACCGCATCATTTTTAAACTGATCAAAGGCAAAAGAAATACTGGGGCTGTAACCCACCACGTCTGACTGTTCAAACTCTTCGTCAACATACTGACGGCTGTATTCCTTTGAGTTCTTTTTAATTGAAATCTCGCTGAAGCCTCTCATACGATGATAGGTTACAGCGCCATCACCGTCTGCCACACCGAAAAATGTCAGTTTATCACTTCTTTTTACGATTCTGTTCATACTTAACACCCCTTTTCTGTGTAATAAATCAACCGGCAATCCATATCATACCGGTTTGTCCCATAGTGCTGCTGCGTCATGGCACCGGTTTTTAACACATCAAACCGCTGTGCCATGCTTCCTCTCCCTAAATCAGGAAGCTCCGTAGCGGTTTCAAGCCACACCGCCACACGGTCAAAAAGCTCACAAATCGCACCCGGTTTCGTTATATGATTTGTGCTCCTTACCGATATGCAAAATGCAACCTGCTTTAAGGCTCCCCCATCGGCATATTGCTCCACTAAAGGCTCACCGGGCTTCGCAAAAATGCCTATACAGCCATCCTTTTCTCCCAAAAACTCCGCCGTCACCTGATAATCCGATATATAAGGGCAGGTTTTCAAAAATTCTGTAATTTTATCAATCATACTGCACCTCCTACCGTCTTCCAATAACTTTTCTGTGAGAAAGGGGTGTGTCCGCCCTGCGATTATCCCGAATCTCCGTTACAGTAAACCAAGACACGCCGCCGTCGTGACTCACTTCATCCCCGCAACAAATTGCCACAGACTCCCGCTCGGGTATCCTTACAATGAGCTGTCCACCAGACACAAAGCCCCGTCCGTCTGTTTCTACAGCATCCGTCACGGTGCACAAAACACCATGAGCCTCTGCCTGATTAAAGTGTCCCGCTGCCCGATCCAAAGAACGAATCAAAAGAGAATCCTCCATTCTCATAGCTGCCGCCCCCTGAAAAGCACGCCGTCATCGCCTAAGTACCGCCTTACAACCTGCCTAATTTCGCAGCTGTCATAGTCAGGATCATAGGTCACATCATAGCCGTCAAGGCTTTCCCGGCTAACGCCCCGCCGTCTGTCTTCGTCATACAGCCTGTCGCATAGTTCGCACATCAGCCGCTCTACCTTTTCAGCATCCGGCTCCTTGTCTTTTGTCCGAATCATACTGTCAAGCAAAACGCCGGCACGATACACATACGGCTCAAAAACCGCCTGGGGTATCTTGTCACCGCCATAGGTCTTCTGATAAAATTCATAACTCAAACTAACCACTTTCATTCCCCCTTGCCGCCCCGGGGGATACCCCGGGGCAAAACTTACCGGTAAAGCTTAACCGTTAGTAACAAGCTTTGCAATGGGAATCGCCTTCGGATCAAAGGCCAAAGACCAGTTTGCACTTGCGCCAAGCTGATCGTCTGTGGGGCTGTTTGTCCAGCCGGAAGACGGTGCGGTGAAGGAAAAACCATTCGGATGAATCGTTTCTCTGATTCTGGTGTATAAGGTGTCCTGACCGCCATTTTTAGCCGGATCGCGATACACTTCCGCCGGCACTTCCACACGGCCTTTTGCTGTGCGGATTGCGCCTTCACCTAAAAGATAGGTAGTGTAGTTTGTTAAACCGGTCGTAGCATCCTGTTCTGTGGGCACACCATCATCAATCACAACGGTATAACCGTTAACAGTCGCCAGGGCTGTCGGTCTCTGAATGCCGTTTGCATCGGTATATTTCCAGAACTCTAAAAGCTGCTGATTTTCTAATGATTTTGCAACATTAGAGTGCATGATGGCAAGAGAAAACAGATTTTTATTATCTCCCATGGCCTTTGTTGCCAGATCATTTAAATCAGTCGCACCAATCATATAAGGTGCTTCTGTGGTAGAAGCTAAGTTTACAATGTGATTATCCTTCCACTTCTTTGCATTGCCGGAAGAACCGCTGATGCCAAAAATGGCATTTAAAACTGAAAGCATCGCTTTCTGTCTCTGTTTCGCCCAATACTTACCAATGGTTGCCGCAATGTGATTCATCGGGTCTGCACCGGAAAGTTCAGATGCAAAATTGCGGGCAGTAAAGCCCTTGCCGCGACCATAAACCACACCGGTCTGACTGCCGCCGGCAGGTTCTGCTGCCGAAATATCTGTTGCCCCGTCATAGTTATCCGGGTCACCTTCTAAAACGCTGTAAAAAGGCACGGTGTATAAACAGCCGTCTGTCTGAATGCGTGATTCAATTAAGCTGTCCTCCACCAAAGCGCCACAATCAATCATAGCTGCTTTTGTTGCATCAGGAGCTGATTCCCAGCTCTCCACAAAAACCTCCTGATCGAAAGGAAAATTTAAATACGTTGCCATAAGTTTTTACCTCCTGAATATTTTGTAAATTTTTGATACAGGTTCGGCTGTTCTTTTTTAAGCTTCAGCTTTTCCATGTATCCCAGTTTCTGAAATTCTTCCTCTGTCATAACGGTTTCACCACCGGTGGGGCGCATAAACTGTAAAGCCCCGGCACCATTTTCAAACAGATACCCGTTTTCCTGCTTCAGGGTCTGTATCTGTTCGTCAAAGCCCACAAGCTGACCGTCTTCTAAGGTAATCCCCTCCATGTTCAAAAGTGCACGAACCGCCACAAGATTTCTGGCTTTTTCCTTGATAAGTGCACGTTCCACCGCATGATGCAAGTGAATTTCCATCTCCTTCTCTTTCGCCGCCGCCATATCCCTTTCATACAGCTCACGAAGCGTTGAAAGTTCGTCGGCAAGCTTTTTGTTCTCCTGCTCAAAATGCTCATTCCCGGCAGCGGCTTCCTCTGCCGCTAAAAGCTTTTCCTTCAGCATTTTAAGCTCTTCACCTCGCTGATTAAAGTCAGCCTTGGGCACAAAGCGTTTCCCCAGTTCTTCCTTAAATTTAGCAAGACTTTCCTCTGTTACGGCATCACCGTAAAGTGTTTTTAAAACCTCTTCCACTATTTCTCCTTTCTCTGCGCCACCCTTTTATGGTAGCCAGTCCTACCCGGCGCCGTTTATTTATATTCCGCCAACCTCAGGCGGTAATGTTGCAGTCACCACGGCGGAGGTCACTGCACCGGACCTGTTTAACGTCTGTGTTCCAAAGACAAGTCACCTTCCCCGGTGTTTTCCTTGAGCACCGGCAAATTTTTCTTTGCTTGCTCCTCCGTTTCACCCAAATACCAACTTCTGAGCTCCCAACGGTTCAAAATTCCCTGCTGCACCAGCCGTTCTCGTTCCTCAAACTGGCTTTCTCTGTCTGTCATAGCGCTGTTATCAAAATCAAAAAGAACTTCATAGCCTCCGGCAGGCAATAATGAGAAAACAGAAGCCATCATGTCAAGCCCATCAACCAGTTGCTTTAAGGCAACTTGCAAGGCTTTCTGAATATCCGTCACCGTCGCATAAGACCGCTGTCTGAGCAGTTTCAGCTCCGTTGCTGTCCGGGCGTTATTATTGATATTGGAAAGAGTGCCGCGAGCCAGACCACAAAGGTCTTCAATGCGAATCAACATCTCATTGAGCCCGTCAAGATAAGACTTATCACGAAGCACCGGTGCGAACACGCTGTATAAATCACTACCGCCTGCATCCACATCCAACGCTCTGAATAACCGTCGGCTGAGCGCCGGCATTTTCATATCACCGTTTTCCAAAAGCAAAGCGTCCACGCTGGCATCTACCGCCAACTCTCCGCCTTCATATTCCCAAAGTAGACGTGAAAACTGCTTGTCCGCTTCACAAATCAAATCCAAACAGCGTGAATAGGCTGAAACACCTAAAGGCGACCGTGGATCAACCGTGTTCGCCATAGGCAGTTTAAAATATGAAAACAAGGGGTTCGTTGCGCCTTCAATGGTCACAGCCGGCGTCAGATGTTTCCATTCCTGCACCTGCGAAAGTGCAATTTCTTTCCCAAGCCCCAAAAATCCGCCCCCTGCAAAGGCAAGGTTTCGAACGGTTATACCCCGACTATCCAAAGTGTGCTCCTCAAGGCGAGTATAATATCGCCCGTCTCGCTTCATGCGCTCAGCAAACACAGCCGAAATCACCCTGCCGCGACTGTCCGTCGCCAAGGGGAAAAACCGTTCCACCGGCACATATTCCACCGCCAGCCGCTTCTGGTCCATATAGGGCTTAAACACTATACCGCCACAAGCACAAGCAAGCTCCGTACAACGTCTTATATCATACATCACGTCCTGATAAACAAGCTTATCCATCTCCTCAGCCCGCCGGCTACCGGTTACATTTGACTGAAAGTCCAGCGTTGCCTGACAGGCAAGCTCGCTGGCAATGGCTGAAGCTAAATTCAGGCTTTTAACATCCTCACTTTTCCAAGGTGCCTGATTCCGATACAGCTTGTTCCACAACGTCATAGCGCTGCTCATTTCCGGCGAAATTAACACCTCTTTGCCCAGCACATTTTCAATACTTTTAACAAACAACAAATTTCCTGACTCAATTCCCGTCATTTACCTCTCCTCCTCCAAACTTCTTCTAACGCATACCGCACTGCATCAATCGAGTGATTGTTACAGTCAGGATACCCGCTGACAACCTCGCCCTGCTCAGTTGTCTCATATTCATATTCCAAAAATTCCTTAGCCGCACAGGGGCACCGTTTCGGGTCAATCACAATTTCCGCAAGTGACGACAGCCACTTCATAGAATATTCCACGCTCCCGGGTCCCTTTTTGGCACGGCGCACAGAAAATCCCATTTCCCGAAGGTCAGCAATTGATTTAGGTCCCTCACCGCCTGAATCTGCAGTAATCTTGTCCCGCGGTCCAATACCTTTTTCTTTCAGCATCACGCCAATTTCCCGATTCGGCAGCTTATTGCCGGATAACTCATCAAAAATAAAAAGCCTTTTTTCTGCCGGCAAATACGCCATACGATGAAACCGAAACGGGTCCGGATACCAGCCCCAGTCAATGCCACTGTACACTCTGTCATAACCTGCAATCTCGTTGTCCGTAATCTCTTTAATTGTCAGGTTTCCAAAAACAGCGCCGCCTACACCGTTTGCAATGCCGCAATACTCATGCTCATAGGCAGAAGGGTTCACCTGCTTTAAGTGCTCCGCCTCCTCTAAAAAGACCTTCCCCAGCCACTCCGGCGGTACCTCCAGATAGGTGCTTTTTTTGACAAGCCTCGTCTCCTTCGGCACCAGCACATATTGGTTGGCCCAGCTCCCTGAAGTTTTCGGTGGATTAAAGGACTTAAAAATGTACGCCTCATCCCCGCCACGAATCACCGACTGCTCAATACTTCTGATCTCTTCTTCTCCGCAAAATTGGTCAAGCTCTTCAAACCACAAAACGCCGATATATCCAAAAGGTACTTTAATTGATTTCAACTTCGCCGGGTCATCGGCACCACGAAAATACAGCTTCTGCCCCGTTGGTTTATAGATAATCTCCATGGGGTTCACCCGACAGTCAAAATCTTCCTCAAGCCCCAGCTCTGAAATAGCCCATTTCATCTGTGCATACACACTGTCCCGCAGGGTATCTTTAACACGCCTGCAAAGCACACCGTGAAGAAGCGGATTAGACACAATCAGGTCCACAATTACCAAGCTGATAAAGGTAGACTTCGCACTCCCCCTGCCTCCATATAACACATACTCCGTATGAGCCTTTCTTTTAATGTCTCGCCATACCTCTAAATACGGCTCCGCAATCATTTTTGCCGGCATCTCAAAGGGTCGCTTTTCTCCGTCAGATAAGGATTCCAGCAAATACCTTACCTCCTTAATATAGTTCAGTTCCCCACCCTTTGCCTTATCAACAAGCCTTCTTGCGATCGCCATAGCATTATCCTCTTCCGCTTCTGCCAGCCTCTCCTGTCCAGCACTAACCGGTTCTTCCAAAAGCATCTGCACATACCGGGCAATGGTTCCGTTTATGTCCTGCAAATCTTCACCTCCTCAAGTGCCTCTATCCTACCATAAAAAATTTTCCCAAAGCGCAAATTGCAAAATTAGCGTTTTTCTCTTTAAAAAACACTACTACATGAACAAAAAAATATTTTTTCGACGCCACTTGACAAAAAGTTAAAATTTCGATACAATAATAAAAAATAAATATCGGGGAGCTTTTGCTGAGAGGAAACTTTGTTTCGACCCGTAACCTGATTTGGATAATGCCAACGTAGGGAATATTTCACATTGCCTTGCAAGCGGGAACAATTCTTTTACGTGGGTTGTTTCCGCTTTTTAATTTGAAAGGAGATAGTCCATGAAAACCAAACGTTTAGTCACCACCGCCATGCTGATTGCTATTGCAACCGTTCTTTCGGTCTTTCAGCCATTCCAGCTTCCTTTCGGTGGCGGTATCACCATTGCATCCATGATGCCCATTGTCATCATCGCCTTTTGCTACGGTACAAAATGGGGGTTGTTTTCTGCCTTTATTTTCAGCCTGCTGCAAATGTTTTTAGGTGCTAAAACCATTACTGCCTTTTTCCTTCCCGGCGACAGTCAAATGGCTTTAGGTGCGGCTCTCATAGTCTGCTTTTTAGATTACATCGCCGCCTACACAGTGCTGGGTTTCGGCGGCATTTTAAAGGGTAAAATAAAAAATGACCTCACCGCCATTACGCTCGGTTCGGTCATCAGCCTTTCTCTTCGTTATCTTGTGCACATCATCTCCGGTGCTGTTTTCTTCGGCTCCTGGGCAGAATGGTTCTTCACACAAGAGGGTTTTTATGCCATTGGTGCCAAAATTATGGAAACCTTCTCCGGTAGTGCCCTCGCCTGGGTCTACTCCTTTTTCTATAACGGCACTTACATGATTCCCGAAATCATCATCACCGCCATCTTAACCCCCTTGGTTTACAAAGCGCTGTCAGCCTCCTCCGCCTTGCAAAAGATCAGATAAGGCCTAAGAAAATCCTTGACAAAACGCCCGCAAGGTACTATAATAATCTTAGTTTATAATTGCTAAATTATAGAAAGAAGGTCAAATTATGGTTACTGTTGCGCCCGGAGGAAGTGTTCTTTCACCGTTAGAAATTTTAATAGCATTTCTTCCGATTCTTTTAGTTATATTATTCCTTGTACTGGTTGCTGCTATTGCTGTCATTCTGTGTGTTGTTCTTCTGCGTAAGAAGAATAAATCGGCAGCTTTTAATACTTCAGCAGAGTTCCCCTACAAAACCGTTATTTATATTGACGGTATGAGTTGCGAGCATTGCTCATCACGCGTTCAGGCTGCTTTTGTTGAAAAAGGCTACAAGGTCAGAGTTAACTTAGAACAAAAAAATGCTGAAATTCTCTCCAAAACCCCCATAAATCAGGCAGAAGCATCCACAACCATACAAGACTTAGGCTTCACCCCTGTTCAGATTGTTGTCATTCAGTAACATACAATGAAAAAGTCACTTGCTAATAGCAAGTGACTTTTTCATTTTCCCCTTTCTTGACACCATTTTTATAGTATGATACAATTATTTCACAACCAAAACAAAGGAGAACTACTATGAACATAAAAAAATTCACAGCAGTTTTAATCACTGCTTTAATGCTTCTTTCAAGCTTCACATTGGTCTTCGCTGCAGACACGGTCACTCTGAATGACCAGGTCTCCATTTCCAATGTCATAAGAGAAGAGGCTCCTATGTACCTAGAAGGCGTCCCTGTCTACGTTTGTCAGGCACCTGTCACTGTTACCCTGCTGAAAGATTCCACAGCCTACACCGTCTCAGATATTGTTGTTGACGATGAGGGCGGTTTTTTTCCTTCGGTTGGTTACCTGCACGACAACGGCACCCACGAAGAATATTGGTCCTATGAAAAAAATCACGCCTTTCCCAGGGGGCTTATCCATACTCTGACTGACCAGACAAATCCCTTCTATGTCAAATCAACTGCATCAGGCAAAACCATTCAGGCAATCATTTTAATCGCTGGTGCACAGCCCATCAACACAGCAAATAAGGTTGAACAGTACGAACACACGCTCTGGAACGAGCCTGTTTCCGGTGGCACTATGACCATACACGGACTGTATGATGTAACCTACAATAAAAATGGTGATAAAACCTTTGTCATTGATACCCAGTCCAGCATCACCATAAACCGTGCCATCAGCGCTATCTATGTTGACAATACCCTATGCACGGAAGCTGCCGACTTGTGCACCGTTCCGGTTTATACCGTCGGCAACTATCAGGATAATCAGTTCTGGTATGATGAGCAAAGTCCCATCACAACGCAGACCTACATCGCCCCGGGTGCCACAATCAACATCACCACACCCGGCGACCATACCGTCACCGTCTCTTTAGGATACCAATCCAAAGATGAACGTACCACTATTCAGAATAGCGAAAACCTGAGCTGGCAAAACTCTCCCCGCATTTTCTTCCGAGTTCTCAACGCAACCCCCACTGCAAACTACACAAGCTCCAAGGTGCTGATTAACGGCATTGAAGCTGCCTTTGAGGCATATAACATTGAAGATAACAACTATTTCAAACTTCGTGACATTGCCAAAGTCCTCTCCGGCACCGAAAAACAGTTCGAAGTAACCTGGAACGACGACACCCGTGCCATCGACCTCATTTCAGGCGAAGCATACACCTCCGTCGGCGGCGAACTTGTCCCCGGCAACGGTGAAGCAAAGCCCTCTTCCATCTGCACCTCCCGCATTTATAAAGACGGAGCTGAGGTTGTCTTGAGGGCATATAACATAAACGGCAACAACTATTTCAAGCTCAGAGATTTAGGTCAGGCTTTTGACTTTGATGTTTCCTGGAACGGCGCAGAAAACTGCATCACCGTCGAAACTAATAAATCCTATACTGCCGACTAAAACCAAAAAAGCTGGGGCAAAACACAAGTTTTGCCCCAGCTTTTTTTCATCTTTCTATATTTACTTAAGTCCGTTAACCCTAAGAACTCTTTCCAAAGAACCGGCTTTTTCAAAGCCAACAAACGGCACAAATCCCCATTCGTTAAGAGTGGTGTCCCACAGCCAGTTTCTGTCTGGGGTTAGTTGATCATCAAACGAGCCCCCATAAGAGGGCTTCGTTGCAGATTGAATCACTTGCCATTCAGGATACCAATGTCCCTCACCGGTAATCGCATTAACATGATAGGTCCGATTTATTAAATCTGTTCCCGTTGAATCTTGAATAGCAACAGGCGCTCTAAAGGGATTGCGTATCCGGTTGCTATCCAAAACCGTGTAACCAATATCCATTCCGTCAATGGTTCTCATACCTAAATCTGCCGCAACATGCTGTCCCTCTCCCAAAATACCATTGGGTCCTTTTTTAAGAACAACTGCCGTTCCGTCAGCCGTAATAACAGTATCACCCTCCCTTGCCGGCCGCCGAAGCGTTTCGCCGCCTTCACGAATAACAATTGGCGCTGTAGACGTAATATCAACCACTGCCTCAGTCAAAAGAGGTTGCTTACTGAATAGCAGCCGCCAGTTTTTTTGTCTGGCACTAGATTCAAGCAGCCTGTAAAGAACTGTACTTGCTTCTGCACGGGTTAGTGTCTTTCCCGGCGCAAAAGTTCCGGCTTCATCCATTCCGGAAATCAATCCATCCGCATAAGCTGCCGTAACAAAATATTTATAATACTCCCCAACTTGATTGTAATCCGGAATCACTCCGGTTGCTGCATCCAAATTATAATAGCTGACAGAGTAATCCCCCGATTGTTTCGTCCATGCCTTGGCTCTGCTAACAACCAACGCCATTTCTTCACGGGTCATTCCCTCGCTCATAGTATTGTGAAATAATTCTGCGCCACTAAAGATTCTCTTTTTTAAGCAGATACTATAATATTTATCCCACCAAAGGCTTCCTTCTGCTACCCGATTCATTTCGTCATCTGTGCAAATCATTCTGGCAACAACCGTAACAAATTCTGCTTTTGTCATTGTGTCATCAGGTGCAAAAGTACCTATACCATCAATAATATCTCCTTTTCCGGCAAACAAACCCTTTTTGACCATAGCTTGCACTTGATTATAATACCAATCCGATGGCTGAACATCACAAAATCCGTTTACCAAAGCAGCATTGTTTTGTTCAGATTGCATTCCGCCTTCAAAGTATTCATTTAAAGAATCCTGATATTCCTGCCACTCCTGTTCCGCCGGTGTTGCTGTTGTTCCGGTCACACTAGTGCCCACAGGTGGGCTCCACACAACAGGCGAAAATTCGGTTTCCTCTTGTTTCCCCAAATATGAATCTTTATTATATTCCTCCAGTGCTTCTTTACCACCCTCAAGATTATAATAGTTTCTGGCAAGCATAATCGCTACAGAAACTTCACTTGCATTATCCAAACCACTGATAGATGCTTCTGCGGCATTTAAGGCTTCCGTAAGGATTGACAAAACGCTTTCCGTCAATGCAACATTCTCCGAAGCCGATTCTAAATTATAAATATCATTCTTCAGTGTAATGAGTAGTGAGCGTTCAACAGACCCGGACGCTTTTTGCTCCTGAATCATTGCCGCCCCATCCTGAATTTTTACAATCCGCTCTTCAAAGGTAAGGGCTTCATCAGATACAATGGCTTCCCCTTGTTGTTGCTGATGAACCTTGTCAAGGAGTTCACTTCCACCCTGTGAACCAACTATTTCAAAAATTGTCGTTTCGGCAAAACACGGCACTGTCGAAAAAATAAGCACCGCAACAACCAATAAAGAAAAAAATCTGCTTTCCATACATAAAGACTCCTTATACTAGAAATTAAACCATACTCCACCCTGCTTTTTCTCTGCCGTAAAGTGACAAAGAGGATAGTGGCTACAGCCTAAAAATTTTCCGTTCTCACCTGTCTTCACTTCTAAAGCACCACCACATTGCGGGCAAATTCCACGGGCAACCATGCCTGTCTTATCAGGCTTCAAAAACCCATCATACAAACTCTTTCTTTCCTCAATGGTCCGTTTAAAGTCCTCCACCGTCGCAAGCCTGCTCCCACCGGTGCAATACACTACGCCATCTTCCGATGCATCCACACAAAACATGCAACTCAAACAGTCATGTTGAAAATCCGCATAGGGCTTCCCCTGATATACCCGCATTTGAACCGGGCAACCTACCGTTCGCAAATGCTGCCCTTGCTCCCTGACTACCAGCTTGTCCGCCGCTTTTAAAAACCATCCGAAAACCTTGTGGGAATACAGATTATAAAGCCACTCTTTGTTCACATATTCCTCCACAAGCTGTTCTGTCAGCTCCTCCTCACTGTCAATCGTAACTGCAAGAGCTGAAACACTGCCACTGATTAACTGCTCTACAGTTTCCTCGTCAGGGTTAATGGCAACCGCCAACTCTTTGCCGCTACAAAAAAGTCGCAAAACATTTCCATCTACAAAAACGCTGTCCACAGCAATCCGCTTAGCTTCCGATAGCAAAAGCGGCTCTTTATCTGAATAAAAAGATAATACAAGCTCCGGCAGCACAAATGTCCCTGCCGCTGAAATAATTGCCGCCGCCTGCTGTAACATACCTTTCACTCCTAGTCTAACATGCTTAAAAACTCGTCAATGGTCAATACCGGAACACCCAGCGCCTGCGCTTTATCCAGCTTACTGCCTGCATCTTCGCCGGCTAACACATAGTCTGTCTTTTTCGACACACTTCCCGCTACCGAGCCGCCATTTTTTTCAACAAGCTCCGTTGCCTCGTTGCGGGATATTCCCTCAAACTTACCGGTAATAACAAACTTCTTGCCCAAAAGCTTCTCGGTGCTGTCCGCTACTTCCTGATGTTCCATATTCACGCCGGCCTGCTTCAGCTTTTCAATAAGCTCCCGGTTATGAGGATTCTGAAAATACTCAAAAACATAAGAAGCCGTCTTATCGCCAATCTCATGAACCGCCTTCAGGCTGTCCTCCGTCTGCTCCATCAAACGGTCCATACTGCCAAAAGCTTTTGCAAGCAACATAGATGAGCGTTGCCCGTTCAAACGAATGCCAAGAGCAAATAACACTCTTGCCAAATCTCGCTCTTTCGATGCTTCAATACTTGAAAGTAAATTCTCTGCTGATTTTTCTCCAAAACGTTCAAGCCCCACAAGCTGCTCTTTTGTTAAATCATATAAATCTGCCGCAGAATGTATGAGCCCTGCCTCTGTCAGCTGCTCCACTACAGCAGGGCCCAAGCCCTCAATATCCATAGCATCGCGGGATGCAAAATGCTCTAAATTCCGCTGCATCTGCGCCGGGCAGTTTGAGCCGGTACAGCGGTATACCGCTTCACCCTCAACCCGTTCAATTTTTTCGCCACATTCAGGGCAAAACTCGGGCATCATAAACTGTTTTTCTGCACCGGTTCTTTCCTCTTTGGCTACCTCCACAATTTCAGGAATAATATCCCCCGCCTTGCGAACATAAACCGTATCTCCAATCATAATGTCCTTTTCATTGATATAGTCCATGTTGTGAAGGGTTGCACGCCGCACGGTTGACCCTGCCACCTGCACCGCCTCTAAGACCGCATTGGGCGTAATAGCGCCGGTTCTTCCCACCTGCAGAACAATGTCTACCAGCTTCGTTTTCTTGGTCTCCGCCGGGAATTTATAGGCAACTGCCCAGCGTGGACACTTGCTGGTTGAACCCAAAACCTCACGCTGATGCAGATTATCAACCTTTAAAACTGCGCCGTCAATGTCAAAGCTTAGATTTTCCCGTTCTTCGCCAATTTCCATCACACGGCTAAAAGCATCCTCTGCTGTAGAATACACACCTTTATGGGGCACAGTTTTAAAGCCCATCTCCGCAAGAAACGAAAGTCCCTCGTGATGGGTTGCAAAGGTTTTTCCCTCCACGCGCTGAATATTAAAAATGAAAACATCCAGCCGTCTTTTTGCCGCAATCGAAGAATCCAGTTGCCTCAGACTTCCTGCCGCTGCATTTCGTGCATTGGCAAATAAGGGGTCTCCGTCTTTTTCTCTTTGTGCGTTCAGGGCTTCAAAATCCTTTTTAGAAATAAAAACCTCACCCCGAACCTCTAAATAAGGCACCGCCTCTTTCAGCTTCAGGGGTATGGAATGAATCGTTTTCAAATTCTGCGTTACATCCTCACCCGTCTTGCCGTCGCCACGGGTTGACCCGCGGAAAAACACACCGTTTTCATATTCAAGTGAAACCGAAAGCCCGTCAATCTTATATTCTACGCTGTAAGCATAGGGTTCTCCCAAAGTCGCCGCAACTCTTTCATCAAATTCCATAACCTCTTCGCGACTAAAAGCATCGTTTAAACTCTGCATCGGCACCTGATGTTCTACGGATTCAAACCCCTCAGACACCTGACCGCCTACACGGCTTGTGGGTGATGCCGGGTCTTTAAATTCAGGGTATTCTTCCTCCAAAGCCTTCAGTTTCCTGAGAGCCATATCATATTCATAATCTGAAATTTCCGGCATATCCAGCACATAATACTGATGGGCATGATAATGCAAAAATTCTGTCAGTTTTTTAATTTCTTCCTGTACCATAATGGCACCCTCCGCCTTATTTTTACTAAAAAAACTCTGCAAACACGAGGCAGAGTTTTTTTATTTTCTATCATCAATTTGATTTCGGATTCACAATATCGCGCCAATCCAAATCGCCGCGTTCCAGACCCTGAATCAACACCTCTGCCGTTGCAACATTGGTAGCAAGGGGAACATTGTGAACATCACAAAGCCTGAAAAGCGCCGAAACATCCGGCTCATGAGGCTGCGCCGTCAGCGGATCGCGAAAGAACAGCACCAGATCAATCTCATTATAGGCAATTCTGGCGCCAATCTGCTGATCGCCGCCCTGGGGACCGGATAAAAAGCGATGAATTTCAAGACCGGTTGCTTCACTAACCAAGCTCCCTGTTGTGCCGGTGGCACATAGCATGTGCTTTTCTAAAATGCCCTTATATGCAATACAAAACTGTATCATCAGTTCTTTCTTCTTATCGTGTGCAATCAGTGCTATATTCATGACTCGCTCTCCTTCCGTCAACAGCTTGGTCTATCCTTGGCCGGAACACATCCGACACAATATAATAATATGCTCATAATCTATTTATTATTGTACCATACTCTCCCAATATTGTCTATAGCTTTAACACAAATTTAATATACAATACCAAACAACCTCCTTTCATAATAAATATCCACCCGCGTAGCGGGTGGTTTTTCCTTTTCGGGCTACCCTTTACTGGCTGCGCACAAGTGCGCTTTTTATTGGCCTGCCAGCCATGCAATTACTACTAGCTACCCATAAATGGGTTATGTAGGTGTTCTTTCTATGTAAAGGGGTCCAGGGGCAGCGCCC
>SVJQ01000021.1 GCA_015068905.1 Oscillospiraceae bacterium | reverse complement strand
CCGTTGTTGCCGTAGCCGTTTTCTAAGAGAACCTTAATCTGGTTGAAAGCTGCACGCAGGTTTTCAACACCGAAGCTCTTATCCTGGTCATATTTGATACCGTTCTGGTCATTTAAGTGAACGCCCCACAGTTTGCCCATAGCCATAGCAAAACCGATTTCGTTAGCGGGGTCAAGACCTGCCAGCATAGCGTGAGCAGACTCTAAGAGGCCACCTACACGGCTAGGATCTTTAGAAGCAGCGGAAACTGCCATACAGTGACCCATTGTCGGGCAAGCGCTTCTGTCGATAGGTTCGTTGGGCTTGGTTTCGATCATGATTTTGATGTTCTTGTCATAATCGAGCATTTTGTTGATTGCTTCAATCAGTCTGTTAGTGGTTTCAACAGGGCTCTTGCTTTCGTAGCACAGAGTACCTTCACGAGCCAGCCACAGAACGATTTTGTCACAACCTAAAACGTTAGCGATGTCGATGGAGCGGTATGCTCTCCACATAGCGTATTCTCTGTCTTCAGCGCTGTTGGAGCAGAAGCCACCGTCAGTTGTGTGGGGATCAAACCACAGACGGGGAGCAACGAATTCAGCAGCCAAATCATATTTGTCTAAGAGAGCCTTAACTTCTTTAGCTTTTTCAATGATTTCAGCTTCGGTGTAATCGTTGATGTTGGGAACAGCATCGTCATCATGGAACTGGATTGCATCAAAACCGATTTCTTTAAACTTTTTCAGTTTTTCTTCAAAGGGGATAGAATCACGTACAGCGGGACCGTAAGCGTCTGCGCCTTCATGTACGTTCCAGGGACCTACAGAATACTTAAATTTGCTCATTTTAGTTACCTCCAAAATTTATAAATTTCTTAAAATTTCCTCACGGATATAAATCACGCATGGGTCGAAGCATTTTGCTCCGACCCTACGTAAGTTTTAAATTACAGGCTCAGGATGAGCTCTCTGATGTTAGCAGCAACCTGCTTGATTTCGTCTTCAGTAGACAGGATGTTGATACCGTAACCGGAACCCAGACCCTTGTCAACAACGCCAACGCTGATGTTAACAGCTCTGCCTAAGATATCGTCAGTCTGCGGCAGCATACCCTTGGTGTAAACTCTGTCGTTTACATTGTTAGTGGGAGCAGGCATTTTCTTTTCCAGAACCTGTTCCATGTTGTTGTATACGTGCCAGCCGGAGTAAGCGATAGGACGACCGCCGGTCTTTTCGCAGAATGCTTCAGCCAGTTCTTTGGTATCGAACAGGATAGTTAAGAGAGTTGCGCATTCGCCTTCGTCGTTAATCTTTCTGAAGGAGATGTGCGGCAGATCAGAGAGCAGATCTTTCAGCATTTTCTTCTTGTAACGCAGAGTTTCAAGAATTTCATCCAGCTTACGGGTCTGAGCCAGAGCAACTGCGCCGGTCAGCTCGTTCATTCTCATGTTCATACCGATGATGCTTCTGTTACCAACTTCAACGCCCAGACGGTTGGGTTTGTGACCCTGGTCATGGTAACCGAAAGCTCTTTCGTACAGGTTTTCATCGTTGGTGATAACCGCACCACCGTCACCGGTAGAAATGGTCTTGAATACGTTTAATGAGAAAGCACCAATGTTACCGTAGGTACCAACGCGCTTGCCTTTGTAGCTGGCACCAACTGCCTGACAGCAGTCTTCCAGTACGTACAGGTTGTGCTTCTTAGCAATCTCCATAATTGCATCTAAGTTACAGGGGTTACCCAGCATATGTACAGGCAGGATAGCCTTGGTTTTCGGTGTAATTAAAGATTCAATCTTAGTTACATCGATTGTTAAGGATTCATCGATTTCAGCTAAAACAGGGATAGCACCTGCCAGCATAATGGTAGAGATAGAAGCGATGAAGGTATAACCCGGAACGATAACTTCGTCACCAGCGCCGATACCCAGTGCTGCTAAAGATGCAAGCAGTGAGCAGGTACCGCTTGTGGTAGCAACTGCATATTTTGCACCCATAACCTTCTTCAGCTCATCTTCAAAGTCAACAACCTTGTGGGTGTAGCCTTCAGCATCAGCTGCGCCGTAACGGAACAAATAACGTCCTTCCAGCACGTCCATAACTTCTTTTCTTTCTTCGTCACCGAATACAAATGAACCCGGTCCGCCAGATCTTGCCATAATAAATTACCTCCTAAATATTTTATACATTATAATTTCATTTTAATAATGACAATTTCATTATACTAAAACGTTTTAGTTTTGTCAATGATTTTTTGCCCCTTTTTCATAAAAATTTTTCAAAAGGGGCAAAATTGACAACCGTATTATATTATTCCTTACCCATCAGGTAATCTGCAGGGTTGTCTTCAATAATGGTTTTAATGGTTGCTTCATCAATGCCGAAGTCATCCATCATAGGAACGATGTTGGTTAAAACGTGGTCATAACCCCAACCACCGTATGTACGGAGCAGGTTCTTAAGGCAAACATCACAGCTGAAGAGCAGCTGTTTGGTATAGCCCTTTTCAACCAGCATTTTAACAAGCTTAACACGCTCAACATCAGTTACAAAGCAGTCATAACCCACGCATCTTGCAGCCTTTTCTACATAGTACTGTTTACCGAAGTTATCAAACTCAATGTAAACGCCTTTTTCAAGTAACTGCAAGATATATTCAACGTTATTGATAACGTCAATGTGACAAATTGCGATTCTGTCAGCCGGAACGCCATTTTCTAAAAGGATGTCAGCCGCGTCTAAACCAAAGGTGGTCCAGGGGTTAACATGAACCATAACGCTGGTGCCGGTCTTTTTGTAAGCCAGCGCTGCCGCTAAAATAACTTTCTTTTCTTCATCAGTGAACACTTCACTAACGCCAAGCTCACCAATGATGCCGGCTTTCACGCCGTCAACACCCACGGTAATCTCGTTAACCATTTCTTCAGCCAGTTCTTCAGCTGTCATAGCCTTCACCTTGTCGGGATGATACGCATGCACATAATAACCGGTACCCATAATAACATTTAAGCCGGAATCCTTTGCAATCTGCGCAAGACGCTTGGGGTTACGGTCAATGCCGGGCATAGTTACATCCACAATGGTGCCGCCACCGGCTTTTTTAAAGCGGACGATTTCTTTAAGCTGTGTATCATAATCATCCAAGGAAAGGTTATCAAGGAGTGCATAGGGGTCGCTCTGCAGCTGACCTAAATGCTCCATTTTAACCTTTTCTGTTCTGGGATTTTCAATATCACGAAGAGGACGATCCGCAAAGGATGCCTTGAGGTCAATAAAGATATGCTCATGCGGTGTTACAATCCCTAAATCTTCTCTTTTAATGGGGCCTAAAACGCCATTGATTTCCATGAAAAATGCCTCCTAAAAATTAACTTAATATACCAATTTAATTATACCGCAGCTTCTTAGTACTTGTCAATATTTTTATCATTTTTGTACAAATTGCACGGCGCAGTCATTGATTCCTATGTATAATATAACAAAAGGCTGTGACAAATTAACGGGAGCTTGTCACAGCCTTTTTATTATGCTTCATATTTTTTGCCGATTTTAAAATATTTTCTCCATAAAACAGATGTAATCAGATAGCCAAGAACAATCAGCACAGTCAGAATCAGCCACACAGCTGCCACGCCGGACCAGCCCCACGAGCTTGCTGCAATCACGCCGTATAACGTACTGGCTATTACAATACCGAAGCTTGACATCGAGTTTGAAATGCCCGCCGCCGCACCGCTATAGCCATAGGGCGCAAAACGACCGAAAATACTGTTTGTAAACGCGCCTGAAAAGCCAATGACGGACTGGAACATTGCCAGCATAACCACCGCTAAAACCATAGGCACTTTGCCGATAAACTGCAAGACGACGAGCGGAACCAGCGCCAATGCGTAAAACAAAACTCTTGCCATCATTTCGTCTTTCATTCTCTTAAACAACGGCATAACTGACCAAAGAGCCAAAACGCCTACAATAGAGAGAATAATGGACTGTACATTTGCCCAGGATTGAGAAACCGTGTAGCTTTCCATAATCATAGTGGGAATCCACACCTGAGTACCGTTACTGAGCATACAGGCAAGAATCGCAACAGGCAGGGTCAGCGTAAAGCCGCTGGCATTGAACACCTTCCAAAGCCCCGGCTTGGGCTCCTTTGAAACCTCTTGCTTCTTCTCCACCACAGCCGGAACATCCCGTTCCTTTTCAGTCGGCTTCAACCTGGATGCT
Source organism: Oscillospiraceae bacterium (assembly GCA_015068905.1). Taxonomy (GTDB): domain Bacteria; phylum Bacillota; class Clostridia; order UBA1381; family UBA9506; genus UMGS755. Next base: position 19,975 of record SVJQ01000021.1, on the reverse strand, counting down.
AAAATCCAGATAACAAGTGCCGCCAAAAGCATGATAGCACTACTGCCAAACATAACAGACCAACCGAAAAGATCTAACAAAAGCGCCGCGCACAAAAAGCTGAAGATGTTACCCAGTGTCAGCCCATAGGAAAGATGGAAGCCCGCTTTTTGACGGAAAACGGGAAAAACATCTGTTGCTACAATTCTTGAAATACCGGGCCAGATGCCAAACTGTAAAAAGCCATTAATACTCCAGACGATGAGTACAACTGTGTAGTTCATACTGAATACCAGAATCAAGTTGCAAATAAGTGCGCCTAAAACACCAATGGCAATACACTTGTAAGGCGAAAACTTATCTACCAGTTTACCTCCCACAATCTGACCGATACCGTAAAAAATATAAAAGGCAGAAGCAATCTTGCCGGATGCCGGCTTATCAAAAATGCCTTCTCTGACAATATAAGCAATGGTTGCTCCATAATTACTTTTAGCAAAACCTGTCATAACGTGAACAAACATACAAGCCAAAAACAGCAGGATATTATTGCGTTCTTCTCTATGTAACCGTGGTAGATGCAACTTCATATCATAGCCTCCCAGTTATAACACACGAACAAATGTAAACTATAAGCACAAATAAAAATTATATCAAAGAGCCTCAGGATTGTCAAGGCTTTTCAACACCTCCGGCACTACAAAACGGACTCCGCCGGGCATAATTTTAAACTCTGTTTTGCCTGCATCCATAACCTCACCATCAAGGCAGATTCTGAAGGGCAGGCTACCCGGCACCACCGTCAACTGCTGACAAGTGTGAGTTTCAATCACGTCCTCAATACCGGAAAGGGTCATATGAGTCCCCTTCATATAGTGAGGCAAAAGTCTTAAAAACCGAAGACGGGAGACGTTGTGAATGATATTAAAGTTAATCATACCGTCGCATACCGATGCAAGGGGATTGCTTTGAATGCCACCGCCGCAAAACCTACCGTTTGCCACAGAATGCAGAAGAAGCGCTCCGCTATGCAGGGTCTCCCCATCCTTGATGATGGTAACATCGGCACCTTTTTTCTTGATTAAGTTGATTAAAATAGAAAGTACATAGGCAAGAGAGCCGGAAATAAATGGCTTTTTCTTCAAATCCGCCACTAAATCTGCCACGTTGCAGTCAAAGCCGATGTTGCACATATTGATAAACCGACCTGTCCGAGTGCCGCCATCAAGCTCTGTCTGATAGCAAATCACATCACACAGGCGGGTTTTTGCTGTGATTTGCAGGGCTATGTCCTTAAAATCACAATCGGCATAATTCCGGCAGAAATCATTACCTGTTCCCAAAGGCATAACGCCCACCTCAGCATGATGCACGCCGTCAATACCACCCACCACCTCAGAAAGAGTGCCGTCGCCGCCACAGGCAATAAACCGCGCACCGCCATAGGTATCGCAGTATTCTTTCACAAACCGCATTGCATCTCCTACCCCTTCGGTCCGATAAATCTGCACATCTGCCTGAAGTGCTTTCGCTGTCTGCAATATTTCCTCTGAAAGGGCTTCCACATCCTGCCCCTGACCGGCTTTAGGATTTATAATAAAAACAGTTTTCATAACAATCCTCTTTTCCCACTCAAATCCCCTCTATTGTATCAAATTTCGACAAAAATTTCAATACAAAAAAACTGTAGCAAAAAGCTTTTGCTACAGCATTTATTTGTTTAACCAAGTAGCGGTGCAACCACCTTGGGAAAGTCCCGATAATCGTCAATGGTAAGGTAATTAAAATCTGAAAGGTAAACCGATTCATCATTACCGCCAAGACCGTAATCATCACCGATAAAGACCACTTCATCGTGAGAAAGACCCTTTTCCTGACAATATAAATCAAGCGCATAATATTTGTTATAAGGTGCCGGCGACATATCAAAAGATGAGGTACCACTGATAAACACAATATAGTCCGGAAAGACTTCGCAAACCCTTTTGTAAATTTTCCGCCGTTTTTGTCTGTCCGGGTCATAACGCAGTTTATCGGCAAGCTCTGCCTTCGTGCCTAAAATAGGAAAGGTAATACAGCCCGAGGCATGAAACTCCGTGTTATCCCCCACAAAATCTGTAAACCCAAACTCTTCTCGAAGAGCTGTCACGCGCGCCTCGACAGATTCCTTATCTACGGGAAAAATCAGATTCCGCACAAGGTCCAGCTCACCTGTATCGTGGTTATATTTTCCGTACTGCAAGCCGTAGCTGCCGATAATGTCAATGGGGTATTTGCCCATCTGGTTAAACACCCGCATAATTTGACCGGCACCTGTCATTAAAAGCTTATACCGCTTGGAAAGCTCATCCAGCACCGCTCTGTGTTCAGGGCAAAGAGGCTGTTTGTGTTGTGCCATGGTGCCGTCTAAATCCATTGCAACAACTTTAATTTTTTGAGTATCCATTCTCTTATTCCCCATCTCCAAATAAATCGTAATACATCCACAAAACTGTGTATCTGTCTTTTAAGTCCTTGGCATATAATTTTGCAATTTCAATCTTCTCTGTGCCATAGGTCTTATAAAATTCACCCATTTCGAGGCCGACTACCGCCAGCATGGCTTTTATATCTTCAGCCTTGGGCGTTTTTTCAAACACCTTTTTAATCTCGGCTTCTTTTTCTTTATAAATATTGCTTCGGTCTATACTATAATGCCCCACTTTTTGCTGAAGCGCTATGCATCCCTCTGCCACAGGACCATAAACCTGCTTCATAGTGCTTTGATAGCTGCCTGCATCTAAGCAAAATTGCCTTTGAGGAAACTTGGCACCGAGCAATTTTTCACGGATTTCAGCTGTCACAACTGTGCCATAGGCAACATCAATGCCGTGAGGAAAATAGGGTTCATTCTTCACAATACCCACAATCTCAAAAAAGTGAGATAAATGATGCTCACTACCCGACGCCGGGCGGGAAGAGCCTGCAAAGCTCATCATAACACCCACAACCATCAACGCCTCAGTAAGGGCTTTAATGCTCGCCTCCTCACGCGAAACAAGCCCCTTTGCCGTAGAGAGAACCTTTTCAATCATCTGACAGGTTGTGTCATAAATATATTGGCAAAAATACTCGCCCGTTACAATCCGGCTCAGTTCCCAGTCGCAAAGGGCTGAAAATTTGCCAATTACATCGCCATAGCCTGCCTGAATCATATCAAAGGGTGCCTCTTTAAGCACATCCACATCTGCAATAATTGCCCGGGGCAGTCCTGCCGGAACGGTTTCTTTCATCCCCTTTAAAATCATAGCCGCACCGTTTGAAGCATAGCCGTCCATTGAGGGCGCCGTAGCCACAATCATATAAGGAAGCTCAGCAAAATGGGCAACACACTTACACAAGTCCTGAATGACGCCGGAGCCGATGCCCACAATCAGGTCCACACCGGCAAGGGATGCCTGCACGGCTTCAATTGCCGCTTCATCGGGGATTAAAATCTTGCTACCTGAGAAGATGACCCTTGTATCTGCTTTATCTCCCAGCACGGCACAAACCTGCTCACCGGCTGCCGCAAAGGTGTTTTCATCTGCCACCAGCAAAACACTTTGATAAGCTTCGCACAGCTCTGACAGGTGCCGGATGGCGTCTTTTTCAATGTATATCGCTTCAATATCACAAACGTGGTGCTTGCCGCAAGAGCATGGCACACCTTGTAAAAGATTGTTCAAATCCATAACGAATTGCCTCCAAATTCATAAAACCTCCGTGCTACATAGGCAAGTATAGCACAAAAGGCAAAAAAGCACAACACACGCACATAAAAAAACAGCTTTTGTATAAAAAACAACAGCGACAGAGAAAAGCCCGTGTCGCTGTTGTTTTTTATTATAGCTTCTTGTGCTGAAGCTCGTGCTCTTTCGTGACAGAAGCAATCACCTTGCTCAGCCCAATCAAACCAATTAAGTTCGGAATCGCCATCAAGCCGTTCATGGCAGACGAAAACGTCCAGATGGTATCTAAGCTGCTCACAGTGCCGATAAAAGCGACTGCTACATATACGATTCGGTAAATTAAAATGGCGGTTTTCGATTTATTGGTCAGATAACCAATGGAAACCTCGCCATAATACGCCCAACCCAAAAGGGTGGAAAGGGCGAACAATACTGTCGCAAGGGTGATGCCATACTTGCCCACCCCCGGCAGAATTTTATCAAATGAGGCAATAGAAAGCGCTGCACCCTCTAAACCGGCGCCGCTCCACAGACCGGTGGTCAAAATTACAAGGCCGGACAGGGTGCAGATAATGATGGTGGTAAAGAACACCTCAAACATACCCCAAAGCCCCTGCTTGACCGGATCCTTTGTACTGGATGCCGCGTGTGCCATAGGCGCGCTGCCAAGGCCTGCTTCATTAGAAAAAACCCCACGGGAAAAGCCAAACTGCATTGCTACGGTAATGCCGTAGCCTGCCGCACCGCCAAAAGCAGCTTTAAAGTTAAAGGCCTCTTTAAAAATCAGAGCAAAAGCTGCAGGAATGGCACGAAAATTAATAACAAGCGCTGCAACGGCACAAAGAACAAAAAAAACAGCCATAAAAGGCACCAGCTTTTCGTTCACCGAAGCAATCCGGCGCATACCACCCAAAATAACAGCCGCCGCAATGACCGTGAGCACAACACCGGTAATCCACGGTGTGATGCCCAGCGTGCTGTTAAGTGCCACCGCTATAGAGTTAGATTGGGTTGCGTTGCCCGTGCCTAAGCACGCAATCATAGCAAAAACTGCAAAGATTGCCGCCAGCCAGCGGATGCCCAAGCCGTTTTTAATGTAATACATAGGGCCACCGACCCACTCGCCTTTTTCGTTTTTCTCACGGAATTTAAGGGACAGCACAATCTCAGAATATTTGGTCACCATGCCAAGCAGGGCGCTGACCCACATCCAGAAAATTGCGCCGGGCCCACCGGAGACAATAGCCGTTGCAAGGCCTGCAATACTGCCGGTACCGATGGTCCCCGCCATAGCTGTTGCCACAGCCTGAAAGGGGCTGACACCGGAGCTGTCCTTTTCGTGCTGATTTTTTGAAAACAAGCCGAAAACCGTGTTTTTTAACATATATCCAAACCGTCTGAATTGTAAAAACCCGGTTCTGAAGGTTAAAAAGATACCCGTGCCAATTAAAAGCACCAACATAACAGGACCCCAGACAATGCCGTCCACAGTTTTGATTATATTCGTAATTTGTTCTGACAATTCTGCCGTCTCCCTTGCTAAAATGTAACGTTACTTATCTGTCTATTTTTCCTCTCTGTCCGGTAGCAGACACACATCATACTTATTGGTAGACAGCACAACGGATGTGCGTGTGCCTGAAACACCGCTGATAGACTTAATCGCCGTTAAAACTTCCTCTAAACCCTTGCCGGTTTTGGTGATGACCTTTAAAATAAAGTCATAGTCACCGGCAATGTAATAACACTCCGCAATAGACGGATTGCCGTTTATATTTTCTACAAAGCTCTCGTAAAACTTTGGGTGCTCTAAGCTGACATACATAAACGCCATAAGCTCTCTGCCTAAAATACTTTGGTTAAGGATGGCTGTGTATTGCTGAATGAGCCCTGAGCTTTCAAGTTTTTTAATCCGTTCAATAACCGCTGAGGTTGATAAATTTATTTTTGCACCGATATTGGTGGCATTTTCTCTTGCATTTTCTTTTAAGCAAGAAAGAATCTGATAGTCAATAGCATCCATTTAGATCCCCCATTTCCTTTAAAATAATTATACCAACCGCCGAAAAAAAAGTAAAGTTTTCCCAAAAACTAACAATTATTTTTTGTTTTTTATTTGTTTTCAAAAAATTTTTCATTTATCTAATAAAAATTTTACCATTAAACCAAAAAAATACACCCGAATCTCGGATGTTTTTTGAAAAACCACCACGTTTTTGCATAAAAAGCCCTCATGAAAAAAGCAATAAAACTATTGAAATCATTTGGACGGAATGATATAATGAATGCTGATATGTGATATCTGCTAAGATTGATAAAAACATAAAGGAGAATGACCATGAACAACTTGCAAGCAGGTTTCGGCCGTGTGAACATTAACCCCATGATGGGCATTGAAATCGCCGGATACTATCAGGTGAGACGTGCCGAAGCCATTTTAGACGATTTAGAGATTAACGCCCTGGCACTTAGCACAGGTGACAAAAAAGTCGTTTTGATGACCATTGACCACTGCGGTGTTAAAAAAACGATTATGGACGGAATCCGCAAGGCTGTAGCCGAAAGATGTGGTCTGCCGGTAGACGCTGTTATGATGTCTGCCACCCATACCCATACAGGTCCTAAAATGGCACCGGGCACCACCAACCCCTTAGAGCTTGAATACATAGAATTTGTTATTAAACGTGCGGCAGATGCTGCTCAGTTTGCTATTGACGATTTAAAACCCGCTAAAATGGGCTTTGGCATCGGTCAGGCGCCTCACGTTGCCTTTGTTCGTCGCTACCGCATGAAGGATGGTAGCATTCAGACAAACCCCGGCGTTAACAACCCCGACATTGTCGCTCCCATTGGTGATGTGGATGAACGCGTTAACGTTGTTCGTTTTGACCGTGATGGTGCAGATGATTTGGTGCTGGTTAACTTCGGTAACCACCCCGATACCGTTGGCGGCAACAAAATCTCCGGTGACTGGCCCAACTTCCTGCGTAAAACTGTTGAAAAGACTATTGATAACACAAAATGTATCTTCTTTAACGGCGCTCAGGGTGATGTGAACCATGTAAATGTTCACCCCGTCGGTGGCGACCTGAACGGTATGTTTATGGATTTTGACGATGTTTCCCGTGGGTATTCTCACGCCAAACACATTGGTAACGTTGTGGCAGGCGGCGTTCTGCAGGTGTACGAAAAGGTGCAGTATGTAGACGTGGATGACATTCAGTTTGTTGAAAGAGAAATTAACATCCCCTCTAACCGCGCGACAGCAGAACAGCTGGTTGAGGCAAAGCGCATCAATGACTTATATGTAGCCGGCAGAGATCACGAGCTGCCCTACCGCGGTATGATGCTCACAACCGTTGTGGCAGAGGCTGCCAGAATGGTGGCTTTAGAAAACGGCCCCGATGCTTTTGATATGACCCTGTACGGCGTCACGCTCGGCCCCATTGCTATAGCCGGCATCCCCGGTGAACCCTTTACCGGCATCGGCAGAGGTATTAAGGAAACCGAAGGCTTCGATATGATTATGCCCGTTTGCTTAGCTAACGGCTCAGAAGGCTACTTCCCCATGCAGGAAGCCTACGACGAAGGCGGCTACGAGTCCAGAAGCTCACGCTTTAAGGCAGGGGTTGCTGAATACATCATCTCTGAAAGCCAGAAGATGCTGACAGAGCTGAAAAAATAAGTTTTAAAGTCATAAAGTAAAAGGCAGAAACGATTGATTTCGTTTCTGCCTTTTACTTTACTTATTTTCTACAGGGTGCCCTCTTTAGTGCCGCTTTTATACCTGTTACTCCGCAACAACGCCGCCATCTGTCATACCGAAAAGATGTTCCTGACATACAGGGAATCCATACTGAATCAATGCCGCATTGTAACAACCTTCTTCCTCGCAAAATATAGGTTCATATTCCCGGATGACATCATAATGCTGGCTGATTTCTTTTCCCTTTCTATCAATCATCACATACTTTTTATCATCCATTGCCACAACGGCAAATCCATCATCGTAAAATATTTGGGATACAGGTGCCAGATAGGTCGCCTCAATCACAGTCTCACCTTTTTTGTTGATAACGCCCCACTTATCGTCAGAACGTACAAAAGCAAGCTTGGCGCCAAAATTCATCGTACCACTGTACAACGGAGGAATAACAGCTGTTCCCTTTTTATTTACATAGCCCCATCTGCCATTCTGGCAAACCATAGCAAGACCTTCGCTGAAATGCTCTACATACATATACCGGGGCTCAAGAATATAAGCACCTTTTTTGTTAATAAGGCCACACATTTCGTCAACACAAACCGTAGCAGTGCCATCATTAAAATCAGACACCGCATCAAATTGTATCTCAATCACTTCCTTACCCTTGGCATCAACAAAGCCCCATTTATTGTCTTTACAAACTGCCATAAGACCATCAGCAAAAACAGAGCACATATCATACTGCGGCTCTGCTACAACCTTACCCTTTCTGTCTGCAAAGCCCCATTTTTCATCCGCACAAATAACAGCGGTTCCGTCATCAAGCATATAAACGCCGTCATAAGCAGGTGCAATAAGCTCCTTGCCCTTTTTGTTAATCATGCCCCACTTGCCGTCTTTGCAAACTGCCGCAAGGCCCGCTTTAAAGTCCTCTGCCTCTGCAAACTGCGCTTCAATAACAAACTTACCCTTTGGGTTGATATAGCCCCATTTACCATCTTTGCAAACTGCGGCAAGCCCGTCAGCAAAATCGCCCGCCTTTTCAAACTGCGGCTCAATGATGACTTTGCCCTTTTTGTTAATGTAGCCATATTTTTCCCCGTCCTGCACACAGGCAAGACCGCCGACAAAAGAGAAGGCCTGCTGATATTTTGCATCAACCGCAACCTTACCCTTTTCGTTGATAAAGCCCCATTTGCCGTCTTTGCAGACTGCGGCTAAGCCATCGGTGAAATCTTCAGCATTTTCAAACTCCAGAGCGATTTTCTCTTCACCTTTTTTGTTTATAAAGCCCCACTTATCATCGGCTGAAACACGAATCAGTTTTTCTTCAAACAGAAGCATTCTGTCGCCTAAAGCCTTGGAGAAAAAATTACTCATATTAAACAAGCCAAAGGCAAAGGCAATAAAGCAAAGCGCCACAAGAACAGGCCCCGCAACTGTAAAAAAATCCCGGATTTTTCCCGATTTTTTTTCTGCTGCGGCGTCATTTTCCTGCGCCTCTTCAACAACGTTAAAACCCTCAGCAACCTGTTCCTCAACAGAATCGGCAACCTCTGCACCCTCTTCAGCGACATCAAAACCCGCGGCAGTTTCCTCAACAGCCTCCTCTGCCAACTCGGGTTCAGCTACCAAATCGGGTTCAGCACCGCCAGGCACGCTTTCTTCTACATTTGTATCTTTAAGTAATTCGTCCATTATAATCCTCCTGAGATATTACATATTACATAGCAATACTATTGTAGCAATTTGTCGACGCATTGTCAAGATAATCCTTTCTCGACGCATTACAACAATTCCTGCTCAATCAATCTGACCATAATGCTCGTGTTAAGCTGAAAGGCCGCCTCAGGATAGGTTGGTTTAACAGCTTCTGTATAATATTTGTCTCTAAAAAACTGCTCCGCATCCTCGCAGGTGCCGCCGGCAAGCAAGATAGATTTTATCTCCTCTGCCACCTCAAGGGCAACCTGCTTTGACTTTTTCAAAAAGTGTTTGGTCTGTTCCTTGTTGAGAAGTCCAAAATGAGGAATCAGAACACAGTCTACAGAAAGCGCCTCTACCCTTTGAATGGACTCAAGTGTCATCCCATAACCCACAAGATAAGAGGGTAAAACCGTATCCTCTCCCAAATATACACCCAACGTTTCGGAGCTTAAAAGAAGCTTTTTCTCCGCAAGGTAATACCCCACCGAACACCTTGTGTGTCCGGGTAGATTGACAGCCGTAAAGCGCATATCCCCGGCTTCTACAACATCTCCATCCTGCACGCAGATGTCAACTCTTAGCTCGTCAATCAAGTCCTCGTAGTCGCTCACGCCGCAGGTTGTTGCAAATTTTCTGTCAAGGTCCCGCATAACCACTCTGGCTGAGGGCTTGGCAAAAATCTTTTCAGCGTATGCCCCTGCCACAACTTTAACTGCCGGATAGCGCCTTGCTATATAAGCCGAGCCTAAAGCATGGTCATAGTGGGAATGAGTTAAAAAAATGTAATCAAGATTTCTTTCTCCTAATTCCTTTTTTATATTGTCTGCAACCTGATATCCGGTAAAAGCAAACCCCGTATCATATAAAACAGAGGTTTTGCCATCATCAATCAAAAATGCGCTGTCGCCCGGAATCGCCCTGACGTCTGTAATTTTAAGTTTTTCCATATTTATCACCGTAAAATACTATAGCACTTGATGCAAAAAAATTCAATTATTTTATGGAATAAAAAGGGGCTGTAGCTGACGACTATTAAAACAACTTTGACTTTTCAAATATTTTAACAAGTATTAAACCAATGATAAGCCCTGCAGCCCCCTGAACTCCATTTGCAGGAATATTGACAGCAGATGGTGCAAATCCGTACAAAAATCCTTCAAATACAAAGTAGCCGAGAATCATTACAACCTCGGCCAAAGCTCCGCCAATCATTCTTGAGGGCGTGTTGCCAAGCCCCTTATGCATACCTTTAAAGCAACTATGTGCAATCAATGCCATAATGCCCTTGATGATAAAGGTTGCCGGAGCATATACAACATAACCGGAGAATAAATCAGCAAGCGCTGAACCAATACCTGCTGTTGCAAATCCGTACGCTGGAGACAAAAGCCAGCCGGAAAGAAGTACAATACAGTCACCTAAATTAAGATAGCCTTTAAGGGGTGAGGGTATTTTAATAATCATTGTTGCTACACAGCAAAGTGCTGCAAGCATGGAAGCTGTTACCAATTTTTGCGTGTTTGTCTTCATTTCGTTATCCTCTTTTCATTTTATAATATATCAATGTGCTCGCCATTTAAAGTCTTATTCATGCTTCTTACGGCACAGAATTTACCACACATTGAACAACTTTCCTCAAGTTCCGGTTTTCTGTCATCTCTGATTTTCTTTGCCGTTTCGGGATCTATGGAGCATTCCCATTGCACCTCCCAATCAAAGGTTCTTCGTGCATCAGCCATTTTGTCATCAATATCTCTTGCGTGAGGTATTTTCTTTGCAATGTCTGCGGCATGTGCTGCAATTTTTGATGCAATAATGCCTTGCTTTACATCCTCAAGATTCGGGAGAGCAAGATGTTCTGCAGGTGTTACATAGCAAAGAAATGCTGCGCCTGCAGAAGCCGCAACAGCGCCGCCTATGGCTGAAGTTATATGGTCATATCCGGGTGCAATATCTGTAACAATGGGACCCAGCACATAAAACGGTGCCCCCATACAGATTGTTTGTTGAATTTTCATATTCGCTTCAATTTGGTCCAGCGGTATATGTCCGGGGCCTTCTACCATAACCTGAACATCCTTCGCCCACGCACGTTTTGTAAGCTCACCTAGTCGAGCAAGCTCTTCAATCTGACATACATCACTACCATCAGCCAGGCATCCGGGACGACAAGCATCCCCCAGAGAGATTGTAACATCGTACTCGCGGCAAATATCAAGTATTTCATCATAATACTCATAGAAAGGGTTTTCATTCCCTGTCATGCTCATCCACGCAAAGACCAAGGAGCCGCCCCGTGATACGATATTCATTTTTCTCTTGTGATTTTTTATCTGTTCTATGGTCTTTCTTGTAATGCCGCAATGGATGGTCACAAAGTCAACACCATCCTCTGCATGCAGTCTTATCACATCAATAAAATCCTTTGCCGTCAGTGTATCTAAATCTCTTTGATAATGAATTACGCTGTCATATACGGGAACTGTTCCTATGATTGCCGGACATTCACTTACAAGCTTCCGTCTGAACGGCTGGGTGTTTCCGTGTGATGATAAGTCCATAATAGCATCTGCACCAAGCTCTATAGACGCTTGTACTTTTTCCATTTCAATATCATAATCTTTGCAATCTCTCGAAACGCCTAAGTTTACATTGATTTTTGTTTTAAGCATTGAGCCTATTCCCTTTGGTTCTATACAGGTGTGAAGTTTGTTTCCGCAAATGACAACCTGTCCCTTAGCTACAAGTTCTCTTACTTCCTCCGGCTTTTTGTATTCATGCTCGGCAACGATTTTCATTTGCTCGGTAATCATACCTTTCCTTGCGGCTTCCATTTGTGTCTTATACATTTTTTCCTCTTTCTGCCGTCAATTCCGGCTGTTTATTAGCTTAATAAACGCCCTTGTTAGCAGAAAAGGAAGTTACCGATTTGGTAACTTCCTAAAAGTTCTTCGCTCCTCCTAATACTATGTATCAGGCATCCCTACGTTGGCATTATCCAAATCAGGTTCTCGGTCGAAGGTCGCACCTTCCTCTCAGCCTGTATAACAAGCTCCCGTTTATTAAGTTTAAAAATATTATAGCACTTTTCAAGAAACTTTTCAATAGGTTAAAATAATTTTTTCATATCATATAAAGGTGAATGGTTTGGATGCCCTCTCCTTTATTAAAGGTCTCCTTACTCAACCTTCATCATTCTGTATCCGACACCTATATGCGTTTGGATATACTGCGGAGAGTTCGGAATTTTTTCAATCTTTTTTCTGAGTGTTGTCATAAACACACGAAGAGAACCTATATCCGTTTCCCATGCACTTCCCCAGATTTTCTCTGCAATAAATTTATGAGTAAGCACCTTTCCTACATTTTGCGACAACACGCAAAGCAGCTTGTATTCTGTCGGAGTAAGGTGCATTTCTTCATTATTAAGGTATGCACAACCTGCAGCATAGTCAACTTTAAGCATTCCGTTTGTAAACATTGACTTTGATGCTGCCTCTTGGCTTTGATAGCTTAATCTTCTTTGAGTTACTCTAAGCCTTGCAAGAAGTTCTTCAACAGAAAATGGTTTCGTCAGATAATCGTCTGCTCCACAGTCTAATGCCTCTATTTTATCTGTGTCCTCACTTCTTGCGCTGATAACGATAATCGGCATATTAGACCAAGAGCGGATTTTCTTTATAACTTCAATTCCGTCTATATCGGGAAGTCCCAAATCGAGCAGAACAATATCAGGATTATGCGAAGATGCCTGCATAATAGCATCATTTCCGTCTTTTGCTGTCAAAAACTTATAATCGTGAGTTTTTAGTGTTGTTGAAATTAAGTTTTGTATAGGCATATCATCTTCAACAACCAAAACTGTCATTGTCTTATTCATTTATATCAACCTCCTTTACCGGCAGGGTAAATGTAAACACGGCACCATGCGCCTTGTTGTCCGATACAGTAATTTCTCCACCATGTGCCGATACGATTGTTTTGCAAAGAGCAAGTCCCAAGCCAAGACTTCTTCTACTGTCTACAATTTTGTTTGCTCCTGTGTAGAACATATCAAACACCTTGTCTTTAATCTCGTCTGCGATTCCGTTTCCGTTGTCAGCAATACTCACCGAAAGCATTGTATCCTTTTTCTGTGTGCTTATTATAATCTCTGAGCCTTTCGGTGTATATTTAATGGCATTGTCAACAATGTTTATAATAACCTGAACGATAAGCCTTGCATCCACATCTACAAGCAGTATTTCTTCATTTTCGCATACCGTTATTTTATGCTCGACACTGCGTTTGTTGATGTGATTTAACGCTTCTGCAATGATTTCATCTATAAGCTCTGCGGATTTATTCAATTTCATATTGCCGTCTTCAAGTCTTGTAACGGATAATAGGTTTTCAACAAGGTTTGTAAGCCACACAGAGTCATTATAAATATCTGTGTAAATCTGATGTTTTGTATCTGCGTCAAAGCTTTCACCATTAGAGAGCAGATTATCTGCGTTACCGGATATAGATGTAAGCGGTGTTCTTAAATCGTGAGATATTGCACGAAGTAAGTTGGCTCTCATTTTCTCATTTTTGGCAAGCAGTTCAGATTCTTCCTTTTCTCGGGAAATCTTTTTATTTTCAAGAGAAATTGCACATTCACCCAAAATAGAAAGTAAGATGCTGCTTTCAAAAGATTCAAGGGCGTTATCGTTTATATGGATTCCTACTATGCCGTAAATCTTATCATTTACACGAATTGCAAAATACAAAAATTTCGCCTGTGAAAATGTATCTGTTGTCGCTCCCGCCTGATGGTTATTGTCTAATACCCACTGTGCAACTTCCCTTTCGGCAATAATTATATTATTGATTTCATCTTCATCGCCATCTGACAGGAAGATATTTGCTTCACCTATATTGTTACCAACAACGGAATATATGATAATATCTCGCTTTAATAGCTTCATAAGTTGATGTGCTGTTATAGCAATTATATCGCTTTCGCTGTCTGCACGCTGCAAAAGCTGATTGGTATCAAAAAGAATTTTTGTGCGGTATGCCGATTGCGCCGACTGCTTTGCGTGGTCTTTCAGTTTTATGGCAAGGGTGCTTGATATAAATGCTGATATGAGCATGATAGCAAAGGTTGCCGGATAGCCTTTTTCATAAGCCTTCATAGTGAAATACGGCTCTGTAAAAAAGAAATTAAACAGAGTAACACTCACAAGTGAAGATGTTAGCGCATACACTCTGTATTTAGTAAATATTGAAATAAGCAAGACACCAAGGATATATACCGTTATAATATTCGCTTCTGTAAAGCCAAGCCCCAAAAATACATACCCAAGAAGCGTAGCCGCAATAAGCAGACCTACACTTACGATAAGATCATGGAAAGAAAAGCAAGCCTCAAAGTTCTTTTTTAGAGCCGGTGCTTCGTAATGTGTTACTTCTACTCCATCAGGGATAATGTGTATATCAATATTGGGGGCGTGTGCTATCAATTTTTCTGTTAGAGTCGGTTTTCTGATAAGATGCTTTTTTACAGCGGCACTCCTACCGATAACGATTTTTGTAGCGCCTGAAAGTCTTGCGAATTCCGCAATCTGGTACGGTACATCATCACCGCTTACAGTTTCGACCTTTGCACCAAGCTGACGGGCAAGCTTCATATTTTGTTTAAGTCTTTTTTTGTCCGTTTCTTCAAGAGATGCAAAGCCCGGTGTTTCTATATAAAGTGCGGTAAAACTTCCGCTAAAAGCCTCGGCCATTTTAGCTGCCGTCCGTATAATTTTTTGATTTGAAGGTGCAGATGATAAGCACACTAGTATATGTTCATCTGCTTGTGCATTATATTGCAAATTCATTCCAATCACCTCCAGCGATACCATTTTATCATGTTATCCTTTTTTTCTCAATGGATAACCAGTATTTTCTCCGTTTTGCATGTTTGCTTTTTAATTTTACTCGTCATCGTAGTCAAAACCCTTATAATTCTCATCAAAGATTTCATCGATTTTGCCAACAACGAAATATCCGCCTATCATATATGCTAAAACTGCAATTAACAAAAGAATATCACGCATACCATCATCTCCCAACCTGCGTCACGGGATATTTCAGGCTATATATGAAAGCATTTTTGTATATCTTTATACTCGCCAAGAACAAGCATTGTTTCTCCCTCATTTAAAACCGTATCAGGATGAATTGTTAAACACAGCTTTCCATCTTGCTTTATAGCCATTATGTTAATCCCAAATTTTTTACGAATGTCTATTTGACCTATTGTTTTTCCTACCCAGTTATCCGGTGTTGTTACTTCAAATATTGCAAATTCATCATCAAGTTCAATAAAATCAAGAATATGGTCTGCACTGTAACGAATTGTCGCCCACGAAGCCACCTGTTTTTCAGGGTACACAACCTGATCTGCACCATTACGAAGCAGGAACTTTTCCTGAACATCCCGCTCTGCTCTTGAAACTACAAACTTTGCACCAAGTTCTTTAAGAAGTGATGTTGTTTCTAAAGAACTCTGAAAATCATCGCTGATTGCAACAAAGCAAATATCATAATTTCCCACACCCAAGGACATTAAAAACTCTTCATTTGTACTGTCGCCAATCTGTGCATTGGTTACATAGGGTAATACTTCATTGACAAACTCTTCTTTTTTATCTATCGCCATCACTTCATGGTTCAGTTCATTTAGCTTTTTTGCAATATGTCTGCCAAAGCGCCCAAGACCTATAAGCAATACTGATTTCATAGTAAACGCCTCCTTAACCGACAGTAATTCTTTCCTGTGGTTTCTTTGATATATTATGTTGTTTGTTAGATAATGCTGCAAATATAAGTGTAAGTCCGCCGACTCTTCCAAAGAACATAAGACCGATTAAAACAATTCTTGATACTGTTCCAAGAGCAGGTGTAATGCCAAGAGTAAGCCCTACTGTTCCTATTGCTGATGCTGATTCAAACAGACACTCCGCAAGCGGAAGATTTTCAATTTCACTAATCATAAGTCCTCCTGCAAGGAACAAGACAAGATACATCAAAAATATTGCTGCTGCATTTTTAAGTGTTGCATCTGCAATTCTCCTGCCAAAGCATTCGGCATCATCTTTCTTTCTGAATACTGATATTGCAGAAAATATAAGCACTGCTGCCGTTGTTGTTTTCATACCACCTGCAGTTGAGCCGGGAGAACCGCCAATCAGCATCAAAATAATTGTAATCACTTGACCGATTCCGCTTATTTGTGTTAAATCTGCCGTATTAAATCCAGCTGTTCTCGGCGTTACCGACTGAAACAGGGAATTTAATATTCTTTCGTTTAGTGGTAATCCATTAAACTCTGCAAAGTAAAAATATATTGCAGGTAGCATTATCAAAAAGAGTGTGGCCGATAATACAACCTTTGTCTGCATACGATATTTCTTTATATGGTGCTTGTTTGTCTTGATATCTTCCCATACAAGAAAGCCTATACCGCCTATAATAATGAGAAGCATTATAACTGCATTTATAAGGGGTTGCGCAGAATATGATGTAAGGGATGAAAACGGAGCTTTTGTTCCCATCAGGTCAAATCCTGCATTACAAAAAGCTGATACAGAATGGAATATGCCAAGCCAAATTCCCTTTATACCAAACTCTCTGCAAAATACTGTAGAAAGAAGAATTGCACCAACAAATTCAATGAAAAAGGTTGTTTTTAATATAAAGCCGGTAAGTTTTACAATTCCGCCAACCTTCGGTGCTGATATTGCATCCTGCAGAGTGCTTCTTTGCATAAGACCGATTTTTCTTCCGGCAAGCATCGCCATTGCCACGGACAACGTTACAATTCCAAGACCGCCAATCTGTATCATCAAAAGAATAACAAATTGCCCGAACATCGACCAATGTGTTGCTGTATCCTGCACTACAAGGCCTGTCACGCAAACAGCAGATGTTGATGTAAACAACGCATCGAAAAAAGGTGTCATATTTCCACTTGCCGATGAAATCGGAAGCATTAAAAGAATCGTTCCTAAAATTATCGCACCGGCAAAGCCAAATATTATTATCTGAGAAGAAGTAAAATGCTTCTTAATTTTTGCATCCATAATCAAAACCACCATTCATGTGTATCTTATTTCCCTCTATCATTGTAATATAATACTTTTTAAGATGGCATTAACGGTTAAATATTTACATTAAGATTGTATTAAGAAAAAAGAATCATACAACACTAAAAAAACCACCCGATTGGGTGGTTTTTTCTACGCCGCAGGTGTAATTGTAAAAAGGTGGTAGCGGCAGTGAGCCGTCGTGAGTGCGCTTGCAATCGAAAAGGCGAGCTGAGCGAGCTCAATTTAACTCGCAAAATACAAATTTAACTAAAAAAGACCGATTCTGAATGCAAAAATCTGTCTTTTTTCTAATTCTAACATTCATAATAGACATAGTAAATCACAAGAAACCATGTATCTCACTTGTCATGGCCATGTGATTTAGTATTACTAACTCCAAAATCAATAATAAGTTTATTGTCAGCAAAAGTTATCAATTTTTCTCTTATACTAATATTTCTTTGAGTTCTCGACAAAATATTATTCCTTCTCCACGCGGATAAAATCAATCCCACATATATCATATTAGTTAAATAATTTGTTCCACCATATGATATGAATGGCAAGGAAACATCAATATAAGGGCACAGACCGAAGTTAATTAAAACATTTATTACAAACTGTACCGTAAGCATTACACACGATACAAGAGACAAATAGAATCCAAAAGAATTCTTTATTTTATTTGATGTAATAAACATCTTCACTATAAAAAATGCAATTATAGCAACAAGAGCAATGCCAACTAACCATCCGAAATTGTTTATCACGTTAATCAATGCGAAATCTGTAGTAATTTCAGGCATAACCCAATCTATACTGCCTTCAGTAAGCGGTGTACCTTTACCTACTAAATTAGACGATTTCAGGACTTTGTCTGCCATAGCAAATATCCATCCACTTCCGGCAGGATCATTAGCACCATTATTCCAGAAAGCAAGTAATCTCTGAAATCTATACGGACTGCTTATTAAAACGCCCAAGCTCATTAAGGCAGATATTCCGCCAAGGGATAGAACAAATTTCATTTGAATTTTTTTATTTCCGTCGAAATGATTTAATGAAATTGCTCTTATAACTAAAACGGCGTATGCAACAAATAAGACAAACACCATGCTCATTGATGGTTGTAAAACGAAAAGCATCATTGAGCCGATACCCCAAAGCATTAGTTTAACAATTCCCATAAATCCTTCGCCTTGATACTTCTCTAAAAATCCACAAAATGAACTAACAAATAATATACCTGCCACAGAATTAACGGAAATAGCAAATCCGCCTACAACCAGCCATCTTTTAACGCCGGCATAAGCTGTACCGAAAAACATACAAAAGACAAGAAGAAATACTGCAGCAAAATATAGCATTATCGGATGTTTTTTCAACTTTATATAATCTGTGAAGTATATTCCGATTAAGGCTGCAACTCCTACACACACATGCAAAATATAATTTGAGAAGGAAACAGGATGATTCTCAAAATTACTGCTGACATACATAACCAATATGCCAAAAAATGAAATAATCGCAGTTAGTATAATTAAGCTCCATTCCGTTTGTGGTTTGTGTTGTTTATTTAGTTTTTCTCCAATTTCTGCAGCATTTCCCATATCAGCTATTGCTTTTTTCTCTGCCTCTTCTTCAGATAAGCCTTTGCTAATATAAGAATCTTTCAATTCATCAATATGTAAAGAAAGTTCATCCTTGACCTCTTTATGAACACCTTTATATTTTATATAACTGCAAACATCATCGATAAAGCTCTCTATAACCCTACTCATAGCAAACCCCTCCTATAACTGTATTAACTGCCTTGGAATAGACATTCCACTCAGCCTTTTTATCATTCAAAAGTTTCTTTCCAATCTTTGTAATGTGATAATATTTTCTGCGTTTTCCGTTATCTGCATCTTTCCAATATGCTTCTATTGCTTTTTCGTTTTCTAAACTATGCAAAAGAGGATATAAGGTACCTTCTTTCATTTCAAACACATTATTTGTTTCCGCTTTTAATGTTTGCGTTATCTGGTAGCCATACATATCTTCTCTTGCTAGCAAAGATAAAACAAGAATAGAAGTGCTACCTTTTACAAGTTCCTTGTTAACAGCCATAACTCATCCTCCTGTATCGTAATTCTATATATATAGATATTCTATGTATATAGAATTTATCATAAATTAACTTGTTTGTCAATACCCAAAACAGATATAGCTCTATTTTATGTCTATTAAAGAAATATGTGCTTATGAAAAAAGTATTTCTATATCAAAGTTGCTGACTTTTCAAAAGTCTATGTGTTTTAGAAGCGAGCCTTTTTACGAAAAAGGAGGAACAGTGAAGCAAGTGACGATTTTTTTGCATAAAAAAATCGGAACAAGCGTAACTTGTTCCGACGTGGAAAAAGCCAAACGATTTAGATACCATTTTTTAGTGAAATATCTCACTTCGTTCGCTATGAAATAATCCTGACGGATTATGAAATATTTTTCTTACAGAAAAATGTGAAATAAAATAAATCCTTTTCCACACGCCGAAGGCGTATTTCATATTGCGAAGCAATATTTCATACCCAAAGGGTATTTCACAAATCCTGAAAGGATTTATTTCATTGAAAAAAGACAGATTTCTTTTGAAATCTGTCTTTTTTCTGGCTCCCCGAGTTGGACTCGAACCAACGACAACGCGGTTAACAGCCGCGGGCTCTACCGACTGAGCTATCGAGGAATATAAAGGCAGAGATTAAACTCTGCCTTGTTTGTTCCGGCGA
>SVJQ01000020.1 GCA_015068905.1 Oscillospiraceae bacterium | reverse complement strand
TTTTGCAAGCTCTGATTCATGATGTCTGTCAACGGGTACATCCATAGATACTAAAAATGTATTGCGTGCTCCTAAATAGTAGGTGCCTTCTACCGGCGGCAGATCGGATGGATTGATGGGGCTACCTTCTATGTTCAGACTGCCTGCGGGATGACCCCAAATCCAAAAATAATCTCTTAACTTTTTCATCTTTTTCGCTCCTTTTCTTAGTTGAGTCGTTAGGTTCATTGTAACATGAAAAAGGGACAAAACAAGGTAAGAATCCGTACAAATTATGGAATATTGCGTATAGAAAAAAATTTTTTAAGAAAAAAGTAAACAGTTGCATTTTTCCTTCAAATGCGATACAATAATATAATATAGATATTTTTTAAATTGGAGGCGAGTATATGGATACGGTTCCCGGGCAAAGTCGAAGTACAATTGAATCAACAGTAAACAGGGAACGTATGCTGCTTGCCTGACCTTTTAGCTACGTTCCCGGGAAGGAACGTACATGGAAGAGACAAAAATTATGGAAGAAACTCTCCGCGACACCGTTGAGAGTTTGCTTGAGCAAAAACAATTTGCAAAAATCAGAAGCCTGCTCATAGACATGAACTATGTGGATATTGAGTCGGTTTTGACAGAATTTTCAAAGGATGAAACCCTGCGGATTTTTAGAATGCTGCCTAAAGAAACCGCCGCTGAGGTTTTCACCGAAATGGACAGCGACCTGCAGCAATACATTGTTGAATCCATAACAGATGCCGAAGTGGGCCGCATTATGGATGAGCTGTATATGGACGATACGGTTGACTTTTTGGAGGAAATGCCTGCCAACGTGGTCAAGCGTGTCCTCAAAAACACGGATGAAACCACCCGCAAAACCATAAACCAGCTGTTGCAATATCCCGACGACAGTGCCGGCAGCATTATGACCACCGAGTTTGTGGACTTAAAAAAAGAAATGACCGTACAGACGGCCATTGAATACATCCGCAAAAACGGTGTTGACAAAGAAACCATTAACACCTGTTATGTCTTAAGCCCCCAGCGAAAGCTTGAAGGGGTTGTGTCCATCAGAACGCTGATTTTAGCTCCGCCTGACACCCCCGTGTCAGATTTAATGGATACAAACGTTAAGAAAATTCACACCTTGGACGATCAGGAAACAACAGCCTATCAGTTCCGCAAATATGACCTTTTGTCTATGCCTGTTGTAGACAAAGAACATCGCCTCGTGGGCATTATCACCATTGACGATATCGTGGATGTTATTGAGCAGGAAAACACCGAGGACTTTCATAAGATGGCGGCCATGACGCCCTCTGAAGACCCTTATCTGAAGACCGGTGTTTTCACACTGGCCAAAAACCGTGTTATCTGGCTTTTGGTGCTGATGATTTCTGCCACCTTTACCGGGTTTATTATTCGCCACTTTGAGGGCGCCCTCAGTCAGGTTGTTGCCCTCACCTCATACATCCCCATGCTCATGGGCACCGGCGGTAATGCAGGTGCACAGTCCTCTACCATGATTATCCGAAGCCTGTCACTAAATGAGCTTTCCTTTTCTGACCTGTTTAAGGTTATGTGGAAGGAGCTTCGCGTGGGTATGGTAACTGCTCTACTGCTCGGCATTGTAAACTTCGGGCGGATTATGCTGCTTGATAATGTTTCAGCTGCGGTGGCGCTGACAGTATCCCTCAGCCTGTTTTGCGTTGTGTGCCTTGCAAAGGTTGTGGGCGGTATGCTCCCCATTTTAGCAGATAAAATTCACTTAGACCCCGTTATTATGGCAAGCCCCATTATCACCACCATCTTAGACGCGCTGTCGCTGATTATTTATTTCCAGTTTGCTACATCTATTTTAGGAATCGCGTAAAAGGAGATTTTTATGCCTTATATGCCGTTTTATTATTATTACGATCCGTACTACCTTGTGTTGGTGCTTCCGGCGTTGATTATTGCTATGATTGCACAGTTTAAGGTGCAGAGCACATTTAAAAAATATGCTCAGCAAATGAGTTTACGCGGTCGCACAGCTGCACAAATCACCCGTGAGATTTTAGACAATAACGGCTTGTTTTCAGTTAAGGTTGAACAGGTTCGCGGTAATCTGACCGACCATTATGACCCCAAAGCAAACGTTATTCGTCTGTCTGATTCTGTGCACGACAGCACCTCTGTTGCCTCTATCGGTGTTGCCGCTCACGAGGCGGGTCACGCTGTACAACATGCCACGGGTTATACGCCCATTCGTCTACGCAATGCCGTACTGCCTGTTGCAAACATTGGCTCACATTTTGCTGTGCCTGTTATTTTTCTTGGGCTTTTGTTTAGCTTTGAGCCGCTGGTTATTGCCGGTATTGTTTTGTTTTCAGCCTTGGTTTTGTTTCAGGTTATAACACTACCGGTTGAGTTTAACGCCAGCCGCAGAGCCCTTGTGACTTTAGAGAGCAGCTGTATGCTCGATGATACTGAACTCCGTGGTGCTAAAAAAGTGCTGTCAGCTGCTGCTATGACCTATGTTGCCGCTACGCTGGTTTCCGCTATGCAGCTACTTCGTCTTGTGCTTTTGTCACGAGGCAGAAACAGACGCAGAGATTAAAAAAACAAAAAAGTCGGTGCAAAAGCACCGACTTTTTTATTTTTTCTTTCTGTCAAACCGAAGCATACCAATAATAATAGAAACCATGGCAAAGCACTCTGTCAAAACTCCGCCAATGGAGCCGCCCACAATGTTATAGATAAGCCACATTGGCGAGCACGGGAAATAAATGCGACGAACCAGCTTTGGATTTTTGATACCAAAAGAGACAGAGGACAGCACCATAGCCGTTGTTGGCAAAATAGACAAAGGACCCTCCCAGGTATAAATACCTGCCACAATAAACGCCAGGGAAAAGATAACAATCCAGATGTTTGACGAGGCCCATTTTTTATCTTTAAAACAATAAACAAAGCTTCTGACAATGGCAATGCCGTTTAATATTGAGCCGGTGTATGCCCCAATCAGATAAAAATGAATTGTAAAAGAAATATTTGCCAGAAACTGTACAAATACAATTCGTTTCTGTGTATTTTGCTGAAAGCTGATAATGCTTAAAAGAAAACCTAAAATTCCAAGTAACTGTGCTATCATTTCCAAAACTCCTTTTCCGCAATACGCCTAGTATTTTACCACATTTCGTCAACTTTTGTCAATAACTGTATCCACGCCGAAAAAAATTAAAATTTTTACTGAAAATTTTGAAAAACTACTTTATTATTACAGAAAAATTTGGTATACTATAAGGTAGGTGTACTTTGCCTATAATTTTTGTATTTGCACAGGTCTTTGAGCCTGTTTAATATGAGCGGAAAATTTATTATGGAGGTTAAATTGTGGCAAAAAATTTAAAATTGAAAATCATCCCGCTGGGCGGCCTCAATGAGATCGGAAAAAACCTGACCGTATTTGAGTTCGGAAACGATATTGTCGTACTGGATTGCGGTATGGCCTTCCCTGATGATGATATGCCCGGTATTGACATGGTTATTCCGGATATCACCTATCTTGAAAAAAATCGGGATAAAATCAGGGGTATTGTGCTGACCCACGGTCACGAGGACCACATTGGCGGCATTCCCTACTTTTTAAAGAAAATCAATGTTCCCATTTACGGAACGCGCCTGACCCTAGGTCTGGTTGAATTAAAGCTTAAAGAGCATCACCTTTTATCCAAAACAAAACTCTGCCGTGTCAAAGCCGGCGACATGGTAAAATTAGGCGCATTTCGTGCTGAATTTATTCATACCAATCACTCTATTGCAGACGCTGTGGCAATCGCCCTGCACACACCCGTGGGTGTCATTGTGCACTCCGGCGACTTTAAGATTGACTCTACTCCCATTGAGGGTAGCATGATGGACGTTGCCCGGTTTGGTGAACTTGGCAGAAAAGGGGTACTTGCCCTGCTGTCTGACAGTACGAACGTTGAGCGCCCCGGTTATACTATGTCAGAATCCACCGTAGGTGAAACCTTTGACGATTTGTTCCGTAACTGCAACCGGCGTATATTGGTGGCAACCTTTGCCTCCAACATCCACCGTGTGCAACAGATTATCAATGCGGCATACCGCTACGGCAGAAAGGTTGCCGTCTCAGGCAGAAGCATGGAAAATGTTGTCGAGGTGGCTATGACCTTGGGGTATATGACTGTTCCTGAGGGAGTTCTCATCAGCATTGATGATATTAACAAATACAGAGCAAATCAGCTTTGCATTATTACCACCGGCAGTCAGGGCGAGGCAATGTCTGCCCTGTCCCGTATGGCATATTCTGACCACAGAAAGGTCGAAATTGTCCCCGGTGATATGGTCATTGTTTCAGCAAGTCCCATCCCCGGTAATGAGCGTGCCATTTCTAACGTGATTAATGAGCTGTTTAAAAAAGGTGCCGAGGTTATTTATAAATCGTTGGAAAACACTCACGTTTCCGGTCACGCCTGTCAGGAAGAGTTAAAGCTTTTACTCTCATTGGTTAAGCCCAAATTCTTCATTCCCGTTCACGGCGAATACCGCCACCTGATGCTGCACGCATCACTGGCTGAACGGGCAGGTATAAGTCGCAAAAACATTGTGATTTCTGACATTGGTCACGTCATTGAGCTTGGTCCTAACAGCATCCGTCAGGCTTCTACGGTGCCTTCCGGCGTGGTTCTCATTGACGGTTTGGGCGTTGGCGATGTGGGTAACATCGTCCTCCGTGACAGAAAGCATTTGGCAGAAGACGGTATTATCATCGTGGTGGTAACCTTAGATAAAAGAACCGGTGAGGTATTGGCCGGACCGGATGTTCTCTCCCGCGGGTTTGTCTATGTGAGAGAATCTGAAGACTTGATGGAAGAAGCCAAAACCGTGGCGCGGAATGCTTTAGACAAATGTGCAAGCAAACGCGTTAAGGATTGGACAGGAATTAAAAATAACTTAAAGAACTCTATGAGCGACTTTATGTACACCAAAACAAAGCGCAAACCTATGGTTCTGCCGGTTATTATGGAAGTTTAAAATTAAATAGAATAGATTGAAAGGGATTTACAAATGATGAATGAAACAAGAAAGTTGTTTACGTCTGAATCTGTAACGGAGGGGCATCCCGATAAAATTTCAGACATTATTTCCGATGCAATTTTGGACGAAATCTTAAAGCACGACCCTATGGGCCGTGTTGCCTGTGAGGTTACTGTAACCACAGGTCTGGTTGTGGTAGTAGGTGAAATCACCACCACCGCAAACATTGACGTTGCAAATGTTGTACGCGAATGCGTGCGTGAGGTAGGCTATGACAGAGCCAAGTACGGCTTTGACTGTGACACCTGTGGCGTGATTTGCGCCATTGACAAGCAGTCACCGGACATTGCTATGGGCGTTGACCGTGAAGGTGCCGGCGACCAGGGCATTATGTTCGGTTATGCCTGCAACGAAACGAAAGAGCTGATGCCGCTATCTATCAGTTTAGCTCATAAGCTGACCTTAAAGCTGAGCGAAGTGAGAAAATCCGGCGAGATTTCTTACATACGTCCCGACGGCAAGTCTCAGGTAACGGTTGTCTATGATGAAAACGACAAACCCGTTGCTGTTGACGCCGTGGTTATCTCTACCCAGCATAGTGAAGACATAACTCAGGAAGAGCTCCGAAAGGATATTATGGACAAGGTTATCCTGCCCGTTATCCCCAAAGAGCTGCTGACTGATGAAACAAAATATTATATCAACCCCACCGGCCGCTTTGTTGTGGGTGGTCCTCAGGGTGACTCCGGTCATACCGGTCGTAAGCTGATTGTTGATACATACGGCGGTGCTGCCCGTCACGGCGGCGGTGCTTTCTCCGGCAAGGACCCCACAAAGGTAGACAGAAGTGCAGCATACGCTGCCCGCTATGTGGCTAAAAATGTGGTCGCAGCAGGCCTTGCTGACCGCTGCGAGCTGCAGCTTGGCTATGCCATTGGTGTAGCAGAGCCGGTGTCTGTCCGTGTGGATACCTTTGGCACAGCTAAAATCCCCGAAAAGAATATTGAAGCTTTGGTTGCAAAGCATTTTGACCTGCGCCCGGCTTCTATCATCAAAACCTTGGATCTGCGTCGCCCCATTTATAAGCAGACTGCATCCTACGGTCACTTTGGCAGAACCGATTTAGACCTGCCTTGGGAAAAGACAGACAAGGCAGAGCTTTTAGCAAAGGAAGCTATGAATCTGTAAATAATCACTCAATTTTAACAGGGGGTTAACCATGAAAATTTTAATTGTTGATGATGAAAAACTTTTGGTAAAAGGCATTAAGTATAACTTTGAGCAGGAGGGTTATACCGTTCTTGCTGCCTACGACGGTGAAGAAGCAATTAAAATGGCTTATGACAAAAGCATTGACCTGATTATTCTGGACCTGATGCTGCCGAAAATTGACGGTCTTGCTGTCTGTCAGAAGGTTCGCGAGTTTTCCAATGTCCCCATTGTGATGCTGACCGCTAAGAACGAAGATATGGATAAAATTTTAGGTCTTGAATACGGTGCTGACGACTATCTGACAAAGCCCTTTAACATTTTAGAGCTGAAGGCAAGAGTCAAAGCCGTTCTTCGCCGTATGACCCCGGCTGGCAGCCAGACGAAGGAAAGTGTGGTTTCTATCGGCAATGTGAAGCTTGATTATAACCTGCGTCACGTTGTGATTGGCGACCGCACCATTGACCTGACTGCAAAAGAGTTTGACCTGATGGATTTGTTTGTATGTAACGCCGGCAAGGTATACTCCCGCGAGAATTTGTTAGACATTGTCTGGGGCTATGATTACCCCGGTGATGTCCGCACAGTGGATGTACACGTCCGCCGCCTGCGGGAAAAGATTGAGCCCAACCCGGCAGAACCGATTTATATTCACACAAAATGGGGAGTTGGTTACTATTTTAAAGAAGCTTAAGCTGAATCAGGTTAATATTCGTTGGAAAATCGCCTCCTCTTACCTTATCATTATTCTGGTGGTGTTACTTGTTGTCGGCTCTTTTCTGATGACCACACTACACGCCTCACTGTTTGACAGAAAAAAGATGGATGTGCTGATTAACGCTAACATTATTGCCAGCATCATTTCTGAAGATTTTACGGAAGAATACATAAACGAAAAGCTCCCTCTTTTTCCTATGGAAAAAAATGCCCGTGTGATTGTTCTGAACACGGAAAGTACCGTTTTGTTTGATTCTTATAAAGAAACCAGCTTAAAGGGCAAAACCTTTATTAACGCAGCCACCACGGCATCACTTTTGCCGGATGCTAAAAATACTTCAAACGCGTATAAGGAAGACGGCAGCTGGCTTATCGACGCCTCGGTGCCGATTATCAAAAATTCCACCACCATTGGCGCTGTGTATCTGATTCAATCCGGCGAGTCAACGCAGGAAATTATTTTGCACATTCGCAACAGTCTTTTCATATTAGGCGTTCTGATTGTGTTATTTGTGGGTATTTTCAGCGCCTCTATGGCAAGCATTCTGACCCTGCCGATTGAGAAATTTACCAAATTTATTAACAATATGCCAAAAGACAGTCTGCAGCACGTGCAAATTGAGTCCTCTGACGAAATTGGTCAGCTTGCCCTTGCATTTAATAACTTAATTGACCGCATGGCAGAGCTTGAAGACAAGCGCCGCAGCTTTGTTTCTAACGCATCTCACGAACTTAAAACGCCCCTTTCCATCATCAAGCTTTTGTCTGACTCGCTGATGCAGACAGAAAATCCCGACCCTGAGTTTATCAATGAGTTTTTAAGCGATATGAGTAAAGAGGTTGACCGCTTAACCCGTATCGTTGAAAAGCTTTTAGATATGACTAAAATGGATTCCAGTCAGCTCAGTATGGAGTTTGTGCATACGGATATCCGTGACATTGTGATGGAGGTATATGATAAGCTCTTGCCCCTTGCTAAAAACAAAGGCATAGAACTGATCTACAACCAACCCAGTGATGAGGTCATTTTACCCGTCGAACGTGACACCATTACTGAGGCCATCTATAACATTGCTGATAACAGTATTAAATATACCGAAAGCGGCACTGTGACCATCAGCGTCAGCCGTGATTTGGGAAGTGTTTATATCGCCGTTACCGACACAGGTATTGGCATCCCTAAAGATGAAGTTCAAAATATTTTTGACCGTTTCTACCGTGTGGATAAGGCACGCGCCCGTGAAACCGGCGGCACAGGTCTTGGTCTTTCCATCGCCTTAGACGCCGTTAAGCTTCACAACGGTCACATTGAGGTTAAGAGCGAAGAAGAGGCAGGCAGCCGGTTTACCATTACCCTGCCCTATCCGGAGGAATAACAGTCTATGATTTATTTGGATAACAGCGCCACCACCCGCCCTTTTGATGCGGTAATTGCGCTTATGGCAGAGATGCAGCAGAATAATTTTGGTAACCCCTCATCCCTGCATCGTGCCGGCATTTTGGCAGAGCGCGCTATGATACAAGCCAGAAATCAGGTTTTGTCCTGCCTAGGCGGTCAGGATGGCAATTTTGTTTTCACCGCCGGCGGCACAGAAGCCAACAATCTGGCAATTTTGGGCACTATGCTCAGCCGGATTCGTCGCACGCCCCGAATTATCACAAGTGAAATTGAGCACCCCTCTGTTATGGAGGTAGTGCTGTATTTAAAATCCTTGGGTGCTGACTGTCAATTTGTCCGCGTGGATCAAAACGGGCAGGTAGATAAAGAGCATTTTGCAGAGCTACTTACTGAAAACACGGCACTTGTCTCTGTGATGAGCGTGAACAACGAAACCGGCGCCACTCAGGATATTGCCACCCTTTGCCGGATGGCAAAGCAAAAGAACCCCGATGTGCTGTTCCACACAGACGCTGTGCAGGCACTCGGCAAAATCCCTTTAAATGTCAAAGAAACCGGTGTTGACTTGTTATCTGTCAGTTCCCATAAAATTAACGGGCCGAAAGGCGCCGGTGGCTTATACATCCGCCGCGGTGTTCACGTTAAACCCGTTTTATTTGGGGGCGGTCAGGAAAATGGTCTTCGCAGCGGTACACAAAATACGCCGGCTATTTGCGGTTTTGGTCTTGCCTCAGAGCTGACTATGGCTTCCATGGCAGAAAAAACAGCCGAAATGGCAAGACTTCGGACAAAGCTTTCTGAAGGTCTTTCCAAAATTCCCGGCTGTCAGGTGGTTTCGGTTGAAAATCCGGCACCCCATATTGTGTGCGCCACCTTCCCGGGCCTTAAGTCTGAGACCCTTCTCCATACTCTGGAGATGCGGGAGATTTACGTTTCCAGCGGTTCGGCCTGTTCGTCTAACAAGCCGCAGCTTTCACCTACGCTTCTTGCTATGGGCAAAAGCCGTAAAGAAATTGAGGGTGCAATCCGTTTCAGCTTAGGTCACAATACTACCGAAGCCGATATTGAAGCAGCACTGTCAGCCGCAAGGGAAGAATCTGAACTGTTACTTGGCATATCCCGCTAGAGAGTTTTCTTTTTTCAAGAATGAACAGACCGATTTGCTACATATAATAAAGATACGGACTAATGCTTAGCCGTAACAAAAAGCTGATGCTTGATGAAAGGAATGGCGAGAACTTGAAAAATATTGTTTTAATTGGTTTTATGGGGGTAGGAAAAACCACCATCGGCAAACGTGTTGCTGCAAAACTCAAAATAGATTTTTATGATACAGACGAGGCAATAGCCAAATGCGAAAAAATGCCGGTACACGTTCTTTTGAAAAAGAAGGGCCCCCGGTATTTTGAGGGCGCGCAGCGCTTCGCTGTTTCAACCCTTGCACAAAACGAAGGTGTTATAATCTCAACCGGCGGCGATACAGTGACGGATGAATTTAATGTGGCAGAGCTACAGAAAAACGGCATTCTAGTCTGGCTTAACGCCACGCCTGAAACGGTTTATAAAAACACACGTCATTCCATCAGCAAGCGCCCTGAGCTTGAAAAGGTTACCCTCACCGAGCTCTCTGAAATGATTAAAAAGAGAGAGCCTTATTATGAAAAAGCTGACATTGTCATTTCAGTTGATCACGACAGCATTGACGATGTTGTTGATAAAATTGTAACCGAATATAAAGCACGAATGAACAAATAGAAAGGAAGAAAACAAATGGATAACTGTATTTTTTGCAAAATTTTAAAGGGCGAAATTCCTTCTAAAAAGGTTTATGAAGACGATTTAGTTTATGCCTTTCATGACATTGCACCTGCTGCGCCGGTACATATTTTAATCATCCCCAAAGAGCACATCTGTTGTATGAACAAAGCAGAAGAGTCTCACAAAGAGCTGCTCGGTCACATTTTATTGACAGCGCAAAAGCTTGCTAAAGAACTTGGTATTGCTGACTCCGGTTACCGCATCATCAATAACTGCGGTGAAAACGCCGGTCAGACTGTGTTCCACATGCACTTTCACCTGTTAGGTGGAGACACCTTTACAAAGCTTGTATAAGTTAAATTTAAAAGGCAGTAGCAAATGCTACTGCCTTTATTTTTTTCACTATCTTATAATTTTAAAAATAACTTTCCGGTTGCTTTGCACAGTCTGTGCATTTTGCTACAACCCAACTTACGGTCTTAAACCCATACCGCCTTCTAAGGTCAGGGTTTCGCCGTTCATATACTTAAAGTCAGGGGATGCAAGCTGCACGCAAACTCTGCCAATTTCCTTTTCCGCATCGCCGTAGTGCCCAGCCGGCGGCATTTTAACATTTGCCTTAAACGCCTCAGGATAGGCTTTTTCAAACTGCTCAAGCTGCACTGTCCAAGCAAGCGGGCAAACCACATTGGTATTAATGCCGTCTTTTGCCCATTCCGTTGCCGCAACCCTTGAAAGGCCACGAATGCCCTCTTTTGCTGCTGCGTATGCGCATTGACCGTAGTTACCGAACAAGCCCGCACCGGACGCAAAGTTGATAATGCTGCCCTGTGTTTCCTTTAAATAGGGGTAGCACGCTTTCATATAATAAAATGTTGCATATAGGCCGGAATACATTGCGAGATTAAATTGCTCTGTTGTATGGTCCTGAATGGTAACGCCGGAGGCCGATGCCTGAGCATTGTTAATTAAAACATCAATTCTGCCAAACTCTTTGATGGCAGCATCTACAACACCTTTAGCAATGGCTTCATTGTCTGAGACGGCTGAAATATCTGCCGCCATAACCAGAACACGAATGCCATAAAGCTTTTCAAGCTCTTCTTTTGCCTTGTCAAGCTTTTTGGTGTTTCTTCCTGTGATAACAAGGTTAGCCCCTTCCTTTGCATAGGCTGTAGCGATGCCATAGCCGATAGAGCCGCATGTGCCATCTTCTAAAGCCGCATAACCGGCGCCTGTAATAATTGCTGTTTTTCCTTTTAAAAAGCTCATCATTTTCCTCCATATATCTTTTCAGTCGTATTTTTTATACCAGTCCATTATTTTTGCCCGTTTTTTTCTTTCCATTCAGAAAGCGTGTCCTCTAAAAATTTTTCCGCATCCCTTTAAGAAAGGTAGAAGGGTGTTGAGGTACAAATCCAATATTCAGTCTGTCCCTCAACCTCTACACGGATAAACTGCTTCAGGTCAAAACCTGCAAGAGGAATTTCCATTTTAATTTCGTCGCCAAAGTCTTCTTCTCTTTCAAAAACCACTTGGGCGCCGCTATAGACACGCACTTTGTGAATGCCGCCGCTTAAAACCCTTGCACAAACAGAAAGAGTGCTGTGTTTTGCTTCCTCTACGCTCAGGGTATCACCGGGCAAGTAGTCACCGATGAAAATATCTGCTTCGTCAAAGCCCGCTGCTGCAATGGTGTGGCCTGCCCGAATAGCATCACACACGCTGTCACGGCACGGCACCTTGCCGCCAAGGTAAACAAAGTTTGTGGCAGGATTATCATAAAAGCGACGTGTACCAAACAAATCTACTGAAACCATCATGGCAATTTTTCTGCCTGAGAGCCAGTAGTCTTCAATATCTGACCCTGCAAGCGTAGCCAGCGGCTCTTTGTCCACCGCATCATAGTTATAGTTATGCCAATAATTCACAGCAGGGTGCGTAGCGCAAATGACGCCATGATGCTTATGAACATGGTCAATAGCTTTTTGAATATTTTTACTGATTTCCTCGTCAGAATAACAGCTTCTGGTGAATTCCTGCGTATAGGCCTCCGGATCCACACCAATGGCAAGGCTGTGATAGGTGTTGTTGGATAGATGATCATAAGAATCCCCAAAATTAAAGGGGTGATATTCCTGTCCGTCTAAAAACAGAACCGCATCGTCAGAATATTTGCCTGCATCAAACCGCCCGTTAAAGGGGGCATTATCTTTAATGGATATGGAACAGATATCCTGCTGCCTGTACCGAAGCAGGGCGTGAATTGTGCCGGGATGTGCATCACAGGCGTGCCAGTCAAGGCAGTGCATATGCGCCGCCAGCTTATAGTTTCTCTTAATAGGCAGGGTCTTTTTCTCTTTCGGCGGTAGTGCTTCACTTTCCCCGTTTTTGAAACGGGCGAAGTATGCCATCAGGTTTTGTATGTATTTTTTCCAGAACGCCATAGCGCGGTCGGCTTTTTCGTCCAAAATCTCCGGGAAAAGCACCTGATTCAGAAAATACATACCCTTGCCGTACCTGGCTCTTAAAATCAGCGCGCCGTCTTTCACAGCAGGGTCCATATAAGAACCTAAAACCTCCCACCCATCACCTGCAAGGAAGCAGGATTGCGCCGCTGAACGCACATGTTCTGCTTTAGCACCGCCGTAGTACGGGAAGGGGCTGTCACATACCGGTGGTTCTATAATACGGAAGGTATTAACATCTAAATGCCAGTCAAGCATTTCGTCCGGTGTAATCACATTGGGTTCAGAAAAGAGCCGTCTGCCCGGCTCTTCAATCCATGGCATAAGGTATGTCATATAGGGCGTTCTGTCATTGCCGGAAAAGCTCCGGTCGTGTGTACAGGGCATAATGGTGGGAATGTACCGGTAAATCAGGTGAGTATGTCCCAACTCAGGAGGCAAAAAGTAAGGCGCCCAGCGCATATAATCCTGATGCATAAATAAGAGAATACCGCCACGACTGACCCAGTCACGGATGTAGAGCTCATCGTTTTCAACATAATCATTAAAGCCATTCTGTTCAACAATGGCAACATCATATTTTTCAAGATAGTCCTTCTTCTTAAAGTCAATTTTCTCAACTGAAATGCCCTGCTCGCCCATAAAATCTGCAAAAACATAGGGCGGTCTTGACCAATGTTCAAAATAACCAACTTTCAGTTCATTTTTCATATCGCTACTCCATTCCTGATTTACTCTTGTCCGTTTTTCTCTTTCCATTCAGCCAGCTTCTCTTCCAACACCCTCAAAAAGCCTTGCTGATTTGTTTCTAAATTATATTGCTCAACCATTTTCGTTACACCGGCTTCCACCTGCTTTACTTCAGCCTCTAGGTGGCTTGCCGGCAGGCGGTAAGCACCGCTACCGAAGATAATCAGCTGCTCTAAGCCATCAGAGGTGGCAACTGTCACGTTATACTGCTTAGTGAGTTCACGGACAGCCTTTTCAATATAGGCGTCCGCCGTTTGTGCCTCTTTGGTATACACAATGGTTATGCCCTGCTCTTTTTCTATCTCGCCACGGTTGCCCTTGACCTTATAGGCGTCAAACACAACAATGATTTCATAGCCGGAAAAGACCTTGTAAACTGCAAGGCGGTTAACAAGTTCACCTCTTGCCGATTCCAAACTGTCTTGAGCAATTTTCTTGAGCTCGTCCCACGCAAAAATGATGTTATACCCGTCAACCAAAAGATAGCTTTTCTCAAAGCGCTTAACACCCTTAGATGTGCTTTTGGATGCGCTTCCCTCTTTTCGGGTATGCATGGCGCGGCTGGGAAGCTTGGTTTCTACCTTGCCGTAGGTATTTTCAAAAATCTTTAAAAGTTCTTCATCCGAAGCGTGAAAGCTAGATGCCCTGACAACATTTTGTTGTTTCGGCTCTTCTTTTTTTGCCTTTAGCACGCTAGGTAGGTGCATATGCTCTGTTACTTCGCTCCACTTTACGTTAAAACCGGCACCGTGAGAGCAAAAAACAGAATCAGCGGTGTTCTGGGTATCCCCTTCGGCATCATAACCAATATCCATAATAACAGCCTCGCTGTTTCGGCACCTTCCATAGCCGCTGAACTTACAACTTATCCGACCCTGACCGTGGGTATATGCCGTAATCTGCTTCTGATAATTGCGGATAGCCTCTGCCGGGGCCGACCCCTTAATTTTTGTCATATCACCATTGGGGCGTTCAATGGAAAAGTCAGCACCCAAAAGGTCTAAATCGGTCATAGCTTTTCCTACATTAACTGCAGGGATGTCTATGACAAAAGCATAATAGGGTTCCAGCAGCACCGAATTTGCCTGCATCAGTCCGTGGCGCACCGCACGGTAAGTCGCTTGCCGAAAGTCGCCGCCCTCGGTGTGCTTTTGGTGTGCCGCACCGGATTTCAGAGTGATTTTAATATCGGTAATAGGCGAGCCGGTCAAAACCCCGAGGTGCTGTTTTTCCATTAAATGAGTCAGCACAAGGCGTTGCCAGTTTTTATCTAAAACACTCTCGGGACAGTCAGCTTCAAACTGCATGCCTGACCCCTGTGGCAGGGGTGACAGCACAAGGTGCACCTCTGCATAATGCCTTAAGGGTTCAAAATGCCCCACACCCTCAACAGTATTTTCAATCGTTTCCTTATATACAATGCGGCCCTCTTCAAATTCCACCGCCAAATCAAATCGTTTTAAAATCAGCTGCTTTAAAAC
Organism: Oscillospiraceae bacterium; assembly: GCA_015068905.1. Taxonomy (GTDB): domain Bacteria; phylum Bacillota; class Clostridia; order UBA1381; family UBA9506; genus UMGS755. The sequence goes on along the minus strand of SVJQ01000020.1, from coordinate 9,479 downwards.
CTCTAACTGAATTTCGCCCATAAGCCTGAGCTGAATTTCTTTCAGTTGTCCGTTCCAGGTAACCCGCAGCTGGGTTTCCTCCTGCTCAAGCTCTTTAAATTTTTCAAGTGCTACCGACGGTTCTACACCCTTGGGCAGAATCACACGATAACTGAAGATTGGCTCTGCCGTCAGGGAGGATGCGTTTTTTTCAAACCCAAGCCCTTGCCCTGCTACAGTCTTTTTCGGCCCCGTTACAGCGCACACTGAGCCGGGAAAAGCCTCGTCAACAGTTTTATATTTATCACCGGAATAGATGCGGATTTCGTTAATCTTTTCTGTGGCATCCTCTGCCGACTCAATCAGACTTTTCACCTTCAGGCTGCCGCCTGTTATCTTCATAAAGGTCAGGCGGTTGCCCTTATCATCCTGATTGATTTTAAAAACTCTCGCTCCAAAGGCTTCCATGGCGGCAGGTTCTTCTGTCAGGCGGTCAAAGGCTTTCAAAAATGTTTCCACACCCTCCATTTTAAGAGCCGCACCCGAAAAGCAGGGAAACACCGCTCTACGCTTAATGGTGCGGCGAACCGTTGCTTCTTTTAGGCCACCATCTAAATATTCCTCCATCAGTGCCTCATCACACATGGCAAGGCTTTCAGAAAGGTCAGCCTCTTCTTGCGTAAAATCAACGAAACGGTCACCAAATTCGTTTTTCAATTCCTCCAAGATCCGTTCCTTGTCACTACCTGAAAGGTCCAGTTTATTAATAAAAACAAACACAGGGAGGTTATGCCTTTTAAGCATATCCCAAAGGGTTTTGGTGTGGCTTTGCACCCCATCTGTGCCGCTGATGACTAAAATGGCATAATCAAGCACGCCCAGGGTACGCTCTGCTTCTGCTGCAAAGTCTACGTGCCCGGGCGTGTCTAGTAAGGTCATCACAGAATTTTCAAAGCTCATAACAGCCTGCTTTGAGAAAATGGTAATGCCTCTTTTTCGCTCTATTTCATTTGTGTCTAAAAAAGTATCCTTAGCATCCACTCTGCCCAGCCGGCGAATTTCTCCAGCGGCATACAAAAGCCCTTCAGACAGGGTTGTTTTGCCGGCATCGACATGCGCCAGAATACCCACCGCAATCTGCTTCATGGTTCCTCCACCATATTAACCGTCTTTTAACTCCTTAATCATTCTCGGACCCTCGACAGGCTTTTCAAGATAGGCAAAGAGTTCATCCAAATCGTCCGTAATTCTGTATAAATCCAGACAGTTTTCTTTTATAAAATTCTTGGAAATAGCGTTTCTCATCACGCTTTCCAGGTCGTTATAATAGCCCTTGATATTGTAAATAGCAATGGGCTTGTTATGGCGGCAAAGCTGTTTTAAGGTTAAAATTTCAAAAAATTCTTCAAAGGTGCCAATGCCGCCGGGGGTAACGATAAATGCATCTGCATTATCTTCCATAATCTGCTTACGCTCGCGCATAGTGTCAGGCTCTATCAGCTTATCACACACGTCGCAAATTTCTTCAACGGTTTCGTCAGCAAAGAACTTCGGAATCACCCCTAAAATGTAACCGCCGGCGGACCGCACCCCACGGGCAGCTGCGCCCATAAGGCCATTACCGCCGCCGCCAAACACTAAGGAATGGCCACGCTCTACCATCATTTTTCCCAAAACTTCAACTTTTTCAATATACTCTTTATCAATGGTGGGCGATGCCGCACCGTAAACACACAATCTCATCGTGTATGCTCCTTTCTATGCCGTATACTGTATTATATAGTTCCGACACACATTCCATGAACTTTTTTCTCTTACATAATGCTATATTTTGCAAGATATGCTTCGTACAATTCCTTATACTCATTTTCATCATCTTCTTTGATGTTGCTTAAGTACTCGTGGGTTTCAAAGGAATCGTTTGAAATTTCGATAAAGCAAACAGCAATGTTAGAACAATGGTCAGATACACGCTCATAGTTTGTCAAAAGGTCAGAGAGGATAAAGCCAAGCTCCATGGTGCAGTCCCCCTGACGCAGACGGGAGATGTGACCGTTTTTGATAACTCTCTTTAAAACATCAATAACCTGCTCTAAGGGCTCAACACGTTTTGCATCTTCTAAATTGTCATTGACTAAAGCGCTGACTGCCAAATCAAGTGTTTCACTGACCGCTTCGGTAATCACCTTAAGATCATCCATGGCTTTTTTAGAGAAGGTAATTTCTTTATCGTGAATTTCTTTTGCAGCCTCTGCAACATTTAATGCATGGTCAGAAATACGTTCAATATCACCAACGCAGTGCAAAAGTTCTGATACCACACGGCTATCGCCGGCAGACATATTGTTAGCCGCAATTTTTACAAGGTAGGTACTGGTTTTGTCTTCATATTTATCTACCATTTTTTCTAATGACACGATTTCATCAAACACACTCTGGTCATAGTTGTCAACCAGTTTAGATGCCTTTTTAAAGCTCTCAGCCGAGATTTTTGCCATATCACTGACCAAAGACTTACACTGCTCTACCGCAAAGGAAGGCACGTCCAAAAATCTGTCATCCAAAACGCCAAACACATCGGCTTCGTTGTCTTTATCACTTTTGATAACCCGAATGGATACTTTTTCAATCCAGGAACAGAAGGGAATTAAAATAACCGTTGATAAAATATTAAATAAGGTGTGCACAAATGCAATATCCAAAGGTGAAGCATAAGCATCAGCCTGCATAAAGCCAAAATCAATCACGGCATTGAGTGCATAGAATATACCGGCTACAATAACAACGCCAATCATTTTAATAAACAGGCAGGCAAAAGCCACACGCTTTGAATCAGAATTCCCCGTAATGGAGGAAATAATCGGCGTAATGGTGGTACCGATGTTCTGACCCAAAATAACCGGTATAGCCGTTGAAAAGGGTATGCTACAAGTGATTGCCAACGCCTGCAGTACACCAACAGAGGCAGAAGATGACTGAATAATAGCAGTAAAGAGTGTACCAACCAAAATGCCCATAATGGGGTTAGAAAACATGGTTAAAAGATTGGTAAAGCCTTCATTATCACGTAATTTTTCCACAGCACCGCTCATGGCGTCCATACCGAACATCAAAACAGCAAAACCGATTAAAATAAAGCCAACATTCTTTTTCTTATCGGTTTTTGCAACCATAGTCATAATGACACCAACGGCTGCCAGAATTGGGGTGAAAGAGTCAGGTTTAAACAGCTTTAAAATCTCGCTTGCGCCTTCACTGATACCCGCTGTACTAAGCAGCCATGCCGTAACGGTTGTACCAATGTTTGCACCCATAATAATACTGATGGTCTGTCCAAGCTGCATAATGCCTGAGTTAACAAAACCAACCAGCATAACGGTGGTCGCAGAAGATGACTGGATAATCGCTGTTACCACAAGACCCAGTAAAAAACCTGTCCACCTTTTTGCGGTCAGCTTAGCTAAGATTGACTCAAGCTTACCGCCGGCAAGCTTTTTCAAGCTGTCACCCATCAGATCCATACCATAAAGGAATAAAGCAAGACCGCCAATTAAAGCTAAAATTTCAAAGATACCCATATTTTTCCTCCCATACCATGTAAGTTACTTTTCTATGCCGCAAAGAATAACACGCCCCTGACAGCATAAGCCTTCAAATGTTAAACATATATACTCAAATTTCTCCATTATAATTTTACCATATAGCATACCAAAAAATCAATGAAAAAATAAAAAAAGAGACTGTAAAAAACGAGTTTTTACAGTCTCTTAAAACGTAAAGATAAATCTTATTTGTTTTTCAGGTTAAACCAAGCATTGATGCCGGGATAGTAAGCGATATCGCCCAGTTCTTCTTCGATTCTCAGTAACTGATTGTATTTTGCAACACGGTCAGTTCTGGAAGGTGCACCGGTCTTAATCTGGCCGGAGTTTGTAGCAATAGCAATGTCAGCGATGGTAGCGTCTTCAGTTTCACCACTTCTGTGAGAAGTTACAGCGGTGTAACCTGCACGGTTAGCTGTTTCGATTGCTTCTAAGGTTTCGGTCAGAGTACCGATCTGGTTAACCTTGATTAAGATGGAGTTAGCAACGCCAAGGTCAATACCCTTCTTTAAGCGCTCGGTGTTTGTAACGAACAGGTCGTCACCAACCAGCTGCATCTTGTCGCCCAACTTGTCGGTTAAGATCTTCCAAGCATCCCAGTCTTCTTCAGCAACACCATCTTCTAAGGAGATGATGGGGTACTTAGCAGCCAGGTCTTCCCAGAAAGCAACGATTTCGTCGCGGGTCATAAAGATATCAGTCTTCCAGAAGTAGTAACCGTCTTTACCAATCTTCTTAGCTTCTTCAAACATTTCTGTTGCAGCAGCGTCGATAGCGATTCTGAAGTCTGCGCCGGGCTTGAAGCCTGCTTTTTCAACAGCCTCTAAGATAACCTGGATAGCTTCTTCGTCGCTCTTTAAGTTAGGAGCAAAACCGCCTTCGTCACCAACAGCGGTGCTGTAGCCTTTGCTCTTTAAAACGCTCTTTAAGTTGTGGAAAACTTCTGCACACCATCTGAGTGCTTCACGGAAGGATGTAGCACCAACAGGCATAATCATGAATTCCTGAATGTTAACGCTGTTATCAGCATGCTTACCACCGTTGATGATGTTCATCATGGGAACGGGGAAGGTTTTAGCGTTGCAACCACCAATGTAGTTGTACAGGCTAACGCCTAAGCACTCAGCAGCAGCCTTAGCGCACGCTAAGGATACGCCTAAGATTGCGTTAGCACCTAAACGACCCTTGTTGGGGGTACCGTCTAAAGCGATCATGGTACGGTCAATGTCAACCTGATCTAAAACGTTCATGCCGATGATTGCTTCAGCAATTTCGGTGTTAACATTTTCAACAGCTTTGCATACACCCTTACCTAAGTATTTGCTCTTGTCGCCGTCACGAAGCTCAACTGCTTCGAAAGCGCCTGTGGAAGCACCGGAGGGAACGGAAGCACGGCCAACAAAGCCATCTTCTGTGTAAACCTCAACCTCAACGGTCGGGTTGCCTCTGGAGTCCAGAATTTCTCTTGCCAGTACATCGATAATCTCAATGTATTGTTTCATTGTGTTTTCCTCCTAATAAATATAATTTTTTAATAAACTTAAATAATCAGGCTTTTGCCTGTCATCTCACCGGGTTGGGGCAAACCTAAAATAGAAAGCATAGTAGGCGCAATGTCAGCTAAGCAGCCACCGTCACGCAAGGTTACATCCTTGCCTGCCACAACAAAAGGAACCTTGAATGTGGTGTGGGCGGTGAAAGCCTCACCATTTTCAGGATCAACCATCTGGTCAGCATTACCGTGGTCAGCGGTAACCAGCGCGATGCCGCCTTTAGCCAGAATTGCATCAACGACCTTCTGCATACAGGTGTCAACTGCTTCAACAGCAGAAACTGCAGCTTCGAACACGCCGGTATGACCAACCATATCGCAGTTTGCAAAGTTTAAGATGATAACGTCATAGCTGTCTGACTCAATTCTCTTAAGGGCTTCTTCCGTTACCTCATAAGCGCTCATTTCAGGCTTTAAGTCATAGGTTGCAACTTTTGGAGAAGCAATCAGCGCTCTGTCTTCACCTTCTGAAACCGCCTCAACGCCACCGTTAAAGAAGAAGGTAACGTGAGCATATTTCTCGGTTTCGGCAATGCGGAGCTGGGTCAGATTGTTCTTCGCCAGATATTCACCTAAGGTGTTAGTCAGAACCTGAGGACGGAATGCCACATCTACATTCGGCATGGTCTTGTCATACTGAGTCATGCAAACGTAGTAAAGATTCTGATATTCTCTTGAAAACCCGTCAAATTCAGGGTCAACAAACACACGGGTAATTTCACGGGCACGGTCAGGACGGAAGTTTGCAAACACCACGCTGTCACCCTCGGTGATGACACCAACAGGCGCATCGTTCTCGGTCACAACAACAGGAATCACAAATTCGTCAGTTACTTCTTTGTCATAAGAAGCAGCTACTGCCTCTACTGCATCAGAGAAGCGTTCACCAACGCCCAGTGCCATAGCTTCATAAGCTTTAGAAACACGTTCCCAACGGTTGTCACGATCCATAGCATAATAGCGACCCATAACTGTTGCAATTTTGCCGCAGCCGATTTTTTTAAGCTCATCGGACAGCGCTGCAACAAAATCCTTACCGGATGAGGGCGGAACGTCACGACCGTCTAAGAAGCAGTGAAGGTAAACTTTAGAAAGACCTGCTTCTTTGGCAAGCTTTACCAAAGCATAGATATGAGAATTGTGGCTGTGCACACCACCGTCAGAAAGTAAACCCATAATGTGCAGTGCTGAATTCTTTTCTTTGCAGTTCTTTACCGCACCAAGGAGTGCTTCATTTGTGAAGAAGTCACCGTCAGAAATTGATTTGGTGATACGGGTCAGCTCCTGATATACAATTCTACCGGCACCGATGTTGGTGTGACCAACCTCAGAGTTACCCATCTGACCCTCCGGCAGGCCAACGGCCATGCCGGAAGCATCAAGCAGGGTGTTAGGGCTATTTGCCATGAGCTTATCCATATAAGGGGTTTTTGCCGCATAAATAGCGTTCCCCTCGGTCACGGGATTGTATCCGTAACCATCTAAAATACAAAGCAACAAAGGTTTTTTCATTGTATAAACTCCAATTCAAATTTTAGGAATGAGCAATAACGGAAAAGTCAGCTGCTTTTAAGCTTGCGCCGCCAACCAAGCCGCCGTCAATGTCAGGCTGAGCAAAAAGTTCTGCTGCGTTGCCTGCGTTCACACTACCGCCGTACTGAATGGTTACGCATTCAGCAACATCGCATCCATAAAGCTCGCAGATGCAAGCACGGATGGTGCCGCAAACTTCCTGAGCCTGTTCGGTGGTAGCAGTTTTGCCGGTGCCGATTGCCCAGATGGGTTCGTAAGCGATGATTGCTTTTTTAGCATCCTCAGCAGAAACATTCTGCAGAGCAATTTTAACCTGCATACGAACTAAATCTGCGGTGATGCCCTGTTCACGCTGTTCTAAGCTTTCACCAACGCAAATGATGGGGGTAAGACCCTTTTCGAATGCCTTTAAGACTTTCTTATTTACAGTTTCATCTGTTTCAGCAAAATACTGTCTGCGTTCAGAGTGACCTAAAATAACGTATTTGATGCCAAGGTCTAAAAGCATATCCGCGCTGATTTCGCCGGTGAATGCACCCTTGTCTTCAAAATACATATTCTGAGCACCAACTAAGATGTTTGTGCCCTTGGCAGCTTCAACAGCAGCAGGCAGACAAACAGCTGTGGGGCAAACAATAACAGTATTGTCAGCGTCTGCTACTAAGGGAGCAAGTTCAGCAATCAGTGCTTTAGTTTCAGACGGAGTTTTATTCATTTTCCAGTTGCCTGCGGCTACTGTCTTACGAGCTTTTTTTTTACCAAGGCAAGCAATACCGGGCAGTTCAATGCCTTCTAAGAATTCAAGGCTTGCGCCACCGCCGGTAGAAATGTGGGTCATCTTGTCAGCAAAGCCAAGGTTTGTTACTGCTGCTGCGCTGTCGCCACCGCCGATGATGGTGGTAGCATCAGCTTCTGCAACAGCCTCAGCCACTGCGATGGTACCCTTTGCAAAATTGGGGAATTCAAATACGCCCATGGGACCATTCCAGATAACAGTCTTAGCGTTTTTAATTACATCAGAGAAAGCCTTAATGGTTTCAGGACCGATATCAAGACCCTGCCAGCCTTCAGGAATTTCTTTAGAATCGCAAACCTTCTGATTTGCATCATCAGCAAAGTTATCTGCTGCCACGTTATCAGTGGGGAGCATAATGTTAACGCCCTTGGTTTTAGCAAGTTCCAATACTTCACGAGCATAGTCAAGTCTTTCTTCATCAACTAAAGAATCACCGATGTTGCCGCCTAAAGCCTTGCAGAAGGTGTAAGCCATACCGCCACCGATGATGATGGTGTCAACCTTGTTTAACAGGTTATTGATAACACCGATTTTGTCTTTAACCTTAGCGCCGCCCAAAATTGCAACGAAGGGACGCTGGGGGTTCTCCAGTGCGCCGCCCATAACCTCGATTTCCTTCTGAATCAGGTAACCTGAAACAGCGGGGAGATAATCAGCAACGCCTGCTGTGGATGAGTGTGCTCTGTGAGCAGTACCGAAAGCATCGTTAACAAAAATTTCAGCCAAAGCAGCAAGCTTTTCAGAAAATTCGGGAACATTCTTGGTTTCTTCAGCATGGAAACGAACATTTTCCAAAAGAACAACTTCGCCGTCAGCCATATTAGCTGTCAGTGCCTTAGCGCTGTCGCCAACAACGTCTTCAGCCATCTTAACAGTCTGACCTAAGTATTCAGACAGACGAGCCGCAACGGGAGCTAAGCTATATTTCATATTGAACTCGCCCTTGGGACGACCCATATGAGAACACAGAATAACCTTTGCACCCTGACCTACTAAGTACTTAATAGTGGGCAGTGCACCAACGATACGGTTATCGTTTGTGATAACGCCTTCGTCGTTCATAGGTACGTTAAAATCACAACGTACTAAAACCTTTTTACCTGTAACAGCAATGTCTTCTACTGTCTTTAAATACATATTCCTCACCTCTTATTAATATATACTCTACTATTATACTGTATTTTGTCAAAACTTTCAAGTCATACTTTGATAAATTTTTGTTAATTTCACCATTTTATTTTCATAAATCTTTCGGTAAAATATACCAAAAATATTTTATTGGCTGATTAAGCCGAAAAAAACTTGCAAATTTTATAAAAGTTAAAAAACTATTCATAATCTGGAAATATTTTCGGGTTATAATATAAGTACCGGATGACCTCCGGTGCAGAGACCCACCATCTCTGATTTTCATAATAATCCCCCCCAAGGACCGTGGTTCCCCCCACGGTCCTTTCCCCTTTTTTTGGGGGGAAGTGTAGAAAAAGGCACAGGACACACAAAGCAAGGATATATAACGCGTTCTCACAGTTAAAATCAAAAGAACTGATATAATATAAATAATAAATATCCACCCGCGCAGCGGGTGGTTTTTCCTTTTCGGGCATAGCCCTACCCTTTACTGGCTGCGCACAAGTGCGCTTTTTATTGGCCTGCCAGCCATACAATTACTACTAGCTACCCATAAATGGGTTACGTAGGTGTTCTTTCTATGTAAAGGGGTCCAGGGGCAGCGCCCCTGTGTCGTTTTAAGGGGTGCGGGGGAAATCGAAATCCCCCGCGTTTTTGCTACTTTTGTCTAACAAAAGTAGGCCCGCCCGGCAGGGCATACAAAACTAAAAGAGTTAACAACCCCTCCGGCTCGGCTAGCGCCGACCCACCTCCCCTCGCGTGCCCAGAATGGGTATACACAGGGGCGGCTTTGCATAACAAAAAAATTGTTGCCAAAATTCTCATTTTATTATTCAATTAAATTTTGGTTTGTTTCTTTTTGATTTATTTTTGTTTATCGGTTAAC
>SVJQ01000003.1 GCA_015068905.1 Oscillospiraceae bacterium | reverse complement strand
TTTTCTGTTTTCAGTCCAGCTTGCAAAAAGAAAATGCGACCTCGAAAAGCCGCATAAATACTGAGTTTTATAATAAAAACACCATTGAGTCTGAACTTCGGGGTTCAGATTTCAATGGTGTCTTTAAGCCTTTTGTCGATCAAATCTGCGTCCCTTCGCTTTTGCCTTCGCTTCTTCAATATCAAACCAAAGATTAGTAATGCTAATTTCTCCTTCTCTGATGTCTGAAACATCAACACCTCCATCTTTGTTGAGTTCTTCATCTGCTTCTGCTACCTTGCCCTGTCTTAGAAGAGCATAGGAAAGATACAGACGAATTCGGCTGTTTGAAGCAACTTCATCAGGAAGGCTCTTTATATATTCAATAATTGGAATTGTCTGTCCTACTTCGTGCATTCGACAAACAGCAGCAATCGCAAGTGATATATCGCCTGGGTTGAGTTTAGCTGCATTCAGAGCAAATTCAGCTGCTTTCTCTTTGTTCCCGTATGTTTTTTCCAAACAAGATAAAGCATATAACGCCCAGCAGTTTGGCTTTAATTCCGCAGACTGTTTCAATGCCTCTTCTGCAAAGCGAAACTTGTGAAGCGAAAAATATGTACAGCCAAGTTGCAAATAGCTATACCAGTTTTCTTTATCTTTTCCCTTTACGGCACTCTCCATCATTTCTAACCATTCATTCTGCCGCATCCAACTTGCAGGAATGGACAAAGTTTTATGCTCGCCAAGGCTTCCTTTTTCCAAAAGGTTTTTCCACTGCCCCTGAATTTCACCTGACTTCCCGAAGTGAAGATGCTCTGGAAGCAAATTTTCACCGCAAGCAACTCTTCTCTCGTTTTCCAGCGCACCCCAACCGCTTCCTGATAATAAAAGCTCCTTTGCAGGTGAAATTGCCATAGATTTAGTTTTCACCAAAAGGCATTCCAGCTCCTCAGCAGTCATAATTTTATTTAGTTGTTTTTCCGCTTCGGCAATTGCAAGCTTATAATCTCCATGTGCCAAACCAACATCTAATCTGATAGCTCCATAAGTTTCAACCCACTCCCAGGAGGTTAAAGGCGGCATTGGAATATGTTCTTCCTGCGTTTGAGCTATACCTGCCTGCAATTCTAGATATGAGCCAGGATTACCAGTGCCGGATAGAAATTCCTGCCAGCGTTTTCCTCCTGCACCGCTGCCCCATACAAACATTTTTCTGGACTTTAAACGATTTGTAGATGTATGCGCATAGGTATATCCGTCTTTATCCGTATAGCATATAAAGCGACGGGTCCCCTCCGAAATATTATAAAATGTATCACTGCACGGATTATTGGCATAATAGCTCATATCCGCATCGTGATGATAGGGAATTGGAACAACCGTCATTCCCGATTTATAATCATAGGCATACGCTTCATCTGCGGGAACAATTACACGACCTTTGTCCCAATCGGGAACGGCAGCATTACTCCACCAATACATAGGCGTAACCTCTAGTGTCGGATTCGTTATACGTACTCTGCAAAAAAGAAACCTCGATGACTCCGGCAACCAAAAATCTATCTGATAGACCACGCTTCTGATTCTGTTATATTCGTAAAACCGCAGAACCGGTGTTCCATCATCAAGCTCGGTTCTCGCTGTAAATAAAGTGTCACAGGTATATGCGTGATGTCCGCGTTCTCCAATATTGAATTCAACACCACCGGAAGTCCAAGCATTACGGGTAGAAAGATTTCCATAGCGAACAACCGGATTATTAAAAAGTAAATCTTTTTTCTCAATTTTATCATAAAGAGACCAAAGCTTTCCACCAACAGATGGAATAAACTCTGCTCTTAAATATTCATTTTCCAAAATAACGGCATCCATTTCCCGTTCTTCTAAGTTGCGAGTATATTTATCCAAGGCTTTGTGAGGGAAAGAGGAATAAACATATCCGTATCCCACAAAAAGCCCTCTTGTATCATCATAACCAATAGCAGGCTTTAATTTTTTTAAAGGAATATTGTCTAGTGCGGGTAAAGAACTTTCTCCATTCAAGCTTGCTGCAGGTTTTGTAATCTTTGTAAAGGTAAAAGTCGTCATAATTCGCCCTCATTTCTTTTGTGCCAGATATATCACACAGTTATATGAATATATCCGGCACTTGTAAATCCAATAAATCTTTTAGCCTTTAACCGCACCAATCATAACACCCTTTACAAAGTGCTTTTGAATAAACGGATAAAGAATCAACATCGGAATCGCAGATACAACAATACTTGCGTATACAACGCCTTCTTCCGACAGATTCTGGAACATTGTATCGACTACTCCATTTTTCTCCAGCTGACCCTCAAGGTCAACAATCAATCTTTTAATAACAACCTGCAAGGGAACTTTTGCGTCATCATTAATGAGTATCATAGGCCACAGGTAACTGTTCCACTGGTTGACTACACAAAACAGAGTAATCGTTGCGAGTGATGCTATAGACAGAGGCAAATAAATTTTGCTAAGAATCTGATATTGAGATGCACCATCGATTTCTGCAGCTTCCTCCATACTGCGCGGAAGACCCATAAAGAAATTACGCATAAGGATATAATGATATGTAGAACCTGCAAAACCGACAAGCATAACCCATCTTGAATCAATCAGATTCAAATCTCTGAAATTCAAGTACTTGACAATCATCGGCGGACTAAGCCACATGCTAAGAGCTATGATAAAGCACAAAATATTTTTGCCTGGCAGATCAGGTTTTGACAAAGGATATGCACCGCATACCGTAAGTGCCACACTGATTGCAGAACCAACCACTGTATAAAAAATGCTGTTAGCATAGGATATCCATATTTGCGATTCTGAAAAAACATATTTATATGCATCAATTCCTACATCCTTGGGAAATAAAACAACCTTGCCCATACGAATCGCATCACTTGAACTGAAAGATGCAGAAAGCACATATATCACAGGGTAAAGTGTGATAAGGGCTAACAAAATAAGGAACAAATAGTTGCAAAGGTAGAATATTTTTTCTCCTCTTGATTCTTTCATCTTACCACAACCCCACTTCCGTCATTTTTTTGCTAAGCTTATTTGCACCAAAAACTAATAGATAGGCTATAACCGTATCAAAAAGCGAAACGGCTAAAGAATAATCATAGTTTGCATTAGCGAGACCTTCACGGAATATGTATGTTCCTAATACGTCGGATACCTCATAAGTCGCAGGTTGGTACAACAGAAGGATGGTTTCTGTACTTGATGACAGAAGCTCACCTATTCTGAGTATCAGCATCGTCATAATCGTAGGAAGAATACCGGGGATGGTAATATGTATCGTTCTTTTCCACTTATTTGCACCATCAATTGCTGCAGCATCATAAAGCTGCATATCAAGTCCGGAAAGTGCCGCAACATAAATAATTGAGTTAAAACCAACATTGTGCCAGATGCCCTGAATAATGTAAATAGGACGGAAAAACTCCGGCTTAGTAAGGAAGAATATCCTTTCACCGGTAATTTTTTCTACAATGTTTGTAATAATACCATAGCTGGGTGAAAGCATATTGATAACAATACCCGCAATGACAACTGTAGATATAAAGTGCGGCATATATGTTATGGTCTGTATACTCTTTTTAAAGCTAGAATTTTTGACTTCATTGAGCAAGAGCGCAAGGATGATTGCCGCAGGAAAGCTGAACACAAGACTGTAAAGGTTAAGAACAATCGTGTTCTTAAAGACTCTTAGAAAGTACGGTGATGAAAGAAACTTTTGAAAATGTGCAAATCCCACCCATGTGCTGCCTTCTATGCCCCTGAACAAGCTATAATCCTGAAATGCTATGACAAGGCCCCCTAAGGGTTTAAAAAGGAAAATAGCATACCAGAGTAAGAACGGAATTAAAAGTATATAAAGCGGCAGATATTTGTTTTTGAACCGCGCCACCGCACCAGGACTCATTTTAGGCGTCAGCCGTGTTATCTCTTTCTCTTTGGAATTTAATTTGTTTTTGAAAATAGTTATCATTTCTCTTGCTCCTAAAAACACAGGATATACGGATTCTTTGAAAGACCGTGTTTACAGTCCGGAAGCCCCGGACTGTAAACACGAACACCTACAACAACGCCGATATTATGACTTAAATCCCTTAACAGGCTTAAGGCCTTCCATACTGTCCCAGGTAAATATCTTGACTTTCGTGCCCTGTTTGTCACCATATTTCAGGTTAACAGAGTATGTTTCATAATTAACACCATTATCTACAATATTGATAGTTTTGGGCGTAGTAACGCTCAGGAGGTTATTGTTGTTATCATATACAGCAATAATTCTTACGAAACTTTCTCCCACTCCACTTGTATTGACAACCATTGCATCAACCTCTGCTGTATTCCCTGAGAGGTTTGTATATTCGAGGTTTGTATAATTATCGCTGCCCTGATGTAGTACACCGTAAGATTCAGTGGTATCAATATCATACGAAGTCAGCTTAAAGTTGTCATAATAAACTGTACCACCGATTGCCTGATTATACAGCGCACCGTAAAAATGGAAAAAGGTCTGGTTCTTGAGTCCATCTACAAGAGTACCACGTGCATACTCTGTTCCGTTTATATAACTGATATATTGTCCGCTTTCGCAGTCAACGATAAAACTCAATTTATACGGCGTAGCAGCAGCTAAAACCGTACCGTTATTTGTTATATCTAAAAGTGTTGTTTGGACTCCATCCCCGTAATTCTTTCTTATCATAACCTGAAGTCTGTTATCGTTCACATTAACTCTGTAAACATCTAGTTCTGCATACACCATCTTTGCAGTGCCCATTTCAACCTTTGACGTTGTGCCAGGCATATACCGGAACGTTTTGTGACCTTGTGATGCAGCTCCAGTATTAGGGTTTTTGGTAGCAAGCACTTCCGTTTTAAGCATATGGTTATTGCTATTCAGAGGATCTTCAGCAATACCCACACCTATATATGTTGAGCCGTTAAAGCTTTGCGTAGTATCCTCATAGTCATTTTTAAACGACATTTTCTCAGAACCTAAAATGGTGGTATAACTCATTGAGGCTGTCTGTTTTTCGCCGGTAACTTCATATATGTCAGCGCTGACTGTGTTTACACCGATAGTGTCAAACAAAATCTCCTGCTCATAAGGTTGTTTTGTAGCCTCACCGATAACCTCACCGTTTAATTTAAATACAACCTTAGAAATAGTATTTTCAACGCTGGCTGTAAGGGAAGTCATTCTCGAGGATTCTTCATTGATGATAATGCGGTCTCCATGCCGAAGTTCCCCGGAAAAAGAGTAGACAGTCTCTGCCAGTGCTGTAACGCTTATTGCTTCACTTGAGATGGGTGTGCCATCTGTTTTGGTAATGACAGCGTGGATAGTATGCGCACCTTCTGTAAGGGCTACATTATCACACTGGTATTCATTACCTGTACGGGCGGTTGCTTCCCCGAGGAGAGTTTCACCCTCGTAAAATTCCACCTTACCGATACTGCCGTTAAAGATAACCTTTGCAGCAAGCTTGGTTTTGGCTGATACGGTAGCACCGCTTGCAGGATATACTACAGAAGGAATCGGCTCAGCATTATCACAGTTTGTATCCTTTGTTGTAAAGGTATATGTTGCACCTGCATAGTTTTGGTATGGATAGCCTTTAATTGTATTTGCTACAACCACCGTGTATTCAGTATTAACACTAAGATTCTCTTCAAAAATAATATCAATATAGCTGTTGCCGCAGACTACGTTATAATCTTCTCCTATTGTAAGTGCAGTGCCATTTTCTTTCACAGTAACAGCATTTTCTGCAGTTTGGCCAATGATTGCATTGCTGCCAAAATCAATTCTATATTTTTTGATTTCGTTACATACATTCTCCTGGTCGTCGGGAATAGACGGTACAGAAGTCAGTGTCTTATTGTCAGAAGCTTTAGAAAGCCATACCGCATTGATGTAAAGTTTCGTAGCTGCAAGTGTTGCTTTTTCGTTAGTCACACCATAGTCAGCTGTATTAAATCGAAAACCGGTAAGGGTATTGCCAATGTCTGAAATTGTCCCGGATATGAGTTGCCAACCGGGGGTCAGCGACTGATTGTGAGCAACTCGGTAATTGATTTTTCCTTCGGTACCCCATAATGTGATTCTGTAATTTGCGGGTGTAATCTCAGCTGGGGTAGCATTGTAAACAAGCATATTAAAAGTATCATAATTACCTAATGCCACACTTAACTGCGGATCATAATTATTATAGTTATATACACCTACTGCAAAATCTGTGTCTAACGTGGGAATCTCGACGGATTTGCTTCCCAACATTACATAATCCTCGCTAAGGAATGTGGAATCATAGATTGTGTTATAACGGCGCCAGCCTTCAATATCAGCATCTGTATCAAATATAGAAATAAATGTAATATCTTTAGAATTAATGGTAATGCTTACGCTTGCACTCTCCGCAGGTTCAGCACCACTTACATAGTTGGCTTTCGCAACCAGGTTATAAGTACCAGCCGCCGGAGCATACCAGACCATTGTACCGCTGTCGCCAGTGATAGAACCGGGAAGCTTATCGCCATTGGCATAGAGATCAATATGAGAGATTGTTTCCTCGGCAAAACCTACTGCCTCTGCTCCGAGCGTAATCGGTGAACCAAAATCATAGTTGTCACCGTCTGTTACCATCGTGATACAAACCGTTGCATTTTCAAGGGCTAAAGCAGGAAATGCTGCCAATGATAAAGCAAGGGTCATAGCAAGCAATATGCTAATCACTTTTTTCATTTAAAATCGTCCTTTCAGTTTTGTATTTTATGGATCATGATAATTATCGCAAATTATTTTAATTTAATAATCGTATCGTTCACCGGAACGAGGTCATCCAGATTGTTTACTACAAAAGCTTCAACAACGGTATTATCAGTTACTTCTGTAATAAACTCTGCCAGATCTATAGAAGCAGGAAAGGATTGCGGGTCGGTTGTGTTCGCCGGAATTGTTACGTTAGTAGGAACAACGCCCTTTGCAAATACACCTTCGTATACCGCTAAAACAATCACAACCGATTCATTTTCTGTTGTTTGGTTAATAAAAGGAATATTAAGTGTAACTTCGCCTGGTGTATCTGGTAAAGATATAATCGTATCCGTACCACTACTAAAGGATATGCTCTCGTTTACCGTAGCAAAATCCTTCGATTCCGTCGTAAAGCTGACGGAATAAGCACCGCTGTATGCCTTTCCTTTTTTGTTTTGTACAGAAGAATTTACGATAATACGGTACTCGCAATTGTTCTTGAGTATCGAATTGGTAATCAGTCTTCCGTTTACATAATCAACTGGTAAATGCTCACCACTGGATACATTTTTAAGATATACATTACCCAGGAGAGTGTCGGTGTTTGTTTCTCCGTCCATTGTAACCTCTATCTCTCCCAGAGAAACGGGGACCGAAGCAAGATTTGTTATCTCGTTGCCATCGGTATCATACAAGGTAACAGAAACGCTCCTTGCTGTATCTGCCATTCTATAGATACCCGCATATGTCAGAGCAGTTTCACTTTCAGCATTTTTAGCGGTATTTTGGGTCACAGTGATTGTAGCTCCGCCTTGAAAATCGCTGATCGTCACACTTTTCGGGTCGGCTACTGCTTCACCATCTAAGAAACAAGTTATCTTGCTATTGACGGTATCAATCACAGCGCTGACGGTATATATGCTTCCGGGTACATACTTACCGATTACAGTCCCTCCATAGTTAACATTACCCCCTGCAGCAAAGGTCATAACCTCCGTTGTACCAAGCTTAACCACTCTGTCGCTAAGTGTGTCTCCGAATGCCAGAGACACATCTACCTGCCAGGAATCCTTGTCAAGTGCAGAGACATAGATTCTGCTCAAGCTGCTTTCTTCAACAACGGCAGGTTTATTCCCGTGAAGTATAATTCCGGATAGATGATTGTAATTTGCCAAGGTTCCATAGTAGAAAGAAGCATTACCGGTTTTATCCCATTTTGCAAACATTGCACTGTCTGTTAGGTCCTCCTCCAGTAAACCGGGGAAGCGTTTACCGCCAGTCTTAACGGTAACCGATACAGAAGCCTCAGAAGATAAACCTGATTCATCATAGGCGACAACGGATAGTGAATGCTCCCCATTTTCAAGAGCATCTGGCAATTTAAACGATGTAATAGAGATGTCCTCCGTCTCCGTGTATACCGTCTCGCCGTCTACAAGAAAATCGATGGCACATATTTCGTTGTCTTCATCCGATGCCGTAAAAGCAAGTTCAAGTGCCGTATCGGTAATTACACCTGCAAGGTTACGGTAATAGACAGAACCCTCTGTGGGAGATGTAAGCTCCACTATGGGTTCTCTAAAAGAAGCAATGGTTACTAAAACTTTATCAGATACAATTTTAGCGTCGTTGTTATCACATGCCAGTGCTGTAATCTCTGTCGCTTCAAGGCTATCTATGTCTGTAGTCCACTGAAAGTTGTAAATGTCATCAGCGCCCTCTGTTACACGGCTACCTTGTATTAACTCTCCATTAGCAAAGAATTCTACATAGCTGATGGTGCCACCTTCTTCGTCAGTCGCTTTAGCTGACAATGTAATGGTGTCCCCCGGCATAAATCTTGTGCCACCTTCCGGCGAAAGCAGTTCTACCGCAGGGGGAATGTTCTCATTCTCGCCACGGGTACGAAAGGATATCCCGTAGGGAAGATACTCCATACCGTTTTTGTCCATCGCACCTGTTACGGTGAGACTATAGTCTGTGCCAAACTGCATTTCTTCATCAAGGACAATAACAAGGTCATTGCCCTCAAACTCTACGTGATTTGCCACAGAAGGCTCAAATTCTGCCTTGCCGCCCTCAAGCAGAGTGGGCGCAAATCCCGTACCGCTGAGAGTTATTTTGCCAAGATTATGCTTTACAAGGGTTGCCCCATCTTTAACAGAACTCGATGTCACTGAAGGCTGTGTTGCTGCACTGTCTGTTAAAAAAATACTTGAAATATAGAGAATGGCCGTCTTATAGTTATCTCCTGAGAAATTTGCATTATCATTATAAAAAGAAACTATATCCAGTGTTCCGTTCCTATATTTACTTGCGATTTCCCATTCCACAAGATTCCAGCCAGGACTGAGAGTCTTTGTAGAATATACCGCCGAACTAAATTGCAGGGAGGTTTTAATCTGTATATCTGATGTGGGCATGCCGTTAACATCAGTATAGTAAACCCATGCATATACATAGGCCATACCGTTAATGGGTGTTGACTTACTGTAGCGGATATATGTAGGAGAGTTCACATGAAAATCCTGTTTTTTTGCGGCATAGACACCTCCTCGAAGGTATTTACTTGCTGTTGTCCGGTTATCCTCTGTTACAGCGGTAGTACCATATTTACCTGTTTTCCAGTCGGAAAAAGTCGAGCTATCTGTAAAGTCGACATATATAACGGAAGAGCTATGCGCAGATGAAATAATAGGCAAACTCATAAGTACTACAAGCAGCGCCACAATAATAGAAATCTTTTTCAAAATTATGCGCCTCCTTTTTGTGTAAAGTAAAGTTCGCTTACACTTACCCAGCTAGAATTGCTGTTTCCAAAGAAGCTTACACGAGCATATCTTGCAGGCACATCGCCAATTAAAAATTCTTCAAAATTCGTTGTCGTGCCGCTGTTTTGGCCATCAAATACAGTCGTCCAGGTTTTGCCATCCAGAGAGTATTCAATCTTGAATTTCTCGTTACGGGTATCCCCGAGCATACAAGCAATTTTCATTGAATGAAGTTCATTGATAACCTCACCGAAGTCCACCGTAACCGCACCACCATGCTCATCGGTAGCGAACTTGGTTCCAAGGTTAGCATCAAACAGATTAATTGCTGCATTCTCAGCCTCAGGCTCATCGGTTACTTCGTAGGAAACGATAGGAATCTGGTTCTCCTCATAGAATTTACTTGTATCATTAATCGGTGTTATGGCGATACTGTAAACACCCACCTTCTCGCCTGCCCTTGACAGCACAACATTCGCAGTGCCCGGGATAGAAACAGCCTGAACAACCTGTGCTTCAATACCTTCATCATTGTTCTCAACTGCAATCTGAGGAATAGGTACTTTTTCTGTCTTCACTTCAATCCCATAATTATATATTTCCGGATTAAAGCCTGCAAGCTGAACACCATCAACTGTAATATTGTTAATCGTCTCTCTTTTTGCAGATTCAAACTTCCACTTCTCCATAGGAACATATTCAGATATATGATCAGGAACCGTTGCAGCCCCATACAGCGGATTAAAAGCAACCGAAAGAACAAAATGGTCTGTGTCCGTTTTGGTTTTTACCGCAAGCTTGCGATAGGTTGTTGTAACATCGTTCATCTCAGATGGTACACCTGCTTCATTCGGCGATTGTATGGATGGAATAGCTACACCATAGTTATAACCCTGCTGGTCCAAAGGTTTTGCCGCAAGTTCAATAAACTCATAATCGCCATCCGATATAATCTGGGCGTGAAGACGGTTACCGTTACGAGTGAGAATTGCGCTCTTTCCGTCCTCAGCAATTTCGATTTCCGCCTGTGTATGCATAAACCACCAAAACTCTGTAGGTACTTTAGCGATAAAGTCATCCTGAATAACAATTTCATTGTTAACCTTATCAAGCTTCAGCCCACGGATCGCACAATCATAGATCTCGTTGGTTTCCGTCATATTGGAAATCATAAAGGAACCGTTTTCACCAAAGGATTCCTTCGTGATTTTCACATTGGCCGACATGTTAACATCAGCATATTCGGTTGTAAGACCGTTGGCTGTGTTAGCATAATTGGCAATAACCAAATTGTGACCCTCGCCCTTAATCCTATAATAATGCCTTCCTGTGAAAGGATAACCGTCAGGATAATTAGTGGAAACATCATTTGTATTATAGGCACCATACCCCGTCAGGTTATAATCCTCCTTGGGAACTTCACAAGCCCAACGTGTACCGAGCATATCAAACTGGAAAGAGCCTGCATCATAGTGTCCATGTCCGGCATCCATAGCACCACCATGGAAATATACCACCGTGTCACTACCGCTCCAGCCCGTACGCATCGTTCCCGTTTCCAACGAGTGGAATACCCGGTCATTTTGCATATCGTTAATGTCAAATTCTGACTCGTCTGTGTCGTATACCCAACACACGACATCAATCAAATCTCCGGTAGACATACTGTCCTTACGAAGTTTCGCCAGCGGGATATCACCTGTCTGTTCTGCTTGGAACATCATCATGCTATGATACGGTGACGTTGCGGTATCATCGCCTGAGGGGAAGGTTTGCTTTGAGCCGCGTAATCCAAGAGGGAAGTATGCTGTATCAAGAAAACCAGGGACATCAAAGATACCAAAGTCATCTCCAAATGCAAGCAGCAGAGTCTTGGTGTAAAATGGCAGGGTGTCAACCGTGTATTGCCAATAGGATACACCCTCATACCACTGCCCATCCGGATAGAAACTGTAATATGCTCGCTCTACACTTCTAAGTGACTTCTCAATAATTTCGGAACAGAGCTCAGGATATTTATCCATCAGAGCAATTGCACAACTCATCACGCCATTGTTGATAATATGTGTTTGATTACTGTCACCTGTAAAAACATATGTCCATGTAGTCCATATTGGATGGGAAAAAGCTTTTTGTGCCAGCTGGAGTACATTACGGTATATAATGCCCTCAAGAACTTCTCGCTGTTCATCAGTCCATGCACTGTACATCCAGTCATAATAGAACGCCACACCATTTGCCGAGTTGCCTACGCAGAGAAGATGACCGGGGTTGAAATCCGGGAAGCTCTCCATATTAGCAATATCAAGCCATGCTCGGTCTGCATATTTCTGCATTTCTGCCTTATAAATTGCTTTTTCCTCTTCGGTAGTTGCTAAGTTATAGCGTGTTTCTGCTATTTTGTACGCAAAGCCAAATGACCTGCCGTTGTTGTAAAGTTTTGTAGCAAAGGTACTTCTTACACCGTCACTAAGACCGTAGGTGACAGGCTCACCCGAAAGTCTGTCCTCAGCACTTACAAGAAGAGCTTCTACAGCTTTCTTAAGCTCCGGTTCTTTTTCCATACCCTTGATGATTGCTTCAAAATCATCAGTAATCAGTCTGGGGTGTGCGTTATCCGGATAGCGGGATTGATAAATGCTAAGTAGCTCATTTGTATTCGGTCTGTCAAAGGTCAAAAAGTCTTGAATTCTCGCTAAAATTTCCTCTTCATATGTGTTCTCTGTTGCGTTGACTTCCATAGCACCGAAATCTCTATCCAGGTCTATAGGGTCACCAAAACATAAAATATCGCCTTCTCTGGTGTATTGAAGACCAAGATGGTGTACAAGTACATCCAATTGAACGCAGGAAGCACCATTTACAATACTAACTGGATGATACAATTTAGCAGGTTTTCCGTTAATATAATAGATATCATCGCCTACAGTAAATAAAATATTTTTATCTCCATAGTTGATTGTCATTTGCTTGGTGGCATCGTTCCAATAGACTGTCGCCCCTAGACTTTCCACAAATTGACGCACAGGAATAATCAGTCTTCCGTCAGATGCTTCCGTAATCGGTGCCGCCATGTGGTGAATTCGGTTATCTTTATAAAATTTATTACCACCTACGCTTGCAAGAAACTTGTTGTAGAGTGTGTAATATACGAAGACGTCGTAATTAAAGACTCTGCCAAGCTCATATTTTTCTCCGGGGTAAAGTTCATGGGTGGCCCATTTCTCCCACTCAGCATCTACAGTTTCATCATCAATCAATGTTGAGGATTCATAAAACTTGAAATCATCAAAATACCAGCCGCTTCCATCAACCAAAGGTGTATTGATTCTAAGCTCTGCAATATTTTCGATTGCGGAAGGAATTGATGCAGATACTGCCTCCCCTCCGTTAAAACTGATTTCGGCTTTGTGGCTATCCATATGTATAACCATATCAAGTCTGTGCCAAACTCCCGCTTTAATCTCAGTTGCAATGGTTGTATTTTTATTAAAAGTAATATTACCTGCCGTAGTAATCTCTAACAGTTTAAAGTTAGAAATACCATAATTTGCAGAATCATCCCAATATTTTGCGGAACGGGATCTTGTAACATTATAGTACATTGTTATATCTTTTGCTGATTCAAAATTTTCTGCAAGGAAATTAAAACTGATGACAAAATCCTTCTGAAGGGGTGCCCATTGCAACCCATAACGAGCACGTGCCTGAGGATTGGTATTAGTAACCGTGACCCCGGCAACATGCATTGCCTTGTTGTCAGGGTTACCGTTTTTTTCAATCTTTTTCACAGAAATCATCTCGGGAGTAACTTCTTCTCCCGATTTATGTGTCAGAAGAAAACCATAGGGTTGTTCATCCTCTGCCTGCGATTCGAAGTCCTTGTGTATGTAAATAAGCAAGGGCTTTTCATCGGCTGACAGCGAAGTGCTACCAGAAGCAGATACCGAACCAACAGGAAGCAATGAAAGCAATAATATTGTAACGATTAATATACTAATATTTTTTTTCATATCTGTTTCCTTTCATATTCTGGATACGGGTCAGGAGGTATAAATATACCTCCTTCACCGTAGGCTTCTTTATATTTATTTCTTGCCATTATATCTATCGTATGCTAGTTGCATAAGTTCCATAAGTCTGTCGTATCCGAGCTTTTTAACCTCTTTCTTAAATTTAGGATATGTTTGATCAAAGTCTTCGGCACCAAGAATCCATTTTTGGTACATTTCAGTATCATAAGTGGTGACTTGTGTGTAAAGTGAGTTGTATTCTTCCAATTCAACAGAATTCAATTTGAGAGAAAGGTTTGGAGACATCTGTTCAACAACCCAATCGCCTTCTTCATACATAGCAAGACCCTCAAGTGCGATATCATTAAGCCACTGCTTTTCATACTCATAATCCTGCTTATAACCAACGCCAACCTGAACACCAAAGTCTGTAAGCTGTTTCTGGAAATTCGGCTGCGCTACCAACTCTGCTTTAAAGGTAGGTTTCCCATCTACCATGTCATAATGCAACCCTTCAACACCGTAATTGATCAGTCTGTTTCCTTCCTCTGTGAAGAAAAAGTCAAGGAACAATAATGCTTCATTTAGATACTCCGAGCTTGCACTAACACCCCAGCCATAGCCCGATGCCGGAGGACGTTTTGACAATTGTATGCCACACGGAGGAGCAAAGGCACAGAAGTTAAAGCCCGGTATTGCTTCTGCAAGCTTTTCATTGTATCGCGCAGTAGATCCAAACCAGTCATTTGTCATACCGCCAATGTTATTTCCAAGTAATGTGTCTCGTCCGTTAGTAGAACGGGTAACAATTTCCGGATCCAGCAAACCTTCCTCATACCATTTGATGATATTCTTGATTGCAGGGACAAATTCATCTTCCAATTTGCCATATTTAACTTCGCCATTCTCTACATAAAAACTCTGTCTTGCACCCCACAGCGGGAAAAGATTAGCCCCCTTTTCTGTTTCAAAATATGGAACTTCATCTGCAAGACCATTGCCATTGGGATCCTGAGTTTTCATTGCTTTCAGAACGGTATACATTTCTTCTGCATTAGTAGGAGCCTTAAGACCCAGTTTATCAAGCCAATCTTGTCTTACAAACCAACCCTGGCTAAGATCACCACCCGGAATAAAAGGAATATAATAAATATTTCCGTCAGAAGCAGTAATTTCTTTTTTCACATCAGGATTCTCAGAAAGAAATTGCTTGAAATGGACAAGATGCGTATCAAAATAGTCATTGAGCGCTACAAAAGCACCTTCCATCGCCAGTTCACAAAATTGACTTGGCTTATAGGTCTGAACAATATCAGGAATATTGCCGGACGCTATCATAAGACTAAACGTCTGATTAAATTCAGTATTAGACTTTGACAAAGTTGGAACAACATTTACATTTGTCATTTTATAAGCCTCTTTGAGTAACTGCCACTGACCGTCTCCTTCCTTGGATGAATCCATAAACGCACTTAGTTCTATGGGTTCTTTCGAAATCATTGTGTTACCGTCCACAAGTACACTTTCGCTTAATGTTTCATTTTTGCCGCATCCGGTCAACGCAGCTGCAAGCATGCATCCAGCCAAGAAAATAGACAAAACTTTTTTAATTTTCATAAAAATCCTCCTTTCTATAAATAAAATTTAATAAATTACCTATTATAAATAATACTCTCTGCCTGATAAGCGTTCTCCCATTTGACGAGAATACGGGAATAATTCTCTGTATCAGTCAAGTAATCTACTACAGCATCGACATTTTTTCCAACGGATACCTTTTCACTCGTTGCATCATAGGAATAAAGAGCAGATGTGCCGCTTGTACTGGGCACATAGCTAAATAATGTAAGCTTATCATCCCCAGGAACGCCGTTTGCTAAATCCTGAGTAAACCCTTCTACAAATAACGAATCCTTAGGTGCATTATACACATACATATACCGCACCGCAGTAGCGGCCGTTAGTTCTGCCTCAACTAAAGACGTTTTGACTTGTTCGCTCTCATAGTCAAAGACTTTCTCGATAACAATAATTGTTCCCGCTACATCTGTTCTAAACCACACCACATCACCCTGTGTCAATCCGGGCATCTCATTACTTGTCTCAGAGGTCTTAAGTGAAGTTATATCTATACCGCTCTCTATCTGTATTTGCATTATCTCCTTTTCGTACGCACCGGAAATCTGCCAACAAAGCGCCCCATCATCATCCAATGTTCTGACAACCTCATCAATTAGGAAGAAAGTCGAATTTGTAGGTGCAGAATAAGATACCGTTTTATAGTATACCATTGCCGTAGGTACTACATCTCTCTTGTCGGCTACATATGCATCAAGCATATGTCCTTGGCCATGTGGCATACGAGAGTTTGAATAGGTAATCTTGGTAAAATATTTATCATCAAGATTTTCCTGATTCTCTTCCGGAACCTGAAAAATAGGGTATGTATTAGTAAGTGCATATGTATATAGCGTAGGTGTTCTGGTTACGCCGTACACGCCTGCACCGTAACCATAGTCACGGATAGTTACTGTTCCATTATCCAGATAATTGTACTTAATATAGAGCTCACTGTCCTCGGAGGGAAGAGCCGTGTGGATTTCAGTAAGGTTACCATTCTCATCAGTAGCGTATGCCACCACCTGTGATACGAGTCCATCGCCGCCTACATTGAGATTTTTCTTAATATCTCCAAGCAAGCTTACCACACTATTGAGTTTCACAAACGAACCATTAACATTGAATTTTGTAATACCTTCTTTGATTTTTAGGATTTTAACAATGCTGTCAGAAGTAAGTAATCTTACACCGGCAAACTCCTTCTCTCCAGCAAAGACAACGTCCTCATATGCTGAAATCAAATATCCTACCTTTAAGGACGAGGATGCTTCCTCTACCCAAACTACTTCATTTCCATGATCAAGGATCAGAGCCAGTCTCGCACCCGGCTGGATCATTTCCCGCTGTTTTGTGCTCAAAGTAGATGATAGGTAAACTTCTGTATCATCTGCGAGAACTGCAGAATTTTCTGAAACTCTGCTTATGTCAACATTGATACCTGAGCGATGAACTTTTATATGAATACTTTTGCCGTTTTCGCTTCGAATACAGGCAATTACATCTCCGGCTTGTAATGCAGATAAATCAACTACTTCGCCTAAGGGTGCCATGCTAATAGTTACATTATCATACTCAGAAAGCCAGTAAACACTATTTTCACCATATATTTTTTCCGTATCCACACTAACGCTACTCAATTTGTCGTATGTACAGTTTTCAGCTATTACAATATCTATATCGCCTTCATCATTATTTTCTATAAAGGTGAGAACGCCTTCGGCATTTCTTAGTTTACTAACAATATTATTTGTGCATACTTCTTCGTTATAAACCAGAACCACATCTGATGCAAACCGAAGATCTTGCGTCTTACCTGTTTCGTCTTCATATTCTACCTTTTCAGCCGTAACAGAAAGAATATTTCTTGCATTCACATAAATCACAGTATTTTTTCGTGTTTCTTCAACAAGAATTAATTCACAAGATTCTGTTCTGTCATTCTTTCTGTAGTAAAACTCTACTTCCTTACCTAAACAGGAATAAACTTCTACACAATTCCCAACTGTAATATTTATATCCCCGATAAGCACTTTTTCAGCTGACGTTTTATAGTCAGGAACAATAGATTTGGTTCTGTCAGAGTACACTATTGCTTTGTCTCTATATATATCGTGATATTTCGTAAGAACTGTTACTTCTTTATCAATAATATAGTCCATATTATCCTGGCTCACTGATGTAATCTCACATAATGGTTTGTCCAGAGCATTGTAGAGAATATGGATAAGGACGCCTCTTGTCAATATATCATTGTAATTAGAAGTAATATCTTTTTCTAATTCTAATTCTGTTGCAACTTTTACGTACCCTGTCGGATACCCACCATAAATCTCAGCTTTCCACTTATATCCGAGAGCAACTACAATACATTTTAAAAACTGCTCTACTGTCATTTCGCCATCAGGGTTAAAAAGACCGTTGCCCATACCGGTCATAATTCCCATAGAAACCATGGCACTAATCTCCCCGACGTTATTGTGGTAAGGCGGAACATCCAGATAGATATTACTTACTGCATCAGTCATCTCCATCCCATCCATCCCAATAAGACTTGCTATCGCTCTAGCTGCCTCGCTCCTTACTACGGGGTTATTTTCACCATAAAATTGCTCATCGTCAAATACACTAAAAATACCAAACTTTTCTAACTTGCTTGATATTTCCCTAACTTCATTGTCGGAATAAATTTTATTTTGCTCGGCAAAAACAACGCTAGGAAATAATATTGCAATAAGGAGAGCAATAGAAATAATGCTTTTTTTCATTATATTGTTTACCTCCTATATTAATTAATTTTAGCCAGTGTATATATTATTTTTGCTGCTTCAGCTCGTGTTGCATACGCTGTAGGCTCAAAAGCACTTGCACCTTTGCCATTGATCACCCCATTTGCCGAAAGTGCTTGCACTGCCGTCTTAGCATAATCTGCAATACTTCTTTCGTCTGCAAATGCGCTCGTTCCGTCTGTGGAAAGCTTCACGCCGAGCGAATTAAGAATGCGATAGCAAATCACTGCCATATCCTGCCTTGTAATTTTGCCAGCAGGATTAAATGTCGTATCACTTGTGCCCATTACAATACGTTCCTTGGCGGCGGATGCTATATGTCTGTATGCCCAATGACTTTCTTCGACATCTGAAAATGCTGCCGTGGCACTATCGGAGTAAAGTCCGAAAGCATCAATTATAATCTTGGTAAATTCCGCTCTGGTAACATCATCACCAGGAGCAAACACCCTATGGCTTTTGCCATTAATAACGCCATCTATCGCCAACGAAAGGATGGCATTATAGGCCCAGTCATAACCTTCCAAGTCATCAAAGCCAATTGACTGATTCGGTACTTCTGTTTTGGCAAGGTCGCTAGATACAGTAACGTTTTTGATGCCGCCTCCGCTAAATGAACCGCCACCATCATCTTTTGTTACAAAATCGTATGACTGCTCCATAGCAAGCTTCAATTCTGACACTGTATCAAAACTGTTTCCTTCAAACAATTTTAATGTAAAACTTGCAAACTGATTCTGAAGAGCGGTATATTTGGAAAGACCGATTTCAAGAAAATCATTATTCTCTTGAATTATATCCCACTTTTCATTAATGAGACTTGTATTGTTAATTTCGTTGAAAATAACAAATTCCATAAGAGCGTCGGATAAAGCTTGATCTGACGTGTATTTGTTTCCTGCAAGTTTAGACAGAACGAGAGTTTTCTTGCTATCATCATAAGAAATATAAGTTTCTTTTGCATTTACATTCTGAAGCATCGACAAGAAATCCGTACCATTTGCCGCATTGAGAACCTCTTCGCCGCTACCTGCTGTTTTGATGTCTGCTAAAAACTCCGCTTTTGAATAGGCGCTAGTAAATTCGCTCAGGTTTGCAAAGGTTTTTCCCATAAGGTAATCAGTAATAATCCCATCTGCATTTTTGGAAGCAAAGCTACTTGCATCAATCTGCAAAATTTTGCTATTATTCCCATCAAGAATAACCGAAGCCTCGCTTTCGCTTCCGTTAAGTCGGCCAAGAGCCGAGGCTACCTCATCAGGAGTGGATTTGTAAATTGGTTTCGAGAAGGTGTCACCATTTTCCGAAACGGTAAGTGTTGCATCTCCCAGTTGCTCAATGTTAAAAGTAAGAAAATACTCACCATTGGACTGTGTTTCAGTCTGTCTTGCGAAAATCAGATTATTGTCCTTTTCTACCTTCACGGTAACAAGCTGCCCAGCCGTTTTCTGCTCAACCGCACCTGATACGACAAAGTCGTTTTCTCCACCGTCATATTTAAGGCTATAGCCATAAGCAACAACAGTAGACATCACAAGTGAACAAAAAAGTATTGCAGACAGTGCTTTGCTGAATCCCTTGTTCATATCTTCAATCTCCTTTCTTAAAAGCGATATCTTCCAATGATATCTTTCTAAATAAATTATACGTCAATCCAACCTTTATAGACAAGTGACAATAATCCGCAATAGATGTCACATTCCATCATTTCTGCTTAAATATAGTGTCGTATAAAACAAGGATAACTTCAGGAGTCTTTTTACTAAAAAAGCGAGGTAATTTTAACACAAAAGAAGATAAACTGCCTATGGGTATTTACTTGAAAATCAGACTCAAAGCACAAATTGAATAAATAAAAAGAACGTAGCCTCAATTCAGTATTTGACACTAATTGAGGCTCGCCCTTCTTTTCATAACTTATTGTTGATTTACAAATAAGGAAAAAGCTTATAGGTATGAACAGATAACATTTCTAGTTTTTGGCTGCTACCACATCTTCTGCGGTTCGAATATATGAATTGTATAAATACATCATCATTTATTATTTAACCTATACTCACTCGGCGTGATCCCAGTATATTTTTTAAAAAGTCGTATGAACGTTCTGGGATTTGCGCAACCGACCTCGCCAGATATGGCATCAATTGGAAGATGGCTTTCTCTAAGAAGCCTCTTGGCCTCCTTGATACGCACATTATCCACATACTCCTTATAGGCTCTTCCTGCATTGTGCTTAAGTACACGACTTACATGACCTTGAGAAATAAAGAAATGCTCCGCAATATCCGCCAAAGATAATTCAGGATTCTTGAAATTATTCTGTATAAATTCTAATATATTCTGAGTAAGCTTTTCCTGCCTGGATACATTAGTATTGGCACCACTCTGACAAAGATGTTCAAATATCGCATGAACTTTTTTTTCTATCTCTTCATCATTTTGACCGGAACTTATTTCTAGATAAATCACTACATCCTCGCCAAAAATGTCACTGGCTTTTTTGTCCATCTGCCCAATAATCCTGTTAACAGTGCCAACAAGCATCATTTTCAAATCCCGTAAGCCCACTCTGTCAAAAGAATCGTTTTGAAGGTTTTCTTTAAAGATAATACTTAAAATTTCTCTGACTTTATCAAAATTACCCAAAAGAGTGTTTTCTATAATCGACATTTCCAGATCAATCGGATAATAGCACACCCTATTCGTTTTAACACCATCTTCAAAAAAAACAATGGAACGATCCGAATACACTGTTTTATGCTCATTAAGGTCACATGCACTGCGATAAGATTGGCTTATATCCATTAAAGACTTACAGATTTTTCCTACAGAAACAAAGACTGATATACCATACGCCTCCGCAAAATCAAGTACATGAATCAATTTTTCCGCAAGATGCCCTTTGTCATTGCAGGCGGTAATAAAGGCAAACTTTTCTATACCAAGCATAATAAATTCACCTTTTATGATTTGACTCAACAGTTTTTCAAATTCCTTTATAAAATTATTACTTACAAATAAATCTTCTTTAATGCCGTATTGCTCTGCGCCATAACATTCAAAAAGTATCAACCTACAAGACGATGTCATTTCCGAAAAAAACATATCATGTTTCGCATAATTTGTATACAATTCCGCCGGGGTTTCTACGCCATAGATGATATTTCGTAATATATTTTTCCTAAAAAATTCTTCGTTTTCTTTAATTTTCTTTCCTAAAGATTCATTATAATTCAGAAGCATATCTACAGATTCATCCCAAGATTTTGGGGTCTCTGTATCTGCATTTAAATTTAACTCCTTAACGGTTTTTATAATTGGCATATATGTAATATTAAGAAGTTTGTCGGCTATATGATTACTGTATGCAATTGCAAGAAAACACAATAAAATCATAATGCACATAACGACTATTATATATAAATTATTATTAACAAAGTTGTACTCATATACAATTTCAGGCATATAAACGGAATTACGTTTGTAAGTATCACTGAATATCCCACCTTGCTCGTCTGTCCACCAATTAGCATTTGTCTCATCGTTCAGGATAATTGTTACTTCTTCCTGAGGCAAGATAGTCGCTTGCTCAACACATATTATACAATATACATCGCTTCCGGCTACATAATAACTGCGGGGAAAACCTAGGATGAGTAAATCGGTTCCCTCTTTTGAAAAGCAGACTGGTTTTTCAGTGTTTTTAATGAGATCAATTTCCTTCTCATCGAGTTGAAAATCCTGTAAAAAACTCTCCAGCGATTGAGTGCCGCCACGACAAGCCACCATGGAGCTTTTGAAATCAGTCACCACAAACTGCGGCTCGACCTCTTTGTATATCTTCATATAAGAGTCAATGAATCGTCCCATTAGTACATAATTATACATATCATCTTTATAAGCTGTCTCTGTCGCAAAAGAGCGTACACTTTCATTGGCAAATATAATGTCACTAATTTTCTGATATATTCCAAGGTTTCTTTCTGCAATGCCAATACTACTTTCAAAGTATTTTCTATTTTGTGCAGAATTATCCTGAATGATGTTCCAGAAAAAAAATATCACAAGCAGGCAAAGTAATATAAAAAATGTTACCGTCGCAGCAAAATATCCGTAATACAATTTAGAATAATTCTTACCCTTGGACAATCTCACCATTATATACTCCTTTGCAAATTTTAAATGTCCTTAAAGTTATTATACCAAATAATTTTAATATATTCAATTGGTAACTTTTTCCTTTAAAATTCGTACACCATAACTCTACAACCGGAAACTTTTAACCATCACGCCGCCTCACTTTGTTGTGTACAATTTTATTTTTTTAAATGGCGGATGCTCATTATAATGTCCCGTGTTACACTTCCCACCAGGATATTGATGCAGCTCCTTGCGCAGCCGAATGATATAGTCCTTATGCACGCTAAACATACTATACTCTCCGTTATAAATATTCATTATAACCCTTGTTGTTTTATATCGTGATGCAATCATACCCATAGCTAAATCTCTACTGTTATATTATATAATATAATTAGTTTTTGCTTCAAGTGACAATATCACTCACCAACTGTCATTTTCTATCATTACTTAAAACACCCGCTTTAAGCATTTTCTAAACATTTTTAGAACAATGGTTGAATTAAGATGTTTTAACATTTTAGCAAAACGTAAAACATAAATTGTCACCAAATGCTTTAAAATAACACTTGTATTTCCTAATGCGAAAATATATAATTTTTAAAAGAGGTGATATTAAGTGAAAAATATAGCAGATACCAATGCAATAAAAACAGAAAAAGGATTATTATTAAATTCGCCAGATCACTACCTGACAATAAAAACAGAAGTTAATTCCGATGGATATTATATGATTGACCTGGGTTATGCACACGATGACTGGGAGTCGTTTATGATCTTTGAGGTTACTCACCCCGACGGCGAAATTACTAAGTTTATGCAAGGACTTTTGCATGGGAAGAGCAATATGCTGATTCCCATTTTTTTTAAAACCGGAGAAAATTCTATCAGGCTTTCGCACCATTTTTGCCTTGGGACACAAATATATTATATTAAAAATGTAGGTAAAGCAGAAAATCTTCAATATGACTTGTCACCCAAAAATGTAGTATTTTTCACCGATCGCCCCAAAAGCCTTAAAACAACGGTAAAAAACTATAAAAAAATTTTTTTAGATATTCAAGCTGAAAATGGGACACATATCCCCTTTGAGGCGCAGAGCAAAGGCCAGAATGGTCACCTAGCAACCATGACAAGCATATATCCGGATGTAAACGCCGTTGCCTCATTGGGTGTAGGTGAGCATATACTGTCATACTGTCTCGATAATGGAACAATCCTAAAACAGAAAATAGAAATACAGAAAACATTCGTCAAATCTAAGCTTCAAATTATAAATTTTGATGTAAAAAATGCAAATAGTACATTAATTTTTCTTCCTAATGGAAAAACCCTTCTGATTGATTCCGCAACAGAACGCGGTGCAAGAGATACAGTTATCCCTTATCTAAAACGACATTCCATAAAGCTTGATTATTACCTATTGACACACTTTCATAACGACCACCAAGGTCTTAAGGACGAAATACTTTACGAACACGGTATAGCAATACCAGATGAAACTAAAACCTCTAAGCTTATAAGCACCGACAAAAAAACTCGCTACAAATATCTCAAAAATTTTAGATATCTTGATTCCACTATGCTCTGTTTTTATGATGAGTTGCACAAAATATGGGATCTTGGCGGCGTTCAGATAGAAGTGCTCAACAGCAGATATGATGAAAAAGGCGAGGCCGTGGAAGTATACTACTATCCCTTTATGAAAAAAAACGAGCACAATTACGAAAATTATACTTCCGTTTCGTTTATGCTAAGCTATAATGATTTCCGCTATTATCACGGCGCAGATAATTATGCTGTTTCGCAGGAAAGATACATATCCGATATGGTAAGAGCAAAGCGCACCAACGACTTAAAATGCGATTGGTTTTTTGCAAATCATCACTTTGTATGTGATATAAGCCCCACATTTATAAACACACTCAATCCTATTGGAGTATATGTAGCAAATGAATATATCTATCACAGAGCTATGTTTGCACACGCATACAAGGAAAATGTCGAAAACTACTATTTTTCTGATAAAAGACTTAAAGATACTCTGGTGTCAGAGGAAGTAGGTACTGCAAAAGTCTATGTAAACAGCGGCGATGATTGGTATTACGAAACTATACAGAATGAAGATTTATAAAAATTAATGTTACACATATATTTTCGCCACTAACTACATGATCATAAGCAGTGTCAAATAAATGTTCTACATTTTCTTAGCAGGATATCTATATCCACCTTTACTATTAAAATATACTTAGAGAATTCCATACTTATAAATCTATGTTTTTTCATTAATTTGTCAAAAAATAGTATTTTGAATATATCTAAATAAACCACGAATGATATAGCGAGAGATGTTGGGTTTTATTCAAAAGATGATGTTGGTAAATAATTATTATAGCAAAACAACGATGGAGGAATAAAATGAATTTATCTAGAATTACAAAGAATCAAAATGTTTTGCATGCAATTTATATAGGAATGTTATGTTCGTCTGCATATCTTGCTGTGTATTTTGCAAAAAACATCTTAGGAGCTGCTACTCCTCAGATGATTGAAAGCGGATATACAGAGAGTTATATTGGCAAAGTATCATCTATTTATTTTATTTTTTATGCAATAGGGCAATTGGTTAATGGTGCGATTGGTGATAAAATCAAGGCGAGATATATGATAAGCATCGGTCTTCTTATGGCAGGTATTACAAATGTTGTATTCTCCCGTCTTTCATTATATTATGCTGATATAGCCGTAATTGCTTATGGATTTACAGGGTTCTTTTTAGCTATGATATACGGACCAATGACAAAGGTCGTAGCGGAAAATACTGAGCCGATATATGCTACAAGATGCAGTTTGGGTTATACTTTTGCATCTTTTTTTGGTTCTCCTCTTGCAGGAGTAGCCGCCGCTGTGTTTATTTGGCAGGATGTATTTTTAATAAGCTGTATTGTTCTTATAACAATGGCAGCGATGTGTTTTTTTCTCTTTTTGCGGTTTGAAAAAAAAGGTGTTGTAAAATACAATCAGTATGAGAGAAAAAAGGAACAAGGTGGCAGTATTAATGTCTTAATCAAACATAGAATCATAAAATTCACATTGATTTCTATGCTGACAGGCGTAGTTAGAACAACGGTTGTATTTTGGCTACCTACATACATATCACAACATCTGGGCTTTTCTTCAGAAACGTCAGCTGTGCTGTTCACAACAGCAACATTTACAATATCTTTTACTACATTCATTGCCATTTTTATATATGAAAGACTGAACAGAAATATGGATTTAACGATATTGCTTATGTTTATATCGTCAAGCTCGTTTTTTATGTTGGTATACTTAGTAAAACAACCTGTTTTAAATATAATATTTATTATTATTGCAATAATGTCATCAAACGGTGCCGCCACAATGCTATGGAGCAGATATTGCCCAAGTCTTCGTGATACAGGTATGGTTTCAAGTGCAACAGGATTTCTTGATTTCATAAGTTATGTAGCGGCGGCTTCCTCAAGTACTATTTTTGCAAATGCTGTTTCTCTAATTGGATGGGGAAATTTAATTCTTGTCTGGTTTGGGTTAATGATAGTAGGCATTATTGTTGCGCTGCCTTACGATAAATTCTCAAAAAAACAGGCTGATTCTGTAAAAGCAAATTAAATTTTTGGTCCTAACTTTACATGACCCTCTAAAGAAGTTCTATTTATTATGGCGAGTGATATATAGCATAAAACTGAAAGAATTACAATATGAATTAAAAAATGAGATCTAAACTCAACACTCCATGTCAAAATCTGACCCGCTGTAAACCTGCTAAGAATTGTCAAGAGGAAAATTAAATTTTTTAGGCGGTAAAAATGGGCACAACAAAATAGAGTGGCAAACAGAAACTTATTGTCACCCGATGAAAAATATTAAGAGATAGATTTAATTATCCGAATTTAATTGTTCTTCAATGGAATTATAGAGTTCAGTTATCTTGCCGTAGTAAATACGCAGAAACTTGTTAAGTCCTGCAATCATAGCTTCTTTTCCGCATTTGCCTTCGCTGCGTTTTTTCTCAATAAAAGCAAAGACAGGTTCTTCGGCGGGCTTATGCTGGATAAGGCTTTGCATAACCTCAAAGCCGGTCTTGCGAAGATATCGATTTCCTCGCTTTGAAATATGCCGTTCTGTAGCGTTAAAAGAGCCTGATTGATATGGCGGAGCATCTATTCCTGCATAGGCGATTAATGAGTGCTTGTTACGGAATTTGCGTATATCACCAATCTCAGCAATTAATTTAGGTGCTAAAACATCCCCGATACACGACATTTCTCTTACAACCTGATATTCAGGTAATGTCTTGGCAAGAGCTTGCATTTGTGCTAAAATAGTGTTGCGAGATATTTCAACTTCGTGAAGTACTCGTATTGCTTCCGTAATGACTATTGTGGTGGATAGCGAGTTAGGAAGCACAGGGATACCGTTTTGGGCTGCAACGTATAGTTTTTCTGCAGTTTGTTCACAGTTGCGGTATCCCTGTTTTTGTGCCCATTTGCAATAATCTGTTTTAAAACGATTTTTACTCATTTTGAGAATGTTATCAAAATGAAGATAACGCTTAACAATTCCGGTTATCTTTTGAGTACCCCTGTATTCATGTATAATCTTCTGGATGCTAGGCATAACCTGATCACATAGAACACCGAAATTGATTTTCGCTTTAATGAGCATTGCTGTAGATTGATAATACTGCCTTGCCAAAAATTTTAATTCTCGATATGTATCTTCGGGTGGCATTACCTGATTAAGCTCATCCCAATAACAAATACCAAACATAGCAATATTAATCGAATCAATACGGTCAGTTTTAGCTCTTCTGATATTTTGAGAGCAAAACTTTTGCATACGCAAAGCAATAACAGTGCTAACAAAAATGCCTTTTTCTAGTAGTACTGTTACAATAGGTAAGTGATAATACCCTGTACTCTCCAAAATCACTCTGACCTCTTCGTCATATGATTTGATGAGAGCTGCAAGGGAAAGAACTTCCTCCATAGTATGCTGCATTTCAAATGGTGTTTTTAGAACCTCGCCACCAGGTTTCATAATGCAAACCATACTTTTGCCCTTTGAAACATCAATTCCTACACTAATCATTCACATTCCTTCTTTCGTGTTTTGATATGTAATGTTTCCACCTGTGCTTATTACGATTCACTTTGGCTAGTTACGCGAACGCAGGATTCATCCCGGAACAACCTGCTTAACCGAATCTTTATAACAAGGAGGCGGATGACAGTTTACAGCCCGAACGCTAAGTTCACACAAAGAACCGTCAGTCCATTACCTCCCCATTATAACAAAAATAAGCATAGCTTGCTAAACTACAATAAAGTAATTTAGTGCTATGCTTATATAGTACCAAACAAAGAAATAGGCTATTTTCGAATCTCAGTATAATACTCATCAAACGGAATTTCTCCGGCAATAGCTTTATCCCTAATTCCAGATGCAAATCGTGACCATTCTTCAAACTCGGAGATGGTCATTTTCTTTTTCATATATCGTGCGTAATGAGTCTTATATGCTCTGTTATAAGTTTGCCAGATGGGATCGTTCTTACACTTATCTCCGTATCTTCTTCTGGAACCCACATCACGGCAGGTTTTGGTGGGATCTTCTTTTAATTTTCTGTCACAATAGCTGAAATATTTTCCGCCCTGAATCAAAAAATACTTTCCGCAATTCTTGCATTTGTTTGGAATGTAGTTATGCCTGATTCCGTTAAAGAAATCAAAGTATAAAAATGACTGCAAATCCTCAAAATTAATTTCCTCACACAAAATAGAGTTGCCTGATGAATCAACTAAAGATTTATATCGGAATGAATTCATACGACACTGAATTTTTTGAAAATTCTTTGCGTGGGTTTTGTTATATTCATCAAATGCTTTTGCAAGCTCACTTGTAGTCAAATATGTCTCTTTGTGATGAAGAAAATCATCTACAAACGGCTTGAAAATTTCAAAAACAGTTTTACATGATTCAAGCAAAGTAATGTACTGATTAAAATACCGATTCAACGCATCATGAAATTCATATAGAATTTCCGTCCATTCTTTATCATAATCCCGGATATGCTCCAAAGAATCAGGGCAAAAGGTGTGCAA
Organism: Oscillospiraceae bacterium; assembly: GCA_015068905.1. Taxonomy (GTDB): domain Bacteria; phylum Bacillota; class Clostridia; order UBA1381; family UBA9506; genus UMGS755. Next base: position 87,202 of record SVJQ01000003.1, on the reverse strand, counting down.
GCGCAAAACTCCATGCCCCTCATCGTTTATTTCTCCGGTGCCATACTTGGTCGAAGTCTCCCAAGTAATCTCTTCATTGTCATCTAAATCATCTTCAAAAAACAGGTCATACTGATTGATCAAATCGTCCAGCTTCATATAATCCGGTTTAATAATTTTATTGTACGGCGGGAATTTCTTTAATTTCTCATGTATACGTTCAATAATGGACATTGCTTTATAAACATTTGCATTATATTCTGAATGAAGTTCATAGTCCATATCGTCATCCAGGAGCAGATAACTGTTCAATCTTTTTAATTCACCTATGATGCCCCAATCCATTATTTCATCATAAAAACTTGAGTTCAAATACGCTGTCAGTATCTCACCGGCAGCGTATTTATATTTCTCATTTATATACACATCGTGGTTAAAAAAGTAGGCTTTGAATGAAAACATAATGTCCTCCAAAATTTTCAAAAATAGATAATACAAATCGCAAAATAGAGAATATATTTTAATTATAGAACATCTATTGTAAAATTGCAAGAGAAATGCTAAAATTTAGTTAGACAACGAACAAATCAAACGCAACATCTATTGCAAAGGAGTGATTAAAAATGAAAGAATCCATTTACAAATCTTACGATGAACTTCCGCTGATGTTAAATGCGGAAACAGTGAAAAATGTGCTTGGGATTTCAATCAGTTCTGCCTATGAACTGATGCACGAAAAAGATTTTCCAAGTATAAAAATCGGCAACAGATTGATTGTTCCCAAAGACAAATTCCGTGATTGGATAGATAAAAAATCCGGCGGATGAAAGGAGCAAATATGAAATATAATTCATACCCAAAACGAGATGTAATTAAAAATTATTTCCCTGTGCCTAATGAAATTTTTAATCTTGGTTTGCGTGCAGGTGAAATTGCTCTTTATGCATTTTTATTGAAATGCGAAGACAGAAAAACATTCAAATGTTGGCCAAGTTATAAAACTATTAGTAAAGCATTAAACATCACTAAAAATACAGTAAAAACATACGTAGATAAACTCTGCGAGAAACAGTTAATTACAGTTGAATATACATACATTTTCACAAAGGATGGCAAGAAACGAAACGGTAGTTTAATGTACACCATTCGTCCCATACAGGAAGCAATTAATTATGATGTAGTAAAGCAGTTTGAGAGAAATGCTCTTGCAGTAAAAAAAGCCGAACTGGAAAAGAAATTTCAAAAATATATGGATTCAAAAACCGAATCTGCAGGTTAATAAGATGCTCCGATTTTGCCGAAAATCAACCTGAATAAAATGAAGCAGGAAAAAGCACTGGTGTCGAAAACCGCCCCCAGTGCGGTCAAACACCGACCGGCAGGGCCGTTCGGGTGGTGCTGAAAATGGGGTGTTGGTGCTGTTTTGGTGAAAATGACTTGATTTTTGCGATGGTTAAGCCATTCAGGTGGTGTTTTAGGCGGTGTCGGTGCAGATTTAAACAGAAAAGTTCCTTCATAGACTTCCCGCCTCTTCTGTGGTATGTTTGTGTTGCCGAAAGGTAATAAAAACATGGAAAGGAAGAATGTTATGAAAAAGAAAATTGTATGTGCAACACTGGCGGTTACGATGCTAATCTCAACATCGGTCTCTGCGGAGCCATGGTGGCTCGGTAAATACCGAGTAACATTTGACAATGAACTTGGCATTGTGGGAGATGTAACCTTGCAATTCGCATCGGACGGCGGAAGCTTCATCAGACCGGTAACAAAAAGGTATGGTGAGACCATAAGCCTAGAGAGATATGTACCAACAAAATACGGTTACACCTTCGCCGGATGGTTCACGGACCCCAGAACCAAAGTAAACAGAGTGACTACATTCACCTTCACAAAGCCCGATGTTGTCTACGCAAAATGGGAAAAGAATCCGGAAGAACCCATACATCCCAACGACGAAATCATGACAAAAGACACCTGCTACCTCACCGATGAAGAAACAAAAATACGAAATGAAATTATTAAAGAAAAAGCCTACATAGAAGGCTTCGGCTATGCAGCACCAAGCAAAACCAAAACCATCGTCGCAAGCTCAGACGGCGACATCAATAAAATGGTTGGTACGATGGATTAACCTAGGGCATTGCATAGCAGAAACGTTGTGCAATGCCCTTTTTTTTCATTTACAAAAAGCACTTGACTTTTAAAAGCCTTTACGGTATTGTGTGTTGTTACCAGAAAGGAAGTGATACAATGGCAAAACGAAGACCCAATGGTGACGGCATGATTCGTCAGCTGGATTCTGGACTGCGGGAAGGCAGAATTGTGGTCGGACACAAAAAGGATGGCTCCCCTATATTCAGGTATGCTTATGGGCGAAATCAAAAAGAGTTTATGCAAAATCTTCTCGACCTGAAAAATCGGTATCGGGATGTGCACCTGACCGAAGAAAGCAATATGAACCTCAGCGATTGGATAGAAAAATGGCTGACAGAATACATGCCGGAAAGAGTCAGAGCCTCTACCCTGTCAGGCTATGCACAGGACCTGAATACCTATGTAAAACCTCGGTTGGGGCATAAGAAACTCTCCCGCATCACCACAAATGACATACAGAAAATGTACACCGATCTAAAAACCAATGGCAGAATCAAAGAGCATCCTGTGCACGGCTATGCCTTAGCAGACAATACAATCATCCGCATCCACACCACACTACACGGCGCAATGGAAACCGCCACACAACTTCACCTGATTCCAAGCAATCCTGTCATCGGTACTAAGGTACCAAAACGCAGAAAAAAGAAACTGCAGGTGCTAAACGATACACAACTTGACAGGTTGATGAAAGCTATAGAAAGTGATGAAGAATGGGGCGACTTCTTCCTCCTGGAGCTAACCACAGGACCCAGACGAGGCGAAATTTGTGGATTCAAGTGGGATGACTTTGATGAAGAAAGCAACAGGCTTAAAATTAATCGAAGCATCTCTTATCGCAAGGGCGGTGAGCTATATGAAGACAAACCAAAGACAGAGGAAAGCGAACGAACTCTCACCCTCCCTGAAATGACGGCAGAAATGCTTAAACGAAGAAAGAGAATCTCACAATGGATTTTCCCCAATCCTCTCAATCCGGACAAGCCTGTATCCCCTGCTGCCGCCTATCGAAGAGCAAAGAAGCTGCTGAAAAAAGCAGGACTCCCAAACATCTCCTTCCACGACCTGAGGCACACCTTCGCTACCGTCGCCGTGGCAAACGGCGTGGATGCTAAAACCCTTGCCTCTATACTGGGGCACACAAATCCAAGCTTCAGCCTCGACACCTACACCCATGTCACAACAGATATGCAGCAAAGAGCCTCTGAAATCGTCGGAGACTTCATAGAAGACATCTTAGGAGAGGAGCTAATACTATGAGTAAAAGGAAACTCGGAGACGGTACACTAAGGCTTCGAAAGGATGGTCGATGGGAAGGTAGAATCGTCATTGACTATGACAAAGACGGACTTCCCATAACCAAAAATGTTACCTCTAAATCCAAAGCGATCTGTCTAGAAAAACTTGATAAACTCAAGGATGAGCTGGGTATAAACCGCAAAGAAAATACCATCACTTTCGGTGAATGGCTGGACTTCTGGTATCAAAACTACTGCAAACTTCGTATCAAGCCAAAGACCCAAGAGGATTATGAAAACAGAATTTATCTACATATTATTCCCAACCTCGGTAATATTCCTCTCAAAAAGCTGACACAAACTGACCTGCAGAAGTTCTATAACAAACTCAAAACAAGCGGTCGGTTGCAACATACTGACATCTTCGGTAAAGGGTTATCCGCCAGAGTGATTCGCGGATGTCACAGCACTTGCAGAACGGCATTGCAAACAGCAGTAGAACAAGGGATCATCCGAAAAAATCCTGCTATCGGTTGCAAACTGCCCCCTAAAAAGTCCAGAGAAATACAGGTGCTTACAAGGGATGAAATACAGCGGTTTTTAATACAGGCAAAATATGACGGGTACTTTGAAATCCTGCTTGTAGTGCTGACGACCGGTCTCCGCCGTGGTGAAGAAACAGGACTTATGTGGTCGGATTTAAATACTAAAACCGGAGAGCTCAAAATCTGCCGGCAGGTTCAACGCATTAACGGAAAGCTGGTCGTAACAGAACTGAAGACAGACGAATCAGAACGAAGTGTTATACTGCCCAAAAGCGTTGTCAAGGCGCTTGTAAAATACAAAGAAACTGTGGATTCTGAGTGGATATTCCCCTCACCGAAAAACAAAGACATGCCAAGAGACCCTTCTGCCGTGTATAAGATGATGCAAAAGATTCTAAAGCGGTCAGGATGCAAAACTGTGTCCTTCCACGCCCTACGACACACCTTCGCTACAAACGCGGTGGCAAATGGTATGGACATTAAAACCCTGTCCGCTATCATCGGGCATGTATCCAGCAAAACAACCATGGATATCTACCTCCACACCACCGAAGAGATGAAACAACAAGCCGCAGCGAAAATAAACGCCCGATTCAGCAAGAATGTAGACACCACCAAGGAAGTTACACCCACAGGGCAAGAAAAGCCGGCACAAGCCAAATTTGAGCCAACAAAGGGCAAATATAGAAAACCCGGCACAGGATGTATCACAAAGATAAACGACCACCTCTACGAGGGCAGATATTCACCAAAAGGAGCAGACGGAAAACGCATCTTGAAAAACGTCTATGCTAAAACAGAAACAGAATGCGAAGAAAAACTAGCTGAACTGATAAAGGAAATGAAAGCAGAGATTGCAGCAGAAAAAGCGAAAGCGAAACCTCAAAATAACGCATAAACGGCACGGACTAAATCCGTGCCGTTTGTTTTTTGGTGTATCAAAATTTGAGATGCCGTAAACAAAGAGGAAGAGTGGCTATCAATTCAGAAACATAATATTTTCCATCTTACTTTGCACTTGACATCTTTAACCATAAACATTATAATAAATATGTAGTTTGCAGACGATTTTGTCTGTTTAAACTCCAGTATCTCTTTGCAGATGTGGTTTTTCATAGAATATGATGCGCGATAAGTATTTCTGTGTTTATGCCCTTCTGCATGATACAGAAATTTTTTATTTTAAAGGAGATTTGGATATGCAAGAAATCAAACTTATCGCAAAAGCATTTAAAAAAATGGAAGACCCGACAGGAACAATTGAGGGGCACACAAAATATGTGTGCTATGTTAAGGCAAATAGCATTCCTCAGGAAATCGATAACTGGTTTGTAACAAATCCGCGTGAGCAGAAAATGTCTACAAATGTAGCACGAAAAATTATCGAAAGTTTGAGAGATAATGTAAATTTTCATGAATTAAACAGAGGAGTACTTATCTCTGCTCAGGATGTAAAGTACGACAATTCAACAAAAGAATTACAGATATTCTTAGAGGACTCCTCGGTGCATGGCAATATCGACGGCGGTCACACTTTAAGAGCTATTCTTCAAGAAAACCTTAAGCATTCAATCAGCGAAAATAGATATGTGTTCTTTGAAATATTTACAGGAATCACTTCTCCGGTAGAATTGGCTGCAGCAAGAAACACCTCTGTTCAAGTCGATTTAAAATCTATCGCGGAGTTAGAAAAAAGCTTTGATGAAATTAAATCTGTTTTTTCCGATTTAGATTTTGCAGGACGAATTCAATACAAAATGAATGAACACTATAATGATAATGACATCGTTCCTATTGATATCCGAGAAATAATTGCTATTATAGCTATGTTTAGTCAAACCATGTATCCTTTTAGAACTGCAGAAGGTACTCTAAGCGAACAACAACCTACACAGTGTTATTCCGGCAAAGAAGCAACCCTGAGAAAATTTCTTAATATGGATAGCAAGGATAAAGATAAGCAAAAAATAAATAGAGATAATATGATCAAAAATATGAAACCTATCATTAAGGGCATTTTTGATTTGTGGGAAACTGTCGAAAAAGAATTTGCTACTATAGCGCATAGCACAAACCGTAGATACGGCACTCGCAAATATGCAAGATATGACGGTGGCAAAACCGTTGGAAAAACCATGTTAGGACAAAACGATTTACAATACATTATTCCAAAAGGTTTAATGTATCCTTTAGTTGGCTCCTTCCGAGCATTAGTGCAAGTAGATAATACTACAAATAGCTATTCTTGGAAGAAACCACCTACAGATGTATGGAAAGCCCTCGGTTCGAAGCTGATTTCAATAATTCTTGATGAAAAAACAGAGAATCCCGATGTTTTAGCAAAAAACTCCAACTTATGGAGCAACCTGTTTAAGGAAATATATATCTACGCTTATATGAATTAAACTAAAAGCCTTTACTTTCGCGCAGTAAAGGCTTTCTCATATTACAAGATATTGAGGATAAAAGTTGATATTATTGCAAAAAATAGCTAAGATTTTTTGCATAAATTTTTCTAACTGTGGAATACATGTGGTCGTCACCCGTTTTTTCACCTAAAACCAAAAGCCTGTAATATTGCGGAAAACCGCAGTATTACAGGCTTTTTAGGTGGTCGGGGTGACAGGATTTGAACCTGCGACATCCTGCTCCCAAAGCAGGCGCGCTACCAAGCTGCGCTACACCCCGTGCTTTTGTTTTCTCTCTATATATTACACTTTCTTTTTGATTTTTGCAAGCTTTTTTTATTATTTTTTTCAGTTTCTTTTCTATTTTTATAGCCTTTTATACCAATCCCACAGAATGCCGCCCACCAACAAGATGCCCAAAACCCCGAAAAATACATAACAATGCCCTACCAAAACCGAAAACTCAACAAAGGATAAAGGAATTGCCAGAAAACAGACCGAAAAAGCGGCATATATTCTGCCTGCTCCTGCCTGATGCATCCTTTCTACCACAGAAAAGCCTGTTGAAACAGCAGTTGTCAGCATCGCCATATATAAAACCATAGAATAGAGTATGTAGGCAAAGCTTCCGGCATGTTCTGCAAGCAAAAGCATGGGCAACGCCCCCGACCACACCTCTTCTGTTAAAAACAGGGCAACCGAGCACAAAACTGCCATCAGCGTCAGAACTGCGCCACCCAGCACACCGCCCCTCGCCGCGGTTTTCGCGTTTTCTGCAATGGCAGAAGCCGGAACAAGCACCGCCGCGGCGGTGAGCATATTGTACCCCACATAAAAAAAGGCATACGGCAAAAACCGCCCATGGCTGCTCACTTGCGGCAACCACGCCGGTTGGCAGTCTGTCAGAATAGTATACAGCGAAACATAAAGAGTGCCAAATATCATGATTGGTGCCAGAATCAAATTCACAAGAGATAAACCCTTTAAGTTTCCCAAAAAAACTGCCAGACAAATGGCATCTGTAACTAAAATCCCGATTGCGGGAGAAAGAGACAGACGCTCTTTGAAAAATGCCCCTGAACCGGAGAGCATAATACAAAAGCCGGCACACAAAAAAACCTCAGTTACAAAGGCTAAAAATCCGGCTGTCCGCTTGCCGAAAACGGTTTCCAGATAATTTCTGTAGGTTTTTTCAGCCAACCCATGGGCTTTTGATAAAACCAGCGACCCTAAAAGGCAAAACAGCAGTCCGGCAATCAGGCAGCCCAGCAGACCGCGCCTTGAAAAACGGACGAAAAACAACACCAGCTCTTGCCCCGAGGCAAATCCTGCCCCCAAAACCGTGCCCAGATAAATGGCTCCGATTTTTAACAAATTTTTTGCTTTTTTCACGAAAAAAATGACCTCACTTTTTAATAATCAGATATTATGTAAACTTATTGTTTTTTCTGTGTTAACGGCGTTTTACAAAAAGATTGCAAACATTTGTTTTGTTTACAAAACCTGTTGATAACCTGTTGATAATGTTAATAACTAACCGAAAAATCGCTTTTTCAACAGAAAAATCTGTTCATAACCCTGTTAATTATGTGAATAACTTTTTTTTTACAAATTTGCAGTGGTTTACATAATACCATCTGTTTTTAAGCAAATTTCACTAACTTTTTTTACAGTCAATTCTCCAAATTCTTTTTTTACTTAATTTTTATGTTCCTTATCTTGCAATTATGCACTTGTTATGGTATGATATTCTTGGAAATAATTTGATTTCGATAAATCCGCCGGAAAGGAATGGCTTAACAATGAAGGTTAGAGTTTTAAAGGACATGACAAAGGAAGAAAGAGAGTTCGTCTTAAAGCGCGCTGAGCTTGATATCAGCCGCCAGATGGAGCTTGCAAAGGAAGTCGCTGCTGATATTAAAGAAAACGGCGATGCCGCTGTTTTGAAATATACTGAAAAATTTGACAAGGTACATCTTGAAAAAGATGCCATCCGTGTAACAGCAGAAGAAATTGAAGCAGGTTATAACCGCTTAGATACTAAAACCCGCGAAGCCATCGAATATGCGGCGAAAAACATCCGCAACTTCCACGAGAAGCAGATGCCTGAAGAAATGTGGTTTACTAATGTGGATGAGGGCTTGATGGTCGGTGAAAAAACCACCCCGATTGTTGACGTTTGCCTGTATGTGCCCCGTGGCAAGGGCAGCTTTCCCTCTGTTCTTTTAATGCTGGGTGTGCCTGCAGTTGTTGCCGGCGTTCCCAGAATCACCGTTGTAACACCGCCCAACGAAGAAGGCGGCTGTGACGATGCTATTTTAGCGGCGGCTAAAATCATCGGCATTACTGATATCTATAAGGTTGGCGGCATTCAGGCTGTGGCTGCTGTTGCCTACGGTACTGAAACCATTCCCAAATGCCACAAAATCATCGGTCCCGGTAACTCTTATGCTACCGCTGCAAAGCGTGTGCTCGCAGGTCAGATTGACAGCGGTCTGCCGGCAGGCCCCAGTGAAGTGATTATTTTGGCTGACGAATTTGCAGACCCCGAAAAGGTTGCACTGGATGTGATGATTGAAGCAGAACACGGTCCTGATTCTGCGGCACTGCTTGTTACCCACTCCCGTGAGCTGGTTGACAAGGTTCTGCCCATTATTGACAGACAGCTTCCTAAGCTTTCTGAAAAGCGTCAGAGCTTTATTAAAACAAACTTTGAAACCTACGGCGGCGTGATTTTGACAGAAAGCCTTGATGAATCCATCGACTTCGTAAATGAATACGCCCCTGAGCACATGGAAGTTATGACCCAAAACCCCTTTGCGGTTTTAGAAAAGATTAAAAACGCAGGTGAAATTCTGCTTGGTGATTATACCCCCGTTACCCTGTGCAACTTTGTGCTGGGTCCCAACGCAATCCTGCCCACCGGCGGTTTTGCAAAAACCTATTCCTCAGTTTCTGTTATGGACTTTTTAAAGCGTTCTTCTGTCGGCTATGCAAGCCGTGAGGGCTTTATGCGCGTTCGTGAGCATGCTTCACGCATTGCCCGGGTTGAAGGCTTTGATGCCCACGCTCTGGCTGTGGAAGAAAGGAGCACTGAAGAATGAAAGAAACAGTTTGTGTTACCCGTAAAACCTCAGAGTCATTTATGACTGTTAAATTAGATGCCTCCGGTCTGGCACCGGACTACCGTAAAAAAATCAAAACCCATGCGCCCTTTTTCTCTCACATGATTGAGCACATTGCATGGCGCAGCGGCGTTACGGTTGAAACAGATTTTTCTTTAGATGAATTTACCTTGAATCATGTTATTTATGAAGATTTAGGTATCACCTTCGGCAAGGCTGCCCGCTCTTACATTTGGGAGAACAAGGCAGAGGGTGCCACAGGCTATGGTGATGCAGTGGGTATTATTGACGAAGCTAAGGCTTCTTGCGCTATCAGCTTTGAAGAACGTGCATATTTCAGCTTCTGCTATGATAACATTTCTATGCCAGCTGAAACAGAAGGCGTTTTAAGTGAAGATTTAGCCACTTTCTTAGAAGGCTTTTGTCAGGGCGCTATGTGCACTCTGCACATTGATGTTGAAAAGGGCGTGAACGGCCACCATATTTGGGAGGCTGTGTTCCGTGCTTTAGGCATCGCACTGGGTCGTGCTTTTTATTTAGACCCTGCCCGCAAAAACCTGTCTGCCGGTGTAGCAGGCAGCGTGACCTTTACTGTTGAATAAGGAGCTCTTTTTACATGCTGAACCCTATTTTAGACCGCTATGACACCGTTCTCTTAGATATGGACGGGGTCATCACCAGCGAAGAGGTGTATTGGAACGCCGCAACCCTGACCGTTCGTGAACTTTTGTTTTCTGACCGATACTTCGGCGCAGAAGTCTGCGACCCCGAAGACTGGTCAAACAAGCTGCAAACTTATCGCAAAGAGGAATTTTGTGATGATGCTGTTATCCGCCATATAAAGCAAAAGGGCATAAACAACAACTGGGATTTATCCTGGGTGGTTGTGGGCGGTGCTCTCAGCCAAAACACCCGTGATTTTCAGGCAATTTTTGAGTGGATTACGACTCTACCTGCCGTCAAAGACGGGCTGTACGATTCCGTTGCAGAGGCTTTGGAAAAAGCCGGCTTTGCAAAAGAAGAGGCGGCACACCACGGTGGCATCTGGAAGAAGATTCAACTTGCGTTTCAGGAATGGTTTTTAGGGAGTGAGCTATTTTCAAAATATTGGGATAGCCCTTCTCTGCAGCCGGGCAAACCCGGTCTGACCTTTTCTGAAGAACCCATTGTAGATAAAGCCCGACTGGTTACACTGCTTTCAGAAATCAGCAAAACCAAGCGTTTGGGCATCGGTTCAGGCAGACCCAGAGTTGAGGCTGAAAACCCCTTGCGTTCCTGGGGTGTGTATGATTGCTTTACTGAGGATGCTATCATTACCTATAACGATATCCTCGCCGCACAGGACGCTATTAACAATACCGTTTCCTTGGCAAAACCCCACCCCTATATGTTTTTGCGTGGTGTGTTTGGCAGAAAATATACAGACGATGCCCTGTTTAACAGCCAGTATGATGCTGCCCCCTGCAAAAAAACGCTGGTTATCGGTGATGCCGGGTGTGACCTTTTCTCTGCCAAAAGTGCAGGTTGTGACTTTCTTGCAGTGCTCACCGGCATTGAGGGCGAAGGTGCAAGAGGATATTTTGAAGAAAACGGCGCAGATTATATACTGAGTAACATCTTAGAGCTGTTAAATTAAGTTTATAATAAAATTTATATACAGGAGGAAATTAAAATGGCAAACAGAGTAACAAAAGACACAATTATTATGGACGTTCTGAGAATGAACGACGGTACTGCAAAATTCTTTTTTGAAATCGGCATGCATTGCTTAGGCTGCCCCTCTGCCAGCGGCGAATCTATCGCTGAGGCATGTGCAGTTCATGGCGAAGATGCTGATGCATTAGTTGAACGTATTAATGCTTTTCTGGCAGAAAATGAGTAAGCCACAGCAAAATATGTGATGTAGAAGCAAACTTTGCCCGATGCGCACGCCTGTGCCACTCGAGCAAAGTTTGCTTTCTTTTTTTAAGGAGAAAGCAAATGGAAAATAAACAATATCGTTTAAAAATAGAAGGTATGCGCTGTGCCGCCTGCTCTGCCGCGGCAGAAAAAGCCCTAAAAAATACAAAGGGCGCCACAGAATGCGCCGTGAACCTTGCCTTAGCAACAGGCGAGGTAAAGGGTGATGAAACCTTTGATATAAATGTTGCCATCTTAGCCCTTGATAAGCTGGGCTATAAGGCGATCCTTATAAAAGATGATGAAACCACCGTCACCCAAACCAAAGATTATCACATCGCCGAAGTAGTGATTGGCCTCATTTTTGGCGGGCTTGTTATGTACATCGGCATGTCGCACATGATTTATCTGCCCGTACCGGCATTTTTAGATATGCACGCATCTCCCATAGGCTTTGCGCTGTCACAGCTCTTGTTATGCCTGCCGGTGCTGTTTGTGGGTCGTCGGTTTTTAACGAACGGTATAAAAAGACTGGTAACCCTGCACCCTAATATGGATTCTTTGGTGGCGTTGGGTACCGGCTCTGCCTTTTTATACAGCTTATATCATACAGTGCTCATCTTCGGTGGCAATCACGAAATGGCCCACGCCCTGTATTTTGAGTCTGCCGCTGTGGTGCTGGCGCTTATTTTGCTTGGCAAATTTTTAGAAGAAAAAAGCAAGAACCGGGCAAAGGATGCCATCGCTTCCCTTGCTAAGCTGATTCCCCAGACCTGCACTGTTTTGCGTGACGGTGAACCTGTCACTGTGAAAAGTGCCGAGGTTTTAATGGACGAGATTGTGCTGTGCGCTGCCGGTGAAAAAATAGCGGTAGACGGCATTGTGACAGAAGGCAGCGGTGACGTGGATGAAGCTATGCTCACCGGCGAGAGCCTGCCCGTTTTTAAAGAAGAAGGCAGCAAGGTCTCAGGCGGCACTATTTTAAAGGACGGCTTTTTGAAAATCCGCACCACCGGAGCCGGCGGCGCAACAGCCGCCGCGCAGATTATGCGCCTTGTGGCAGAAGCGCAACAGAAAAAAGCTCCCATCTCCCGACTGGCTGACCAGATTTCGTCTGTTTTTGTGCCGGCGGTGCTGGCTATTGCAGTTATTGCAGCGGTTATCTGGGCGCTACTCGGCAAAGATGCAGGCTATGTTCTGCAGATTTTTGTATCAGTTTTAGTCGTTGCCTGCCCCTGCTCTTTGGGTCTTGCTACCCCTATTGCCGTGATGGTTGCCTCCGGTCGGGGGGCAAAGCTGGGGATTTTGTTCCGTGGCGGTGATGTGATTGAGCATTTAGCACAGATTGATATGGCTTTATTTGATAAAACCGGAACTGTTACCGAAGGTGCGCTGAAGGTCAGCACCATTTTATCGGCTGAGGGTGCTGATGAAAAAGAGTGGCTCCCCATAGCCGCAGGTGCAGAATATGGTAGCGTACACCCCGTGGCAAAGGCGCTGCTTGCCTATTGCGGTGATAAAAATATGTCTGTCCCCATGGCAGACAATGTGACAACTCAGGCAGGCAAAGGCGTTGTTGCTGAAGTTTCAGGCAAAACCGTTCTTGCCGGCACTAGGCGCCTGATGGAAGAAAATGCGGTTGACCTCTCCCGCTTCCCCACCAGCCCCGAGGGTATGGCTTCTGTCTATGTGGCGGTTAGCGGCGTACCTATGGGCATCATCGGCTTTTCTGATACCGTAAAGCCCACCAGCCGGGAAGCTGTCAGCAGGCTATCTGCTATGCATATTGAATCCGCTATGATTACCGGTGATAACCGTGCAGCGGCAAGCTTTGCCGCAGAGGAAGCCGGCATTAATCGTGTTTTAGCTGAGGTCTTACCGGCAGACAAAGCCAAGGAAGCCGAGCGCTTAAAAAGTGAAGGTCACAAAACCGCTATGATTGGTGACGGCATTAACGACGCGCCGGCACTGGCTGCTGCCCATGTGGGGGTTTGCGTTTTTGGCGGCACCGATGTGGCGGCAGAGGTAGCAGGGGTGCTGCTTATGCGTAACGATCTGCTCGCATTTACCGATGCCGTGGCTCTTTCCCGCTATGCTATGAAAATCATCCGCCAGAATCTTTTTTGGGCGTTTATTTATAACACCATCGGCATTCCTTTGGCTGCCGGCGTACTGTCACATTGGGGCATTGCCCTCACACCTGCCCTTGCCGGAACCATGATGGCACTCTCCTCTTTTTGCGTCGTCACAAACTCCTTGCGCATAACACGCTATGCTCCCGAAAAAAAATTTAAAAAATAACAAATTTCGCCTTGTAATTCATAGAAATTTTTGGTATAATGATAATTGGTGGAATTTCGGCATTTTGACAAAATCTTTTGAAAAAAGTTTTTGTCAGGCATTCATTTATATATGATATTTTTCCTTACAAACCGCTCTGTAAGGCTTTTCTTGCAGTTTGGCGAAAAGAGAAAATGAATTTCCAACAAATATCAGTTTCATAGGAGGTTTACGATGAGTACAAACAACAAACTGGCTGACTTGCAGGCTCGTCGCGCGGCTATCTTGGGCGGCGGCGGAACAGACAAAACAGCCAAACAACACGATGCCGGCAAGCTCACGGCCCGTGAAAGAATTGCTCTGCTCTTTGACGAAGGCAGCTTCATTGAACTGGACGCCTTAGCCGGCGGTGCTGAAGCACCCTGCGACGGTGTTATCTGCGGCTATGGTACCGTAGATATGCGTCCCGTTTTTGCCTACAGTCAGGATTTTACTGTTAAAGGCGGCTCTGTTGGTCTCCTTTCCGGCAAGAAAATTGCCAAGGTGATTGACATGGCAATAAAAACCGGTGCTCCCATTGTGGCTATGCTGGATTCCGGCGGCGCCAGAATTCAGGAAGGCTCTGACGCTCTTCAGGCAATGGGTACTGTGATGCAGAAAACTGTTTTAGCATCCGGCGTTGTTCCTCAGATTGCTGCAGTTATGGGTCCCTGCGCAGGCGGCGCAGCAGCAGTTGCTACCCTGTCTGACTTTGTGTTTATGACAGAAAAAGCAAGCCTGTATCTTTCCAGCCCTTCAGCCATTCACGGCAAAACCGGTGAAGATTTTGCCGGTGATGCAAAAGCAAATGCTGAAAATAGCGGCAACTGCCAGAACGTTTATGAAAACGATGAGGCTCTGCTCGCTTCTGTGAGAAGCCTGCTTTCTTACCTGCCCTCAAACAATTTAGAGGATGCTCCTTTTGTAGCAGGTGATGAAATCAACCGCGTATCCCCGGTGCTGAATTCTTTAGTACCTGACGAGGATGCAGCAGGTTATGATGCAAAAATTGCTATCTGCGAAATCGCAGATAATGGCTCTTTCTTTGAAATCGCAGCTGACTATGCTAAAAATATGGTAACAGCTCTGGCTCGTTTAGACGGTGCTACCGTTGGTTTTGTTGCAAACCAGCCGCTAGAAGGTGGCCTTTTAGATTCTGCAGCGGCAGAAAAAGCAACCCGCTTTGTCCGCTTCTGTGACAGCTTCAACATTCCCATTGTTACCTTAACCGATACTGACGGTTACGTTGCAAGTGCCGCTGAAGAATATGCAGGCATCGCCCGCAAGACTGCAGCCTTAGCTTACGCTTATGCTGAAGCAACCGTTCCCAAAATCAACCTGATTATGCGCAAGGCCTGCGGCAGTGCATACATTGCTATGGGTTCTAAGCACATTGGTGCTGATATGACCTATGCTTGGCCCACGGCACAGATTGCAGTTATGCACGCTGAAGGCGCAGCCAATATTATTTACAGAAAAGAAATGCAGCAGGCTGATGACCCCATCGCTGCAAGAGCTTCTTTTGTAGAAAGCTTTAAAGAAACCTACGCAAATCCCTACGAGGCTGCTCGTCTTGGTTATGTTGATGACGTAATCGAGCCCGACTCTACAAGACCCCGTATTATTGCGGCGCTTTTAATGCTTGCATCAAAGCGCGAAAATCTTCCTGCTAAAAAGCACGGCACCATGCCGCTGTAAAGAAAGGAAGGATTAGAATGGATAATATTACACAAGGTGCTGTTGTCGCCATTATTGGTGTCTGCACCGTATTTACGGTTCTGGCAATCCTCTGGGGCGTTTTAGAGCTGATGCGTATTGTTTTTTCACCAAAAGGTAAAAAAGCAGAACCCGCTAAAAAAGCGCCTGCTCCCGCTCCTGCACCGGTAGCTGCACCAGCACCGGCAGCAGAGGATGACAGCGAACTGATTGCGGTCCTGACTGCGGCCATTGCTGCCAGCCTGAACCAGTCAACGTATAACTTAAAAATTAAATCCTATCGCAGGGTTGACAGCGCTCCTATCTGGAACCGCACCGCCCGCCTGGATAATTTAAACAGTTAATCTACTAAAAATAAAGGAGGATACTTCCATGAGAAAATTTATGATAAACGTAAACGGCAAATCCTATGAGGTTGATGTTGAAGAAATCACCGGCGGCGCAAGCGCTCCCGTTATGGCTGCTCCTGCTGCTGCACCGGCTCCCGCTCAGGCACCTGCAGCGCCTGCTGCACCTGCTCCCGCTCCCGCAGCGTCCGGCGCACAGGGCTCTGTGACTGTTTCAGCTCCCATGCCCGGCACCATTTTAAAGGTAAACGTTAAAGTCGGCGATACTGTTAAATCCGGCGACCCCGTTGCAGTATTAGAAGCTATGAAAATGGAGAACGAAATCGTAGCACCGCAGGACGGTACTGTTGCTTCCGTAAACGTTTCTCAGGGTGCATCTGTTAATTCCGGCGATGTACTGATTACTTTAAACTAACAGAAACTTTACGAAAGGGTGATTTAAGTGAGTGAATTATTTATAAACGGAATCACCAGCTTTATCCAGAGTACAGGTCTTGCAAAGCTTTTTGCAGCAACAAGTGAAACACCCCTTGCTTTTGCAGGTGTGGACTTCGGCAGCATTGTTATGTTGATTGTTGCATGCGTTTTGATTTATCTTGCCATCGGCAAGCAGTTTGAGCCTTTATTGCTGCTTCCCATTTCATTTGGTATGCTCTTAGCAAACCTGCCTTTTTCTAACCTGATGCACAATGTTTTGTTCGTTGGACACGGCGAGCCGGATTTTGTTATGAATTTTGATGAAATCTTTCATCACGGCGGCCTGTTAGACCTTTTATATCTGGGTGTTAAGCTGGGTATTTATCCCTCATTGATTTTTATCGGTATTGGCGCTATGACAGACTTTTCGCCGCTGATTGCAAACCCCAAGAGCCTGCTTTTAGGTGCTGCAGCACAGCTCGGTGTGTTTGTTGCCTTCTTCGGCGCACTGTTTTTGGGCTTTGACCTTGCCGAAGCAATGAGTATCGGTATTATTGGCGGCGCTGACGGTCCTACAGCGATTTTGGTTACCAAAACCCTGGCGCCCAAACTTCTGCCCGCCATTGCTATTGCGGCATATTCATACATGGCGCTGATTCCTATTATTCAGCCCCCCATTATGAAGCTGTTGACCACGAAAAAGGAACGTATGATTAAGATGGATAACCTCCGTCCCGTCAGCAGATTAGAACGTCTGTTGTTCCCCATTATTGTTACCGTTGTAGTTGGTCTGATCGTGCCTGACGCTGTTCCTTTAGTTGGTTGCCTGATGCTGGGTAACCTGTTTAAAGAAAGCGGCGTTGCTGAACGTCTTTCCAAAACCGTTCAGAACGAGCTGATGAACATTGTTACCATCTTCTTGGGTGTAACCGTTGGTGCAACTGCATCGGCAGACACCTTCCTGCAGCCTCAGACTCTGTACATCATTGTTTTGGGTCTTGTTGCATTCTCCATCAGTACTGCCGGCGGCCTTTTGTTTGGTAAGCTGATGTGTTTCTTAACCAAGGGTAAGGTTAACCCCTTGATTGGTTCAGCCGGTGTTTCTGCCGTACCGATGGCTGCCCGTGTGGCACAGTCCGTTGGTCAGAAAGAAAACCCCACAAACTTCCTGCTGATGCATGCTATGGGCCCCAACGTGGCCGGTGTTATCGGCTCTGCCGTAGCTGCCGGTGTGTTCCTGGCTATGGCAAAGGCATTGGGTATTCTGTAAAATAAAAAAGCAGCATTTACTGCTGCAGAAAGGGAACAAAATTATGTCTACGAATCAAAAACCGGTTAAAATAACAGAAACCGTCCTTCGTGACGCACATCAGTCTTTGATTGCAACCAGAATGACTACCGATGCGATTCTTCCCATCGTAGAAAAGCTGGACAAGGTCGGTTACCATTCTTTAGAAGCTTGGGGCGGTGCAACTTTTGACTCCTGCCTGCGCTTTTTAAATGAAGACCCCTGGGAACGTCTGCGTAAAATCCGTGATTGTGCGAAAAACACCAAACTGCAGATGCTGTTCCGCGGTCAGAACATCTTAGGTTACAAAAACTATGCTGACGACGTTGTTGAATACTTTGTACAGAAGTCACTTTCTAACGGTATTGACATCATCCGCATCTTTGACGCTTTAAACGACGTGCGTAACTTAGAGTGCGCTATCAAAGCCTGCCAGAAGGAGCAGGGTCACGTTCAGGCTGTTGTGTGCTACACCATCAGTCCGGTTCATAACATTGAATCTTATGTGAAGATGGCAAAAGAACTGGAAGAACGTGGCGCAAACTCCATCTGTATTAAAGATATGGCAGGTCTTCTGCTTCCCTACGAAGCATACGACTTGGTTAAGGCTATAAAAGAAACCGTTAAAATTCCGCTGCAGCTCCACACACATTACACCAGTGGTGTTGCTTCTATGACCTACTTAAAGGCAATCGAAGCCGGCATCGACGTGGTTGACTGTGCAATTTCTCCCCTGGCTCTGGGTACCTCTCAGCCGGCAACTGAGCCCCTGGTTAAGACTCTGCAGGGCACACCCTATGATACAGGCTATGACCTTGACCTCTTATCTGAAATTGCTGATTACTTCCGCCCCCTGCGTGAAGAATATCTGGCAAGCGGCTTACTCAATCCCAAAATGCTGGGCGTTGACGTAAATACCCTCCTCTATCAGGTTCCCGGCGGTATGCTGTCTAACCTGGTTTCTCAGCTCAAGCAGCAGGGCAAGGAAGACAAGCTTGAAGAAGTGTTAAAAGAAGTACCCCGCGTGCGCGAAGACTTAGGTTATCCGCCGCTGGTTACCCCCACCAGCCAGATTGTTGGTACACAGGCTGTGCTTAACGTTATTATGGGCGAGCGCTACAAGATGGTTACCAAGGAAACCAAGGGTATTGTTAAGGGCGAATACGGTAAGACACCGGTGCCCATCTCCGAAGAGTTTGCTAAGAAAATCATCGGCGATGAAGAAAGAATCACCTGCCGTCCTGCCGACCTGATTGCGCCTGAACTTGATTCTCTCCGTGAGAACATTAAAGAATACATTGAACAGGATGAAGACGTTTTATCCTATGCTCTGTTTGATCAGGTTGCTGTTAAATTCTTTGAACAGCGTCGTGCTGAAAAGTATAAGCTGGATAAGGATTTAGTGAATATGGAAGAAATGACACACCCCATCTGATTGGGATGTAGCAAATTACAAAAAGCCGTGTGGCACACAGCCACACGGCTTTTTTGTTAAAACCCATTGAAATGGCAATTTTTTTGTGGTAAAATATGTACTGTTGTTTAAATTAAAACCGAGGTGTTTTTCTATGAAAGGGCATTTAGAAAACGAAAGAAGCAGCTGGATTACCTTTATTATTATTTTCGCTGCTTACACCATTGTCTCTATGACAAAGAATACATATTCCACCGCCATTGCCACCATTGTGAGTCCGGAAGTGCATCTGTTTGACAAGTCTGATGCAGGCCTTATCAATGCCGGCTTCTATTTACTTTACAGCGTTGCACAGCTATTTGGCGGTGTTTTAGTTGAAAAAATTCCCCCTTTTAAAATGCTGCTGATAGGGCTTTTCGGTGCGCTGGTGACCAACATTGCAATGGCAATGACGGATTCATTTGTGGTTATGCTGGTTGCCTGGACGTTAAACGGTTTGTTGCAGTTCGGCGTTTGGCCTGTCATTTTAAAGCTCACCACCACCGTTGTGATGCCCGAGCATAGACAAAAAGCCATGTCATACCTGTTCCTTGCGTACCCCTTAGGCAGTGCACTCAGTTATCTTTTTGCAGGGGTGCTGCTCCGCTTCTTCAGCTGGCCCAGCCTGTTCTGGTCCTCTGTAATAACTCTCGGTATTATGATTGCATCCGTTTTATGGTTAATGGCACACCTAAAGAAAAAAATGGTTCCCGGTCCTGAGATTTTGCCTGTGGAATTGGGTGATAACAAAGCCGAAAAAGCACAGACCGTGTCGCCTGAGCCGATGCCCTTTTTCCGTATGCTGTTTGCCAGCGGTCTTATCTTCCTGACCGTTCCTGCTCTCATTCGCTGTATGCTGGATATCGGGCTTAAGAACTGGGTTCCCACTATGATTATGGAGTGCTATGACGTGCCGCCCAGCTTTGCAAACCTGCTAACAACCGTGCTCATTGTCGTGAATCTGTCCGGCCTCTTCATTGTTAACTGGATATACCCCAAGCGCTGTAAAAACATTGCAACCATCATGGGTATCTTTTTTACGATTTGCCTGCCCCTTTTGCTGTTAATTGTCTTTACCGGCAAGGTGCATTTGTTCTTTATTTTAATCTCTCTTGCGCTGACAACCACGTTTACGATGTCGTCCAGTCAGGTGATTAACGTCATTATGCCGGCAGCCTTTTCTGCTCAAGGAAAGACCGGTTTGATTGCAAGCTTTATTAACTCCTTTGGTGGCTTGGGAGTTATGATAGCAAACTATGCATACGGTCTTTTGGCAGAACATTTCGGTTGGACCATAACCGCTGTCATCTGGCTTGCACTTGGCGCTATTGCCGTTATCTTCTGTTTTCTGGCAACCCCCTTTTGGAAGCGGTTTACCCAAAACAATATATAATAAAACACACCCCATACGGGGTGTGTTTTATTATATAACGAACAATCTATATATCGGATTGTTATTTCATATCAATCGCAACAAGCTTATCTACCACGAAGGCAGCTGCCACCAAAACGCCGGAAACAAGGAAAATCAGGATAACATTTAAAATGCTTTGCGAAATGACCAAAGGCTCCGCCACCGCCAGACTGCCGAATGCTGCCAGATAACAGCATAAAACAACTGTTAAAACAGCATTAACAAATACCCTTAACAGGCTTTTGACAATGCTCATAATACTGAATGCCCTATGACGCATAAACAGAACACGGGTTAAAACTAAAATCAGCACAATGATGATAACCACGAGGGTATACCGGGTGATAATAGCCGTCAGCTCGCCCAGCAGATTTGTAAAACGCAAAATCAATGCCCCCACAACAAGACCAAAGAGCTTCGCCAGAATCTGAGTCATATCCTTATAGATTTTTTTGCCCAAAAAACCATCAATTAAATACATAACACCGCCAACAAAAACAGCTGACAAAAATCCTTTTGCCAAGCTGCCTGCCATTGCCGTTACATAATTGCCCGGTGAAAAATATGCCGCGTCTGCCGTCAGGGCGACAGGACTTGTAAAAGGAATCACACGGAACATTGATACAATAAACGCCCTGACTGATCCTACATCCCCAATCCCCAGCAGCTCAAGCCCCCAAAGCAGAAGCATACAAAGGGCCGCTACCATGGGAAGGGCAAAAGCAAATATAATAAAAATGGTACAAAAACGTTTGAACATAAAAGGCCTTCTTTCCCCTCAAATCATGCCGGAAGATATGCAATCATAACAAAATCCTGCATAAATTAATTATACCATTGTATAAAACAAAAAACAAGTGGGCAAAGATTTATTTGACGGCAACACAGATTTATGATACAATAGGCATATATGTTTTTAAACCCTTCAGGCAGCGCTGAACGCGCCGCAAACTACTTACTTATATAGAAAAGAGGAACTGATATGTCTGAAAAAAAGAAAGTAAAATTTACCGCGGTTGATGCCGTTGTGCTGGTTGTCGTTTTGGCGGTGCTCGGTTTTGTCGGCTTTAAATTTTTTGGCCCCGGTGCTGCAAACGGCGGCGCCGCAGAAGCAAAAACCTATATCGTCAGCTATTATTTTGAAGAGGTGCCAGGCTTTGCTGCTGTTTTGGTAAAGCCCGGTGACGCCGTGTCTGATGAGCAAAAGAAACACGCCCTCGGCACTGTTACAAATGTTAAGGTGGGTGATGCTGCTATCTACTGCTCTGATGATGAGGGTAACCTGCACAAATCTGCAAAAGAGAATTATAATTCTGTCACACTCACTACAGAGGTCGAGGCCGTTAAGGGTAATCACGGCATTCAGGTTTCCGGCACCACATACACCGTGGGCCATAGTATGACTGTATACGCCGGTGATGCAAAAATGTTCGGCAAGGTTGCCGGAATCGCTGAAAAATAAAACCCCGGTTTTCTATACAACCATCAGAAAAAGGAGGTTTTATAAGTGCTCGCTCAGAGTTTTACCATGCTGCTTGTCCGGTCTATTAAAAAATTCTTTTCCGGCTATGAACAGTCTATTATATATACCCTTTTAACAAAAGTATCGGGCAGTTTGCGTGCAAGCTTTTCAACAAGCCTTTTGCACGGCTATGTAACTGCGGATAAGGGATTGCATAGCCTTTATGATTCGTCCCTTTTGTACCGGCTCCTGCAGGCTGTTTTCTCGTTTTTTTCCTGCGCTTTGGGTGCGGTTTTAAAAGTGGTCAAACGCTTTTCCGAAGGTGGGCTTTTGCACCGCTTATTAACTTATATCAGTTCTAAAAAATATATTTCCTTCAGTTACGGGCTGGCAGCATTTTTTTTACTGATGCTGGTTGTGCCCCATGAACGTTGGAATAACATTTATGCTGTCGGAGCGGCATTTTTATTCTTTTTTCTATACTGCCTCAAGATTGCTGCAGGCAGAGCAAAAATTCCAAGCATTTCATCCATGCCCTTGTCGCTGATTGTTTTCGCCTTATCCATTGTGTGCGCGATAGCCGTTTCTCCTGCCCTGATGGATAGTATCAGAACGGCGCTGTTCTTCTTTGCTGCCATTCTGTTTATGCTGATTGTGTGGATGAGTGCCGGCGATGAAAAAGCCCTAAAAACAACAGTAAACGCCCTGATTGCCGGTCTGTTTGTTATGAGCCTGTTTGCCATGGTTCAAAGGGTCATTGGTGTTGAGGTTGACCCCAGCCTGACCGACCTTGCCAATAACGAGGGCATGCCCGGCAGAGTGTATGCCACTGTGGGCAATCCCAACAACTTTGCCGAAATTATTGTAATGATTGTACCTTTTATTTATGCTATGTTTTTTGCATCCCGCAAGGCAAAGCAAAAGTTGATTTACGGCGTTGCTTTAGCAGCTTCCCTTATTGCACTTGCTATGAGTTATTCCCGCTCAGGCTATGTGGCTTTTGCCATCGCAACTGTTGTGTTTATTTTAATTTATGACTGGCGGCTTTTGCTCCCCCTCATTCCCATTGGTCTTTTGTGTATCCCCTTCATACCCGAAACGGTTATTAACCGTATTTTTACCATCGGCTCGCTGGAGGATACGTCAAACGCCTACCGCATTTATCTGTGGGATGGAACCGGTAAAATAATAAAGGATTATTTCTTAAGCGGCATCGGTATCGGTACCGAAGCCTTTGCCAAGGTGTATCCCTTCTATGCAAACCCTCTGGCGACCAAAGCACCTCACAGCCACATGCTGTATATGGAGCTTTTGCTTGAGATGGGTATTCTTGGTGTTTCCTCATTTTTAATCTACATGTTTACCATCATCCGCCGAGGCTTTAGCGTTGTGAAAAAGGGTAATAAAACCCTGTCCTGCATAATCGCTGCAGCCATCAGCGCCTTTTGCGGTATCAGCTTCACCGCAGGGGTTGAATATATTTGGTTCTATCCCCGTGTGATGTTTGTCTTCTTTATTGTTGCCGGCATTCTTTTGTGCGCGGTCAAGCTTTCAAGAAGAAAGTAAATAAGCAATAAAAAACGCGACCTCTTAGGTCGCGTTTTTTTGTTGCTCTTTGAATTGTTCTGCCTACAGAGGTATTTTAGCCTGCCAGGAAGAAGAACAAATCGTTTAGCTGATAGCGTGCTTCATTTTTATAGTCCACATTAATCCAGCCCGCCTCACCGGATTCCTTCTTAACATACAGGTTATTGTTCCCGTCATCCAGAGTCACCTTAAAATAATCTCCGGGCGCCAGCGTAATACCATCTCCGGCATATTCTACACAGGCTTTTACATAGCCTTCCTTCCACTTTGCAAGCTCTTCACCGGAAAGTGACGTTTCACCTGAAATCGCCCGTTCCATAAAGTCCGGTAAAACCTTGTAGGTTTCAGGAATATCCTCCACAAAAAAGCCGTCATTTTCCCGATAGGTCTTATACACGCTCCACATACCGGCGCTGTCGGTCTGTGTTTCAATGGTGATAGAGTCATCCTCATTCACATTAAAATAATAAGAAACCGCATATCCTAGCCACAAACTATCCTCCATATACTCACCGTCAGGGTTTACGTCTTTAAACATGCAGGGTGCCAGATCCGGATCATATTGCAAAATACGGATTCTGGGATCACCACTGATCTCACAGGTGATAATGGCAAGGTTCATAACCCCGTCATCCGGGTCAATATCGCAGACATAGACCTTTTCAATTATTCCATCAAGCAGCTCAAGATACTTTTGATATTCGCCGATGGAAACATCCAAAGAGCTGAACCACTCATTGTCCACATCGTCAATGACCTTCATTGAAATGGCTTCTTTTTCGCCGTCAAAATCGAAATCATATGCATAAGAATACCCATAGCCTCCGTCTGTAATACCGGCAGAAATATCCACCGTTCTGGGGGTTTTTTCCTTCTTATCAGACGGATTTGACACACTTTCTTTTGCAGGCGAATCGGGTACCGGCGGATTGCCGATGTTTGTCATAAGACTGCAACCCGACAATAACAGCAAAAGCAAACAAGCCACGGTTATTATTGATACTTTTTTCATACAAACACCCCCGAATTTTTCCGTTATCTCAAAGTCTTATAACACCAATGACGGTGCAGTATAAATTCTTGCCGCATACTCGGTATCAAGAGAATAAAGGCCTTTAGAGTCGTTGCCGAACAGCTCCATTTTCTTGATCATATCTTCGGCATTCTTTTCTTCTTCTAACTGTTCTTTCACAAACCAGTCTAAGAACTGCATGGTTCTGAAGTCCTTTACTTCATAAGCTGCAGCATAAATATCGTTAATCAGGCTGGTTACATACTGCTCGTGTTCCAAGCCAAACTGCAGGGGATCCATCAGCTTGTTCATTTCTTTATCCGGCTTTGCTACAACGTCCAGCGTAACTTTTTCACCGCAAAGCTGCAGATATTTCAGCATCAGCATAGCATGGTCACGCTCTTCCTGTGCCTGAACCATATACCAGTTGGCAAAGCCGTCTAAGCCCTGCTGTTCATAGTAAATGGAAAAATCAAGGTACAAATAGGCTGAATACAGCTCTTTATTCACCTGTTCATTGATTAACTTTGATACTTTTTCGTTTAACATACTTATCTCTCCTTATCTTTTAATAATAAACAAGGCACTCCGCAAGCGGAGTGCCTTGTTGTTAACTTACTGTGATACCCCGCTTAAAATATCGGATATAATGTCAAGTACCTTCTGATGGCAACCGCCACAACCGGTAGAACAATGGGTCACCTTCTGCACTTCCTCAAAGGTTTTGAGAACATCGGCAAAATTTGTGTTGTTGTGAACTGCATCTGAAATGTCTGCATAGCTGACCTGTTTGCAGTTACATACCATATAGTTTTCCATAAAGAAGCCTCCTTATAAAAATTTCAAAATCTCGCGCATCACGGCATTGTTATTTTGAAAACTTAGTAAACAGATACACAATGAGGGCAATCGCGCCCATAACGATAAAGATTGCAAGCATACCCTGCCACATAACCTGAAGGGATGACATTAAATCAGCAATCATTTCATTTGACATAAAGGGTTGTAATTTCATTTTATATAGCCTCCAATCACTTTATAAGCTGGGGAATCAGGTTCAGAATCATACCACCTGCTAAAACGGATGCAATCTGACCGGAAACGTTTGCACCGGCAGCATGCATTAAGAGGAAGTTCTGGGGGTCTGCTTCCTGACCCAGCTTCTGAATCACGCGGGAGGACATGGGGAATGCCGAAATGCCTGCCGCGCCAACCATAGGATTGATTTTGTTCTTGGTAAACAGGTTCAAAAACTTTGCAAAGAACACGCCGGCAATCGAGTCAAAGATAAATGCCACAAGACCCAGACCCATAATAATCAAGGTTTCAAACGTTACAAAGGCTTCTGCCTGCATGCTGAAGGAAATGGTGATGCCCAGCAAAAGAGTTACAAGATTTGCAAGCACCTTCTGCGCGGATTCGGATAAAGAATCAAGCACGCCGCACTCACGCAATAGGTTACCAAACATCAAAAAGCCAACCAATGCAACAGATGTGGGTGCAATAAAACCGGCAATAACGGTTACGATGATGGGAAATGCAATTTTCAGTGACTTTGACACGTTTGCAGGGTTATATGTCATTCTGATTTTTCTTTCCTTCTTCGTGGTAACTGCCTTAATGGCAAGGGGCTGGATAATCGGCACAAGCGCCATGTAAGAATATGCCGCCACCGCGATTGATCCCACATACTCTGATTTAAGTACCTGAGAAACCAAAATTGAAGTAGGACCGTCAGCCGCACCGATGATACCGATGGACGCTGCTTCCTTCAAGGGGAAGCCGATCAGAGCCGCTGCTGCTATAACCAAAAAGATACCAAACTGCGCCGCAGCGCCGAATAAAAACATTTTCGGGTTTGAAAGCAGGGGGCCAAAGTCAATCATAGCACCGATACCGATGAAGAGTAACAAGGGCATTGCTTCTGATGCGTGAATGCCGATATCAAACAGCCACTCGATAATACCTGTCACTTCACCAATACCTTCAATATTCTGATTCACCACACCCGACAGGGGTAGGTTAACCAAAATGGCACCAAAGCCCATAGGCAGTAAAAGCGAAGGCTCATATTCCTTTTTAATGGCAAGATAAATCAGAACGATACCCACAAGGTACATAACGCCCTGCTGCCAGGTAACATTCATAAATCCTTCTAACAAAAATTCCATAAAGCACCTCTTTGTTTATTGTTGTAATTGCTATATATCATAATACCACAGAAAAAGCTTTGATTCAAGTATTTCTCTCCTTTTCATAGAAAATTTCTTGATTTAACCGGCTCGGTTTCACAATCCCGTTTCAGAACCCTCAAAATCTTTATCTGTAGTATCAAAAATCTGTTTTGAATTTCACTTTTTGCAGATTGATTTTATCACAACTTTATGGTAAAATAATTTTATAAAGCTTAATACTGTCACACAAAGTGTTGGTTATGCCGCAAAAGCGCAAGCAAGGCATAGCCGGTGAAAAGGGAATGGGGTGAGAATCCCCTGCGATAACTGTCGGTGTATGCGCCAAAGTTTTTGCATCCGTTGGCGAAAGCCGGTCAGTGGGAAACCGCGAAGGCAGGGTGCAAAAATGCGGAGAAATCTATATGGCGTAAGTCACAAGACCTGCTTTGATGTTATCTTGTCGGTGCACCCTGTGCACAGCGGTGACTTTTTTGTTTGTAAAAGCAAAATGTGACCATCACAGAAAAACACAGCTGTGGTAATTTTTCATAGAAAAATTGCCGCAGTTTTTTTATGCGATTATACTTCTTCAAGGAACGGTAATAAAAATGAACGAATTTAAAACCTATCACCCGATTGTAAATTTCACATACTTTGTGCTTGTCATCGGGTTTTCCTGCTTTTTTCTACATCCGGTATGCCTTGGTATTTCACTAACAAGCGGCTTTATTTGCTCCGTGATGCTCAAGGGAAAAGCACAAATCAGAAAAAACCTACTGTATATGTTGCCTATGGCTCTTATGGCGGCACTTTTTAACCCTGCCTTTAACCACGAGGGGGTGACGGTGCTGCACTATCTTCCAAACGGCAACCCCCTGACGCTGGAATCTGTGGCTTACGGTCTTTGTGCGGCTTTGATGATTGCCGGCGTTATCTGTCATTTTTCCTGCTACAATGAGGTAATGACAAGTGACAAATTTATCTATCTGTTCGGCAAAATCATTCCCGGCCTTTCACTCATTTTTTCTATGACCCTGCGGTTTGTGCCAAGATTTTCCCATCAGCTGAAGGTCGTAGCCGGCGCGCAAAAGTGTCTGGGGCGAGATGTTTCCTCCGGCAGCCTTATAAAACGCGCAAAACACGGGCTCAGCATCCTCTCCGTTATGACAACCTGGGCGCTGGAGAACGCCATCGAAACCGCAGACAGTATGAAAGCCCGGGGATACGGCATTCCCGGCAGAACGGCTTTTTCTATTTTTACCTTTGATAAGCGGGATGCAAAAGCCCTTGTTTGCATCCTGCTCTCAGGGATATATACCTTGATCGGTGGCATTATGGGCGGAATGAGCTTCAGCTTCTTCCCCACTATGAAATCAGTCGAAATTTCGCCCTTTGGTGCAAGTGTTTTTTTGGCATATTTTCTGCTTTGTATATGCCCTATAGTGATTGAAATTCAGGAGGTGAGACGATGGAAAGCATACGCGTTGAAAATGTAAGTTTTACATATCCGACGAAAACAAACAAAGCCCTTGACAACATAAATTTTACCGTTAACCAAGGCGAGTTTGTCCTCCTTTGCGGTAAGTCCGGCTGCGGAAAGACCACGCTTTTGCGGCTGCTTATGCCATCCTTATCACCTTTTGGCACGATAAGCGGCAATATTTCTCTGGGCGAAAAGCCCTTGTCAGACTATGATGCCAGAGAACAGGCGAAAACCATCGGCTTTGTGATGCAAAACCCCGATAATCAGATTGTGACTGACAAGGTCTGGCACGAGCTTGCCTTCGGGCTGGAAAGCCTTGGATACAAAACCCCTGAAATCAGGGCAAGGGTTTCGGAAATGGCGTCATTCTTTGGCATCGAGAATTGGTTTTATAAAAATGTGACCGAACTTTCAGGCGGGCAAAAACAGCTGCTTTGCCTTGCCTCTGTCATGGCGTGCGGACCGTCGGTTTTGATTCTTGATGAGCCCACCAGCCAACTTGACCCCATCGCCGCAGGTGAATTTTTGAAAACTCTCGAAAAAATCAATCGCGAACTGGGCACAATGGTGATTCTCTCTGAACATCGGTTGGAAGATGCCCTCCCCCTTACAGGCAGAGTGATTGTGATGGACCGGGGCAAAATCATTGCCGATGCATCACCTGATGAAGTGGGCAGCATCCTGAAATCCGAAAACCACGATATGTATAAAGCTCTCCCCACCCCTATGAGAGTCCACGGCGAGGTGGTCGGCACCCTGCCCTCTCCGCTGACGGTGCGTGATGGCAGAGTATGGCTTGAAAAATACGCCAAAGAGAACCCTGTAAATCCTGATATGATTCCAAACGATACCCCTTGCGACAAAGGCGATACTGTAATCGAGGTCAAAGACGCTTGGTTCCGATACGAAAAAAAGCTTCCTGACGCTGTTAAAGGGCTGAATGTAAAAGTCAGCCGTGGTGAGCTTTTTTGCCTTGCGGGCGGCAACGGCACAGGCAAGACAACGGCGCTGTCTATGATAGCAGGGCTTAACGCCCCCTATCGCGGTGACGTGCTGATAAACGGGCAAAGTGTTTTTAAAATTAAGAATGCATACGAGGGGCTTTTGGGCGTTCTTCCACAAAACCCTCAAAGTGTTTTTGCAAAAAAAACCGTGTATCTTGATTTAATGGAAATGGTGTCAGATAAAAAGTTCACAAAAGAAGAACAAGAGCAAAAAGCGCTGGATATTGCCACGCTTTGCAGAATCGAAGCCTTGCTCGACAGCCATCCTTACGATTTATCCGGTGGCGAACAGCAACGGGCGGCCCTTGCCAAAGTCCTGCTGACAGAGCCTGCCATTTTACTGCTTGATGAGCCGACAAAAGGAATGGATGCAGGGTTTAAAGAGGAATTTGCAGATATTTTATTTGACTTAAAATCAGCCGGCACAACCATCCTTATGGTATCTCACGACATTGAGTTCTGTGCAAAGTATGCCGACCGATGCGCCCTGATGTTTGACGGAAGCATCACATCTGAAGGCGCTCCAAGAGCATTTTTTAAAGGCAAAAACTTTTATACCACCGCAGCAAACCGTATGGCAAGAACCTGCCTGCCCGATGCGGTTTTAGCAGAGGATATTCTACTCGCCTGCGGCAAAAGCATCCAAAAAAGAGAGAAAAAGGTCCGCAATAAAGACTTTGCAAAAACCGAAACGGAAAGCACATTTAAAGAAGAAACATCCAAAAAGCTCAGCCCTGCAAGAATTATAGCCGGCAGTCTGTTTGCTTTGCTTTTTGTGCTCATTCCGGTATCATTTTTAACAAATACAAACCTCTTTGGCATTGCAAATATAGGGCTCTTCGGTATGGGGGCGCTGCAGATAATCAGCTTGGCGGTTGCTGCCTCTTGCTTCTTTCCGCAAAGGGAGCTTGGCGCCAGTTTGGCGCAAACGCCCCGTGGTAACAGACGTCTTACCAAAAGAACCCTTGCATCGACCTTTTTAATTCTGCTTTTGATACCGCTGACCATTTACACCGGTGTTTTCTTTTTCGGCAGCAGAAAATATTATATCATCAGCCTGCTGATTATGTTAGAAACCATGATACCCTTTGGCATGGTGTTTGAATCAAGAAAGCCAAAGGCAAGAGAACTGATTATCGTCAGCGTTTTGTGCGCCCTCTCCGTTGCCGGCAGGGCGGCATTCTTTATGTTGCCTGAGTTTAAGCCCATTGTCGCTTTGGTGATCATCGCCGGGGTTTGCTTTGGCGGCGAGACAGGTTTTTTGGTGGGTGCCATGTCCGGCTTTGTTTCAAACTTTTTCTTCGGGCAGGGGCCGTGGACGCCGTGGCAGATGTTCGCCTTCGGCATCATCGGCTTTCTTGCCGGCATACTTTTTAAAAAAGGATTTTTGAGAAAAACAAGGCTTTCTCTTTGCATCTTCGGTTTCTTGGCAACCCTTATCATCTACGGCGGTATTATGAACCCCGGCTCTGTCATTATGTGGCAAAGAAGCATCACGGCTGAGATGATTTTTGCCGCCTGTATAGCGGGCTTTCCTATGGATTTGGTTCACAGCTGTGGGACTGCCTTTTTCCTGTGGTTTCTCAGCGCGCCTATGATAGATAAGCTGGAACGGGTAAAGGTTAAATACGGATTGGTGGAAAGTACCCACAGCTCCGATGCATAAGTGCAACAATACAGATTGCATAAAATGGAGCAAAACCGATTAAAAAATTATGAAAAATTCTAAAAAACTATTGACATTTAAGCTGCAAAGTGCTAAAATTTATTCATTAAATGCGAAGATCAGAAACCAGTAGGTTGGAAAGAACATGGAGAGAGTTGCCGGTTGGTGCGAGGCAAATGGGGCGTCCTTCACGAATTCCTTCTGTTAGCAGTGCACTGAACAAGATTCGTCTTAAGTAGGAGGCAACGGGTGTTCCCGTTACAGAACTAAGGTATGCCAGTACCTGATAAGGTCGCTACCGTGAGATAGCGGCGAACTGAGGTGGTACCACGGAAATGTTATTTTCGTCCTCTGTATCCTGAAACAGGATTGCAGAGGACTTTTTTATTTTCAAAAAAGCAAGCCTGTTTGAACAAATTTTTATGTAACGGAAAGGATGAACAAAAATGGCTCAGAATTATTATCAAAAAGACATTGAAACCATGTCTCTGCCCGAGATGAAAAAACTCCAGTCAGAAAAATTAGTAAAGCAGGTTAAGCATGTGTATGAAAACGTGCCCTACTACCGCAACTTAATGGATGAAAAGGGCGTTAAACCTGAAGATATTAAAGGAATTGAAGATTTACATAAGCTTCCCTTCCTGACAAAGGCAGACCTGCGAGATGCATACCCCTATGGCCTGCTTGCAAAACCCCTTGAAGATTGCGTTCGCATTCAGTCAACCTCCGGTACTACCGGTCGTCGTGTGGTTGCTTTTTATACCCAAAATGACGTTGACCTTTGGGAAGATTGCTGTGCCCGTGCCATTGTTGCAGCAGGTGGCTCTAACAAAGATGTTTGTCAGGTGGCTTACGGTTACGGTCTGTTCACAGGCGGACCGGGCTTAAACGGCGGTTCACATAAGGTTGGATGCTTGACCCTGCCTATGTCCTCCGGTAATACAGAGCGTCAGATTCAGTTCATGACTGACCTGAGTGCAACCATTCTTTGCTGCACACCGTCATACGCCGCCTATATTGGTGAAACTTTAAAAGAACAGGGCTACAAGCCTGAGGATATTCCCTTAAAAGCCGGTATCTTCGGCGCAGAGCCCTGGACTGAAGAGATGCGCAAAGGCATTGAAGAAACCTTGGGCATTAAAGCTTATGATATCTACGGTCTGACCGAAACCTCCGGCCCCGGCGTTGCTTTTGAATGTAGCGAACAGACGGGTATGCACGTTAATGAAGACCACTTTTTAGCAGAAATTATTGACCCCGATACCGGTGAGGTGCTTCCCGAGGGTGAAAAGGGCGAGTTGGTATTTACCTCTCTTGATAAAGAAGCTTTCCCCCTGCTCAGATACAGAACGAGAGATATTTGTGTGCTGTCAAGAAAGAAATGCTCTTGCGGCAGAACCCTTGTTAAAATGGCAAAACCCATGGGCAGAACTGACGATATGCTCATCATCCGAGGCGTTAACGTCTTCCCGAGTCAGATTGAAACTGTGCTCTTAAATGAAGGCTATCAGCCGAACTATCAGATTATTGTTGACAGAGCCAACAACACCGATACCTTTGAGGTCAATGTTGAAATGTCTCCTGAACAGTTCACCGATAAGGTTAGCGACGTTCTGGCTATGGAAAAGGTTTTAGCAGGCGCTATGAAGACAATGCTCGGCATTAACCCGAAGGTGCATCTGGTTGCACCCAAAACCATTGCAAGAAGCGAAGGC
Source organism: Oscillospiraceae bacterium (assembly GCA_015068905.1). Classification (GTDB taxonomy): domain Bacteria; phylum Bacillota; class Clostridia; order UBA1381; family UBA9506; genus UMGS755. Next base: position 54,797 of record SVJQ01000003.1, on the reverse strand, counting down.
AAAGCAGTTCGTGTCATTGATAAGCGTAAGCTTGTATAAGAAAGGGGATATGAAAAATGGCTATTAAACAGTTAACCGTATTTGTTCAGAACAGAAAGGGTACCATTGTTTCCGTTACAGATATTCTTGCAAAAAGCAATATAAATATGCGAGCGCTTTCCATTGCAGAAACAGAAGATTTCGGCATTCTCCGCCTGATTGTAAACGATGAGTGTGCTGCAGAAAAGGTGCTGAAGGAACAGGGCTATCTCATTAAGGTTGTTGATGTTGTGGGCGTTAAAATCAGTGACGAACCCGGCAAGCTCACCGCCGCGCTGGATGTTCTTGACAAAGCAAACATCAACGTTGAATATCTTTATGCCTTTATGGCTCGCACAGAAAAGCACGCCTATGTTGTTTTGAGAGTTGAAGACAACGAAGCAGCAGAAGCAGCCCTCACAGCCTCCGGCTTTAAACTGATTACAGAAGCTGACATTTGTAAGCTGTAAGCCTTTGGTTCACAAGATAACGATATTGAACTTAATTCTGTTGAACCTCGCTTGCAAAACAAGTGAGGTTCTCCTTTGAAAGGAACATCAAAGATGTCAAATAAGTTGGATGAAGCAAGAAAAATCATCAACGAAGTTGATTCCAAAATGGCAGCACTTTTCGTTGAAAGAATGAGAGCCGCCGAAATGGTTTATGAACATAAAAAAGAGTTTGGTCTGCCTATTTTGGATCAGGCAAGGGAAGACGCCGTGATTGCAAAAAACGCATCCATGATTGAGGATGAGACATTACAGGGATATTATATTGACTATATCAAGCACTTAATGTCCCTCTCAAGAGCTTACCAGTACAGAATGCAAAGCGGCTTAAAGGTTGCATACAGCGGTGTTGAGGGCGCCTTTGCTCACATTGCCGCAGGTCGCATTTTTCCTGACAGCAACAGAGTTTCCTGCCGTGATTTTAAATCAGCATACGACGCGGTTGTAAAAGGCAGCGCAGATGTAGCTGTTCTCCCCATTGAAAACAGCTATGCAGGCGAAGTCGGACAGACCATGGACCTTATTTTTTCGGGAAACCTGTTCATAAACGGAATTTATGAACTTGAAATTCACCAGAACTTATTAGGTCTGCCTGAAGCAACCGTTGATGACATCAAAAAGGTAACAAGCCACTCTCAGGCGCTGAGCCAATGCCACGACTATCTTGCCCTGCGCGGTTTTGATACAGAAGAGGCAAACAATACAGCTGTTGCCGCCAAGGCTGTTGCCGATTTAAAGGACCCCTCCCTCGGCGCTATTGCAAGTGTTGAAACGGCTGAAATTTACGGCCTTAAGGTGTTGGAAGCAGGCATCAACAAAAGCGGTGAAAACACCACCCGCTTTGCTGTCCTTTCAAAAGTGGGTGCTCAGACTCCCTCTCTTTCAAACTCAGTCCTGATGTTTACCGTTAAAAACGAAGCCGGTTCGCTGGCAAATGCCATCAGCATCATCGGCAAATACGGCTACAACATGACAGCACTCAGAAGCAGACCCCTTAAAAAGCATTCCTGGCAGTACTATTTTTATATTGAAATTGACGGCACAACCGACAACGAAGCCGGCAAAAAAATGCTTGAAGAGCTGAATCAGGTTTGTGATAAGCTTAAAGTTGCGGGGACCTTTGCTTCCCACAGCGAGATATGAGGATGACTGATATGAACATACATGTAAATTTAAAGGATGACAGCTATGACATCCTTGTAGAAAGAGGCATTTTAAAGGATGCCGGAAAACATTTGAATTTAAACAGACGGGTTTTGATTGTAACCGATTCGGGTGTTCCCGAAGGCTATGCAAAGACCGTTGCCGCCCAATGTAAAACGCCTGTTATCTGCACCGTTAGCTCGGGCGAAGGTTCAAAAAGCCTTGCTGTTTTTGGTGAGCTCCTTCAAAAAATGCTTGATAACAGCTTTTCAAGAAAAGACTGCGTTGTGGCTGTTGGCGGCGGCGTTGTGGGCGACCTTTCAGGCTTTGTGGCATCTGCCTATATGCGCGGTGTTGATTTTTATAACATCCCCACCACTCTGCTTTCACAGATTGATTCATCCATCGGCGGAAAAACCGCTATCAATTTCGGAAACGTAAAAAATATTGTGGGCACTTTTTATCAGCCCAAAAAGGTTTTGATTGACCCTGAGCTTTTAGATACACTTCCCGACCGGCAGATTGCAAATGGACTGGCAGAAGCCGTTAAAATGGCGCTGACGTCAGACAAAGAGCTGTTTGATATCTTTGAAAACGGTGACATTAAAAACAGCATTGATGAAATCATCATCCGCTCTTTAAACATCAAAAAAAATGTGGTCGAGCAGGACGAAAAGGAAGCAGGCCTGAGAAAAATTCTTAACTTCGGCCATACCGTTGGTCACGGCATTGAAAGCAGCGAAAATATGTCCGAGCTTTACCACGGCGAATGCGTTGCCCTGGGGCTTATCCCTATGTGCGATGAAGCTATACGACCAAGAATCATCGCTGTTCTAAAAAAATGCAATTTATATAACAAGATTACATACGATTGGGATAAAATTGCCGAGGCGGCATTTCACGATAAAAAAGCAGACGGCGACAGCGTGACGGTAACAACTGTACCGGCTGTGGGCTCCTTTGAGCTGACAACTATGAAAAGCAGCGACGTGATAGAAATGGCGAAAAATTGTTTGGAAGGGTGATACAAAGTGAAAAACACTTTCGGAAACAGCATAGCAATAACCATCTTCGGCGAAAGTCACGGTGAATATATCGGCGCGGTGCTTGACGGCATGACGCCGGGGGTTGAGATAAATGAAGAATACATCCGTCATATGCTTTTACTCCGGCGCCCTGACGGAAAGATTTCAACCCCGAGAAAAGAAAAAGATGAATTTAAAATTGTAAGCGGTGTCTTGGGCGGCAAAGCAACCGGAACACCCATTACCATAATGATTCCCAACGAGAATGTTAAAAGCGGAGATTACTCGCAAATGAGAACGGTTGCAAGACCCTCTCACGCGGACTACACAGCAGAGTGTAAGTATCACGGCTTTCAGGATTCTCGCGGGGGTGGGCACTTCAGCGGCAGAATCACAGCGGCGCTGGTTGCTGCCGGTGCCATTTGCAGATATGCTTTAGAGCAAAAGGGCATTTATATCGGCACCCATGTTAAAAAGTGCGCCGGTATTTTTGACAGAGAATTTGGCGACCTGCTTTCTGACATTAAGGAATTAAATCAGAAAACCTTTGCTGTTTTAGACGAACCCCGCATCAGCGAAATGACAAATGCCATTTTGGATGCAGCTTCAAAGGGCGACAGCGTTGGCGGCGTTTTAGAAACAGCCATCTGCGGTATGCCGGCAGGAGTTGGAGAACCTTGGTTTGATTCTTTGGAGAGCCAGCTTTCACACATACTGTTTTCAATCCCTGCCGTTAAGGGCATTGAGTTTGGCAAAGGGTTTTCCATGGCTGATTCCATGGGCTCCGAGGCAAACGATGCTATGAGAATTGAAAACGGCAAGGTTATCACTACTACAAACAACAACGGCGGCATAAACGGCGGTATCACAAACGGTATGCCGATTATTTTCAGAACCGCCATTAAACCGACGCCGACAATATTCAAACCCCAAAATACCATAGATTTTAAAAGTATGACCGAAACGGTGTTAGAACCGAAAGGCAGACACGACCCTGCCATTGTTCACAGAGCAAGAGTTGTGCAGGATGCGGCATCTGCCATCGTGTTATGCGACGCCCTTGCTATGAGATTCGGAACAGATTGGTTGAGGTGAACAGATGATGAAAACATACGGTTGTATAGGCAAAAAACTGACACACAGCTTTTCAAAAGAGATTCATGCAAAGCTTGCTGATTATGAATATAATCTCATTGAGCTTGCTGAAGAAGATATTAAACCCTTCTTCACCAAAAAAGATTTCGAAGCAATTAACGTAACCATACCGTATAAGCAAACTGTTATCCCTTACCTTGACTCCATCAGCGATATTGCTGACAGAATTGGTGCCGTTAACACCGTTGTCAACAAATCTGGCAAGTTATACGGATATAATACCGACTATTATGGCATGAAAGCTCTGATTGAAAAGGTCGGTATCAATATGCAGGGTAAAAAGGTGCTTGTGCTGGGAACAGGCGGCACCAGTAAAACCGCACGGGTGGTAGCAACGGACCTGGGCGCAGCTTCTGTTTTGGTTGTCAGCCGCAGCGAAAAAGAGGGCTGCATCACCTATGAAGAAGCAAAAAACAAGCATACAGATGCCGGTGTCATCATCAACACCACCCCTTCAGGCATGTATCCTGATTGCGACTCAAAACCCATTGATATTACTTGTTTTAATGCCCTTGAGGGCGTGATTGATGCCGTTTATAATCCCCTTTGCACAAACCTTGTGCTGGATGCTAAAAGAAGAGGCATTAAAGCTGAGGGCGGTCTGTATATGCTTGTCATGCAGGCGGTTGTGGCGGTTGAAAAGTTCTTAGATATCAAAATTCCGAAAGAAACTGCTGACAGCGTATTTGCTTCCGTTCTTACATCAAAAGAAAATATTGTACTGATCGGTATGCCGGGAAGCGGTAAAAGCACCGTCGGAAAGCAAATGAAACTTGACGGTTTTACCTTTTTTGACACAGATGCTGAGGTTGAAAAGCGGTGCGGTTGTACTATAAAAGAACTGATTGATGCCAAAGGCGAAAAGCATTTCAGAGATATAGAATCAGAGGTTATCCGTGATGTATCTTCACAAAGCGCTCGCATTATTGCCACCGGTGGCGGTGCCGTTTTGAGAGAAGAAAATGTACACTGTCTTTTGCGAAACGGTAAGCTGTTCTTTATAAACGCAGATGTAGAAAGACTAAAGGCCACAGATGACAGACCTCTTTCAGACACCTATGAAAAGCTCAAAAAGCTATATAGCAAGCGGCTTCCGATTTATCAGTCAACAGCTGATGTGACCGTGCCTGATATGAAGACAGCGGAAGAAGAGGCACAATATATCCTGACCAAACGATTGGAGCTGATAAAATGAAAATCCTTGTCATAAACGGACCAAATCTGAATATGCTCGGCATCAGAGAACCTGACCATTACGGCAAAGAAACCTACAGCGATCTTTGCGAAAAAATAAAGAAGCATTGTGACAGCAAAAACATTGAAGTGGTGCTGTACCAATCCAACCACGAGGGCGACCTTGTTGACAAAATACAAGAAACCTATGGCAACACCGACGGCATTGTGATAAACCCCGGTGCCTATACCCACACAAGCGTTGCTATTTTAGACGCTGTCAAATCTGTCAACATTCCGACAGTTGAAGTGCACATTTCAAAGGTTTATGAAAGAGAAGATTTCAGACAGATAAGCTATATACGGCTTGCATGTGTGAAAACCATTACAGGTCATGGCACAGATGGGTATTTAGAAGCCATTGACTTTTTGACAGAAGGTCGATAAAATGAATGCAAAATTTAAACCCTGTACACTCAAAGGAACGGTCAGTGCCCCGCCGTCAAAAAGCATGGCGCACAGGTATCTGATTGGCGCAGCACTATCGGGAGAAACATGCCACATTTCCGGTGTTGATTACAGTGAGGATATTCTGGCAAGCATTGATTGCCTGCAGGCGCTTGGCGCTAAAATAGCAACAAACGGCGATACGGTCAGCGTGAATCCTGATGGCTTTATGAGCGCCCAAAACCCCATCCTGCCATGCAGAGAAAGCGGCAGCACCCTGCGGTTTTTTATCCCTCTTGCCTTATGTCTGGGCAAGCCGGTGACCTTGCAGGGGAGCCGGCGGCTGTTTGAGCGCCCTTTGGATGTATATGAAAAAATATGTCAGGAAAAGGGCTTTACCTTTAAAAAAGATGCAAGCTCAGTGACCCTTTGCGGAAAGCTTACAAGCGGACAGTATGAGGTCAGGGGCGATATCAGCAGCCAGTTTATTACCGGGCTTATCTTTGCCCTGCTGTATCTGGGTGAGGATTCGCAGATTACCATCATCCCGCCCTTTGAAAGCCGGTCATATATCAACCTGACAATATCTGCATTAAAAGCCTTTGGTGCAGATGTAACCTTTTCAGATGCATATACCATAACCATAAAAAAATCAAAACTGCATACCTATTCAGGCAAAATTGAAGGCGATTATTCAAATGCAGCATTTCTTGATGCATTTAACCATATCGGCTCTTTAATAGAGATACAAAACCTGAATGCCGAAAGCCTTCAGGGGGACAAGGTGTATGGCGAGTATTTTGAAAAAATAGCAAGCGGAACACCCACCCTTGACCTTTCTGACTGCCCTGATCTGGGGCCTGTGTTAATTGCCCTTGCCGCTTTAAAAAACGGCGCGGTCTTTACAGGCACAGACAGGCTTAAGGCAAAAGAAAGCGACAGAGGCATGGCAATGCACGATGAGCTTAAAAAGCTTGGCGGAGGGCTCGTTTTTGGCGACAATATGATTACCGTACCAAAGCAGGAGCTTTCTTCTAAAGGCAACATTCTTGACGGGCATAACGACCACAGAATCGTTATGGCAATGTCAATCATACTTTCAAAAATTGGTGGAGAAATTTCCGGAATTGAAGCTGTCAGAAAAAGCTATCCCGGATTTTTTGAAGATATATGCGCTCTTGGCGCAGAGGTGGAATTATCATGATAGTAGATGTAAGTCAAAAAATATTAATCGTTGGTCTGGGACTTTTGGGCGGCAGCTATGCAAGAGCGCTGAAGCGGTTCGGGTTCCACATCAGCGCTATTACCAAAGAGCAAAGCTCTATTGATTATGCCCTGAGAGAAGGGCTGATTGACGAGGGCTCAACAGAGCTTGATGCCAAAATCATCGGCAGCGCCGACCTTGTCATCTTTGCTCTGTATCCTCACGTTTTTGTTGAATGGATTGAACAAAACCAAAACCTTTTAAAAAGCGGTGCCATTATCACAGACGTAACCGGTGTTAAACGAAGCATTGTCTATAAAATTCAGGACATTCTGCGGGATGATGTTGAATTTATCGCAGCACATCCCATGGCAGGTCGTGAGGTTTCCGGTGTTGAAAACAGCACCGATAAAATTTTTCAGGGTGCAAACTATATTGTTACCCCTACAAACAAAAACACAGATGAGGCCATTAACACCTGTCTTGAGCTGGGAAAGCTTTTAGGCTTTTCAAACGTGACCACCCTTTCGCCGGAAGAGCACGACGAAATGATTGGCTTTCTGTCTCAGCTGACCCATTGCATCGCCATTACCCTTATGACCTGCAATGACAAAGAAGATATGGAAAAGTTTACAGGTGACTCCTTCCGTGACCTGACCCGTATCGCCCGTATAAACGACCAGATGTGGAGCGAGCTTTTTGTCGCAAACAAAGATGCACTGCTTGAGCAAATGGATTTGTTTATAGATAAATTTAATGAATTAAAAAATATGCTTCAGGCAGAAGATATTGTCGGCATGAGAAAAATGATGCGCCACTCTACTGAGCGCAGAGCTTTATTTGACAAAAAGTAAGTATCTGGGAGGATAGTAAAAATGAATATGATTTTTAAGCGCAAGTTACCTATCCCTATGGAGATCAAGGAACAGTACCCCTTATCATACAAAAATGAACAATTAAAAGAAAAAAGAGATGTACAAATAAAGTCTATTTTTGAAGGCAAGGATGACAGACTGATTCTGATTATCGGTCCATGTTCTGCAGACCACGATGACAGTATGATAGACTATATTTCGCGGTTAAGGAACGTACAGGAAAAGGTTGCCGATAAAATACTGATTATTCCGCGCATCTATACAAATAAACCGAGAACGACCGGTGACGGCTACAAAGGCATGCTTCACCAGCCAGACCCGAACAAGGGGTCTGATATGTTAAAGGGCGTGGTGGCCATCCGCAATCTGCACATAAGAGCCATTGAAGAAACCGGCTTTACCTGTGCTGATGAAATGCTCTACCCTGAAAACTACAGATACTTATCTGACCTTTTATCATACGTTGCCATCGGTGCACGGTCTGTTGAAAATCAAAAGCACCGCCTGACTGCAAGCGGGCTTGATATCCCTGTCGGCATGAAAAACCCCACCGCCGGTGACATTTCTGTTATGATGAATTCTATCACCGCCGCACAACATTCTCACACCTTTATCTATAGAGGCTGGGAGGTAGAAAGTCAGGGCAATCCCCTTGCTCACGCAATTTTGCGAGGCTATGTGAACAAGCACGGTCAGTCTTTGCCGAACTACCATTATGAAGACCTGATTCACCTTGCCGAAATCTATGAAAGCTCCGGCCTTAAAAATCCGTCTGTAATTATTGACACAAACCACGCAAATTCAGGTAAACAATGGATGGAACAGCCGAGAATTGCAAAAGAAGTTCTGCATAGCTGCCGTCATTCTGATGATGTTAAAAAGATTGTGAAAGGTCTTATGATTGAAAGCTATATTGAAGATGGTGCACAAAAACCCGAAGAAGGCACCTACGGAAAATCAATCACTGACCCCTGCCTTGGCTGGGAAAAGACAGAAAAGCTCATTTACGACTTAGCAGATGTGCTTTAATCTCAAAAAATCAGTTTTTAATAAAAATCCGAGTTGGCATTACCGTGCCAACTCTTTTTTTTGCAGAATTTTAGAATCAGAATATGCCGGGGCAATCGCCCCGTCATATTTTTTCTAGATAAAATCAAGCTGAAAACGGCATAAAACAAGGGTTGAGAAACGCTCAACCCTTGTTTTTAATGATTATATCTTATTTAAAATATCTCTTTAAGAGACCCTCTAAACCTCTACCGTGCCGAGCTTCGTCGCGGGCCATTTCGTGAACGGTGTCATGGATTGCATCAAGGCCGTTTTTCTTAGCGCAAGCTGCCAGGTCAAACTTGCCCTGAGTTGCGCCGTATTCGCAGTCAACTCTCCAAGCCAGGTTGTCTTTTGTGGTGGCTTTCATGTTGGGCTCTAAGTCTTCGCCTAAAAGTTCAGCAAATTTTGCTGCATGTTCAGCTTCTTCAAACGCTGCCTTTTCCCAGTAGAGGCCAACTTCGGGGTAACCTTCACGATGAGCGATGCGAGCCATGCAGAGGTACATACCAACTTCAGCACATTCGCCGTTGAAGTTTGCCATCAGCTGTTCGAAGATGAACTTTTTATCTTCCTCAGAAATGTCGGGGTTATTTTTAACGGTTTTGCCGTAAACGCCGTATTCATGCTCAGCGGCGAGGGCTGCGCCTTCTACCATTTCTTTAAACTTTTCAGCCGGAACCTTACATACCGGGCAGTTTGCGGGAGCAGCGTCTCCCTCGTGAACGTAACCGCATACAGAACATACAAATTTTTTCATAGTTTTCAATCTCCTTTAAATATAATATTTATTTTTAATTTTTTTGACTACAATGGTGACAGGTGCCTGTGTAGTACACCTCTTGAGTTGCCACGGTAAAGCCGTGTGGCAGCCGACTGTCAGGCAGGGAGGTATCAAAATCAAAAACCCCGCCGCAATCGGTGCAAAGAAAGTGACCGTGGAGGTCGGTGCAGGCGTCATACCTTGCTTGCTGTTCTTCAATGGTGATGGTTTTGATAATGCCCGCCGAAGACAGCAACTTGACCGTGTTATACACCGTCGTTTTAGAAAGAGTGGGAACCCGTTTTGAAAGTGAAGAATAAATTTCATCAACTGTCGGGTGGGTTCTGTGCTGCCTGAGATAATCGAAGATTAAAACTCTCGACAGCGATGGCTTAATGTCATGGCTTATAAGTATCTCCGCGGATGTCATAACAGCACCTCCTATTTTTGTAACGATTTCACTTTTGTAATGATTACAATTACATTATAGCAACCGTATATCCCTTTGTCAATACTTTTTTTGAAATTTTTTAAAAAATTTTTTTGAGCATAGAAAGAGGCGGCAGCAACAAGCATTTTCTTGTTACTGCCGCCTCTATTTCAGACATGTGAATTATAGTAAATTTCTTAAGTCTTCTATGGTATAAAACTCTTTCATAGAGAGGCACACCGAAGCAGACAGCCCTTCTCTGTATGCTTCAAACTCCTCAAAAGAAACATCGGCACCGTTTACAAGGTTCCCCTCTAAGGCAAAGGTCTCGCTGTTAACGCCGTGCTTTGCCTCATAAACATTATTCCAGACGCCATCCTCAATCGGCTTTGCCGGACTGAATCGGCTCAGGCCCATTTCCATACCGGTTGAAGAGGAAAAACTCTCATGATAAACATAGTACTCGTCTTCATACAAGGCAATTCCCTGACATCCACCCTCAAAGCCGCTTGGGTGACCGTTGTAAACTTCAGCAATATTACCGTTATCATTATAATAAACGTTGAAGAAGGCAATTTCGTCATCCTCAGATACAAAGGCAACCAGCTCCGGCTTGTCGTCTCCGGATAAATCCATAAGCCCATAGCGAATCTGATCGCCGCTATAAGTTTTATCCACCCCGGATGCCGGATAAACAATCTGAATAGTTCTCAGATTTTCATCGGCATATTGAATTAACTGGGCAAGATGTTCGTCTTTCTCTGCTGACTTTTCGCTTTCAGCCAAGACCTCTTCTGTCGCTGCAGGTTCTGTTTGTTCCGGTTTGTCTTCAACTACAGGTGGCAAGCATCCTGACAGAGCCAGCAATGCAAAAACCAAACTCAATATAGCTAACTTTTTAAGCTGCATTCTATTTCCTCCTGAAAAATTGCAAATTAGTCTTCATACTCAATTACATAGCCCATCTTACCTTGATAGGTGCTTGCAAAGGGGCTGTTAATGAGGTCGTTACGCTGGTCGTTCCAGGACCATCTGCCATTTATCTTCCACAGCATCAGATAAAATTCTTCAGCATTGTCTGAGTCAAAACGCGAGGGCTCGTCTTCTGAGAACCAGTTCTGGTATGTGAAGGGTTCACCCATAACCCAATGTCCCATAGCTTCACCGTAGCGGTCATTTGTGGTGTAACCACCGATCCAGAGTCTTTCAATGCCTGATGCTTCTGCAACGGCAATAATCTTATCTTCTTCTGCCTTGCTGGTAATGGTTGCAAGGTGACCGCCTTTGTTGATGCACTGTCTGTTTGCATCCTCCCAGGTGATGTCTGCTTTGATAACTTCATATCTTGAGCCGTGAGAAGCAGCCGTAACAGGAACAATCGGTGTATAAGTTCTGTCGCAGGTGCCCTTGTGTCCGCCGCCGGCAACACGCAGGACAACTCTTCTTGCTGTATCCTGAGACAAAGAGGCGTCACTGACATATTTTATGTGATACATATTTTTCTGCTCTCTGTATATTTCGTCATAAATCTGGCTCATAGATGAAATATCATCAATGTGGTGATAGGTACCGCCTGTACTGTTTGCAATTCTGCGAAGCTCATATTCGTCTAAGCTGTAACCTACACCAATGGTGTATACCGGAACGCTTCTTTCCTTTGCAAGGCGGATAACACTGTCTACAGAGTTTATACTTTCATTGTCAAGACCATCAGTAAAGACGATGACGCATCTGGCGCCGCTCTGCAGGCTGGCGTTCTCAATAGAACGCACGATGGCATCATAGCAGGCTGTCATACCGTAAGGATACATACTGTTAACGCCATTTGTCAGGTTATCCTTATTATTGGTAAACAAACACATCTGCATAACGTTGGTATCAAAGGCTACAATTTCCGCCTTATCGCCGGACTCGAACTGCAGCTTTGATAAGAAGGTATTGGTTGCATTTTTAATTTTTGTCATGTCAGAGTCATCAATGCTGCCGCTTCTGTCAATCGCAAGGCTGACATTGAGCGCATCGGTGCCGTCAATCTTGGCAGCATAAATAACGTCTCTTTCAAGGTAATCATTAATATTCAGATACTCTCTTACAGCAAAGGATTCTTTTGTTAAATTGTCAATGGGATTGCCGTATTCATCAACAACCTTAAGGTACAGAGAGATTTCGGGATATGCATTTACGTTTGAAGTAACAAGAGATACATTCGCCTCTGCTACATCTTTTGAAACAAATTCAACAGGCAAAGAAAATTCTGCTTCTTTATATTTTACGAAAACGATTTCATCTTCTACGTCTCTGTCGCCTTCTTCTTCTGCAGCTATGTATGTAAGCTTGTAGGTTTTGCCTGATTTTTCAAAGGCTGTTATGGGCAAAGCCGAAGAATCTTCACAGCGAACCTCAAAATCTGCTTTTGTATACTCAACATTTTTGTCGCTGACTTTTAATTCTACCGTCACATTAGGATAATTGGATGTGTCGGCAGAAGCTACCTTGGGTTCTGCTTTAATAATCTCTGAAAGCTCAGCACAAAGTGCCTCATGCTGTGATCCCTCTTGCAGCTTTATTTTAGATAACAGCTTATCGGCTTTTTTATAGTTCTGATTCTTAAGCTCCACTGTAACTTCTTGCAGCATATCTGCCGCTTTTTCGTCAGATACCGGTCTTGTTAACAGGTGTGCAACAACACCAACGATGCCTGTAACAACCACCGCCAGAATAACCACAAGTGCCGCCACAATGCCAATGATAAGCGGTGCCTTTGATTTTTTCTTAGCTTTTGGTGCAACCTTTGGTACGGCATTCGGCGCCGCAGGAGCAGCTTTTTCTGCTACCGGTGCCGTTTTTTGCACAGGTGCCTCCACCGGTTTTTCTACCGGCGGCGCCTCTATCTGCGGCTCTTTTTCGCCCTCTTCTGGGGCTGCCGCAAACCAGTTTGACGCCGGAGTAACCTTCTCTACCGGTGTTGTCTCAGGTGCTGCTTCCGGCTCTTGTACCGGCACAGGCGCCGCTTCAACCGGAGCACCACATTTACCGCAGAACTTGCCACCTTCATAAAGTTCTGCACCGCAAACCTTACATTTCATAATATCTCCCCCATTGTTAATACGTTAGTTTTACTATTATTTTAACATATCTAAATACGAAAATCAAGGTTAGTTGTACCAATAAAAAAAGCTGCAGCAAATTGCTGCAGCTTTTTTTAAATATTCTTTTCTGCCCATTCTACATAGGGCGCAAAATCAATTTTCGGACGGCAGTCAAAGGTGATGTAAACCTCAACGTAGTCACCGTTTTTGGTTCTTCTTTCTTTTCTTGCCTCCACTAAACTGCGGATAATTTCCTCCTGAGAAACGTAGGCAGAAATGGCATCGGCAATCTTTTCTTCAACCTCGCCGTCAACCACTAAAATGCGGTTAGCGCGCAGGTTGGTGGGTCTGCCGGCAATCAAGGCATTTTCCGGGTCTAAATCTGCCCAGACAGAATACTGCAGGGTGGATTTCACGCCGTGGGGTGTGCCATAGTCCACCAGACAAACATCCCCTGCCTGAGGCACGGTGAAGCTTGACATATTATGGGCTGCCACATGGTCAATGTGCTCATGATAATGGTTAGGAATCATAACACGAGTTACCTTTTTCTCACGCAAAAACCGCAAGAGGGTCGGCATATCACCGGGCTTGCCGTCTGCCTTTTCCCAACCCCAATGGCCGATGGCGGAAAAGTCAGGAAAGCCTAGGCGCAGAATGTGGTCACGGGGGATGCCCAAACGCTCGTAGCAATCATAGGTTTCCCGCTCTCTTACCTCTTCAATGGTATCTTTTTCTTCAATAGTGCTGTAACCGGCATCGCCACGGCAGAAGATGACAACATACACATCTGCACCGGCATTTTTCGCCGCCAGCATGGCATAGCCTGCGCCGATGATGGCATCATCATCGTGAGGGCTCATAACTGCCAGCACTTCGTTTTCTGAGAAACCGGGGAAAATCTGATTGATGTCACCGCTGACAGCCTTTGTGTTTAAATCACAGTATGTAAATTTCACGGTCAGCCCTCCTTAATAGCCACAGCCAACTAAGTGCTGAACACGGATAGGCAGGTCGTTAAACACTTCAACCCTGTTGCCGAATTTACCTAAGGTTTTTTCAACTAAAATATAGTCAAATTCAGGGATGATAACCTCATTCCAGGTGCTGCCGAAGCCACGGGCAGCTACGTCTAGCATCATAACAATCTGGTTTCCTAAAGGTTCATTGGAATTTAAAGTAATGGCGCCATAGAATTCCTGACATTCGGTGTAGCCTGCGTTATGAGTGCCGGTGTAAGGCTTGAGCATAGCAAGGTCAATAGGTTTGCCGATACGTTTGCTGACCTCTTCACGTCTTGATTCAAAATAGTCAACCAGTGCCTGCTCCTGCAGTCTTGCGGGCAGGTTGTTTTCAGCCACATTGATGTAAGCCTCAAGTCCGACACGGTAAGCATCTTCCACAAAGCTCATCCAGTATTCCTGAGGCTCAGTGAGTTTGCCGCCCTTTTCGGTGCAGACAACGCTGCAACGCTGGCAGGCAGTTAAGCCGTCCATAGCAGGGCCAACGCCTAAATGCACAAAGTCGTCCTCCTGAATCACTCTGTTTAAGGCTTTACCAACAATGGAACGGTTAGCTTCGCCGCTGGTGACCATAATGTCAATACCCATTTCTTCAACACCCAGCTCAGAGGCGATAGCATAGCCCCACTGAGCTACCTGGGTTTCCATCATGCCCGGCTTCATAACAGAAAGCATACCCTCAATCATATAGTCGGTGATTTTCGCCGCCTGACGGGTTAAGGTCATTTCAATGTCAGACTTTTCATATTTAATTTTGTAGTAAATTTCCTGACCATCTAAGAGGTTTCCCTTGCCCACATAGGCTTCAAACCACTCATAGATGCTCACCGGCATAACTGCACGGGGGGTGAGAAGCGCCAGACGTTTGGGCTTGCCGCCGCAGATGTCTTCTACCACATCTTCTAAGCGGTCCACCTCAACGGGATAGTCTTCATCAGCAAGCTTTAACATTTCAACACGGGCAACCTTGCAGCCGCTTCTGACAGACAGCTGCTCTGCCACATAGCAACCCTCAAGGCCTGCAATGATGGAAAAGCCGTTTTTACCAACAATACCGGCAACAGGTTCAACAGAAATGTTGGTGTTACCGCCAAGGTAAGGCACGTCACCGTGATAATGCTCGTCGGAATACACAATACCGCCATCAAAGCCGGCTTTTTTAAGTGCCTCATACACTGCCTTTTGCCTGCGCTCGAATTCAGGTTTTTCTACACGCAGGGTTTTGTCAAATTTCGGAGCCTTTGCCAAAACATCGGCAACGATGTTTGCCTGCTTGCTCCACTCTTTTATATTAACCATATCTCTGCCTCCTTAAAATTTTTCTCAGTTTATACTATTATTATAAAAAAAGCAAATGAAAAAAACAGTAGAACATTCCTACAAGATAGTGGAATATTCCGACTGTTTTTGGAAAGACTATTTTTTTGAGGTCTGCTCCCGGTAATACCCGGGCAAAACGCCCATGTGCTTTTTAAAAACACTATAAAAAAACTTCATATCGTCAAAGCCGCAGGCGGCTGCAATATCTGTTACCGTACGGCTTGATGCAGACAGAAGATGGCAGGCGTGTTCAATACGCACCTTCTGAATCATAGCACCAATACTCATGCCTGTTTCCTGACGGAAAATTCGCCCTAAATAATCCTGATTTAAATACACTTTTTCAGCCAGTTCACGAACAGACAGGCGCGAAGAAAAGTTTTCGTTAATATACTGAATAATGTATGCAACTGTTTGCTTATTTTTAAGCCTGCCCGCACTTTTAGCCGCCGTGTTGTCTAAGCGGAAGATAGTAATAATAAGCTGCAAAAGATAGGCACGAATAATTTCAATATATCCCTTTTCTCTACCCCTGTGCTCTAAATAAATTTTGTTAAACAGCTCACCAAACATAGTGTAGGTGCTGCCAGACACACTAAAATACGGGGGAAATTCATCTCTGTCATGGAACAGAGAGTAAAACATAAAGGAACTGTTCAGCTTCTCAAGCGACTGGCTCCCTGTCAATGACTGGTCAAAAAAATCAAGGGTGAACATCAGGTCATAGACCACAAACGGTTCTTTTGAACCTTCCTCCTGATAAAATGCGTGAGGGGTGTTCATATTGATAATAAACAAGTCGCCCCGCTTTACCTCATAGGTTTTGCCCCCGATTTTGTGCCGGGCCTTGCCTGAAATTACATACACAACCTCGATATATTCGTGGCTGTGCATCACGCCGATATAGTCAGGAAATTCGTTAGACATCTGAATATGCACATTTTCGTCCGGTCTGAAAAAAAGCTCTTTTGTAAGTGCCACAACCTCCGGTTTTTCCTGTTGGTTTTTCATACTTTTCACCCACTTTGTCGGTTATGACTATATTGTAACACACACCCTGCAAAAAGTAAATCCTTTGTTACTTCTGTGCAGAATCACGAAAAATGTCAAAAAGAATGTGTTTACAAAAAAATTTGCAGGTATTTGTGAATAAAAATTAAAATAATGCACCAAATTACTTGAAATTGAAACCAATTTGTGGTATACTTTCATACTGAGGGGGAATTGACTTTTCCCACTTTAAACGATTTATGTAAACGCTGAGATTGAATGGACTTCGTCCTGACATCTCTGACATCATAGATGTTTAACAAATTTTTCAAAAGGAGTGTTAGGAATGATCAAAAACAAATCCGTAAATGCCTGGATTGAAGAGATGAAAGCACTCGTTAAACCCGATAACGTTGTTGTTATCGACGGTAGTGAAGAGCTTTATGAAAAGCTCCGTGCTGAAGCTTGCTCCACAGGCGAAATGATTAAACTGAACGAAGAAACACTGCCCGGTTGCTATCTGCACCGCACCGCAGTGAACGACGTTGCCCGTGTTGAGGACAGAACCTTTATCTGTGCTAAAACCAAAGAGGCAGCTGGCCCCACCAACAACTGGATGGATCCTCAGGAAGCATACAAAATGCTGTATGACATCGCTAAAGATTCATACAAGGGCAGAACCATGTATGTTATCCCCTACTCCATGGGTCCCGTTGGTTCCGAATTTTCTAAAATCGGTATCGAGCTGACTGACTCTATCTACGTTGTACTGAACATGGCAATCATGACCCGTGTTGGTAATGATGTTTTAGACGCTTTAGGCGACAGCGAAGACTGGATTAAGGGCCTTCACTGCAGATGCGAAATTGATGAATCCAAGAGATACATCTGCCACTTCCCCGAAGATAACACCATTATCTCTGTTAACTCCGGTTACGGCGGTAACGTTCTTTTAGGTAAAAAGTGCTTCGCTCTGCGTATCGCTTCTTTCTTAGGTAAAAACGAAGGCTGGATGGCTGAGCACATGCTCATCTTAGGTCTGGAAAATCCCAAGGGTGAAGTTAAGTACATTGCTGCTGCATTCCCCTCTGCTTGTGGTAAGACCAACCTGGCTATGCTGATTCCGCCTGAAAAATATCGCAAACAGGGTTACAAAGTTTGGTGCGTTGGTGACGATATCGCTTGGATGCGTATCGGCGAAGACGGCAGACTGTGGGCAATCAACCCCGAAAACGGTTTCTTCGGTGTTGCTCCCGGTACTAACGATAAATCTAACCCCAACGCGCTGGCTTCTACCCGCAAGAACACCATCTTTACAAACGTTGCTCACGACCTTGACACCAACGAAGTTTGGTGGGAAGGCTTAAACGACAATCCGCCGACAAACGCTCTGAACTGGCGTGGCGAAGAGTGGGATTACAAAAAGTACGACAAGGCTGACAAGGTTGGCACAAGTGGTGCTCATCCCAACTCAAGATTTACAGCTCCGGCTGAAAACTGCCCCTGCATCAGCTCTGAATTCAATTCCGGTAAGGGCGTGCCCATCTCCGCAATCGTATTCGGTGGCCGTCGTGCTAAGGCTGCTCCGTTGGTTTACCAGTCAAGAGATTGGGATCACGGTGTATTCGTTGGTGCGGTTATGGCTTCTGAAACCACCGCTGCTGCAACCGGTAAGGTTGGCGTTGTTCGTCATGACCCCATGGCTATGCGTCCCTTCTGCGGTTACCACATGGCTGAATACTTCCAGCACTGGCTCGACATGGGCGACAAGCTGGGTGACAAGGCTCCGAAAATCTTTAACGTTAACTGGTTCCGTCTGGACGATGAAGGCAACTTCATGTGGCCCGGCTTCGGCGACAACATGCGCGTTCTGAACTGGATTCTGGATCGTTGCGAAGGTAAGGTTGACGCTAAGGAAACTGCTATCGGTTATGTTCCCAACGCTGGCGACATCGACATCGAAGGCTTAGATGATGTAAATGCTGACATCTTAGCTGAACTGTTAAACGTTGATAAAGACGTTTGGACAGCAGAAGCAAAAGACATTGAAGAATTCTTCGCTTCTACCTTCGGCGACAAGCTGCCTGCTGAACTGGCTGAATCTTTAAATACCTTAAAAGCAAAGCTGAACTAATGTAACAGCATATAAAAAAGGATGGTTTTTGACCATCCTTTTTTTGTGCCTAAAAGCATAAAAATGTAGGGGCGATTCACGAATGACCCCTACAAACATTCATATATCGTAGGGGGCGCAGAGACCCTCCCCTACGGGTTACCGTAAATTACACAAATTTTGTAGGGAACGGGCTTGCTCGTTCCGTTTTAGCGCAGAATGTGATACCGCTTCGGCAGGAGCAAGCCCCTGCCCTACGATTGCGGCGCACAAAAGCAAAAATTGTAGGGGCGATTCAAGAATCGCCCGCGGTTCATTCGTGAATGACCCCTACAAACATTCATATATCGTAGGGGCGGGATTCATCCCGCCCATCTTTCGGAAGGGCGCAAAGACCCTCCCCTGCACAAAAGGAAAAAGGGCGGTTTAAACCGCCCTTTTTCGTGTGTGAAAATGAGAAACAAACCATTCTCCAAAAGGAGATGTTTTTCCGTGCATTAAAAAATGCGCCGACCAGAGCCGACGCATGAAAAATGCATGGCTCACTTTGTTGCTACACAAGTATTTCGACAAGCCAACAGGGATGTGAAAATAGAGCATGCATTTTTACCAAAAGGTAAAAAAATACATCCACTATTGACTTAATCATTATGTACTTGTGTAGCATATTTATTATATCATATGTTATTACGTTTGGCAAGAAAAATTGTAGGGAATGGGCTTGCTCGTCCGTTTTGTCACAGAATGTGACACCGTTTCGGCAGGAGCAAGCCCCTGCCCTACGTTTGTGGCACGCGAAAAAATACAGGGGTCACCCACGGATGACCCCTGCAATTATTGACATATATCGTAGGGGCGGGATTCATCCCGCCCGTTCTTTATTCTGTAATCAAATAACCATAGGGCAGCAACGTAATCGAGCCATTCTGTACATAGGCGTTTTTGCTGGCCAGAATTTTCCCCGGCAACGGCCCCTGCACTTTTGTTTTTTGCACCTTGGCTGTCACATTGACAAACACCTGTGTTTTTTCCTGCTCATGGCATCTTGTAAAGCCGAGAACATTTTTGGTGTTGTCGTGTTCTGTCCAGGAAAGGTCGCCCTCTGTCAGAGATTTTCTGCCGTTTCTCATAGCAATCATGTGTTTAACCATTGCAAAGCGCTCCCGACCGGCGGCTGTTGCCAGCTTGCTCCAATCAATTACCATTGCACCTGAATAAAAGCGGCTGTACCAAAGGGTTCGTCTGCCGCTGTCGGCAAATTCCATGCCGTTGAAAATCATTGGAATGCCATCAAAGGTAAAGATAAGTGCCAGCATTGCCTCAACAGCGTCGTGGCCCAAATGAGCCTCTGAACGCTCATAGTAAGCATCATTTGCAATGTCGTGGTTTTCTACCTGATTCAGCGAAGAACACAGGGGCGTTTTTTCGTGGGATTTCTCCCAAGCTGTGCGAATGTGTTCAGCATTGTATACCGTTTCGGCATCTAACGGGCGGAAGTGGTAAGCATCCACCTTGTGTGCCTTTTTGGAATTTTGCTTGTTGTGGAATACACGATTGATAGCGCCCTCAAGACCGCCACCATACAAAAGGTCAAAAGCCTCTAAATAATCAGGGATTCCACCCTCGTCAAGCATAATTAAATCGGGTTTAATTTTCTTTAAGCGACGAACAGCCTCTTTCCAGAAGTCTAAGGGAACCTCTTCTGCCACATCGCAGCGGAAGCCGTCTGCCTTAATCTCGGTCAGATAGAATTCCATATTCGCCCACAGATATTCTCTAAGTTCGGGATTATCAATGTTAATGAGAGGAAAGCCATAGCTTGTACACTGAATGTCTCCGTTCTCGTCGCGCTTGACAAAATTGGGATGTTCCTTAATGAAAACAGCATTCGGACCGCAATGCATATACACAAGGTCAATTAAAACCTTAATATTCGCACGATGACAGGACTCCACAAAACGCTTCAAATCCTCCATATTGCCATATTCCTCATCAACAGCATAATAATCCGTGATGCGGTACGGGTTTTTGGGGTTGCCAATGCCTGATTTAAGCTGTCTGGGGCTTTGACCCTCCTGCGCATCATCTGCCTGATTTAAGGCGCTTAAATATATGCAATCAATGCCCAAATCAGCAAGATAAGGAATCATTTCTTCCGCTGCGGCAAGAGTGCCTGACGGTGTGAACATTCGCAAATACATTTGATATATATTTTTTGGCTTCATTCTTCTCCCTCTACTCTTTCAAAATTCTGCAAAAACACTTAATTAACACAAAACGGATAAGTTAAAAAGGGTTTAACTTATCCGTTTATCAGGCTACTTATGTATCACGATCAGGGCTGTTTGCCGATGTATGCTAAGATACCACCGTCAACGTAGAGAATGTGACCGTTTACAAAGTTAGAAGCATCAGATGCTAAGAACACAGCAGGACCCTGCAGTTCTTCCGGTTTACCCCAACGAGCAGCCGGAGTCTTAGCAACAATAAACTGGTCAAAGGGATGACGGGAACCGTCAGCCTGTCTTTCACGCAGGGGTGCAGTCTGGGGTGTTTCAATGTAACCAGGTCCAATACCGTTACACTGAATGTTGTATTCACCATACTCAGAGCAGATGTTACGAGTCAGCATCTTCAGGCCGCCCTTAGCTGCAGCGTATGCAGAAACGGTTTCACGACCCAGTTCGCTCATCATAGAGCAGATGTTAATAATTTTACCGTGACCCTTTTTAATCATGGACGGAATAACAGCTTTTGCAACAATGAAAGGTGCGTTTAAGTCAACATCGATAACCTTTCTGAAATCTTCAGCAGTCATATCGCACATGGGGATACGCTTAATGATGCCGGCGTTGTTAACTAAGATGTCAATTACGCCAACTTCTTTTTCAATAGTTGCAACAAGGTTATTAACCTGTTCTTCACTGGTTACGTCACAAACGTAGCCATGAGCTTCGATACCGGCTTCTTTGTAAGCAGCCAAGCCCTTGTCTACCAATTCCTGATTAATGTCGTTAAACACGATTTTTGCGCCTGCAGCGGCAAAACCGGAAGCAATAGCAAAGCCGATACCGTAGGATGCGCCGGTAACCAGAGCAATTTTACCGTCTAAGCGAAAATCATTCATAGTCATTGTCTGTTCCTCCTGTAAATTATAATTATCTTAAGTCTTTTGTTTCAATACCGTCCATATCGGTGAATTCCTGATTTTCACCGCACATAGCCCAGATGAAGGAGTAGTTCTTGGTACCAACGCCGGAGTGGATAGACCAGCTGGGGCTGATAACAGCTTCTTCATTGTGCATAATGATGTGGCGGGTTTCCTGAGGCTGACCCATCATGTGGAATACAGCATCGTTTTCACCCATGTCGATGTAGAGATAAACTTCCATACGACGGTCATGAGTGTGGCTGGGCATGGTGTTCCAAACAGAACCCGGTTCCAGATTGGTCAGACCCATGGAGAGCTGACAGGTGTCTAATACTTCAGGGTGAATGTACTGGTTGATAACACGCTTGTTAGCATCTTCTGCACTGCCACAGGGAACTTTCTTAGCCTTAGCAATGTCAATTTTAACGTTGGGATAGCTTTTGTGAGCCGGGCAGGAGCTGATGTAGAACTTAGCAGGATTCTTAGCGTCAGCACTTTCCATAACGATGTCACGGTTGCCCATACCAATGTAGAGACCGTCACGTTCTTTCATTTCATATTCGGTGCCGTCAACGGTAATTTTACCGGGGCCACCAACGTTGATGATACCCATTTCACGGCGCTCTAAGAAATATGTAGCAGCAAGCTCTTTACCGGCTTCAACGGTGAGCTTTTTGTTAACGGGCATTGCACCACCGGTGATGATTCTGTCAATGTGGCTGTAAACCATCTTCACATTGTCAGCGGTGAAAAGACCGGTGATTAAAAACTCTTCACGCAGAGTTTCGGTTGTGTAGTGTTTAAAATCTCTGGGATTTGTGGCGTTTCTGATTTCCATTTTTCGTTTCTCCTTCTTTATGTTATTTTTTAATTAAACAATGTAATAAATTTCCCATAATATTGACCAAAGGAAATTTTTATCATACATATTTATCATACCATTTATTGTGCAAATTGTCAAGGGTTTAAGGCAGGGATAAACTGTCGAGCAAGCGAGACTGATGAGGTGTAGCAGGGTGCAGCGTTTACGATGCACCGCTTTTGGAATGTCGGAAACCGCCATTCCCTACATTTCCACCTCACCCACCACCTATGGTGGTCCCCCTTCCCCTCAGCCGTCAACGTCATCCAATCGCGCTACGCGCTCTTGGGACGTTTTGCCATGGGCACTGTTTGCTAAATCATAGATTTAGACAGTGCTCCAAAGGGGAAGGCTTTTTCGGCAGGAGCAAGCCCCTGCCCTACGGTTACGGTATAAAAAATGTAGGGGCGATTCAAGAATCGCCCGCGGGTCATTCGTGAATGACCCCTACAAACATTCATCTATATCGTAGGGGCGGGATTCCAGCCCCGCCCGTCCTTCGGGAGGGCGCGGAGACCCTCCCCTACAATGTTGTGAGAATCCTCCGCACCAACATTTTTCAATGTCATTTTCTCTCCCTCAGTCTCACTACGTTCGACAGCTCCCTTTGATGAGGGAGCCAAGGTAATAGGATGCAAAAAAAGAAGCATGGCTTGCGCCATGCTTCTTTATTAAGCTTTTTTCAAGCTAAAAGACTTAAGCGTAAATTGCACCAGCTGTTGTGAACAGGTCGGTGAATTCAGCAGCTGTAGTGGTAGCATCTACATAAGTCTGCAGAGTATCTTCAGCATACTGATAAGCAACTACGTCAACAACAACGCCATCAACCATTCTTACAACTGCTACGTAAGCATCAGTTGTGAAGGCATCAGTAGAAGCGTCAGCCTTGTAAGCTCTAATGTAAGCTGTGCCGCTCTTAGCGTTGAATGCATTTGCTTTGCCTGCACGATCTGTGTTGTACAGAACGTTTGTGCAATCGTCAGCCAGATCCCAAGCCAGAACTGCATCGTTAGAAGGATTGCTAGGAGTGATAAGACCTGCAGGTACATCTTTCTGATCCAGAGCGATTACCTTGCCGGTATTTTCAGTAACAACACCCATCTTGAACTCGATGTCGTTAGCAGTACCAGTCTTCATCAGCTGTTTAGCGGAGATGTCATAAACTGCTTCAATCTTGTTGATTTCTTCAGAAGCGTTTAAGGTGTACTGGATAACGTCACCAGGATCAGCGTTGGTTACATCAAAAGCATCACTATACTGATCGCTAACTGCGATAGACTTGGTTTCACCAGACTGCATCAGAGTCAGAACAGTTGTGCTGTTGCCAGCTGCATCCAAGCCTTTAGATACGCTTGTGATTACTGCCAGAGCGTTAGCATCACCAGCGAAGGTCATGCCAGCTGTGATCAGCGCAGCACCGAATGCACGGTTAGCATCAACATTGTACAGCATACCAGTGTAGTTCTGAGTGTCTTTCAGGCCGCTCTGAGCGTAAACCTGAACTTTATCAACATCTAATTCGTAAGAATCATCAGTACCATCGTTATCAGCATCAGCAGTCATAGCATATGCAGCTGCAGCATCAGGAGCGAAGAACAGAACAGAGCTGTCTAACATTTCCATGTTGCCCAGACGACCAGCTTTGCCGTTGTAGTACTGAGGACCAGCAGAAGTAACGTTGAAGTCTCTAACAGTAGAAGGAGCATATGCGGTAGCAAATACCAGCTCAGTGATTTCGCCGTTAACTTCTTTGAAAGTTACCATTCTCTTACCAAGCTTTGAAGCAGCATTAGCAGCGGAAGTACCGTATGTGTAGCTGCGAATTTCTTCCATAATCGGATTTAATTTGCCATCAGTTGCTTTGAACTGACGTCTGTCATATGCAACAGAAGTAACTGTTAAAGGAGAACCTGTAACGTCTTTGTCGATAGTTACGAAAAGGGTATCTTTAACGTTCAGAGTCTTTACAGTATTGGTTTTGTCTAACAGTTTGATCTGCCAGGTGGTACCAAATGCTGTGTTGGTTTTACCCATTTCAAGAATGAAACCGTAGTTGTCGCTGTGAGTGCTTGTGAAGTCAACATCATAGATGTAACCATCAATAGTGATGTAGAAGATACCGGTATCAGCAGGATCTAATGTGCCGCACATAGCGGTAGCTGCTGTGTAGTATTCTTCGCCATCGATCATGTATCTCCAGGGATCGGCAGAAGTACCCTGACCACCAACAGAAGATACGCTGGATTCGATAGTGTTGTTAGTTACATAGATGTCAGCGAAAGTAGCATTGGAAACATCGTCAAAAGTAGCATAAGCAATGTTTGAACTTGCATCACCAATAACGATGTTCAGCATATCGCCAGCAACCAGGTCGCTGATAGCGATTTCTTCGCCATCTTTGTAGATGGTGTAAACGAAACCGTCCTTAGTGTCGTCTTCAGACAGTTCAAATACGTCATTAGCAGTTGTTTCGATTACTTCGTAATCAGCATCAACTTCTTCAACGATACCGTAAACGTATTTGGTCATGTAGATTTTGTCGTATACGCCGTCATCATTAGAATCAAGCAGAGTAACGCTGGGGTATGCGCCAGTTTCTAAAGCTTCAAAGTAAGATTCAGCAGTAGCGTTAGCATTGATTGCGCCTACTACGATATTGTTAACATATACAACAGCGTTTTCAGCAATGTCAGGAGTTCTTTCCTTACCGTTTTCATCTTCATATTCGAAAGTTAAGTCGGTACCATCCCAATCAGCTACGTTGATAGCTTCTTTAGCGTTTTCGATAACCAGTTCAGTACCGGAAGCGGTAACAGGAACCATAGCAACAACTTCAAGCTTGCCAGATTCGTTCAGAATGATGTAAGCATCAACAGTGTAACCCTGGTAGTTAGCCCAAGCTTCATTGTTAGCAATAATGTTGTTTAATGCGTTAGTTTCGCCAAGGCCGGGGTTAGCAGAAAGTCTCTTATCTAATGCATCATATAACTGGTCAGCTTTGAAGCCGTAAGTAGACTGGATGGTTAAGTTCATCAGCTTATTGCCACGAGCGTCAGTTAAAGCGGAGCTGTTCTTAAATGTGTTGTCTACAGTTGCTTTGAACTTGTAGAGGTCAGCATAGTAAGAGAGCAGAGTTCTCTTTTCGTAGTCAACGTTCTTAGAACCGTTGTAGATAACATACTCGGTATCGTTGCCGATAGCGTAGGAGTAGTCCATCAGCGGAGCTTCGAATGCGTTGTATACTAACTGTGCAACGTCTGCACGGCTAGCAGCTGCGTTACCGTTAGAGGTGTTAACGCCAGCATCGATTTTGTAGGAACCAGCGATTCTGGTGTAACCTGTCGGGAAGCCGCCCAGGTATTCTTCTACGTAGTATTCGTAGCCCATAGCACGAACGATCATGGTGATTGCTTCGTTGTATGTAACGTTAGCATCGGGATCGAACTTGCCTTCGCCTTTACCTTTAACGATGTTCTGGGAAGCAGCCCATGCGATGTAGTCATATGCCCAATGATCTTCGGGAACATCGACGAAGGTTGCAACGCCAACCGGAGACTGGTTCATAGCTCTGCAGATAACTGCAGCGAACTCAGATCTCTTGATGTTTGCTTCCGGATCGAATACGCCAGCTTCTTTACCCTCTAAGATTTCGAGAGCGGCCAGAACTTCGATTGCTTCGAAAGCATTGTCAGTTTCTGCGACGTCAGTGAATGTTGCAGCGCTGGTGCTGATAACAAAGCTCAGCAGCATAACAACGCTCAAAACTACTGACATCAGTCTTTTGAGATTTTTCATAGTCTCAAATCCTCCCTTATAATATTTTTTTATTTTTATTGAAAGAGCTATTGGTTAGGTGTAACTCATTCCTCTTTCAAAAACGAGAAACACGTATAGAAGGACAGTTATCCCATCCTTATGCATTGATTGTACCACATGTTTTTGTGATAGTCAATGCCTGATTTGCAACTGTAATAAAATTGTAAAACTACCGTTTTATCGCTGTTACAAATCTATATAACAACGTACATTGCTGTACATTATTACTGAAAGCAAGTACGGAATTTCTGATAATACATTGTTATTTTCTGTAGGGAACGGATTTATCCGTTCCGCTTCGGAATGCATCAATGCATTCCCTACAGCCTCTGCCTCATCCACCGCCTTCTCAAAATCCCTCCACCAAACTACGTTTGGTCCCCCTCCCTTTAGGCAAGGGAGGCGAATCGGGGAAGGCTATTATATAGGAAGAAACTCACTTTTCCTTTTTATATTCCAGACTGTATTTAACAAAATCATGGAATAAAGGATGGGGACGGTTGGGACGGGATTTAAATTCTGGATGGAACATAACACCCACGAACCAACGTTTGTCTGCTAGCTCCACGATTTCACAAAGCTTGCCGTCAGGAGACTTACCAACAAAGTACATGCCGGCTTCTTCCAATCTGTCACGGTAGGCATTGTTAACCTCATACCGATGGCGATGACGCTCATCAATATTTTCTTTCTGATACGCTTCAAACACCTTTGTGTTCCGCATCAGGTGGCAAGGATATTTACCAAGACGCATGGTGTTGCCGGTTTTTTCAGTATCTTTCTGGTCCGGCATGATATCAATAACGGGATACACAGTACCCGGGTCAATCTCTGTTGAATGTGCCGCCTTTAAGCCTAAAACATTTCTTGCATACTCAACAACAGCGAGCTGCATACCAAGGCCAAGACCGAAGAACGGAACATCTTTCTCACGGGCATACTGACAAGCTAAAATCTTGCCGTTAATACCGCGGTCGCCAAAGCCTGCCGGCACCAAGATGCCGTCTACATCGCCCAGCGCTTCATCCAGATTTTCTTCCGTTAAAAGTTCGGAATTAATCCACTTGATGTTGATTTTAGCATTATTGGCAATACCGCTGTGCTTTAAGGCTTCAACTGTGCTGAGGTACGCATCATGCAGGGCAACATATTTGCCGACAAGACCGATGGTAACCTCATCCTTTAAGTTCTTGGTTTTTTCAACCATTGTCTTCCACTCGTCTAAATCAGGACGATAGTCAGGCAGGCAGAGCTTTTTCAGAACCACTTTTGTAAGACCCTGCTTTTCAAGAACAAGGGGAATTTCATACAAGGTCGGAATATCGGGATTGGCGATAACCGCCTCAACGGGAATATTACAGAACAAAGCAAGCTTGTTGATAATGTCATTATCCAAGGGATAAGAGGTACGGCACACAAGCACATCCGGCTGGATACCGATACTCAGTAGCTCCTTAACACTGTGCTGTGCCGGCTTTGACTTAAGCTCGCCGGACATTTCGAGGTAAGGAATCAGCGCAACGTGAATATACATCACGTTTTCTCTGCCGACCTCAGTTGCCACCTGACGGATAGCCTCTAAGAAAGGCAAGCTTTCAATGTCGCCGACCGTTCCGCCAATTTCGGTGATAACAATATCTTTCTCACCGGAAGCGCCGGCACGGTAGATGCGCTCTTTAATTTCGTTGGTGATGTGGGGGATAACCTGAACGGTCCCGCCTAAATAATCACCGGTTCTTTCCTTATTAATAACAGACCAATAAATCTGACCTGTTGTAACATCACTGTTAATGTTTAAGTTTTCATCAATAAAACGTTCATAATGGCCGATGTCTAAGTCTGTTTCGGCGCCGTCATCTGTTACGAAAACTTCACCATGCTGAATGGGGTTCATCATGCCGGGGTCAATGTTAATATACGGGTCAAACTTCTGATTCGTAACTTTAAAGCCGCGAGCCTTTAAAAGTCTACCTAAAGATGCTGCTGTAATGCCCTTCCCCAAGCCGGAAACGACACCACCTGTTACAAATATATATTTTGACATACAAAACCCTCCCAGCATATATTCCTACACTATATTGTACCTATATTTTTCCTTATTGTCAAGGTTTTTTTTTGAGTTTCGAAGATTTTTCATAAATCGCTAAAATTTTTTAACATCTATCTGTTTATTTTGGACAAAGACTATGTATATATGTTGTAAATCCCTGTAAATTTTATTGCGACAGCTTTCAATATATGGTAAAATGATTACCAATAATAGTTTATGAAGGGGGGTGCACGCAGTGAAAGAAAAGATTTTAGATCTTGTTTTTCCTGAGCGATGTATGATTTGTGGTCGCGTGATGAAGGAAACCAAAAGCCGGATTGCCATCTGCCATCATTGCGCGGAAAAGCTCACCTTTTTAGACGAAGTACCCACCTGCAGAATCTGCGGATGCCAACTGACCTCATTAGAGCCCTTTTGCCCGACCTGTCAGACCCACGTTCATTACTTTACCCGTGCCGTCGCTTGCCTGCCCTATAAGGAAGGCATCCGGCACGCTGTTTTACAATATAAATTCTACGGTCGCAGAGATCTCTGTCGAACCTTTGCCCGGCTTTTGTATTACAGGGTTTTGCCCTTTCACCGGCAGAATCCCTTTGACTGCGTTGTCTGCACACCAATGACAGAAGCCGCGCACAGAGAGCGTGGCTATCACCACACAAACCTGATTGCAGAGCCTGTGGCAAAAGAATTGGGCATCCCTTTTTTATCTGAGGCGTTTTCAAAATCTGCCGAAACCCGAAAACAAAGCTCACTTGACTATGTCTCACGATTTAAAAATGTAGAAAAAGCCTTCTCCCTTTCTATGCCGAAAAAAGCGTTTAAGGGTAAGCATGTTTTGTTGATTGATGATGTGCTGACAACCGGTGCCACGGCTGATGCCCTTTCAAAGTTACTGAGTGATGCCGGTGCTGAGAGAGTTTTCGTCGCTACTGTGGCAGGAACGCAAAAGGAACAATACGCCCCCGTGACAGAAGAAGATGAACTGGCAGTTATGTTTTAGTGTTATATTATAAAGGAAGAAACCCGGTATAAAATTATCGAGCTTTTGAAATCATACACCACAATCACCGCTTCGTAACGGTTCTTTCGAGAGAATACCAACCATAACCTACTATGGATATTATACTTTTCTTAAAGTGTTTTTTACTTGTTTCTTCTGTATAAATTCATCCATAGAAACCTCATTAAAACCCACTATTTATCCGTCTTACAAACAGAGATATTCAAAGTCTATCATCTATACAGATTTGGATAGTTCTGTTTTTTCCATATATTTCAGGATAATGTCTATTTACAAGCACACCAAGAGGATGATATGATTAAATAACAGCATTATGCTATGAGAGGGTGGCATGATTGGATAAAAGCATTTGCAGTTTTATGCCTGATAAGGAAAATAACCATAACATTAGAACCTTACGGTTTGTTTATGAAACAGAATTTAAAGCACTTTCACAGCCGTTCTTTCTTAAAACTTATTCTGTTCACCTGATTACAGAAGGGCGCGGTATTTTAAAAATCAACTCACTTCGTTTTTCGCTTGAACGCGGAACGCTTTTTTTCTGCTTTCCGGGTTGCACCTATGAAATCGAGGCAAGCGATGATTTCAGATACATATACATTGATTTTATCGGTGCAGATATAGTGAAAATGCTGGAAAACCGTAGCATTACTGTTGGCAATCCCATTTGTGGTAATTTTAGTTATTTAATTGACTTCTGGAAAACATCCATCAAAAGAGTGACCATCCACAATGCGCATTTTGTTACAGAAAGCGTTTTGCTGAACACAATTTCATATATCAGTACGAAAGAGGAAGAAGCAGGAAAATCTAATGCCGATGCGCTGGTTGAAGCTTTGACGGAATATATTGACATTCACTACAAAGATGCCGATATAACAGTTCAGAAAATCGCTGAGCGATTTTCTTACAGTGCAAAATATGTATCTTCCGTTTTCAAGAAGAAAATGAACATTTCACTTAACAAATATATAAATCAGTTAAGGATTCAGTACGCCATAAGGCTTTTGGAGAACAACGTAACGCCTGTTTCCTATATTTCAACCTTATGTGGCTTTTCCGATCCCCTATACTTTTCAAAGGTGTTCAGAAGAAAGATGGGAATGAGCCCGTCTGCGTATTTAAAAAACATAAAGAAGTAGACTTTTTTACATCATCACACTCTTAATATCCATTTACCCTCAAAAAAATCTATGGTATACTTTTTGTAACAGAGAGCAAATCTCTAAAATAATGCGTTGGAGGATATACGGATGGAAGCTGAAAAAAAAGTTGTTAAAATAGGTGCAGTTGGTCTCGGGAGAGGTCGTTATATGCTTTCTTACATTGCAAACGATGACAATGTTAAGGTGACCGCTGTATGCGACAAAAATCCTGAAGCGATTAAAGCAACCCATAAAATGTTAAAGGAAAACAACAGCATTGACCCCTCAGAATATGAATCTTTTGAAAGCTATGAAGAATTTTTAAAATCTGATGTTGATGCAGTTTATATTTGCACCGATGCACCGCTTCATACCGAGCAGGTAATTATGGCTTTAGAAGCCGGCAAGCATGTGCTTGAGGAAGTACCTGCCGTTCAAACCGTTGAAGAAGCAAAAGCACTGAAGGCGGCAGTTTCGGCTCACCCCGATCTCACCTTTATGTTTGCTGAAAATGTTTGCTATGTTGCCAATATTCAAACATGGAAGAAGATGTATGACGACGGCGAGTTTGGCGATGTTGTTCTTGCAGAAGCAGAATATATTCACACGTTTGATTATAAAAACTATTATGACGAAGACGGAAACTTAAAGCCTGTCAAAGAAACATGGAGAACGTATCATCCGGCAATTCACTATCTAACCCATAGCTTAGGACCCCTTCTTTATATTATGAATGACCGTTGCGTAAGCGTTTCTTGCTTTGAGTCCGACATTCAATACAACCCCAATAAAAAAGTATCCGCTAACGCTGTAGCAATTATGAAAACTGAAAAGGGTGCCATCATCAGAATTAACATTATCTTTGGTGCATATGCAGGGTTTGACCACAACTTCCGCATAATTGGTACAAGAGGCAGCATTATGACAGACCCCACAAAGGCGTGGGAAAAAGCAAACTCGTTTGCGCAGCTTTCGAGTATTCCGGGAACCTTTGAAACAAAGATGGAAATTCCCGTTGCAATCAGTTATCCCGGTGAATCCGATCTGCAGGGGCATGGTGGATGCGACGTTGTAACCTTCCGTAAATTCATAGAATGTATTGTGAAAGGTAAAAAGCCTGAGCTTGATATTGATTTTGCAATCAACGCATCTCTTCCCGGTACCATTGCCCACATATCTGCCGAAAACGGCGGCAACGCACTTGAGATTCCTGTTATTGACTAAATTAAAAAAGGCTGTAGCAAAAACGCTACAGCCTTTTTTTACTTTTATAACTTATTTAACCACGAAGTTTACCAGTTTATCAGGTACGCAAATGGTTTTAACCACGGTTTTACCATCTAGCAGGTTTTTAACCACGTCATCAGCCAGCGCTGCTTCACCCAGACTGTCACGGTCAAGACCGGCAGAAACCATAATTTTGCCTTTTACCTTACCGTTTAACTGAACAACCACTTCAACCGTTGAGTCGATTGTCTTTGCCTCGTCATATTCCGGCCATTTCGCAGCATTCAGCTCGCCGCCAAAGCCTGCGTTTTGCCACATTTCTTCTGTGATGTGGGGCGCGGTGGGATTTAAGAGCAATAAGAAGGTCTTAAGTTCGCCACGGGTTACGCTGCCCTTTTTGTAGAAGTCGTTAATCAGCGCCATCAGGGTTGCGATAGCAGTGTTAAACTTCATACGTTCAATATCTTCCGTAACCTTTTTAATGGTTTTGTGCATGGTGTTTTCAAGGTCAGCAGAATAGCCTTCTTCATCACTCAAAAGTTCCTGCAGATTCCATACACGTTCCATAAAGCGGTAGCAGCCCTTAACACCGTTCATAGACCAGGGTGTTGCCTGATCAAAGGCACCGATGAACATTTCATAGGTACGGAAGGTGTCAGCACCAAAATCGTTCACGATATCATCCGGATTGACAACGTTACCACGGGATTTGGACATCTTTTCATTGTTTTCACCCAGAATCATACCATGAGAGGTACGTTTTGCATAGGGTTCCGGTGTGTTCACTACGCCGATGTCATATAAGAACTTGTGCCAGAAACGGGAGTACAGAAGGTGCAGCGTGGTATGTTCCATACCGCCGTTGTACCAGTCAACCGGCATCCAGTAATTAATAGCTTCCTCTGATGCGGGTGCATCGTTGTTGCCCGGGTCAATATAGCGCAGGAAGTACCAGGAAGAACCCGCCCACTGAGGCATAGTATCAGTTTCACGAACAGCGTGACCGCCACACTTGGGACAGGTGGTGTTCACCCAGTCTTCAATCTTAGACAAGGGAGATTCACCATTGTCTGTGGGTTCATAGTTATCAACCTCAGGCAGAGTGAGGGGCAGTTCGGATTCAGGCAGAGCCACCCAACCACACTTGTCACAGTGAACCAAAGGAATGGGCTCGCCCCAATAACGCTGACGGGAGAATACCCAGTCACGGAGTTTGTAGTTAACTTTCTTTTTGCCAATGCCCTTTTCTTCAAGAAAATCTCGGATGGCAGCAATAGCTTCTTTCACTTCCATACCGTCTAAGAAGCCGGAGTTAACCATCTTGCCGCTATCGGTGTCAGTGTATGCAGCTTTCTGCACATCCTCACCACCGGCAACAACTTCAATAATGGGCAGGTCGAATTTCTTTGCAAAATCCCAGTCACGGTCATCGTGAGCAGGAACAGCCATAATCGCGCCGGTACCGTAGCTCATTAACACATAATCAGAAATGAAAATGGGGATTTCTTTTTCGTTAACGGGGTTAACAGCAAATAAGCCGTCTAAGCGAACACCGGTTTTATCTTTTGCAAGCTCAGTACGTTCAAACTCAGACTTTTTAGCCGCATTCTCACGATAAGCCACAGCTTCATCGTAGTTTTTAATCTTATCTTTAAATTGTTCAACATAGGGGTGTTCCGGTGACAGAACCATATAGGTTGCACCAAACAGGGTGTCAGGACGGGTGGTATATACAGTTACCTTTTCATCGGTGCCGCTGATTTTAAATTCTACCTCAGCACCCTCAGAGCGGCCAATCCAGTTCTTTTGCTGGGTTTTAACTTTTTCTATGTAGTTAAGGTCATCCAAATCGTCAATCAGGCGCTGAGCATATTCAGTAATCTTCAGCATCCACTGGCTCTTGTTACGGCGAACAACTTCACTACCGCAACGTTCACAAACACCGTTAACAACCTCTTCATTAGCAAGGCCAACCTTACAGGAAGTACAGAAGTTGATGGGCATCTCCTGCTTATAAGCAAGACCTTTTTCAAATAATTTTAAGAAAATCCATTGTGTCCATTTGTAGTATGCCGCATCGGTGGTATTAATCTCACGGGTCCAGTCAAAGGAAAAACCAATGCTCTGGAGCTGGCGCTTGAAGTTTGCCACGTTATCTGCAGTAACCTTTTTCGGATGGATTTTGTTAGCAATCGCAAAATTCTCCGTCGGCAGACCGAACGCATCCCAACCGATAGGGTACAGTACATTATAACCCTCTAACCGGCGTTTGCGGGCAACAATATCCAAAGCTGTATAGCTTCTGGGGTGACCAACGTGCAGACCGTGACCTGACGGATACGGGAATTCTACCAAGCCGTAAAACTTCGGCATAGTATAATCGTCCTTTGCACGGAAGGTGTTATTTGTGTACCAGTTGTTCTGCCACTTTTTCTCAATGTTTTGAAAATTATATTCCATCCTCTTTAGTCCTCCTCTATAATCTCGTCCAGATTCAGCTCAACAGCATCTGACCAGAGCTTTTCCAGACCGTAAAATTCACGGGTTTCCTGATAAAATATATGCACAATCACATCGGAATAATCCATCAAAATCCAGTTAAAGCCCTGCTTGCCTTCTTTTTGGAAAAGAGTGATTTCTTTCTTTTCCATTTCTTCTTCCAAGGTGTCTGCCAAGGCTTTCACCTGAGTGGAAGACTGAGCTGAGCAGATTACAAAATAGTCTGCCAAAAGGGTCAGCTCTGAAACCTGTAGGGCCTTAATGTCTTTTGCCTTTTTATTATCTAAATGTTTAACGATTGCCTGTGTTTTTTCTAACGATGTCATCCTGTCACCTTCTCTTTACATATCTCTAAAAAGTATTGCTGTGCCTGCAAGGTCTGGCTATGTAGCTTTTTGTGCCGGTGTTGAATATACTCAATCGACCGATCCAGCGCGTAAAGCATAGCACAGTCTAAATTGCTTCTGCACAAGCTGCGAAGCTCCTCTATCCCGTCAAAGGGTTTTCGGTTTGGTTCAATGATATCTGCCAAGTATAAAATCTTTTCAAGGTCTGTCATGTTCTCTCTGCCCAAAGTATGATACTTCACAGCGTTGATAACTTCTATATCGGTAATGCCAAATTCTGTTTCAACCATTTTTGCACCCAAATCTGCGTGAATCAAACCCTTTTGGTCTTTTTTCACCGGGTCAAGGTGAACACCCAGTTCTTTGCAAAGAGGAATCCGTTTGCTTCTTTCAATATCTTTGGCGCAATCATGCAAAAGCCCGGCAAGGCGTGCTTTTTCCACATCGACACCAAAAATCTCTGCCATTTCTATAGCAGTTTCCATGACGCCCAGAGAGTGCTGATACCGCTTTTCAGACAACATGCCTCTGAGTTTTTGTTCCATTGCTTCAAGATCCATTTTGGCTAATTCCATTGGCTCCTCCATCTTTAACCTTTGTATAAACCATTTGCTTGTATATAATCCGCTATAGAGGCAGGCACCAAGTGAGAAAAGTCCTTTCCCTCTGCTGCCATATTGCGGATTTGGGTTGACGAAATATCCATTAAAATATTATCTAAAAAGAAGACTCTGGGCGGCGTTTCATCCCCATCGAATCGGGATAAAAAGGTGGATTTATCTACATCAGGACGAGACACCACTACAAAATTACACAGCCCCATCAGTTCCCGGTAGTGCCACCAGGAAGGCAAATCGCGAAAGGAGTCTGCCCCGATGATGAAATAAATTTCATCCTCCGGGTACAGCTCTTTAAAATGCTGTACCGTCAAAACGCTATAGCTTCTTTCCGTCTGGTTCAGCTCCCAGTCAGAAACAAAAGCACCTACGCCCTCTGCCGCAAGTTCAGTCATGGCAAGGCGGTGCGCCTTATCGGTAATCTTCTTGTCTGTTTTATGAGGAGGGTCCCCTGCCGGGATGAAAATAATTCTGTCAAGCTGAAGGTGATTTTTTGCCGCCTGTGCCACCTTGATATGCCCATTATGAAGGGGGTCAAAGGTGCCACCGTATAAACCTGTTTTCACAAAATCATCCTTTAAATTTCAATGGTTTTATTTTCTTTTGATTCGCGATAAATAACAAACTTTGAACCAATGGCCTGCACAGGCTCAGCGTGCAAGCACTCTGCAACATAATTGCAGGTCGCCTTTGTGTCAAGCATCGCCGTTTCTAAAATTGAAACCTTAACCAGCTCACGGGCTTCTAACGCATCATCAACCTGCTTTAAAAAATTGTCATTGATGCCGCCCTTGCCAATCTGCAAAATTGCAGGGATGGGATTCGCCAGCTTGCGAAGGGATGCCCTTTGTTTTCCTGTAATCATGAAAAATCTCCTGTCTTTTCTTTATAGTGCCTTGTTGAGCATCTCCTCAAAGTGCGCCTTGGGATATGCACCGGAAACCTGATCTAAAACTTCACCGTTTTTAAAGATAATAACAGTGGGAATGGTCATAACGTTATAGCGGATAGCAAGGGGACCTTCTTCATCTACATTGACCTTACCAACCACAGCGCGACCGTCAAATTCTTCTGCCAGTTGGTCAATCAGGGGTGAAAC
This sequence comes from Oscillospiraceae bacterium, assembly GCA_015068905.1. Lineage (GTDB taxonomy): Bacteria > Bacillota > Clostridia > UBA1381 > UBA9506 > UMGS755. Next base: position 18,640 of record SVJQ01000003.1, on the reverse strand, counting down.
CATTCTGCAGGGGCCGCACCAGGATGCCCAAAAGTCTACCAAAACAGGCTTATCACTTTTTAAAACATCCTGCTCAAAATTTGCTTCCGTCAGTTTTTTTACAAAATCGTTGGCCATAATACCGCATCCTTTCCAAGTTCTGAATATATTATAAACCATAAAAAGAAAAATATTTAAGGGTCTATTATTTTCCACATTCTATCATACCACAAATACACCTTTTTGTAAACAAAAATCTCATAAAACACCCAATTTTTTAGTGTGATTTTCTGTGGGTCATATTGACTTTTTTTCTTTCGTATATTATAATGATAAAATAAATATAGTTTTGTCTACTGATATCCCCCGACCGAAAGGAGAGGATTGTGTGGGAAAAAAGATTATTTTATCAGCAGATTCAACCTGCGATTTAACCCCTGAATTATTTGAAAAATACAACATCAGCCGTTTACCTTTATATATAACCTTTGGTGAGAAAGCTTTCCGCGATGGCATTGAAATCACACCGGATGAGTTATATCAAAAGGTAAAGGAAAACGGCGTTATGCCGAAAACCTCTGCAGTTTCTGTAGGTGATTTTATCGAATACTTTGAAGGGCTTTTAAAAGACGCCGATCAGGTGATTCATTTTTCATTAAGCTCAGGCCTTTCTTGCACCTATCAGAACGCTGTGCTTGCCGCAGCAGAGTTTGAAGGCAGAGTGTTCCCCGTTGATACGTTAAACCTGTCTACCGGTGAAGCGCTGACGATTCTCCACGCTGCTGAAATGCTGGCAGAAGGCAAGACCGCTGAAGAAGTTGTCGCAGATTGCGAGGAATTTGTAAAGCGGGTTGACGCAAGCTTTATTATTGATAATTTAGAATATCTGCGAAAAGGTGGCCGTTGCAGTGCGCTTGCTGCACTGGGCGCAAACTTACTCAGCATTAAGCCCTGCATTGAAGTCAGCGGCGGTAAAATGGATGTGGGTAAAAAATATCGCGGCAAGTTTAAGGCTGTTCTGCAAAAATATATTGAAGAGCGCTTAGCAGACGGTGATTTTGATACCCATCGCATTTTTGTTACCCACGCAGGTTGTAGCGACGACGTGGTAGATATGGCATATCAGGCAGTGGTTGACACCGGCTTATTCTCTGAGGTGTTGCTCACCCGCGCCGGTTGCACCATTTCATCACACTGCGGTGCTGATACGTTAGGTATTTTATTTGTTCGTAACCACGAAATTTAATTTGTTAATTATTGCGAAAGGACTGATCATATGAGTCTTATTGTTCAAAAATTTGGCGGCTCATCTGTTGCAAATGCCGAGCGCGTGTTTAACGTTGCAGACATTATTACCAGCACTTATAAAGCCGGCAATCAGGTCATTGTTGTTGTATCCGCTCAGGGTGACACCACCGATGATTTGATTGCAAAAGCAAAAGAAATCAACCCATCACCCTCTAAGCGTGAGATGGATATGCTCCTCTCCACCGGTGAACAGATTTCTATCTCTCTGCTGGCTATGGCTATTGAAAAGCTGGGCTTTCCCGTTGTTTCTTTAACCGGTTGGCAGGTTGGTATGCATACCGACTCAAAATATTCTGCTGCCCGCATCAGAAGAATTGAGCAGGAACGCATTCAGATGGAGCTGGATAAGAAAAACATTGTTATTGTTGCCGGTTTCCAGGGCATCAACAAATATGGTGATATCACCACCCTGGGCCGTGGCGGTTCTGATACCTCAGCCGTAGCACTGGCAGCTGCAATGCACGCTGACCTTTGCGAAATTTATACCGACGTTGACGGTGTCTACACCACCGACCCGAGAATTGTTCCCAACGCTTCCAAGCTGGATGAAATCACCTTTGATGAAATGCTTGAGCTTGCAAGCCTGGGCGCTAATGTTCTGCATAACCGTTCTGTTGAATTAGGCAAAAAATATAACGTAAACATCTGTGTCCGTTCCAGCCTGACAAGAGCTGAGGGCACCATCGTTAAGGAGGCTGTCAATATGGAAAAAATGTTAGTTAGAGGTGTCGCAAAGGATACAGACGTTGCCCGTATCTCTATTTGCGGCGTTGAAGATACACCGGGTAAAGCATTCAGAATTTTCTCACTGCTTGCTAAAAAGAACATTAATGTAGATGTCATCCTGCAGTCCATTGGCCGTGAAGGCAAAAAAGACATCAGCTTCACCACCACAGAAGAACATCTGGCAGAAGCTCTGCAGATTTTAGAAGAAAACAAAGACATCATCGCATACGAAACCCTCAGCTCAAACAAAGATGTTGCAAAGGTTTCTATCGTTGGTGCAGGTATGGTTTCAAACCCCGGCGTTGCAGCTAAAATGTTTGAAGCACTCTATGATGCACAGATTAACATTCACATGATTGCAACTTCTGAAATCAAGGTTTCTGTCCTGATTGATGCCGGCTATGAAGACAAAGCTGTTCGTGCAATCCACGACAAATTTGAACTGTAAAATTAATTACATACAACTGACAAAAGACCCCGATTGCGGGTCTTTTGTTATGTATAATTCCTTTTAAAATACATAAGGAGGCTCACATGGGTATCGTTGAGCTTGTTTTAATTGCCCTCAGCCTTTCAATGGATGCGTTTGCCGTATCCCTTTCAAACGGTATGGCAATCCCGAACCTTCGGCTGAGAGATGCTTTAAAATTCGGCTTTTTCTTCGGTCTGTTTCAGGCACTTATGCCCCTCATCGGTTGGGCGGCAGGGCACCTGTTCAGCAGTTACATTACCGCCTTTGACCATTGGATAGCTTTTGCTCTGCTGGGCTATATCGGTGCTAAAATGATTTATGACGTCATCCGGGGTGGAGATGAAGAGGCACAGGGCAGCACGCAGTTTTCTGTACTGATTGTTCTTGCCGTTGCCACCAGCATTGATGCTTTAGCCGCCGGTGTTACCTTCGCCTTTCTGCCGGAGACCATGGGGATTGGGTGGATGGTTGCCATTATCGGCCTCATCACCTTTGTGCTCTGCACCATTGGCGCCCTTCTCGGCAAATGTGCCGGTCAGGCTTTAGGAAAGCGTGCACAGCTAATCGGTGGTGCCGTTCTGATTATTATGGGGCTGAAAATTTTAATTGAACACTTGTTTTTTGCATAAAAAAGGACTGTGGCACTTGCCACAGTCCTTTTTTATTGTGCCGACCCGGCAGTTTTATGCTCAAGCTCTTCTATCCGTTCCGTCACTTCGGCAAGAGTTCGCCGCAAGGTAAAATATTGCTCCTTCAGGTGCAAAAAATCTTTCTTAAGCTGCTCTACAGCAGGATCTCCTGCAGGCTTTTCTTCCGCTTCGGCCGCTACTGCGTTTTTGACAAAATCCTCAATTTCATATCCGGCAGGGCGAAATCCTTTTGGCTTCTTCTCGGTCTGCTCATCCAAAATCCCTGCACCGATATAAAACACAATCTCACGGTCTTTCTCAAAACCGTATAACCGCCTGCTTCTTCCATCTTCACAAAGGGTATAAAGCACCGGCACGACCTGAGCACCTTTCATATATTTCACAGGCTTTGACCATTTGGCACCGTCATCTGTAGAATATGATGACATCACATTACCGGCTTCACGCCAAGCAAGATACAGCTTTTCCCCCTCGCGATAAAACACGGGAGCGCTGTCTTTGGGGCAATCCAGATTAACCGTCACGGCAGAGGTAAAGGTCTCATCCTCGGTCTTTTCAAAATAAACCAGATTCCGAACAGACTCCACCTTTTGAAGGGCGCAGTAACGTGTGCGCCCATAATTTTCTAAAAGTGTGGCGCAAACCTGCCCGCCAAGGCTGGGGTTAACCGGCACAAAACGACCGAACTCCTTTTTTGACCACCGAAAGGTGCGACAGCCGCTATTGCCGGCTTCATTCCGGTAAATAACCGCTATGTCTGTTCCCACAGCCGGCTCCGCCAGAAACAAAGGCATCCCCGGGGCAATGCGGTCCACCACCGTGGGCGGTTTGTCCTGCACCCCTAAAATCTGATGCACAAGCATCTGCTTTTCCTGATAGGCGATCACATAAAAAAGATTTAAAAAATTCCCCACCGGCACCAATGAAAAATGCTTCGGATACGGAACTGACGATTTGTTTGCCAACAAAACGGTTCGTTTCCACTCCCCCTCTGCACCATTTAAGTATAAAATACTGCCGTTTTTATCCTGACAGACAATGTGAATGCTGTCCCCCATACAGGTGGCGCAAAAATCCTCACACGCATCAAGGAGCAACACCTCAAAGTTTAAAAACCTGCCCCCTTCCCGCCTTCTGTAACACAAGCCGTAAAGCGGCTTCATAAAAAAATGCCACCACTTGCCCCGGCATTTAACTAAATATTCCTGCATCTTCTCGCCCCTTATTACATATCTTATTAAAATCTATGAAATATCCGGGCTTTTTATGATAACACAAGCCTCCCAAAACCCTTGACAAACCCCATATAATCAGGTAAAATAAAAAAAGCGATACAAAGTATCGCTAACATTTTCATACACGGAGCGGTATCGAAGTGGTCATAACGGACATGACTCGAAAGCTTCTACATCTAACGGAACTCCCGTAGCCCGAAACCCTTGATTTTAAGCGGTTTCTGTAATTTTATTTTTAACTAACTTTTGCTTGTTTTGCCCATGTTTTTGCCTTAAATATCATTTTGCCAAATTTGTCAGGGCTGACATATAAAACAATTTCATATCTGGAGAAGTATCGAAGTGGTCATAACGGGGCGCACTCGAAATGCGTTTGCCTTAACGGGCACGTGGGTTCGAATCCCACCTTCTCCGCCAGTGTTTTTGCGGGTTTGCAGGTTTGTAAGCCCGCATTTACTTTGTCTGAACCGGGCTTTGTTTTGCCCAAATCTGCCTTGATTTGCCCTAAACTGTTTCATTATCCTTACCATAGATTATCTCCTTCATTGTTTCTGTTGCTGATATTTTATCAGTATAATCAAGGTGGGAATATATATTTGCAGTTGTTGCATAATCACTGTGCCCGAGTATCATTTGAATCTTCTTCATATTAACACCGTTTTTCAGCATTATACTTGCTGCAGTATGTCGGCAGTCATAAAGTCTTAAATTACGAATTTTATTCTGGCGAATAATCCTCTTAAAATTATCCGACAGTGTTCTCGGTTTAATCAATTCACCAATCTCATTGACACAAACATAATCAGAATCTTCACGATAGTAGCTTCTTCTGAAAAGCTTTCTGTATTCCTGAATGCTTTGCTTCTTTTCTAAAAGCAATTCCTTAACCGGAGCTACTAATGGAAGCGAACGATAACTACTACTGTTTTTAGTTAAATCTTCTTTAACCATTTGCAGGTGTCTGTCAACCTTTGTTTCAGTTACAGTATGTGCAATCAAAAAGGTATCGTTGTCAAAATCAATGTTCTGCCATTTAAGACCGATCGCTTCTTCACGACGAAGTCCGTAAAACAACATCATTGTTATAGGAATTTCAAATATCGTATCGCTTATCAACGCAAGTATTTTTTGAGCTTCCTCAACAGTATATGTCTGACCGTGGTATGGCTCCTTTTTCGGAGGATCCACACACTCCATAGGGTTTGAGTCAATAAGCTGTAGTTTTCTTGCATCTTTGAAAGCTTTATGTATATTTGCATGATAGCTTTTAACTGTTGTACCTTTTACACGTTGTCTTTGCTTCGTATAAAAATCCTGAATATGCTTAGGTGTAACATCTCTAAGCTTAAGCTTCATTGGTTTAAAATATGGAATTATAATTCCGTAAACATTATCATGATAACCGCTGTATGTAGTAGGTCGGATTTGTAGCTTCATCTTTTCCAGCCATTGTTTCATATAATCGGTGAAAAGTATGTCTTTTGTGCTGTTGCCGTTTGCTACAAGCTCTGCCTCCTGCTCACGTTGAAAATCAATCAGCATATCCTGAGCACGTTTCTTGTTGCCCCGTTCCGGTAGCTCTGTGCTTTTCGATTTCCTTTGTCTCTTACCTTCTGCGGACACCCAGGAAAGCTTCATATGGTAAATACCTTTGATAACCTCCAGATGTCCTGACACCTTAATTTCCTTTTTCAAAAATAATCACCCTCTTACGATACTAACATTTCTACAAGCTTTGCTTTCACTATCCTATATTCTCGTCCAATCTTCACGGCGTGCAGTTCCTTGTTCTTAATTGCCATATAAAGCGTTTTCTTGCTGACATTAAGAATTTCAGCTGCCTGATCCGACGTGAGCACATCAGGATAATGCTTTAGCTTCTGTGTGTAATTCAATACGTTCATACTATTACCTCCTTCCTTCAGTATTTTTACACCGATTATATTAGACGATTATTTTATTTTCATTTCTTTATCGTCGTTTATAGTATAGCACGATGATTTTCATTTGTCAAGTATATTTTAAAAATAATTTTCTATAGTCGTTTTGTGCTTTCGTATTGACTTTTCAAAAACGACGTGATATAATACTTACAAGAATTATTTATATTCGTTTATTGAAGGGGTGTATTATGAAAGAAAACACTAAAATCCTCGGTTTTGCCAACGGCAACCAAACCTCATACAAATTAAAATTTAATAATATTGAAGAAACAATTGTCAGCACCGTTTCCGGCAAAGCTCTTTTCGACTTTCTTTGGATTGATGCTGATGTGCTGAGAACGATTTTTACAGATATAGTTATAGCCTACGGCGGAGGTGGCACAGAGCAGGCAATCAAAAAGTCTGCTGCTTATGTTGATAAGAATAGCTACTTAACCGTATATATTGCTTCTTTTATTGATTATCTTGCTAATGGTAGCAGTGAATTTACGAATTTTCTCGGAAGCGATTTTACTGCCCCGAAAAAAGGCTCTGAAAAATACTTTGATAAATTCCTTAATGCAATGCTTGATAGCATAGAGCAGAAAAAGGCAGAAATCAAATTCTATTTGGATAAAATTATTAAAGATAAAAAAGGCTCCCTACCTCAGCGCTTTACAAAGCACCGTGAAGAGAGTAAGCTTTTTAATTTTGATTTTGCATCCTATTTTGATGCAAATGAATATGTTGTTGTGTATCCTTTAGAAACTATTGATGATGTAATTCGTTTTGATATAATGCTTATGCTTGTAAATAAGATTAAGTTTAAGCCCTGTAAATGCTGCGGAGAATATTTTATTCCACGTGGTCGCATCAATAGCGAATACTGCGAAAGAATTATGCCCGGCGAAACAAAGCCTTGTAGCGAAATCGGTGCACTTAAAACCTTTGATATTGTCCATAAAGACGATGCTATCCACAAGGCATATATTACAGCTTATCGCCGTATGGATTCCCGTCAAAGAGCAAAGCTCATTACGAAGGAAGAATTTAAAGAGTTCGGTAAAACCGCCCGTGCAGAACGAAAGAAATGTTATAACGGCGAAATCACCCTCGAACAGTTCCAAACCTGGCTTGATGATTTTAGATAATCCACTATATGACAAAGCAGCAGACTGGAGGTCTGCTGCTTTTAATTTATTTTGTAAACAGATTTTTAATTTCAGAACATACAGTTGTTAAACTATTCTTTATGCTTTCGTACAGATTTGGATTCCCTGCAAATAATATTGTCACAACCAAAGACAAACAAGTTACAATTAGTGTCCATTTAACTATCTTGTAATTATATCTGCTTTCGACAGCTTTTGCGTTTTCTTCGAAGTGCTTGTAAATATTTTCTAACAAATTATGTTTTTCCTTGATATCATATTGAAGTTCTCTATACATTGTTTCAAAAGAATTAACTTTGGGTAATTCGGGATGTTTTTCATCAAAAACATTAGCGAATTTATTTTTATAATTCCAAAATTTATGATCTATTCTATCCTTTATCCCACAATAAGGTGAAACTTCTGCATAAAGTCTTCTATAGAAGTATATTGCTTTGTCCAACTCTAATTTTAATTTGATCAAAGAGTCATATTGAGCTTTTTTATACACATTTTTATTTACTTTTCGCTGTGCCTGATATACAAGTTTCGATATAGGATAAGTTAATGCTCTTAAAACAAAGAAATCTGCAAAATCTTTATATATAACATCTTCAATAGATAAAAAATCATATAAGCCGTGTCCATCATTTTCAAATTGTTTGAAATCAGCTATGATTTTTGAATTGTTCAGACTAATTCCCTTACGAATATGAATAGCCGGAATAAAATATACCTTTTGCACTTTGTTATATTCTACATTACCAAAACTTCTTGTAGCTAACAACGATAAAATATCGTCTGCTTTTTCATCTAAAGTTTTTGAAGAGTATGCTTCAACACTTGGAGGAATATTTTTTTCGTTAAAGAAGTCTGAAATCAAACTTTCTTTTATTACTTGCCAAAATTCGTTTTTTAATTCTAAAATATAGTTTTCGAGTGCATAAGTTTTAGCATCATCTCCAACATGGTAACAATAACATCCTGCAAAACTCTTTTTCTTCCACCATTTATCATTACTAATACACAAAATTTCTTTATCTACAATAGATGTTAATATCTCGGATAATTCATTCTTTGTAAACTCGTTTGTATCTACACAATATTTAATAATAAAGAACGATTCTGTTAACCCTATAAATTGCAAAGTAAAATAATCAAAATACTTTGATAGAGGACTATTCTCTTCAATTGCGAAGAAATCCATATTGTGCCAGGAACCCGAAATTCTAGAGTTTTGCATTCTATCGAATGACTCATTTATTTGATTTAAAGTTCTATTATGAATATGTTTTTTCTGAGAAACAGCTCTAAATTTAATATATTTATTTCTATAATCGTCTAAATATTCTTTAGGTAATAAATCATATATTACCAAATGTTCCAAACACAAATCGTCCCTATTAAATATTTTTGCTTCCTGTGCCTGCTTCTTGTAAAATTCATCTAATTCATTATCAGTTTTTCCCCAATGAATATGAAGCGAGTGATACCAAGATTTCTTTTTAAATAATCTTTCTAAATGCAAATGCGAAACAAGTGTGTATTTGAACTTCAAAAACGAATCTAGTTTCCTATCATTTGGAGGAATTCTGTTTTTTACAAATTTGTTTTTAAAAATAAATTCTTTACCGTATTTTGTTTCTCGTTTAATCATAATCTATCACCAATAGTATCTTTAAAAGCTTTCCGGAACCAATGCCAATTTGTTAATAGATTCATGTGCTCTGACAAGTGAATCATATACAGCTAAAACATCTTCTGAATCCCATGTTCTCAAAGATTTTTCATCAATAACGCCGTTGCTTTCGCTGATAATTTTAGCTAACTGAGCTTCATCAGCAACAGCTACAACAGCCTGAACAGCAGCATTGCTTTGAGCTTTCTTGAGGTTGAGAATCAAACTATCAATAGAGCCTTTGGACTGTACTTCAAACACATAAATCGCCTTACCCATGTTACCTATTTTGGCTTCCCATACAGCATCAACAACTGCACCGGTGGTGATTTTAACTTCGGAACGGCTTTCAAAACCAAGAAGTTCTCCGATTGCAACAAGTTTTTCCTTAATCTCTGTGTGTAGAGATTTTGAATCTTTATCGCTAACTTGCTTCTCTATCTTTGGATCATCCTCGTCATTTGTTTTTACTTCTTTTTTCTCTGCAAGAGGAAGAATCTCATCCCACATAAAGTAATCGACTGCCAAAAGGTCATAATCTTCAGCTCCAGCTTCTTTCAATGCAGCAGAAATTTCTTTTGCAATTTTACATACTTCAGCATATTTCTTTCCGGTGTATTGATAATTATATTTAGGCATATCTGGTATATCAAGATAAGTAAAACCAAGAATTGTAGTTTTATTGAAAATAACATATTCATCAGGGTTTGCATATGTAAGCAACTCACTTATTGTTGCAGGTCCCATACCCTTTATTGATTTTAAAAATGTATCCCATCTTGATTCTATTTTTGCAGAACCGTAGAGAAGTTCAGCCAAGTGCTTCTTTAGAGAAGAAAAACCATTATCAGAAATAAGCTTGTCCACAACATATTTTTTATTGCCCCAAATAAGCATAGACCAAAGCTTACTGATATACTCATAAAATTCATCTTCAGTCATAGCGATAATCTTATCTTTTGTAAAAGACTGATAATAATCCTTTCGTTCTTTTCTTTCAGCCCAATTTTCTTCGTAGTATGCAGAATTGTTTTTTCTATTTTTTGAGAATTCTGATACAGCAGAACTCAATTTAACATTATTCATAATACTCTCCCTTTAAATTAACCCGGATAAACAATACCGTAGTCTGTTTCCATTATTTTTCTTATATGCTTAACAAATAGATTTTCAAGTTCAGTCATACCATTAAAAGAATAATAATACTCTGAAATAATATCAGAAGGTACCTTAATCTGCTTACCCTTTTCTCTAACCATAATGATTGGCTTCTTTTTGTTATATGCTATTCCAAGTTCGTACATAACATTGGGATTAGCCTCTGTTGTATCGGCAAGAAATACTGAACAATTTTCTATTTTGTCATATATATCAGCAGTTATATTGATGCTTTTTCCTTCACCTGTCATTATTGGATATGCAATCAATTCAACATTTGCTCCCATATTATTTAAAGTGGTTACAGCCCGTTGAAGAGCACCATTATAATCACTAACTATCTGTTCGCTCTTGTATTGCATAGCCATAAATATGTATTTAGGAGACACACTAATGTGTTTGTATGCCACATCAAAAATCTTAGAAGCCTTGGTAAACACAGCTCCTGTATACTTGTATTTTTCAAGCCACTTATCTATAAGCGTTAGCATTTTACAAGCTTCGGAAAAATCTGTACTCTTATATCTGCAATAGAACGAAAGTTGAAAGAATATATTTTCGAATTCGCTTTTTATGTAATTAAAGTTACCTGTTTGCCCAAGCATTTTAAAAGAGTCTATAAGCAAGATATCAAATTGTTGTTCATCGATGTCATCGTTATTTATCTCTTCCAATACTTCGCATATTTGAGAAAGTGGCGAATTAAAATAATCTTTACTAATCAAAGGATTACCCTCATAGTTTTCGTGATAATACTTTAAAAGTGGCAAATGCTTATTAATCAGCAAAAGTTCTTCCTTTTCCCATTTTTCAGACTGTACTAGTCCTTTAAAATTTTCTTCAGCTTCAAGCTTTCTGGCAGTGTTATTAAGTATATAAAACAAGAATGATTCACTCTCTGTGTTATCACTATCTGAGTCTGATAGAATAATATTATCAGGATCTTCGGCATCGACATTCCACAAAGCGATAGAAAAAGGTATATAATAATCTTTATCTTTACCAGCTTCTAACCTATGGTTTCCATCAACCCTTGTGAGCATCCCTTCTTCTACTTCTAAAACATAATATCCTATGTTTTTAATTGCTCCTTTTGCGGTGTCAGAAATAGAAGCAAAACCTTTATGAGCGTAACTCTTTAAGCTAGCTACCTTAGGATCTTTTACAGATAACACAACCTCTGGAAGAAATTTTGCCTCATCTTTACAGTTATCAAGAAATCTTGCGATATCATTAACATGATCCTCTCTTAGCTTCCGTTGATATCGTTCATATTGCGGAATAGAAGCTGCTGCCAAATCAGATATTTTAGCATACCCCCTAAGAGTAGGAATACCGTTTTCTACAGAAAATCCAATTTCATGCAGTCTTTTCAAAGCTCCAGAATAAGGAGTTACAATACCACAGTTATTGCCAAGCAAGCCATAAAATGAAAATTTACTCACCGAAAATCACCTCCTCAAAGTCTTTTCTTGCCTGTATACGTGCTTTTTCTGCGTTTAAATGAAGTTCTTTAATTTGGTTTCTAATTCCAGCAACTTTTTTTACAATCGTTTCTTGAGTTAAAACATTACGATCATCAGATCTCAACGGCAATAATGGCAATGTTAATGCTGATAAAAAATCTGTACCTACGCGCTGTTGTCCGGCTGACCCTGTAAAATAACTCATCGCAACCTCCCTCAATCGTTTTGATCTCATAAAGCAATGTATATACTCAGGTAGAGCATTTTCATTTGCTCTTAAAACGTGAAATTCCGTAGAGCCATACGCATAACCGTTTTTTAAATTGGTTGCAATCGCACATTTTCCGTTTTGCATACACGGCGTTATCTTTGCCCAAATAACATCATTTTCTTGAAACAATGTATAACCTTTACTATTTGATATTTTCCCGTTTTTTCGTTCAGCAATTTCCCCGTATATATCAGACACACATTCCATAGGTACAAATGAAATTTCTTCACATTGATCGGGATATATGGTTTTTGGGTTAATCTCACAATAGAATTCTAAGGGCATATTTTCATATTGAATTGACTCAAATAATTCTTGAGGTTTGATTGGATTACTATTTGTTTTTGCTCCCCAGCCAATAAGATTCTTCAATGTCGTTGTTGATATCAATCCTGATTTATCATTATGTTGATTTTTAACAGTTTTCAATTGTAATAAACTCGATAAGCATGAATCAATAGAATTGCTAAGTTTATCAGCTTCACTGATTGCTTCATTAGCAGAATTAACACCCTTGTTATATTTATATACTATTCGTTCTTGTTCTTCAACTAATGGCATTGGTATTTTGTAATTTAAAAATTTATCTTCTTGTAAATATAAACGATTACCGCTACCATTACTACAATCCTGCCAAGCTTGTACAAAGGCATTAGATGATAACAGCAATACTAAATATTCAATGTTCGCCACTTCCGGATTAACGTCGTATACCCAAAAATTCCCCGTAATAATTGCTCCATCTGCCTCGGGTGGAACTATACCAAACGCTCCATTTCTAGCATCAATTTTTGAAACTGCTAATTGTCCAGCTTTTATATAGTACTGATTCTTTGTTTTAATTTCTTCTCCCAAAACTTCATCTCTAACAACAACTCCACCACAATTTGTTTTGATAGTTATACGCTTATATTTATTACCATCTTCAACAATCATTTGATCTTTACATCTTGTTATTGCTTTCCCAATTCTTTTTAAATCAAATGATGACTGGATTGTATTAGAATTAAAGAATTGTTTAATATTCCAATCAATGGTTTGGCTGAAAAAAATTGATGATAAAACCGAATTTGTATTTACCACTTTAGTTCAACCTCCTTACCATCTTTAATGCGATAAAGTTTTCCTAAAGAATTGATAGTATACGAAATAACACTATCGGATTCAACCCATAGCTTATTTGTAGTTCTATATTCTTTATACTCATTTTGTAAAGCCGGTAATTGATTTCCGGATGAAACTGCACCCGTTGAGGTTATGCCAGCATCCTCAATCATTGCAACAGGAATTTCGTAATTGAAATATTCTTTAGTAAGCGGTTTTGCTTCTTCGGCGATCGCCTTTTTTAGGTCTTTTAGTTCTTTTTCTGCAGCACCAATAAGAGCTTTAATCTTAATTTTTTTTGCTTTTTCTGTTGCAATTTTTTCTTCAAGAGCGTTGATTTTGCTGATATATTTTTGTTGTATCTCTTTTTCTGCCTTTGTCTTTGCCCCTAAATATTGTAACTCTTCTTCCTCAGTAAAACGCTTGAAGAAAACAAGACTTGGTTTTACAGTAGCTCCAGCTGCAATAAATACATCCTGTGGAATCGAACAAATAAGAATAATTTTTGCCTTACCTTCGAAGTATTCACGAATCTTCTGCAAATTGGAAGTGTTGAGAACGCCTTCGGGTAAAACCATACCCATTCTACCACCTTTTTTCAACAATTTAAGGCAGCGTTCCATAAAAAGAATCTCTGTAAGTCCAGACATTGAACCCACATCATAGAGAGAAAGCAAAGATTTACCAATGTTGTCATTTACTTGTTGAAGAGCTTTTTCGTAGGCTTCTCCATATTTCTTTGTATATTTTGTAATTAGATCCTCATCAGTAAATCTGTCAGCCTCTGTAATTTTTTGATTTTTGTCAATACGAGCGCCAAAAGGAGGATTAGTTAAAATCACATCAAAACGTTCTTCAAAGATTCCATTAACATTTAGTAAACCATCGTGATGATGTACTCCACCGTGTCCGTCACCATGCATAATCATATTCATTTTTGAGGTTCTTGCCATGCGGGGGTTAGCATCCGTACCGTAAATACAATTACGTGACAAATTATACATACGGCTACCTTCAACCTGTGTATCAAGTTCTTTATTTAAAATTGTTTGCATACTTTCAACACGTTCATTAACCGAAAGCTGTTCTTGTTCAGAGAGCTTATCATAATTATCACCCTCAATAACAGAACGCAATTCTGCTTTTGCGTTTTTTACATCTTCCTCAATTTTTTCACGGATATATTCAAAGGCTTTAATTAAAAATCCGCCACTACCACATGTAGGATCACAAACGGTTTCTCCTTCTTTAGGATCAAGAACAGAAGTCATAAAATCCACTATTGTTCTCGGCGTAAAATACTGTCCTAACTCACCTCTGAATGTCGTTCCCAAAAACTGCTCAAAAGCTATACCTTTTACATCATCTTGCGTATCAGAAAGATTGTAAGTTTGTAATTTTTCGAGAATTTGTTCAAAACTATTTTGTCGAATTTTTATTACTTCGTTATCTTCAAACAACTGATCGTCCTTAAACTCTTCTTTGGTGTTTGCGAATAAAAACTGCATATAAGGAAGATCTTTTGGGGTTCCTTTTAAGCTTGGTCTTATATCTTTTTCAAACCACTTTTCTTTTTCAATAAATTCCTCTTTTGTAAAGACCTTTGTACCTCGTTGTTCTCTTTCATATTTTATTTTCATAAACAAGATCTTGCTAATCTCATCAAAAGCAGCTTCAGGAGAAAGTTTATCATTGTTGCGAATAATGTTGTGACAAGTACGCAATATTTTTGTAAATTCATCACGTGTAAATGTCTTTGTTTGCTTCTTTATTAATTCAAGTTTTTTACTATCAGTAATTTCACTATAATGTGGAATTCTGACAATTTGATTAAAAGCATCATCCTTATTAGGAATTTGATCCATATCTATAGCATAAAATTTTGTTTCTTTGGAATTATGTAAAATCAAAAACTGCGCTCTGACTTTCGCAGCATATTCAGCTCCTTGATAAAAATCTTCCAAACGAATTTTAACACTTTCTGCTTTACATTCAATTACAATAAACGCATTATGATTCTTTTCTTTCTTGTCTTTTGTTTCAAAAATAACTATATCTGCTCTAGTTGAACGAACTCCACGAGTTTCTAAATCAGGTCTATATTCTTCGGTCATCAATTCTATAGGATAACCATAGTCGTTAACAAGTTTACATACAAGATTTTGACGCACTTCCTCTTCTGGAGTACAAACTAACCATTTATCTCTAATATACGAGTATATCTTTCCATCATTCTTTTTAACTTCTAAGGTATTCATAATCTTTCTCCTTTTTAGCTATATTTAAGGATTTTCAAATCATATCCGCAAACTCTATCAATTTTACATTACCCATCTCATTAGCATTATCAATACAACCTTTTGTAAATCCTGACTTTGAAAACAAATAGTAATGCTTTGTTTTATATAAGAACAGGTTGCTACGTTTTACAAGTGTTTCTAAAACACCAAGGTCAACCTTTTCGTTTGTCCATTTGCATTCTGCAAAGAGAGCTGTATTTTTATCCTGTTCACCCATAATATCAATTTCAGTCTGGCACTTTTCTTCAGGATCATTGCCCCACCAACGACCAAGAGAGCTGAACTCTACCGGGCAGTTGCCTGAAAGAAGCTGTTTCCAAAGGTACTGTTTGCAGATTTCTTCAAAAACCTTACCCATATAGTCTGAAAGCTGGGGTTCAATTCGTTTATAAACCAAATCAGCAGCACCACGGGCGATGATTGAGTTATTATCAAGCACAAAACGATACCAGAAACGGAACATATTATCCTCGATGGAATAAACCGACTTACGAGAAGCTTTTTCACCGTATGGTGTTTCTTTCTGCACGATTCCAAGATTCATAAGGTTCTTGATGTAGTTCGTACAAACATTGGTATCTTCGCCGACTTTACTTGAAATTTCTGACATTCTTGAGGAACCTGTTGCAATCGCTGTAATGATAGCTGTATAAATTGCAGGTTCACGCACTTCTTGTTTCAAAAGGTTAGTCGGTTCTTCATAAAGGAATGAAATCGGATTCAAATATGTGTTTTTGATATTATCCTCAACACTTAATTTATCATCCATCTGCAAAAGATACTGTGGCGTACCACCTGCAACACCGTAAATAAGTGCTTTATCCTCGTATGACAGATTTTTAAAATATCTGCAGGTTTCTTCAAAGTCAAATGGCAAAAGCTTCATTTGAGCCGTTCTACGCCCATATAAAGGTGCTTTATATGCAAGCACATGATCTTCCATATAAGACATAGAAGAACCGCAGAGAATAAGCATTAATTTTGTTGTGTCTTTATATTTATCAATTAAAAGCTGCAAAGTAGATGCAAGGCTTTTTGCTGAACGAGCCACGTATGGATATTCGTCAATAGCGAGTATAATTCTTTCGTTCGCAGCAAGCTTAAACACATATTCAAGTGCAGCCTGGAAGGAAAGGAAAGAGGACTCCGTTTCAATACCACTTGCAAACTCCATAATGCTTTTTGAAAAGTTTTCAAGATTCTGCTTTGCGTTACTTTCAACACCCATAAAGTAAATGGCTTTTTTATCGCCGATAAACTCATTTATGAGCGCAGTTTTACCGACACGGCGTCTGCCATAGATAACCGCAAATTCAAATTTGTTTGATTTATAAAGCTTGTTCAGAGCATCAAGCTCACGTTCTCTGCCTATAAACATATATACGACCTCCATTTTAGGTTATCTAAATTATAGCACACAAAAACAAATTAGTCAAGTATAAATGAGTAATTTGTACTTGACTAATTAAAATATTTTTTATTTGCTTTCTAAAACCAACTTTCTTGCTATTGCAAATAAGCTGTTATCAACGGGTGGAATATCTCGGTAAATAGGATCTTTTGCAAATTCCACATCGGGATTAAATGACGGATTGATGGATTGATAGATTTTCACTCTTGCATTAAGCTCTGCTTCAGCGTATGTTATTTTTCCATCTTTATAATCATTAATTACCGGTGCAACAATGCTTCTAATTCTCTCAACATTTTCAGAATAGAAGCTCGGTCTAAGATAAGCATTTCGATAATGAAAAATTGCACCGTTGGCAATATCAACAAGCTCACCATAGCTAAAGCCGTTTGTTTGACCATTCAGAAAAGCATTAAAAATAATTCTGTTTGATTTTGCTCTTGCATCGGCATATCCCAAACCATTCTGCACTCCCGTTAGAATATCGCCTATAAGCCCTTCTGCCGTGATAATAGCTTCTTCGGTTGCATTGCAGGGTGCCGATTCTCTCGGCACCTCTGCAGCGTATGTAGTTGTTGTAAAAACGCCAACCAAAATAAAGATTACAATAGCTTTTAACGTTTTCATAATGACCTCCTTAAATATCTTTAAATATTGTGGTTGCATCATACTTAAAGCAATCCGCCATAAGCTGAACGCCAAGAATGAAACCCATTTTAAAATTCTCAGTTCCGGTGCATGCTGAAAGCTCATCGCTCGCATCCACAAGCTTATTGAAGCGTTTTAATGCATCACCCTTCAACATTTCCGATAAGATTTTTTCGTTCTTACAAAATGTTTCCAAAGCTTTTGCATACTGCGAATCTCGGTCATATCGCTTTTCGCTGGGATTTAAGTTTCCGTAATACAGTTCTTCTATAAAGTTCATATTTATTCCTCCTAATCGTAGCTAAGCACACATTCCCATACTTCATTCATGAGCTGTGCTGCTTCGTTTATTTTATCCTGTGACACATGTCTTTCATAATTTGCAATATGAGCAATTTGATTTATATTGCATCCTATGTGATTCAGCTCCTTGTATATCCTCAAGAGCTCATCGGTTTTAAGTGGATGAATGTCGTAACCCATGATAAGTTTCGATATAATTGCTGTCATTGTTAAACCCGAATCCCTTTTTAATTTTTGCAGTTTTTCCCACACCTTGTCAGAAACATAAAAATTTAATTGCTTTTGCTTGTATCTCATAATTTCACCTCCGATAACAAAAGGGTATTAGGGGCTTCTCCCTAACAAGTGGCTTTTGTCTATACAAATGCCGTGCTTGCTAATGCAAAAAACTATCGTTTTATTTGCGGAGCTATACTCCGTACAAATCGTGATTTACTTCTGCTGTGTAGTAGTGTGAAATGGTCTGCGGAGCACTGTAAATGCACCTGAGCATATAGGCTTTTATATTTCTGACCTTAGTGGTATTTTTCTTGATGCAGTCAATGACATACTCCACATGCTCGCTATTGATTTTCAGCATCTGGGATTTCACAACCTCTCTCGGAAATTCATTATCACCGATGCGAACAGTCGGTGATGTTCCGCAAACTGCTTCCACCATTACGCTGACAATTTCTTCAAGCATACCGTCTGTATATCTCTCTTTTAAAATCTCATAATCAATATTTTCTTTGATTCGATTTTCCATCGCATCCATCTCGTGCGCTGTGATTGATTGATGGTTATTATTAAAATAATTATTAATATTATTATCTAGATATTGTTCGGGTGCACGTCGTTCACCACGTGGTGCAGGAT
>SVJQ01000019.1 GCA_015068905.1 Oscillospiraceae bacterium | reverse complement strand
TTACCATCAATGATAATTTACCCACGGAAAGAATCACCCCAACACTGAGAGAAGCGCCCAGGAGAATAATAGCAAATTTCAAAACTTTCTTTGATGCAAACTTGATTCCTGCTTTCAAGAAATCCGGCCTCCAAAAATGATTAATTATCATTCCTATAAATAGTGCAATAACCGATGCTCCCACAATATGTATTGGTAGACGGCTTTCAATTGTTTTTGCCACTACTGCAATCAAAATTGATATTGCTAATCCGGGAATAATGCCCCACACCTTTTTTATAATTTTCATATTATACCTCTTTTCAACAAATTTCGACAATCCTTTATAGCCTCTCATCAAGTCAAACCAAAAAATACGTTTACTATATTTTACTATACTTTACTACATATATCAAGCAAAAAAACGGAGCCCGAAGGCTCCGTTTTAAAATCAGTATTTAATTAAAATCAAACACCCATTTTGTTCTTTCTGATCTGCTCTGTTTCGGTGAAGTTGATTTTAGCAACGTGACCGGGCAGGGGCAGAATTTTTTCGTGGATAGCGTCGATGATCCATTCCTTCTGCGGGAAGAATTCAGCATCCAATTCGTAGCAAGGAGTGATCCAGTTCTGTGCACCAACAACAACCGGCGGAGCATCTAAGTAATCAAATGCCATTTCGGTGATGTTCTGAGCGATGGTGTTCAGTGCAGAACCTCTGGTACAAGCATCACTTGCCAGAACGATTCTACCGGTCTTCTTAACAGATTCCAGAACTTTTTCGTAGTTGAAGGGAACGATGGTTCTTGCGTCAATAACTTCAGCAGAGATACCATACTTCTCTTCCAGTTCTTTAGCTGCATCAAGAGCACGGTACAGGGTAGCACCGATGGTCAGGATGGTAACATCCTTACCTTCTTTCTTGATGTCGGGCTCGCCGATTTCTACTTCATAGTAGCCTTCGGGAACGCCACCTTCGTGGAACTGTTCGCCTACGTCATAAATTCTCTGGCTCTCGAATACGATAACGGGGTCAGTGCCGTTTAATGCAGAGTTCATGATACCCTTAGCATCGTACGGGGTTACAGGGAATACAACCTTCAGGCCGGGAACATGTGCACACATGCTGGTCCAGTCCTGAGAGTGCTGAGCACCGTATTTTGAACCAACAGATACACGGATGATAACCGGCATCTTCAGAACGCCTGCACTCATGGACTGCCATTTAGCCAGCTGATTGAAGATTTCATCACCACAGCAGCCGATAAAGTCACAGTACATGATTTCAGCGATAACACGACCGCCGCTCATAGCGTAACCAACAGCAGAACCTGCGATAGCAGACTCAGAAATCGGGGCGTTGAAGAATCTGTGATAGGGCAGAGATTCTGTCAGACCCTGATATACAGCATAAGCGCCACCCCAGTCACGGTTATCTTCACCGTAAGCAACTAAGGTCGGATCTTCATAGAATTTGTCAATGATAGCTTCGAACAGACCGTCACGCAGCTGGTAAACCTTGTTTTTGGAAACGGGTTTGCCGTTCTTGTCGAAACCGAAACGTTCTTTCTTTGCAATCTTCTGAACTCTGGGGTTTTCTTCCTTCGGAATTAAAACGTCGGGAGTTCTGTCTTCCATCTTAGCGATCTTCTCGTTAGAGAACATCAGGTCACCAATGATGTTGGGGTTCTTACCAAGATCCATTCTGGGGGAAACTTCGTCGTCGATAGCCAGCTTAACGATCTTCATCATTCTTTCTCTGATGTCTTCACGCATAGCAGCAAAGTCGTCAGACTTAGCAACCTTAGCTTCAACCAGCTTCTTCTCGAAGTTAACCAGAACGTCATGCTCTGCCCACTTGTCAACCTCTTCTCTGGTTCTGTAGGTCATAGCATCAGACGGGGAGTGACCGGTCATTCTGTATGTCAGAGTATCCATTAAAACAGGACCGCCCTGGTTGTTCAGAATGTCAATCTTTCTTCTCATAGCGTCGATAACTGCCAGCGGATTGTAACCGTCAACACGTTCAGCGTGGAGCTGAGTCGGGCTAACACCAGCACCAACACGAGCCAGGATGTTATAAGCCATTGTTTCACCAACAGTCTGGCCACCCATACCATAGAGGTTATTGAAGAAGTTGAAGATGATGGGCAGACCCTTGTTGTGACCTTCTTCCCACAGCTGGGTAATCTGGTCCATAGAGCCCATATTCAGAGCTTCCCAAACAGGGCCACGACCCATAGAAGCGTCACCAACGTTAGATACAACGATACCGGGCTTAGAGTTGATTCTCTTGAACATAGAAGCACCCATAGCGATGGTTGCACTACCACCAACGATAGCGTTGTTGGGGTAAATACCGAAGGGAGTGAAGAATGCGTGCATTGAGCCGCCCAGACCCTTATTGAAACCGGTTTCACGAGCAAAGATTTCAGCCAGTGCGCCGTAAAGCAGGAAGTCGATAGCTAAATCTTTAACATTACCCTTGTCTTTTTCTTTGCCTTCAACAACTTTGTAGGTTGCGCCGTCAAAGAAGGTTTCCATATCGGTCAGCAGTTCTTTGTCGTCTAACTTGTGGATACAGGAAAGACCCTTAGCCAGGATTTCACCATGGCTTCTGTGAGAACCGAAGATATAGTCGTTCTTACCTAAGAGATAAGCCTGACCTACAGCAGAAGCTTCCTGACCTAAAGAAAGGTGAGCAGGACCGGGGTTGTTGTAAGCGATACCCTGATATTCGCTCTTTGTCTTAATATCGAGGAGCATCTGTTCGAATTCACGGATGATTGCCATGTCGCGATAAATGCGCATGAAATCTTCCTTAGAAAAGTTTTTGCTTTCTTCTTTGATTGTCTTGTTGTACTGGTTAACCGGGATGGGCTCAAATTCCACAAAGCCGGGCTGTCTCAGCACATCAGGATCCATAAATTGTGACTTTGGCATAATAAACTTCCTTTCGTAATTAATTTATTTTACAGTTGAAAAATTCCTTCACGGACAATTTCACAAACGGTAGGATGGGGGAATACGATTTCCTTAATGTCATCTACACGCATTTCGGTTTCAATCATGATACCGGCAGAAACAATGATTTCAGATGCGTAGTTAGACAGCATGTGGCAACCAACCAGACGGCGGGTAGCTTTGTCAACGATAACCTTGCAGATACCGTCGCCACCTTCGTTTTCAGCAACATAACGGCCGCTGTAGTTCATGGTCAGGTTAGCAACCTCAACGTCCATGCCCTTAGCTTTAGCGGTTTCTTCTGTTTCGCCAACGCCGCCAACTTCAGGGTTGGTGTAAATAACAGAAGGAATTGCGTTGTAACGCATAATGTCTTTCTTACCTAAGATGTTGTTGATTGCAACTTCAGCTTCACGGTAAGCAGTATGTGCAAGCATTGAGTGACCGTTAACGTCACCAACAGCATATACGTTGGGGATGTTGGTCTTCATGAAGCGGTCTGTTACGATAGCGCCGCGTTCAGTAAGTACGCCTAAGGATTCAAGACCAATGCCGGCAGTAGAAGCACGACGACCGATAGATAAAAGAACCTTGTCAGCCTTAACTTCTTCAGCCTTGCCGTCTTTTTCGTAAACAACAGCGTCTTTCTTAACTTCTGTTACCTTAGCACCCAGTTTGAAGGTGATGCCCTTCTTTTCATAGTTCTTCATTAAGAGCTTAGAAATTTCAGCATCTGTCGGGCCTGCAATCTTATCCATCATTTCAACAACGGTTACTTTAGAACCTGCAGAATTGAAGTAAGAAGCCATTTCAAGACCGATAACGCCGCCACCAACGATAACCAGTTCAGCAGGCACTTCTTCCAAATCCAGAATTTCACGGTTTGTCAGAACTGTGCCGGCTTCGAAGTTTTCCTTAACGCCGGGGATGGGAGGCATAACCGGCATAGAACCGGTTGCAATGATTAAGCGAGCACCTGTGTAGCGTTCTTCGCCAACCTTAACAACGATTTCGTTGCCTTCTTTGCCGTCGATAACGCCTTCACCTTCAACAACGGTAACCTTGTTTGCTTTCATCTGTGCACGGATACCGCTGACCAGTGTTTTAACAACCTTCTGCTTACGAGCGATAACAGCTTTGTGGTCAAACTTAACGTCACCGCAGGTTACGCCATAATGGTCAGAAAAACGAGCATAGTCATAAATTTTTGCTGAATACAGCAGTGCTTTTGAGGGGATGCAGCCTTCGTTTAAGCAAACGCCGCCCAAAAAGCGCTTTTCAATTAACAGGGTGTTAAGGCCTGCATGACCGGCACGTTCTGCTGCCAGATATCCGCCGGGGCCGCCACCCAATACGATTAAATCATAACCCATAATCGTTGCCTTCTTTCTATTTTCGTTAAATTATTTAGCTAACAATACGCTGAAGTTTTCCAGATTGTTCTTTAAGTCTTTTAAGAACTTAGCAGCGGGAGCACCGTCAACTGCTCTGTGGTCAAATGTTAAGGACAGACCCATTGCAGGATAGTACTTGATTTCGCCGTCAACTTCTTTAGCGCGCTGAACGATGGTGTCAACACCTAAGATACCGGTCTGAGGTGCGTTTAATACCGGTGTGAAGGATTCGATACCGAAAGAGCCCAGATTGGTAACGGTGAAGCTACCACCGGTGAGTAAGTCGGGGCTGATAGTACCACCCTGACAAGCGCCTGCCAGTTCCTTGGTTTCAGCACTGATTTCAGCTAAGGACTTCAGTTCAGAGCAGAAGATGGTGGGAACCATCAGGCCGCGTGGTGTGTCAACTGCAACACCCAGGTTAACATGGCTGAAGCGACGCATTTTGTCATCCAGCATATGAGCGTTTAAGTCTTCGTGACCCTCTAAGAGAGTTCTTGATACTGCGTACAGAACGATATCGTTTAAGGTGATGTTGCCAAGACCCAGTTTTTCTGCGTTAGCTTTCAGTTTCTTTCTGTATGCCATAATCTCTGTTGCATCGAAGCTGGTGTTTAAGGTCAGCTGTGCGGTGGTGGACAGAGAGTTGTGCATTGACTTGGAGATAACCTTTCTGATGTTGGTCAGCGGTGTATCTGTGTAAGCTACGCCTTCTTCAGCTGCCATAGCTTCAGAAACAGCCTGAGCAACGGGCTTCTTCAAGTCGCTTGTGGTTACGCGGCCGCCAATGCCGGTGCCTTCGAACTGGTCGGTGCTGCCGGCAGCTGCTGCAGCTGCTGCTTTTGTAAATGCAACGCCGCTTTGAGCCAGTGCTTCAACGTCACGTTCAATGATTCTGCCATTGGGGCCAGAGCCTTCAGCAAAACGAACATCAACGCCCAGCTTTTCAGCGTGGTTTTTCGCACGGGGAGAAATGAATACGTTTTCTTTTGCGGTGTTAGACAGAGCAGGTGCTGCTACTGCTGCAGGTGCAGCTGCGGCTGCAGGAGCCTCTTCTTTTGCTGCTTCAGCAGGTGCTTCGTCTGCTGCGCCTTCAGGACGGAAAGCAGAAACATCTTCACCCTCTTCACCGATAACGCAAACGTTTAATAAGCATTCAACATCGTCGCCCTCTTCAAAAAAGATTTCCAAAAGAGTACCTGCGACAGTTGCTTCCTCATCAAAGGTAGCCTTATCTGTTTCATAGGTAAACAGCATATCGCCTACGTTTACCTGATCGCCTTTTTGTTTATGCCACTTGCCAATGATACAGCTTTCAACTGACTGACCCTGTCTGGGCATAATAACCGGTGTTGCCATAAAATCCTCTCCTTTTTAATTATAAATGTGTTTTGTAAACTAGTTAAGCATAACCTGACCGCCGGTAACCGGAACAGCCTGGCCGGTTTCAAATTCCTGCTCTACGATGTAGAAAATTGCGCGGGCAACATCTATGGGCATGCAACCGCGTTTAATCGGGGTTTTTGCTTCATAGAATTTCTTTACATCTGCAGCGGTTTTTGCGCCGGGAACCTTGCCGGCCTTTAAATACTGTACGAACAGACCGCGTTCGGGGTCTGACCACAGGGGACCGTCATAGTAGTTACCGGGGCAAATGGAATTGACTTTAATATTATATTCGACTAACTCAAGTGCAAAGCTCTGGGTCAGACCAATGCCGCCGAACTTACCGCCGGCATAAGCAAAGTTCTTGTTTGAACCCTCGAGACCGGATTTAGAGTTAATCTGAATAATATCATAAAATTTATCCGGTGCAACTGCGTGTTGCAGTTTCATCACGCGGGAAGCATATTTTGCACAGAAGTAATATGCTTCATAGTTAATTTTTGTAACAAACTCAAAGCTCTTAGCATCCATTTCTTCTAAGCCACCGGCTTTTAAAACACCGGCATTGTTAACAAAAATGTCTAAGCCACCAAAAGCTTTGACTGTGTCTTCAATCATTGCTTCAACAGAAGCCTCGTCACCTACATCTACTTTGCAGGCAAAGGCACGACCGGCGCCATTTTTTGCACAAAGCTCATCTGCAACAGATTTAGCAAGGTCATAGTTTAAGTCAGCAATTACAACGCTTGCCCCTTCAGCGAGCATTGCTTCAGCAATACCTAAACCAAAGCCCTGAGCTGAACCTGTAACAATCGCCATTTTGCCGGCAAGGCGACCCTCTGCTGCTTTTTCTGCAGTGAAAACGCCGATGCCTTCAAGTGCAACACTTTTTTTGCCGCAAAGATCAGCTGCCTTTACTTTTTCAATAACGTTTTCTTCAGTTACGCCGGAAAGGGTAACATCAGCCTGACCGCTTTCGGAAAAAGAAAGGGAGCTTGCATTCATTGCTGCACGCAGTGCCGGAACAATTTTATACAGCATTTTGTATCCTCCTTTTTACAGCACATAAGCCCTGACAAAAGTCAGAGCCTATATGATTCTTATTTATGAGATAACAGATAATCTTCTGCTTCCTTGCACCAGATACCGTTATTCTTTTCTACAATCTTAGCAATCTCGCGCAACACTTCATCATCGGAATCTGCAAAGTCAGCGATTGCTGTCATGGGCATATTGATGTTCATATATGCAAGCTTCTTACCGCCGGGAATTTTCGGCAGGTTCAGAGTTGTTTCAATGATAGAATCAATACCGCCAACGTGGGTAATCATCATAGCAGGGTTCAGCTTGCCCTCTTCCATCATCTTGATGGATTCAATCAGGTCATCTGTGTTACCACCGCTGGTACCAACGATGTGGGTAGAAGCATAGTGAACATTATAGAAGTTAAATTCAGCAGAAAAAGCAGGATTGGTAGGACCTGCAAAGAAGTTTAAGCAGCCGTCTTTACCCAGAATCTGGTCACCCATTTCAACAACAGGCTTAACGGGTGCAAATACGAATACATCGTCATAACCCTTGCCGCCGGACAGTTCCATCAGCTTTTCAGTGGGGTTTTCAATGTTACCGGTGTTTAAATAAATCAGTTCAACACCGTTTTTCTTAGCTTCTTCAACAGTTAAGATAGAAGCTGCACGGTCAAGGCGCGCCTGGTCAATATCAGTAACAACTAACAGCTTCGGCTTTCTTTCGTTGTGGATAGCATAGTCAATGGCACCAAGACCCATGGGGCCAACACCGGCTAAGATTGCCATGTTACCACCAATAACAGTACCCATGTTGTGAACATAAGAGCCAGCCTTGGTATGGTAGTTTGCGTGGAAGCCGCCAACAATACAGCTCATAGGCTCAGCCAAAGAACCATAGAAGAAAGCTTCACCGTTGTAAGGAAGCAGGCAACCCAGTTCCATAACTTCGTTAGGGATAATAACATAGGTTGAGCTACCGCCAATGTTCTGATAAGAATAACCGGGAGCAGCCAAAGAGCCTTTGTAGTTAATAGCCGGCTGAATGGCAAACTTCTGACCTTCTTTATACTTATCCTGCCATTTAGAGCCAACCTTAACAATCTCACCACAGAACTCGTGGCCGATGATGATGGGGTTTTCTGCAACATCATTGGGAACACGCTTATGGTCAGCACCCT
The DNA here is from genome assembly GCA_015068905.1 of Oscillospiraceae bacterium. Lineage (GTDB taxonomy): Bacteria > Bacillota > Clostridia > UBA1381 > UBA9506 > UMGS755. Next base: position 20,176 of record SVJQ01000019.1, on the reverse strand, counting down.
GAATGGATGCCTTGTAAGAAGACATACAGATGCTGTCAGAGATAACGTGGGCTAAAATTTCGCTGTCTTTAATTTCCGGTAATTCGAATTCTTCTAAACGTAAATCGTTTTTACCGTACAGTCTAACTGCCTTTGTTTTCATAGTTTTAACACTCCATTTCCGCCACAATAGCAGCGTAATTTTTACTAAATTATTTCCATGCCGGCTTCCTTTGCCGCTTGTTTTAAGGCATCATCCGGCTCTTGGTCTAACACTAAAATGTCAACATCCTCCGGTCTGCAAAAGGTGTAAGGCATGCTTTTGCCGATTTTGGTGGAGTCCATTAACACAATGGTCTTTTTCGCTTTTTTAATAACCTGCTGTTTTAATTTGTATTCATCAAAGCTACCGTTGGTAAAGCCATCTTCCAAGCTAAAGCAGCTGGCAGCCATAAATGCAATGTCAATGTTAATATCCTGAATGTGATCAAGTGCCCCGGCACCGGAAACACAAAGGTTGTTGCGGTTTAACTCACCGCCCACCAAATTTACCGTCGCACTTTTATTTTGTGACATTTCAAGGGCAACATTCACGCCGTTTGTTATCACAGAAAAGCGACCGGAGTGAAGTCTGCGTGCAAGCTGCATCACCGTTGAGCCTGCGTCTAAAAAAATGCTTCTGCCGGCTTCAGCTAAGGGCGCTGCCTTATCGGCAATGATGCGTTTTTTATCAGCGCTTAAAAACTCACGCTGAACGTAGTCTCCCTCCACATTCTGAAACAGACCGCGGGACAAATGGCTCAAAGACTTTGCGCCACCTTTGATTTTAATAATCTTATGCTCCTGCTCAAGATAGTCTAAATCCCGGCGAAGGGTCATGGATGACACCTTGGGGAAGAGCGCTTCAAGCTCATGAATGCTGACTTCATCTTTTTGCTCAATCAAATCGAAAATGGCTTTTCGTCTGTCCTGCACCAAGTGCCACCTCCCGACCGGAATGTTATTTTTTTTCATACCCATGTTATTATATAACATTTACGTCCTGAGGTCAAGTATTATTTTGTCTTTTTTTATATAGAAAAAAACTGTTGCAAATACCTCTTTTTTGGCAATTTACAACAGTTTTTAAATCTGACAGATTGTATGATGTGAAAAATTAACATTTTGAGTCTCTTTTTTCACATTTTTCACACCGAAAATCACAAATATCCGGTGTATCACAAGGTGATTTTTGACAAGGCCTGCACCTTTCCTGCCGCCTCTTTCCGGCACAAAACCGGCCCAAAAAGCCGCACAGGCTGTGCATTTCATCTTCCATAGCGTCAAGGCTGTGACAAAGACACGAAAAAATCCCACGGGATTTCATAAAAACCTCCTGATAACATCATTCTGTTATCAGTTTATGCCATACCGGGTAAAAAGGTTACCTGTCCAAGAGCCTGGCGAAGAACCGGCAGAATTGCCCTCGTCATCATATAAAAGCCCAAATCGGTGGGATGACTTTTATCCACAGAGGGCATCTCGCGAACATCCTGCGTATAGAATTTCGTTCCGTCTACAAAATAAACATTTTTGTCGCCTTTATCTCTTGCATTCAAATAGGTCCGCATAATAACATCCCGACGGCGTCTGTCATCTTCAACATCAAAATATCCTGAGCAGGGGCGGCTAATCATCACCACCGGCAGTTCCGGCTGTTTTTCTCTGATAATTTTAAAGAACGGCTCGTGGGTTTTCACTAAATGCTCATAATTTGGTGCATTGTGGTCATAGTCCATGACAAAGCAAGATAAATCAAGGCTCGCAATCAGTTCTGCGATATTTGCCTCTCCCTTGGCATTACCTGAAAAACCAAGGTTAATCTGTTCCGCTCCTACCCTTGCTGCAAGCTGTGCTGCGTGGCAGTTAGAGGGCCTTGAAGCGCATCCACCCTGAGTAATAGATGAACCGTAAAATAAAACAGGCTTTACCTTATATGCCGGTGCTTTTTCTACTTTTGCGCCCTCAGACAAACCAATTTCCAAAGACTCTAAACCTGCATACAGGGGCAGATAAATTTTATATTCATGCATTCCCTCCGGCAACCGGCAGGAAAGCTCAAAATCAAATTTCTTATTAATAATGTCAGCCACTTCACCATACAGATTAGCAACAAGATGCTCTCCGTCTTGGCTGCATAGCATCACATCAAAACCGCCCTGACCGGTAAAGGGCATATGAGGCATAATAGAAGTCGGTCTGTATGTGCCCTTTAGCAAAACAGCCGTGCTGTCGGTGCAAAAGTGAATTACACCACCGGCGGTATTATAAGCAAGCTGACAAACTGCCTGAGTCACTTCATCCTTCATTCTGTCCGGCAGACGGTATAAAAAGGTCTCATTTTCATTGTCCCAGGGAAAGCCTTCAAGCCCCAAGTCCTGCGGACTGTACATATCATAAGATACCCCTGAAACAGACACTGTTCTGAAATTTTTATCAAGTTCTCTGATGTCCATACATTTCTCTCCTTACAGCGGCTTTACCTGTACCGCATTAAATTTTTCTAAAAGTCTTACGGGGCGATAAGCAAGCTTTGCCTGTCTGAGACCGGCAAGCCCCATATCCTCTTCACGATTAGCATAGGGGATGCCAGCCCATTCGTGACTTAAAAATTCGCTGTTAATCACGTTGAAAAGCCCCCGATAGTCTGCAGCAAATTCCACATGAACAAGCACCGTGTCTGCTGACACCAGCTCACCAATGGTAAATGCCACCAGTTCCCCATCCATATAGATACCACCACCGCGAACCGGCAATACGGCAAAATTTTCAAGCAGTCGTTTTGTCGCCTCCCGTGAGCCGCCGGACCACCGGAGGTCTTCTTTTTCTGCCACCCATCGGTCATACAGTGCCAGACATTCCGGCATATCAGCTTCTGTCAGGGATTTATATTCATAAGCATAGGTCTTTTTAAAATAATTAAAGTGATTCCGCTTACCGTGAAGGCTTTTGCCGGATAAGTGAATCAGCTTGTCCGTTTCATAAATATAGTCTGCGTCGTTTCTGTCCTCGATAAATTCAAACGAACCGGGGAACAAGCCTTGCAGCTCCTCCACCATCTCTTCAGACAGATTGCGAAATACAGGTGTCAGACCCTCCTCACGGATATAGTCACACAGCTTGCGAACCGCTTCCCGTCTGTCACCACTTCCCACAGGATAAGAGACCGAAACCGGCCGCTTCTCCCCCTGAAAAAACAGCACCAGACACCCCTCTACAACACCGTAGGTGATGCCGCCACCGGACCACATAAACATATTGGTGAAGTTATAGGTTGAGTTCACCTGATTCTGAATATGCTCACTAAACTCCGGCTGTGCTTCTATTGTAATTTGCTTTCGCTCCATCATCCTAAAGCTCCGTTTCATTTGTTATCCATTGTTAAAAAAGCACCGACGCAAACGACGAAAAGGGGCCCGGCATACCGCTCAAGCCCACAATTCCTATCAGACAGAACCTATCTGTCTCTTTTTAACAAAAAGTCTGCGAGACCCCGCAAAAAATCAGCTCGCTCGCCGTACTCATCCAACAAGTCTGTTGCCATACGGGTATAGTCTTCCAGCATTTTTTTAGACTGCTCTAAGCCGTAGAGTGTCACAAAGGTTGTTTTTTCGTTTTCGTCATCGCTACCGACAGGCTTGCCTAAAACTTCTGTGGTGCTTTCAACATCTAAAATATCATCCTTAACCTGGAATGCCACACCTAAGTAGCGGGCAAAGTTTTCCATATTCAAAACATCTTCCTTGGTGCCACCGCCAACCAAAGCACCGGCTTTTGCTGATGCCATCATCAGGGCACCGGTTTTACAAACGTGCTTTGCCATCAAGGTGACAGAATCAATCTCCATACCCTCAGATTCAAGGTCAATGACTTGTCCGCCAATCATACCTTCAGTGCCTGCCATTGTGCCAATAATCTTAAGCGCCTCAACCGTCACCGCAGGGGAAACCTTTGAGTGGTTAAGCGCTGTTTCAAAAGCACAGTTTAAGAGTGCGTCACCGGCGAGCACCGCCATAGCCTCGCCATATACAACGTGATTGGTGGGCTTGCCGCGGCGCAAATCATCATCATCCATGCAAGGTAGGTCATCATGAATGAGTGAATAGGTATGTATCATTTCAATCGCGCAGGCAAAGGGCATTGCCTCTTCAGGGTCGCCGCCGAAAAGCTCAGCACAAGCCGCACAAAGCACCGGTCGGATGCGCTTGCCCCCGGAAAACAGACTATACTCCATAGCATCATAAATAGACGCCTGATGGTTCTCCTGCTTTACAAAGTATTTCTGCAGGGACTGATTTGCTAAGTTGATTTTCGCCTCAAATTCTGCTAAAAAATCCATAGTAACCTCCATATCACCTTTTAAGAAAAAGGTTTTTCTTCTATTTCGCCATCTTCAGCCTGCACCAGACGTGTTACCTTTTGCTCAGCCTGATCCAGAATTTTCTGGCATTCTTTTGTCAGCTTAACCCCTTGTTCAAAGAGGGAAAGGGCTCGATCCAAATCCGGCTGTCCCTGTTCCAACTCCTCAACCACCTGGGTAAGCTCTGCCATAATCTGCTCAAATTTTTTCTTTTCTGCCATAGCCAGTCTCCTTATAGAGAATTAGTCATCATACTGGGTCAAATGTCCGCAAACTTCCATGTCGCCATAATCAAGCTGCCGAAGTGCCTCATACAACACAATGGCAACGGCGTTAGAAAGGTTTAACGACCGGATGTCAGGCAGCATAGGAATCCGCACACAGGACTCATAGTTATCATGGAGCAAATCCTCCGGCAAGCCTTTGGTTTCTTTGCCGAAGAACAAATAATCCCCATCCTGATACTTTGCATCTGAGTGCCGCTTTTGCGCCTTGGTGGAACAGAAATAATAGGTACCCGGACACTTGGCAAAAAAATCATCCAAATTTTCATAATACCGAATGTCCAGCTCATGCCAATAGTCCAGCCCGGCACGTTTTAATTTTTTATCATCAATGGTAAAGCCCATAGGCTTAATGATATGTAGCACACTACCCGTTGCCCGACAGGTGCGGGCAATGTTCCCCGTGTTCTGCGGAATTTCAGGCTCTACCAAAACAATGTTCATTGCCACAGCACTATCTCCTTCCATCCAGAAAGCGACCAATCCGCTCTAAGGCTTCATTGATATTTGCAATGCTGTAAGCATAAGAACAACGGATAAAGCCCTCACCGCTGTCACCAAAAGCCGTGCCCGGCACAACAGCAATTTTCTCCTGCATCAAAAGATTTTCTGCAAAGTCACCTGATGAAAGGCCTGTAGACTCAACCGAGGGGAACACATAAAAAGCACCCTCCGGCTCAAAACAGGAAAGACCCATTTTATTAAAGCCGTCCACAATCACACGTCTTCTGTAATTATATTCTTCTCGCATTCTGGCAATGTCATCATCGCCGTTTTTCACAGCCTCAACTGCCGCATATTGGCTGGCTGTGGGGGCGCACATAATAGCATACTGATGAATTTTCATCATCTGCTCCATAATCTCTTTCGGTGCAGCCGCCCAACCAAGTCGCCAACCTGTCATAGCATAGCTTTTTGAAAAGCCGTTTACCACAATGGTTCGCTCCCACATTCCGGGCAGGCTGGCAATAGAAACGTGCTCTCTGCCATAGGTCAGTTCGCCATAAATTTCGTCTGATAAAACAAAAATATTTTTATCACGCAGAACAGATGCAATCTCCTCTAAATCCTCTTTGGTCATAATGCCGCCGGTGGGATTGTTGGGATAAGGCAAAACCAGCAGCTTGGTTTTCGGGGTAATGGCATCAAGCAGCGCCTGCTTCGTCAGCTTAAATTTATCTTCGTTTTTTGTTACAAGTGGTACAGCCACAGCCCCTGCCAGTACTGCACAGGGCTTATAGCAAACAAAGCTGGGCTCGGGTACAAGCACCTCATCACCGGGGTTTACCAAAGCACGGATGCACAGGTCAATAGCTTCACTGCCGCCCACCGTGACTAAAATCTCTTTCGCCGGGTCATAAGACAGGTTCACCCGCCGCTCCATATAACGGCTAAGCTCTTTGCGAAGCTCCATTAAACCGGCATTTGAAGTATAGTATGTTCTGCCGCGCTCTAAGGAATAAATCGCCTCTTCACGGATGTGCCAGGGTGTTACAAAGTCCGGCTCACCCACGCCTAAAGAGATGGCATCCTTCATCTCGCTGACAATATCAAAAAATTTTCTGATGCCTGAGGGCTGAATGGTTTTCACCCTTTCAGACAGTAACTGTTCATAATTCATAGGGATATCACCTCACGGGTGTCTTCGGGCTTATCGTTTAAAATAACACCGTCAATTTTATATTTTTTCAAAACAAAATGGGTTGCCGTGCTAAGCACCTGCTCCATAGGCGCAAGCTTTTCAGCCACAAACAGGGCAACTTCTTTCATGGTTTTTCCTTCAATAATAACCGTCAGGTCAAACCCGCCGGACATAAGATATACCGAAGATACCTCTTCATACTGATAAATCCGCTTTGCCACTTCGTCAAACCCTTCACCACGCTGGGGTGTTACTTTCAGCTCAATCATAGCTGAAACGGGTTCATCATCTGTACTTTCCCAATTAACAATGGTTTTATATCCGACAATAATATTTTTTTCTTCAAATTCTTTAATCTGTGCCGCGACATTGGCCGCATCTCTACCTAACATAACGGCAATCTGCTCCGCCGTCAGGGTTGCATCTCTTTCTAACAATTCTAAAATTTTCTTCATAACTGTCACTCCTTTTATGTTTATACTTCCATATAGTTTGTTAGTGTGCCGATGTTTTCAATGATAACCGAAACCTTGTCGCCACGTTTCATAGGGCCAATACCTGCCGGCGTGCCTGTTGTGATAACATCACCGGGCAGCAGGGTCATAATCCCCGACACAAAGCTGACAAGCTCCTGCGGGGAAAACATCATCATATCTGTATTCCCATGTTGTTTCACTTCGCCGTTTAGCTCTAAGCGAATATCTAAAGACGATACCTCTACCTCGGTTTCAATAAAAGGCCCCATAGGCGAAAAGGTGTTAAAGCCCTTGGCACGGGTCCATTGCCCGTCAATTTTCTGCAAATCACGGGCAGTAACATCGTTTAAGCAGGTATAACCAAATATGTAGTCATCGGCTTCCTCTTTCGAAACATTTTCCGCTCGTTTGCCAATCACCACCGCAAGCTCTGCCTCATAATCCACCTGCTGCGACTGCGCCGGCCACAAGATAGTGCCGCCATCTTCCAAAAGAGCCGTTGTCGGCTTATAAAACAAAACCGGTGCTTTTCTTTGTTCTTCTTTCATCTCTTTGGCGTGGTCACTGTAATTTAAGCCCACCGCAATAATCTTTGTAGGCTCGCAAGGAACTAAAACCTTCACAGCAGAAAGGGGAATACTCGCCTCGCTGACGGTAAAATCTGCATATACATCCCCCGCCACCGGATAAACACTTTCGCCTTTCAAAACACCGTAAGAGGTCACGCCCTCATATTCATATCGTAAAACTTTCATTCAGCACCCCGCCTTTATCCTTCTTCCTCTTCCTCTAACACGCAACCTTCAACATATTCCCAAAAATGGTCAACGCATTCGTTTTGCTTCACTGAAAAAGGAATCAAAATATCGCCGTCACGCAATGACAGCTCGTCTGCAATCATCTCTAAATTCTTTGCAAGCTGGGTTTTGCTCAGCTTGTCACACTTGGTGGCAAATACCACAGAGTAGGCGCAGCATTCCTGAATCCATTCCTGCATGGCTTTATCCTCACGGCTGGGTTTGTGCCGTGAGTCTACAAGCTGCACCACCTGACAAAGCTGAGGGCGACCCTCTAAATAGCTGTTAATCATGCTGCCCCAAGACTCGATTTCTTTTTTAGAGCGCTCAGCGTAGCCATATCCGGGCAAATCCACCAGCATAAGCTGATTGTCTACATTATAAAAGTTAATGGTAATGGTTTTACCCGGTGTACCGCTGACGCGGGCTAAACTCTTGCGGTTTAAAACCTTGTTAATCAAGGAGGATTTACCCACGTTAGAACGCCCCGCCAGCGCAATCTCCGGCATATTTGTGTTGGGATATTGTGCCGGTTTTACCGCTGAAATCACCAGATTCACATTGTGTATATTTACTCTCATAGCTGTCCTCAATTCAATGCAATTGTCAAAACCTCATCCATAGACCGAACCGGAATGATGTTGAGGTTTTCTTTTACAACGCCCTCTAAATCGTCAATATCCTTTTCATTTTCCGCCGGAATAATCACAGTTTTAATACCGGCACGAAAAGCCGCCAGGGTTTTTTCTTTTAAACCACCGATAGGCAACACGCGACCACGCAGGGTAATCTCGCCCGTCATGGCAACCTCACGGTTCACCGCTTTCCCTGTCAGGGCAGAGACCACCGCCGTACCAATGGTAATGCCGGCAGAGGGACCGTCCTTAGGCGTTGCACCCTCAGGCACATGAATGTGAATATCTTTGTCTTTATAAAATTCTGTATCAACACCCAGCTTTTCACTGTTTGCTCTTACATAGCTGATGGCAGCCTTGGCAGATTCCTGCATCACGTCACCCAGTTGACCTGTTAGTTCGTGTTTGCCGGTTCCCGGCATCACATTTACCTCAACAGATAAGGTGTCACCACCCACTTGTGTCCAGGCAAGGCCGGTGACAACACCAACCTCGTCCTGCTTGCCAATGCTCTCGAATAAAAATTTCTTTTTACCCAAAAACTCTGTCAGGTTTTTGTCAGATACGCGTACCACCGCCTCTTGGTCCTTCGCCAAGACCAAATCCGCCTTACGGCAAAGGGTGGCAAGGGTGCGCTCTAAGCCTCGCACGCCGGATTCTTTTGTATAAAATTCAATCACAGCCCGAAGGGCTTTATCTGTCACTTTAAAGTTTTTGGCAGTGAGTCCGTGCAACTTTCTCTGCTTAGGAAGTAGATGCCGTTTGGCAATCTGGAACTTTTCTTCTGCGGTATAGCCCGTCAGCTCAATGACCTCCATACGGTCAAGTAGCGGTCTCGGCACCGTGTCTAAGGTGTTGGCTGTTGCCACAAACAGCACCTTGGATAAGTCAAAATCCACCTCTAAAAAGTGGTCACGGAATTTATTATTCTGCTCGCTGTCTAAAACCTCTAAGAGCGCCGCTGCCGGGTCGCCCCGATAGTCTGACGCCATTTTATCAATTTCATCAAATAACATCAGGGGGTTTTCAGATGCCGCCTGCTTCATCGCCTGTACAATTCTGCCGGGCATTGCACCGATATAGGTCTTTCTGTGACCGCGAATGTCTGCCTCATCCCGAATGCCGCCTAAAGAAATTCTTACATAATTCTTTCCAAGGCTTTCGGCAATGCTTTTGGCGATAGAGGTTTTACCCACACCCGGCGGGCCGACGAGACACAGAATCGGTCCGGCTAAGCTACCCGTTACCTTTTTAACCGCTAAATATTCTAAAATTCTTTCTTTCACTTTCAAAAGTCCAAAGTGGTCCCGTTCCAGAATTTTGGAAGCTCGGTCTAAATCCATATTTTCATCGGTAGATTTGTTCCAGGGCAGGTCGCAAATCCAGTCAAGATAGGTTCTGATAACAGATGCCTCAGGGTTACCAAACTGCATTTTAGACAGCCTGCCCAGTTCCTTTTCACATTTGTCATACACGTCCTGCGGAACACCGGCAGCCAGCAATTTATCACGAAATTCTTTAACTTCAAGACCAATGCCATCTTTATCGCCCAGCTCATCCTGAATAACCTTCATCTGTTCACGAAGGAAGTATTCCTTCTGGTTTTCATCCATCTGCTGTTTAACCTTACGGCTGATTTCGTTGTCAATGTCTAAAATCTCTGTTTCTCGAATTAAAAACGCAATCAGCTCTTCCATGCGCTGTGCCACGCTGACGGTCTCAAGCAGCACCTGCTTGTCTGATAAGGGCAGCTGCAGATTACCGGCAATGGTGTCAGAGAGTTCCTCAGGGTTCTTCATATTCTCTAAGGATGCAATCATTTCGGGGTTGGGCTTATGATGGCTTGAAAGGTAATGCTTAAACTCTTCCACAAGCCGTCGCATAAGTGCCTCACAATGGGTTTCAGAAATCTCTTCACCCACGTTTTCACCCAGCTCCTCCACCAAAACGGTGGTATAGGGGCGCTCGCTGACAACATGACAGATTTCTGCCCGGTATAGCCCCTCTACCAGAACCCGAACCATAGAATTAGGCATTTTTACAATCTGCTTAATCCGGCAGACTGTTCCCACCGTTTCAATTTCATCCAGCTTCGGGTCTTCTTTCAAAATGTCTTTTTGCATAGCTAAAAAAGCCATTTGGTTATCAAGCATAGCTTGCTCTAAGGCCTTTAGTGACTTTTTTCGTGCAACATCAAAATGCATCAGGGTTTTAGGGAAGATAACCAGCCCGCGAGTTACAATCATAGGCAGGCTGGCAGATTTTTTTATAATAACTTGGTTCATATATGCCTCCGAATCGAGCTCGGTTTTATACAATTAATTACCGACAAAATTCATTTACTGTTAGTCTCTCAAAAACAGCTTAATTTAAAACCTGTTTCACGCAATTTTAGTAAAAGCAAAAAACAAATATATGCCAATTATACCAAATATTCCGGCAGATTTCAAATTATTTTAAAGTTTCTTTGTCGGTTCTTTAGTCATAGCGAAAATTTTACGCTTGTTCTAATGCCTGAGCAATGTCTGCTATAATGTCATCTGCGTTTTCAATACCCACGCTCATTCTGATTAAATCACTGCTGATACCGGCATCAATAAGCTGCTGGTCAGTCAGCTGACGGTGGGTTGTGCTGGCCGGGTGCAGCACGCAGGTTCTTGCATCTGCCACGTGAACCACGATGGCAGCCAGTTTTAAGCTGTCCATAAAGCGAACGGCCGCTTCTCTGCCGCCGGCAACACCAAAGGAGATAACGCCGCAAACACCGTTAGGCAGATATTTCTGCGCCAGTTCATATTGGCTGTCAGACTTCAGCATGGGATAGTTCACCCAGCTTACTTTTTCATGCTTCTCTAAAAATTCTGCTACCTTCAACGCATTTTCGCAATGGCGTTCCATTCTCAGGTGCAGGGTTTCCAAGCCCAGATTTAAAAGGTATGCAGAAATAGGGCTGGGGGCTGAGCCCAAGTCACGCAACAGCTGTACTCTTGCTTTGGTGATATAAGCCGCCTCGCCAAAATCCTTTGTATACACAACGCCGTGGTAGGATTCGTCGGGCTGTGACAGTTCAGGATATTTTCCATCCTTTTCCCAGTCAAACTTACCGCTATCAACAACCACGCCACCGACAACCTGCGCGTGACCGTCCATATACTTGGTGGTAGAATGAGTAACAATATCAGCGCCAAATTCAAAGGGGCGACACAAAATGGGTGTGGGGAAGGTGTTATCAATCACCAGGGGCACCCCGTGCTTATGAGCAATATCTGCAAAACGGCTGATGTCTAAAATGTCCAACGCCGGATTTGCCACGGTTTCGCCAAACACCGCACGGGTTCTGTCATCAAATAAGGCGTCAATTTCTTCGTCGGTTGCACCGGGGCGGATGAAACGAACTTCAATACCCATCTTCTCCATCGTAACAGCAAACAGATTCACAGTGCCGCCATAGATAGAGGATGCGCTTAAAAAGTTATCACCGCTTCTGGCTATGTTTAAAATAGCAAACAGGTTTGCCGCCTGACCGGAAGATAAGCACAGCGCACCAACGCCGCCTTCTAAGTCTGCAATTTTCTTTTCAACTGCGTCTACCGTGGGGTTAGAAATACGGGTATACATGTGGCCCGGTGCGGCAAGGTCAAACAGCTTGCCTAAATGGTCAGCAGAATCATATTTATAAGTTGTGCTCTGATAAATCGGCAAAACACGGGGCTCACCGTTTTTCGGCTGATAGCCGCCCTGAATACAAATCGTTTCTCTTTTATAATTGTTCATCTTAACTCCTCCTGTATATCATATATGTTCTTATTTTACAATGTAATGACCGCTTCTGTCCACCCCTCCGGCGGCTTATGGCAGGAAAAATATAACACCTGCCCTGCATGCTTTTGGCAAAGCCACGAAAAAGCTTCCTTCTGGCGCGCATCATCCAGCTGCATAAAGGTATCATCTAAAATTAAAATAGGGATTTCATCATACAGCGTTTGCAAAACTGCCATTCGCAAGGCAAAGTACAGTAAATCATAGGTTCCCGCACTGACAAACTCTGCCGGAACAATATCATTGCCGTCAGGGGTTTTCAGCATAATTTTACATTCATCTGTCACCCTGACCTCCTGATACCTGCCGTTGGTCAATTCCGCAATCAAGGCACCTGATTTCTCATTCAACACCGGCGCAAAGGTGTTTTTAAGCTCCTCAGCACACTCAGCCATAACACTTTGAGCTAAACTGATTGCCTCATAGGTTTCATAAAGCTGTCTGCGACGGCCCAAAGCCTCTTCTATATCGCTTTCAATCAGGCTCACACTTCTTGTGCCCAAAAAGCCGTTTTCTACCTTCGCCTGCTTTTGGGCGAGCTCCATTTCCCTCTCTACCTGCTTGTTTTGAAGGGTCCGATACATTTCGTCAATTGTTTCAGGCTCAGGCCCTATATACTCTACCGCAGGCTTTTCGGTTAGGGGCGGCATGGCTGCAAGTTCCTGCTCCAAAGCCTGAATCGCCGCGCAAAGTCTGACTGCCTCTTTCTCTGTACTGTCAAGCTTATAAGCTAAAGCTTTCGCCGACTCTATTTTCGCTGTCAACTCAGGCAGGCTGCCTACCTGCACCTTTTGGAAAACCGCCTGTATCTCCCCTTTGATGGCGATAAGCTTTTCTTCAATTCCGGCTTCCTGCATACGGGCAAGGGCGCCTTGTTTTTCTGTGAGCATAGCACTGAGTGCTAACTGCTCTTTATTCTCACCCCGTCTGAATCCGAGGAAAACTCCCAAGGCAAAAACCGCCGTCAAGATGTAAAAGAAGTGCGAAACAAAAACGCCTAATATAACCGTCAGTATCACAAAGAAAAGCATAGCGGCAACCAAGGGAACTGATACCTTGTTAGGCTTTATCTCACCAAGCTTGTTCTGTAGCTCATCAACCTCACGCAATAGCGCTTCCTGCTCTGCCAGCTGTTGTTCCACCACACCGCAGGCGGCTTCTTTTTCTGCCAGTTTAAGAACAATATCCTGTTCTAAAGCCAGCACCGACTCTGCCGCGTTTTTTTGCAAAAGCAGGCTTTCTTTGTCTGCGTAAAGCCCCGCTAAAGCTTCCTGCTCTTTTTTGAGCTTTTCTGAAAGTTCTTCCTGCTTTTTTACTGCATTTTTATATTGCTGATATTCCAAAAAGGCATTTGCCTCCTTACGTTTCGCAAGAAGTGCCGCAAGCTTTTCTTCTGCCGCCTCTTTTTCCGCCGTCATACGCTGAATATCTGCAAGCAAAGACTGAAAGGAAAGATGCCTTTGTTTCGCTTCTAACAATTCTGTTTTTAAGGCTTCAATCTCGCTGTCCAGTTGAACAATTGTGCCACTGCGACCGCTTTTAGTAATCAGATCATACTGTGCGTGTTCCAGCTCTGAGAGTGCCTTTTTCAGCGGCGCATCTTCATCTCCCGTGGTTTCCAAATTAGAAAGCCGGGTTATCAGTTCGTCATCTTTATCCTTTACAAAAACAGCACCTAATTGACCGATGAACAAGGTTTTATAAAATTCTGACTCTCGGATGCCTAAAAAATGCTGTCCTATTTCATTGGGAGCTATCGAAACCTCCTGCCAGTCAGACGCTGTCATCAGGGTTGTTTTGTCGCCCTTATTGGTTTTGCCGAACCGGCGTTTTAAGACATAGTCTACGCCATCCGCCTCAAAATGCAGGGTACCCGCCATGTAGGTTTCACCCCAGGGCATATACAGACTTCGACCGTCACCGCGAAGACCGTCTTTTTTGTATTTAGGCAAAAAGCCGTAAAACATAATTGCAATAAAGGCACAAAGGGTGCTCTTTCCGGCTTCATTTTCACCGCAGATATAGTGTGCACCATCAGAAAGCTCCAATACAAAATCTTTCAGACCGCCAAACTGTTCAATCTCAATTTTTTGTAGCTTCATTGGGTCTTCACCTTCTCTCCCGAAAGAGCCGAAAGCCCGAATTCCAACGCACGGCGATACAAAGCTTCGCTGCCTGCCTCTTCTTTTTCCAGCATTTTTCGTACAAACTGACCCCGAACGCCGGATTCTTTTGCAAGCTCTTCAAGATTCAGCGGGCGTTTGGTTCTGTCATAAACCTTAAGGAAAAAGCAATCGCCAAAGGCGTCTGCTATCACATTGCCATCAGGTACAAGCTCCGTCTCGCCAACCAAAATAATTTTATATAAATCTTCTAAGGCTGAAATTTTTCCACGTACTGTCCGGATGATTTCATCATGGGTAAAAAGCCCGCTGATGTCCACCGCCAGTTCCCGATACCGTCGTTTGCAAAGGGGTACAAAACGTGTGGTCACGCCATCTTCTGTCACCTCGCCGCAAACAACACCTTTGTCGTCCAGCTCATCAAAGCCGCGCCCCTCGGGGCAACCTGGATACACACATACAGTATTGCCAATTTTCGTTTCGCTATAACTGTGAATGTGCCCCAAAGCAAGGTACGAAAGTCCGGATCCCGCCACCATAGCACGGTCTATGGGGTTATAATCCGCACCACCTAAATCGCCGTGCATCACGAGCACCGCCGGTCTGTCTGACGGACAGTTAAAGGATGACAAAAGGCTCTCCGACTGTGCGCTGTGCGAAAACGAAATACCGCAAACGTCACAATCTGCCACAGAAAAACAACCAGGTTCTGTCCCAAATACATGCACATTAGGGGGCAGGGACATCAGCTTATAATAAGACTGCTCAGAAAGCGGGTCGTGATTGCCGGCAGCAATAAAAACCGGAATGTCACCTAAAGACGCAAAGCCCGAGCAAAGGGTCTCAATGGTCTCCGCCTCAACAGAGTTCTGGTCAAACAGGTCACCTGCAATAAAGAGGGCATCTGCCTCTTTCGCAAGCTCTATAATTGAAAGAAAGGTTCGTCTGAGTTCTGCCTGCCGGATAGCTGCACTTTTGCCACCACCAAGACCGGAAAACGCCGTATCTAAATGCAGGTCAGCACAATGAACGAATTTCATACCCTCACTTCCTTTCCTTATATTCTCAAAATCAGATAATCCACTTATTTACAACCGGTATTTTTGAAAGCACCGCATAAATGACAAGACATACAAAAAGTACAAGAATCGAAATCAACGGCACCGAACAAATTGCCGGCAGCACACTTGCTGTTATTCCCAAAGACGTCAACAGATACAGAATGAACATATGAGACAGATAGATACAAAAAGACGCCTTGGAAAGATATGTAACCGCCCGCCCACAAAAATTGCTAAGCTTAACAAATGGAGCCAGAGAAAAAATGCCTACTGCCAAAAGACAAACACCAAAGCTTGTTCCCTGCAGAAACAACTCATTTAATACCCCGGCAGAAAGAGAAAAACCCAAGGTTAAGCCAAATGTCAGAACAAATCCAATACCAAAACACAGTGCACCCTTAGGTAACGACAAGGGATATTGTCTTAGGTAGTACCCCAAAAGTCCATAGCCAATGGATGCAAAGGTCAAATTGATTGCCCATTGACCTGTGAGCCCGGAAAGCAAAGAAAAGGGAGAAAAAGCACGCAGTGTCGGGTACACAACTGCCAGTGCAAGCCACAGGCAAAGGGCATGTTCTAACAGTTTTTTATCCGCTTTTTCTGCAAAAATGCGGGTAACAGGCAAAAAGACATATACAAGCAAAATCATATGGATATAGTAAAAATGAAATTCCTGGTCAAAAAGCAAAAGGCGCTTGACAGAATACCAAATCATTGAAGGATTCAACTGCCCTGCCACCACCAGATGATAAATCTTGTAACCAAAGCCCCATACAAGCATTGCCACAACAATACGACTGATGTTATGAAAATACAGTTTTTTAAGAGAAAGAGGCTTTCCGGGCGCCAGCATAACCGCTCCGCTTGCCATTAGAAACAAAGGAACGCTTGCACGCACCAAACTCCCCCAAAAAAGCCCGCTGAACCACTCAAAAGTGCTGACCTCTGTCTGGGTCAGCACACCGGAGCCGACGTGAATGACCAACACGCCAAAAATGGCAATGGTTTTGATTAAATCTATAATCAAATTTCTTTTCTTTGTGTCAGCCACGCTTGCTCCTCCTTATCCATTCATTTACATATCAGTTAGCTTCCTCCATGGCTTTCTCTGCCATAGCAAGAGCTTCGGGCGATGAAGGATTGTTAACAACGGCGCCCGATGCATCTATATACCGAATCAGTTTTCCATCTTTAAAATATAGTCTGTGCTCTTCATTGCCTTTAAAAACAAATGCAAACACAAGCTCCCCCTCAGGACCTTTATAATAATATTGTCTTGCATACTCTGAGCCGTTTGCCCCAGCCGGATATTCTTTTTTCACGCAATACACATCATCGCTCCACATAGTTGCTTCCCCATAGGTTTGTTTTTCATAGCTGTGGAGATTTTCATTGATCAGGTTGTAAAGTGGACGGATAAATGTTGTAATATGTTCTTCAACATCACTCTCTGGCTCGTTGCTGATTAAGACATTATAATCGGTGTTATTCGCCGCCCCTTTTTCTACCTCTTTTTCTGCCTCTTCATCCAGTGCTACCACCTTTTCCCGTGCAGGAACAGACTGTTTCGCCGCATCTTGTCGCAGGAGGTTACCGATGGTATGTAGCATACCGTTTGAGCAGCCGGACAGGCATAGCATAATGCTAAAAAGTAATAAAATCTTTTTCATATATATCTCCCCCGTCGTATTAAAAATGTATTGAAAAAATGCTTGCAAGAGCATTTTGTGGCGCCGTCTTTTGTCGCAGCGCTCGAAGAGCACAAAAGAGCGTTAGCTCTTGAGAATTTTATGAAATAAAATTCTGCATGCAACAATTATATAATTAGGTGATAGAAAAGATGCAAATCATTCTACCAGGAGTAAAAATGCTTGCTTGCAAGGGCATTTTTACGACGCCGTCAATTGGCATTACGCAGGCTGAAAAACTGCAGAAAGCCGTCAGGCTTTTAAGAATTTTATAAAATAAAATTCTGTATATGCCAATTATAACATAAAAAAAGAAAAAAGACAATTCTCTTACCGAAAATTGTCTTTTTACTTTATGCTTTTATGGCTTATTTTTTGTACAGAGGTCCGTATACGCCGCAAGCGCGGTAATCCTGACCCTCTTTGTCCATACCAAAAGCATTCCATGCTGCCGGTCTGAAGATTTCTTCTTCAGGCACATTGTGCATGCAAACAGGAATTCTCAGCATAGAGCACAGGGTGATCAGGTCAGCACCAATGTGACCATAGCTGATAGCGCCGTGATTAGCGCCCCAGTTATTCATCACGTCATAAGCGGTCTTAAAGGCGCCCTCACCGGTACATCTGGGTGCAAACCAGGTACAGGGCCAGGTGGGGTTGGTTCTTTCCATCAGTGTGTCAGAAACCTCATCCGGCAGATGCACGGTCCAACCCTCTGCAATCTGCATCACAGGACCAAGACCCTTAACCAGATTCAGACGAATCATAGTAACAGGCATTTCAGCGCGAGTGGTAAAGTGGCTGGAGAAACCGCCGCCACGGAAGTTATCAAAGCCTGCCTCGCACCAAACGGTAGCATCAGTCATCTTCTTAATATCTTCATCAGTTACTTCCCACCATTTTTTCATAACGGCGTTACCGTTTTCATCGGTACATTCACCACAGGCATCCAGACACGCCGCGCCGGAGTTCAAGAGGTGGATAATACCGCCGTTTTCTTTTGCCTTACCCTCTAAGTCATAACCGGTTACACGCTTGGTTGCCTCCGGTGACCAGAAGGTACGAACATCCGCAAAAATCTGAGCACGGTGAGTGAGCAAGCGCATAAACAGCATACCTAAGCCATTTAAAACATCGTTTTCTGTTGCAAGTGTATAGGGCTCGCGAGCACCCGCATAGTCAAAGGTAGAGCTTAAAAGCGCTTCAGGATAGTCACAGTTGGGCCAATGGTCTGTCCACTGACGCTGACCCTGAAAACCGCCGGCAATGGCGTTGTGGCCTACCATTTCTTCTTCACAGCCCTCGGGCAGATTCTTGTTGCCTGCCATCAGGTCTTTAATGATGCAGTACATTTTAACAGTGAACTCCCACTGTTTTTCTTTTTCTTCATCAGAAAAACGTACAAAATCGGGGTTGTCATCACGACCCATTTTGCAATGCTCTTTTGTCCAGGCGAGCGCCTTCTGATATTCTTCTTCGTTATAAATGCCCTCTTCCATACGGCGGAGAATTTCAACCTCATCCACAGATTCCACACGCATACCGAGGTAAGATTCTACAAAATCCTGATCCATAATAGAACCGCCGATACCCATGCACTGAGAACCAATCTGCAGGTAAGACTTGCCACGCATGGTAGCAACAGCCACAGCAGCACGGCCAAAACGAAGCAGTTTTTCTTTTACATCTTCAGGAATCTCTGTTACCTGATCACGGTCCTGCACCTCGTGACCGTAAATACCAAAGGCAGGCAGACCCTTCTGTGCATGAGAAGCCAAAACTGCTGCCAGATATACAGCACCCGGTCTTTCGGTACCGTTAAAACCCCACACGCCTTTAATGGTGTTGGGGTCCATATCCATTGTCTCTGAACCATAGCACCAGCAGGGTGTTACGGACAGGGTAATTTCTACGCCTTCTTTTTTAAATTTATCAGCACAAGCTGCAGCCTCAGGTACACGACCGATGCTGGTATCTGCAATAACAACCTTAACCGGATCGCCGTTAGAATAATACAAATTTTCCTCAAATAATTTTTTCGCAGCCTCAGCCATAGCCATCGTCTGACCCTCAAGGCTTTCACGCAGTTTCATAGGTCCGCGGCGACCGTCAATAACCGGACGGATACCGATTACGGGATAATCGCCGACATATCTTTTTTCTGCCATGTTTCTTCCTCCTTATATCCATAAATAAATTTAGTTTACCCATTTACAATTATAATTATAATACTTGAAAAACCGATAATACTTGTGTTATAATAGAAAAAAGTATAATTATTTTCAGGTTGTGATTGTTCTATGATTTATAATGAATTAAAACAGAGGGGAACGGAAGATTTCCCTATCGAATTATACCACATCGAAAAGCACCACACCCGCTATGAAATGTCTGCCCATTGGCACAGCGAAATTGAAATTGTACGGGTACTTGCCGGCACCCTCAACGTCAGACTGAATAACCATTTATATACCGCAAAAGAAAATGAAATTATTTTCATCAATCCCGAAACCGTTCATCAGGGCACACCGGAGGACTGCGTGTATGAGTGCATTGTGTTTAATCCGGATGTGTTGCCGGCTCTTAGCAGTGGTACTGTGTACTTTATCGACAGCTTAAAAAATCACGAATACCTGATACAGGAATACCACACCGGCGAGCACGATACCTTTTCGCAGGCTATTGATGCACTTTTTTCAGCGCTGGCAAATAAATCCTCCGGTTATAAGTTCAAGGTCATCGGCGCCCTGTATCACCTGTTCGGCGAAATCATTGACCTGCATTTATATACCTCCGGCAGCGGAACGCCCCTGTCCGCTGACAAAAACGTTCCCAAGCTCCGGTCAGTCCTATCCTACATCCGCAGCAATTACAGCGTTCCTATTACGCTGGATGATATGGCAAACGCCGCCGGCATGTCACCCAAATATTTTTGCTATTTCTTTAAAGAAATGACCACCAAAACCCCCGTGGAATACCTGACCCTTTACCGGATTGAAAAAGCCTCACGCAAGCTGATTCACTCTGACCTGAGTGTTACCGCCATTGCCTTTGCCTGCGGCTTTAACGACCTGAGCTACTTTATAAAAACCTTTAAACAGATAAAAGGCATCACGCCGGCTAAGTTCCGGAAAGAAGCTATACAGTAATAAATATCCACCCGCGTAGCGGGTGGTTTTTCCTTTTCGGGCATAGCCCTACCCTTTACTGGCTGCGCACAAGTGCGCTTTTTATTGGCCTGCCAGCCATGCAATTACTACTAGCTACCCATAA
>SVJQ01000018.1 GCA_015068905.1 Oscillospiraceae bacterium | reverse complement strand
CAAAACTAAAAGAGTTAACAACCCCTCCGGCTCGGCTAGCGCCGACCCACCTCCCCTCGCGTGCCCAGAATGGGTATACACAGGGGCGGCTTTGCATAACAAAAAAATTGTTGCCAAAATTCTCATTGTATTATTCAATTAAATTTTGGTTTGTTTCTTTTTGATTTATTTTTGTTTATCGGTTAACCTCTATTGAACCACGCGACTATCGCGTGGTTTTCGTTATACAAATGAAAAGCCTCCCATCAGGGAGGCTTTTTTGTGTGCTGTTTTCTTAACGCAAAAACCCTCTTAGGGTTCAAGTCCCTTCAAATAAAAAAAGCTACAACGTCCTCTCGGACATTGTAGCTTTTTGGTGCGAGTGACGGGACTTGAACCCGTACGTCATGGACACACGCCCCTCAAACGTGCCTGTCTGCCAGTTCCAGCACACTCGCTCAGACCCTTATTATACTACATTGCTATATGTTTGTCAAGCCATTTTTTTGATAAATTTTTTTATCTCTCCGTTGACTTTTGTTCTCCCGTTTTGATATAATTATGGTGTAATTTATAATGGGGGAGAATCGGATTTTCCCTAAGAAAAATACCATTCTTATCTTGAGAAACCGTAAGAATGTTCCCAATACATAGAATAAAAACTAAACTTAGAAAGGAACTGATGTAAATGGATTTTTTTGATGTGCTAAATCTGATTGGCGGCCTCGCCCTGTTTCTGTTTGGTATGAACATTATGGGCGACGCTCTGGAACGTCGTGCGGGGAATAAACTCTCCAGCCTGATTGGTAAATTAACCACTAATCGTTTCGCTGGTTTTATTACCGGTCTTGCTGTAACTGCAGTCATTCAGTCTTCTTCCGCTACAACCGTTATGGTTGTGGGTTTTGTTAACTCAGGGCTTATGACCCTGAAGCAGTCCATCGGCGTTATTATGGGCTCAAATATCGGTACCACAATTACCGCCTGGATTTTAAGCTTGGGCGGTATTGAAAGTGACAATTTCTTTATGCAACTGCTAAAGCCTACCTCTTTTACACCGATATTGGCCTTGATCGGTATCGCATTTTTAATGTTTGGTAAAACAAACAAGAAAAAAGATACCGGCTTTATTCTGCTTGGATTTGCAGTTTTAATGTTTGGTATGGATACAATGTCTGCGGCGGTTTCCGGTCTGCGTGATGTGCCCGAATTCCGTCAGCTGTTTGTTGCTTTCTCTAACCCCATTTTAGGCGTAATTGCCGGCGCTGTGTTGACTGCTATTATTCAGTCTTCTTCTGCCTCTGTTGGTATTCTGCAAGCTTTGACTGTTACCGGGCAGATAACCTATGGTGCTGTCTTCCCCATTATTATGGGTCAGAATATCGGTACCTGCATCACTGCCATTTTATCCTCGTTCGGCGCAAACAGAAACGCAAAGCGTGTTGCACTGGTACACTTATCTTTTAACATAATTGGCACAGTAATTCTACTAATTCTACTCTACATTGCCAAAGCTCTCTTGGCACCGGCAATTTTAGAGGCTACTGCTTCACACTTTGGCATCGCTGTTGCACACTCTATTTTCAACGTTGCTTGTACCATAATTCTGTTCCCCATGGGCGGTTTTCTGGAGAAACTGGTATGTAAATTGGTTCCTGACGCTAAGACTCAGGAAAAGAAAACCGAGCTGGACGAACGACTCCTTGCAACACCTACCGTAGCGCTGGAAAGCAGCCGCAAGGCAGCTGTTGAAATGGCAAAAACCTCTATCACGGCTCTGCAAACCAGTCTTTCAACATTATTTGCTTACACCGATGCTGATGCTGAAAAGGTTCGCGAGCTTGAAGAGCTGTCTGACCATTATGAAGACATTATCGGCAGTTACCTCGTTAAAATCAGTTCTCATCAGATAGACGAAAAAGCCAGCACCGATGCTGCTAAATTGCTCCATCTCATTGGCGACTTTGAACGGATTTCTGACCACAGTGTAAACCTTTTGGAATCTGCTGAAGAAATGAAAAATAAAGGCATTGAGCTGACAGAGAATGCAAAAGGTGAACTGAAAGTGCTGGTAGATGCCGTAGTTGAAATTACAGATTTAGCACTAACCGCTTTTGTAAACGATGATATTGACGCAGCTTTTTCTGTTGAGCCTTTGGAGGAAATTATTGACCGTTTAAAAGAAAAACTCCGTGCTATGCACATTTGCAGATTACAGCAGGGTCAGTGCAGTATTGAGGCAGGTTTTGTCTGGTCTGATCTCTTAACCAACTTAGAGCGTGTCTCTGACCATTGCTCAAACATTGCCGGCTGTATGATTGAAGCTTCCGGTCTGAGCATGCACGAAAGTCTGCACATTTTAAAATCAGAAAACTCTGACTTTAAGAAAAAGTTTAAAGCATATTCTGCAAAATACTCCCTGCCGGAAGCCTAAACAAAGCTTCGCTCTGAGTTTTTAACACAACAAAATCCCACCTGCATATCTTACGCAGGTGGGATTTTGTTTTTGTATATATGTTTTTGTCCGGCAATCAGCGGGATTCTTTTACTACGTCAAGGTACGCCTCAAAGAAGCGCTGACCCATAATATGCTGTGATTCTCTTGAAAAATGAATCACGTCGTTGTTATCAAGAACCTGATTGTTGCTCTTAAGGTCAGAAACATCTAAGAATCTGCCGCCTGCCTCTTCTGCGCTTTCACGCATTGCCTTCATAACCGCATCAGCACCTACCTTATGGGACTGATACCAGTCAGTAACAAAGCCTGCCGTGATAAAGGGTGCAGATTTACAATCAAATTTTGTATAAAAATCATTCTGCATAGCTACAAGGTTTGCTTTATGAGACTGATAGAGTGCCTCAGGCTCGAAACCTTTTTCCTCATTCTCAACAACATCGTGCTCGCCTTGATGCCATAAAAATGCCACAATTCTGTTTTCAGGGTTGCAGGAAAGAGCCAGGCTGACCATATCCATCATACGGTTATGCAGAGGATTGCCAACGCCCCAGCCCGGGCAGGTAAAGCCTGTTCCGCCGTAGCCGGAATCAATGATTAACACTTTCCTATCCGGTGCAAGACATTTTGCCGCATAGTTCTCTGCAAAAGTAATCGCCAGACAACTGATTTTACCGTAATCGCACAGAACCTCATCTGCAATTCTGACGGTGTTTCTTGCGGCAGGATTCAAGAATTTCATAATAAATCTATAGGGGCTGCCTTCTTCAGGCTCCTCATAGTAAGGCACAGCATCGTTCTCCATCATAAGCACGCGTTCGTTCGGAATATATTCCTTAGTAACGGGGCCTTCGCCATAGCCTGAGGAGTTAGACTGACCTGCCAACACAATAATATCAAATTTCTCGTTTTTTAATACATTACGCATAAATAGCCCTCCCATATAGTTTTTTATTTGATAGGGGTATTATAGCATACACATAAAAACAACTCCATAGATAAAAACCTTTGAAACATGGAGATTCAGAGATATTTAACTGATTCGTCGTAAAAATTATTATACAAAAAAAGAGATAAAACCAAAATTGGTTTTATCTCTTTTTTGGAGCTGTCTAGCAGAGTTGAACTGCCGACCTCTTCCTTACCAAGGAAGTGCTCTACCTACTGAGCTAAGACAGCAAAGGTTGTACCTTTCGTACCTTTGATATTATAACACAGGTTTTTTTGTTTGTAAAGTCTTTTTTTAAAATAATTAAAAGTTTTTATTGAAACCGATACAAAGGCTGTGGCAACAGCCACAGCCCCTTTTTTATTTTAATACTACATTTTCTTTTCCCAATATTGTATGAAGCTCGCCCAAAAGCCCATCGTCTGGCGTTACCCACAGGCTGTTTGGTGCCATGGCTGTTGCCCGTGTTTCTTCAATATGGATGCAAACCGGCGTGTTGCCCCTATGAGATGCTAAAACCGGTTTGATTCTGTCTAACAAATAGTCTTTGCCCAAACAGAATTTTAGATAAAGCTTCCGGCTGTCGACTGAAGGTTTTGCCGGTGTGGCTGTTTTAGTGCGTGTGGAAGCTTCTGCCTGCGCTTCTTCTAAAGTCTGCGCCCGATTGACTACAATTTTCGGCTCTTCCTCTTCATGCATGCTGAGTCTGCCCTCTACGCAAACGATGGCATCTTCAGTAAGGCACGCCTTTGACAGCTCATACACCTTGGGGAAAATCAGGCACTCAACAGAGCCCGTTACATCCTCAATGGTCACAAACGCCATGCGTTGACCGTTTTTCGTCAGCTTTTCACGCACAAAGGAAACCACGCCGCACAAGGTCAGGTTCATACCGTCGTGGGGCGCTACCTCGCTCATATCCGGTTCAAGCAGTTCTATAATTGAATAATCAGAGAGCGCCGAAGCCTCTTCAATATGCTCGTCCAGCGGATGACCGGACAGGTAAAAACCAACACTTTCTTTTTCTAAGGCAAGCAGTTTTTTGGTAGGAAGCTCAGGGCGCTCAGGCATAACCTTCGATGCCGGCTTTGCCGTATCCTCTAAACTGTCACCAAACAGCGATATCTGCCCTTCTACGTTCCGCTTTTTGTCCTCTGCCGCGGCAAGTAGCATCCCCTCAAACGCCATTAAGAGCGCCCCACGGGTTTCGCCCATGGCATCAAAGGCGCCGGCTTTAATTAAATATTCATGCACGCGCTTGGTCACGTTTAAATAGGTGGTGCGCTTGACAAAATCATCATAATTTTTAAAGGGGCCGTTCTTTTCACGCTCTGCCACAATGGCATCAATCACACCAACGCCCACATTTTTAACCACAGCAAGGCCAAAGCGAATGTTGCCATCTGACACGGTAAAGCCGCTACAGCTTTTGTTAATATCCGGCGGTAAAATTTCAATGCCCATCCGCTTACATTCCACTGAATACCGCGCCACCTTGTCCGGTGCACCCAGCACAGAAGAAAGCAGTGCCGCCATATATTCTGCCGGATAAAAGCATTTTAAATATGCCGTCTGATAGGTCACGTGAGCATAAGCCGCTGCGTGGGATTTGTTAAAGGCATATTCAGCAAAGTCCATCATTTCGTCAAAAATGCTGTTTGCCACCGCCTCCGGCACGCCACGGCGCACAGCACCGTCAATGACCACGTTGCCGTTTTCATCGGTTTGCCCGTGGATAAAGTTCTTTCGCTCCTCTGCCATGACATCGGCTTTCTTTTTACTCATGGCACGGCGCACCAAATCCGCACGGCCCAAAGAATAGCCCGCCATTTCACGAACAATCTGCATAACCTGCTCCTGATACACCATACAGCCATAGGTTACGTCCAGAATTTTCTCTAAAATGGGGTGTTTATAAGAAACACTTTCAGGGTGGTTTTTGTTTTCAATATATCGGGGAATCTGATCCATAGGGCCGGGGCGGTAAAGAGAAATGCCGGCTATAACATCTTCTAAACTCTGGGGCTTTAATTCTTTAATAAACCGCTTCATACCGGCAGATTCAAGCTGAAAAACGCCCTCTGTTTCCCCTCGTGACAGCATGGCATACACTGCCGGCTCGTTCATAGAAATCTGCGCCATGTTGGGGCGCGGCTTGCCTGAGGATTCTATAATCGACAAAGCCTCGTCAATAATCGAAAGGTTGCGAAGCCCTAAAAAGTCCATCTTTAAAAAGCCCAGCTCTTCAATACTACCCATAGGGAACTGGGTGGTCACAACATCATCATTGGTCTGAACGGGAATGTGGTCAGTAATTACATCCCGTGAGATAACAACGCCTGCGGCGTGGGTGCCGGCATTACGCACCAACCCCTCAAGTGCCATGGCTTCATCCACAAGCTCATGAACTTGCATATCTTCATCATACTTTTTCTTTAAATCAGGGTTCTGCTCTAAGGCACTTTTAATGGTTATCTTAAGCTCTTGCGGAATCATTTTGGCAACAGCATCGGTTTCGGCATAGCCAATATCCAGCACTCTGCCCACATCACGAATGGCGGCTTTTGCTTTCATAGCGTTAAAGGTAATAATCTGTGATACCTTATCTCTGCCGTATTTTGACACCACATAATCAATTACCCGCTGGCGCTTTTCGTTACAGATATCTACATCAATATCCGGCATGCTGACACGTTCCGGATTCAAAAAGCGCTCAAACAGCAGGTTGTATGGCAGGGGGTCAACATCAGTAATCTCAAGGCAATAGGCAACCAGGCTCCCTGCCGCACTGCCACGACCGGGACCCACAGGAATGCCGTTATCCTTTGCATATTTGATAAAATCCCAAACAATTAAGAAATAATCTACATACCCCATGCCGGAAATAACGCCCAGCTCATAGTCGAGGCGTTCTTTTGCCTCGGCGTTATCCTCGCCATAGCGTTTTTTAAGACCTGCCTGACACAGGGCGGTTAAATATTCTAAGGAATCTCCGCCATCGGGTACAGCATATTTGGGAAGCAAAAGGTTGCCAAAGGTGAAATCTACCTGACAACGCTCTGCAATTTTTTCGGTATTTAAAAGCGCATCAGGAATGTTCCCGAATAACGCTTCCATTTCTTCTTCACTCTTTAAATAAAACTCATCGGTTTCAAACCGCATACGGTCGGTTTCTGCCACCTTGCGGTTGGTCTGGATGCACATTAAAACGTCCTGATGCTTGGCATCCTCTTTTTTAATATAATGAACGTCATTGGTGGCAACCAGCGACAGGCCATACTCTTTTGCAAGAGAAATGAGTTTTGCGTTCACCTTTTTTTGCTCAGGAATGCCATGGTCCTGAAGCTCTAAATAAAAATGGTCTTTGTCAAACAGCTCAAGGTATGCCTCAATCTGCTCTCTTGCCCCTTTTTCATCGTTATCTAAGAGCGCGTGGGGAATGTCACCTGCCAGGCAGGCAGACAGGGCAATTAAGCCCTCAGTATGGCCTTTGAGCATCTCTTTATCTACACGGGGTTTATAATAAAACCCTTCTGTAAAGCCTGATGACACGATTTTGACCAAATTTTTATAACCGGTCATATTCTCAGCAAGTAGCACCAAATGTCCGGTTCGGTTGCCGTTTTCGTGGGTGCGGTCGTGCATGCTGACACCGGCGGTATATACTTCACAGCCAATGACCGGATGAATCCCTGCCGCCTTTGCCTTTTTATAAAAATCCACCACGCCGTACATAGCGCCATGGTCCGTAATGGCAACAGAGGTCATGCCCTGCTCTTTTGCCCTAGCAAGCAGCGCATCCAGTCGGCATAAACCGTCTAAAAAGCTATATTCAGTATGTACATGCAAATGTGCAAATCCCATAACTGTTTCCTCTTTTTCTTACAAAATCTTTTCCATACCAATTTTTTGAACAGAAAGCCCGCAGGCCTCATAAAACTTCATGGCACCCTCGTTCAGCTGCCACACATTTAAGGTCACATTATAGCAACCGATTTCCTTTGCATAAGAAAGCACATATTCATACAGGCTTTTGCCGATGTGCTGACCCCGGCAGGCCTCATCAATACAAAGGTCATCTATGTAAAGTGTCTTAATATCCGTTAAAATGTTATCGTTCTTGTGCTGCTGCAGAATGCAGAAGGCATAGCCTTTTACCACGCCGCCGTCGTCTGCTACAAAAATCGGGCGGGTATCGTCACTAATAATCTCTGCAAGTTCTTCCGGTTTATATTTCACCACGCCGGCTTTGAACAAATCCGGTCTGCCCTTATGGTGCACAGAGAGCACCTGAGATAACAAATTTAAAATCTGAGGAATGTCTGCTTGTTTTGCTCGCCTGATCATCAAAAGTCACTCCTTTCTTCTGGGGGGTGCATCAATTTTATCACATAGTACTATGTTTTTCAACATTACATTTGACATAAGGTGATAAAATTGCTATACTAATAATAAATACATAAATGCCAAACGGAGCGTGTTAAACCATGAAATATATTGATATCGATTCTATGAAGCAATCCGCAACTCAAGATGGATGTGAAATCATATATAGTATCAAGATAGACCATACTCCCTATGATTTAACTTACAAAATCACAGGCGACATTTTTTCTGTCCCGGAACGGTGCGACGCCGTTGTTGCCTCTCTGCTGTTGCACGCGATGAGAAACCGAATGAATATCCGCTCCGCCCTCCCTATATCAAAAAAGCTTTTCTACAACTTTGTTACCCACATCATCCCGAACATACATTTCTGCAATCCTGATAAAACCCATAAAACCATTTTAGAAATGCCAGTGACCGAGGAAGCTTATAACAGCACCTGGAACGGAACAGGCATTTCCTTAGGTGTAGACTCTCTTTGCACAATTCACGAATATACAGACGACTGCTTGTTTGACGACCTAAAACTAACTCACCTTGTCCATCTCAAAGTGGGTGCCCATCACGCAAACAAAGGCTATTTTTGCAAAAACACTGAAGACTCTTTATTCGCTGAAGAAAACGCCTCTGTAAAAAATTATTGCGAAAAATATAACTATAATCTTGTCACCATTGAGAGCAATCTCTTTGAAATCTGTAATAAGGAATTTGGCTTTTTCTTTGGTATTACACACACGCTCTTGAATTTAGGCACTATGTTGTTGGTTCAGCATAAGTTCAATAAATACTATTATGCTTCTGCCTATAATCTTGACAAATTTTCCATTGATGTCAACGCTGACATGGCATATTACGAAAAATGGCTAATCCCCTATCTCGAAAGCGAAAACATTAAATTCTTTTCTGCTAATAAAGCATTACAGAGATTTGACAAAACTGAGTATCTGACACAATTTCCGGATACATATGATTTTCTGCATGTTTGCGTAAAAAGCGAAAAAAACTGTGGTACATGCATAAAATGCCTCCGTACAATTGTTGCTCTTGATTTGCTGGGTGCGCTTCCAAAATATAAAAATGTTTTCGATCTTGAAGCGTATTATGCCAAACGAAAAAAATATATCCGGCAGGTTATTGCCTTTCGTAAGAAGGACCCCTTCTACCAAGAGATTTACACATATATGAAGAAAAACGGAATAAAAACACCAGGATTCTTCCCCTGTGTTTGGGCGCGAATCATTTTCTATGGAAGCATAATTCGTAAAAAGCTGTTAGCACGCTAATATTTCTAGCTATAATGTTGATTCTGAAGAGCTTGTTCCCTTATGGGAACAAGCTCTTTTTTAGTTATCTTAAAAATATTTTTTTATCTCTTTACCATAAACCGGCTCAAAAAAGCCGGCGCCTGAGGGTTCAATGCCTGCTGCGTACAAGTGCGAGGTGTCCCCCACCTTTTTACAGCGGAACGCCACTTCACCCCTGACTCTTTCTTCTGTTTCCACCACCGTTACTGAGGTGGGTGCCACAAAAAAGTTTTGCCACAAAACCGGTGCCGAAACGCCCAACAGGTGGGAAAGCGCCACAAACTGAACGCCCAGATGGCAAAAGAACACCAGCACTTTTTCGTTGCCTTGTTCGGTTATGTAATAGTTATCCTTGCGAATGTAGCCGTAAGACGCCAAAAGTTCGTCAATACCCTTTGCCACAAAAGCCTGACGGCTTTTAATCTCGCCGGTTTGCATGACAGGGGCGTTAACCCAGTTCTTGCGGTCGTACATATCCTCCCAGGTAGTCCAGTACGCCGGCATAAAATCCCAGGGGATGCGCTTTTCGCCGGTTTCGGGGTCATCGACCTCTATGTGAAACTCTCTGAGCCACTCTAAGGTTTCAAGCTTGTCTGCCTCAGATGCCAAGGCGATTTTGCCCGTGTCCTGGGCTCTGCCTAAGGGCGAGGTGTAAAATTTATCTGCGTGCCAGGAGAGCACTCTGGGCGATAAGGCTTCTGCCTCACGTCTGCCCTGAGGGGTGACCGTGTCATCTTTGTAATTTGGCTCACCGTGACGAATAAAAATTAGTTTCATCTGTTTTCCCTCTTCGGTAATTTAATCATATTTTTCAGTCTGAGCAAGGTCATCCGCCGACGCATATAAGGGGAGTATGACACACAATCAGAAAACAGGGTTTCATCTTTTTCAATATCCTCTACCGTGATTTTGCACCCTGCTTTTATCATCGCCTCTTTGCAGGTTTTGTAGCTTGGAACGTTGCGGATAATATCTCTGATATCCTGCCAGCATTCTGCAAGCTTATCTTTATCTACTTCGTCAATAATATTATCCGGCTCATTCAGCCGCCTTACATCCTCTGCCATGTTGCCGTAAAAGGCATACACATCATCCCAGTCCACAACCTCGTCTTGGGTTTCAATGGCATCATTTTCTGCCAGCTCGTTATAATACCGCAGCATAGCAAGACTGCAAACACCCACATCTTCACCGTGAAAATTGGGGATAATATTGTCACGCAGCTGTACGCACTCTATTAAATGAGCAATAATATGCTCACTGCCTGATGCCGGGCGTGAATTTTGAGTAAAGCTCATAGCGATGCCGGTTTTCAGCAGGGATTCAAAGATTTTACCTGCCGTTTCCTCATCGTTTGCGGTGACTTTATCTGCCATTTCTAAAAGCTCATCAGTTGCTGATTTTGTCAGCGCCGCGATGCGCTCGCAATAATATTCTCCTGTTAAAAGAGTTGAAACCTGCCAATCAATAAGCCCCACATATTTTGCAATCATATCACCAAAGCCGGCAGATTTTAATGCTTTGGGTGCCGCTGCTAAAATTTTGGTGTCGCCAATAACCACCTCAGGGCTTTTGGCAGCGTGAGTGGTTTTAAACCCGCCGGAAACGATAGGCGCATTGTAAGAAGCGAACCCATCCATTGACGGCGCGGTTGCAAACACGCAAAGCTTTTTATTCTGACGGGCGCAAGCCAGACGGCAAGGGTCGTGGACCGAGCCGGTGCCCACCGCCAAGACAGAAATATCCTGCCCTGCTATGCGTGCTTCCAGCTCTTCTACATGCTCCATGGTGGCAACACGCAAATCGTCATAGGTTTTAAAATCTACAGAAAAACCCTGCAGACTTTCCACAATGCCCTCCGCCGCCTTTAGCGTACTTGTATCCGCCACCAAAAGCAACTTGTGAGCAAAACCATTTTCTGCTAAAATGTCGCCTACCGTGTGTACAAGACCTGAACCAATCCGCACATCCGCTATGGTGGTTTCGTGCTGCCTGCCGCAAGGGCAGGGCTTTTTAAATTCTTCAATGAGTGCTAGAATATCTGCCATTTTCCCCTCCGCGGACTGTTACTGTACGGTATAACGGTATACCTCAAACAAAAGACCTGTCGGGCCGGTAATCACAACATAGGCAGTACCCGGACCAACTGCGGTCACCTTGCCAAGGTCAGATATGGTCACAACCGATTCGTCGCTTGTATAAACCGAGCCAAGCTTGCTTTCAAGCCAAACCCGGGCGCCGGGACCGTCAACATCACCAACACTTAAGGTTATGTCGTTAAAGTGGTCAGGCACATAGCTTTCAATCATCTTGTCGTAATCAATGTGGCTGTTAAGCAGCTTGTTCAGCGTACTGCACCCTGAAAGTGACAGAACCATCACAACTAAAACGCTCACCGCTACCAATGATTTTACTACCTTTTTCATAAAAATCCTCCATCCTTTTTTATATGATAAAATTTTTATTCCCCCTGTTTGTTTTGCAGGTGTATAGGCTCTCTGCGGACTAAGTCATAGCTTATCACGCTTGCTCCGTTTAAGTCCTCACGGTGCATATCCACACCATTTACACAGCCGTTTTCATAGGTTGTGTAATAGTAAATACCCCTGCTTGCATTGCAGCAAGAGCTGTATTGTGTTTTTTCTAAGCCGTCAGCCGTTTTAATGCAGCCCTCTTGCTGAAAAACCGCATATAAAATGTGAAAAAAGGCGTGCACCTTTTCTGCCTCTGTCTCACCCCATCGACTGTTTTGTGTTAAAAAACAGGCTTTAACAAAACGGGATGCTGAGGATAAATCCCCCGGCAGACCCATAGCACCCATACCCTTACTGTATGGTGATAAATTAAGTGTGTCAGAAAAGCGGTTTTCCGGTTCATTCGGCGTAAGATTCATAAAATCAGCAAGCCGTGTCATTTGCGCCAAAAAGGGCGGGTTGTTTGTCAAGACGCCTGTGGGATTATCATAAACACAAAACCCCTCATGAGTTTGTTCAACAACAATCGCCTCACCACCCTTGGCAATCAACCAATGAAGGGGTGTAGGCTTCAGGGTTTCGCTAAACACCTCGTTTGTTATCTGCACACTAGAAAGCAGTTCTTTTGCCTCTTTCACCGTGCTGCACCGGGATAAGACCCAGGGGACAAATTCAAAGGACGCCACGCCGGTCTTTTTGCCATCAGGCTCTCTATAATATGCATTCTGCGGAAAGTTAAGCCCTGCCGCAGAGAGTCCCTTCTCATTTGTCGCATCAAAATACAAGGGATACCCGTCCACAGGGAGCGCCATGCCAATCATAGCATAGTGGCGGTTTAATCTTTCACCGTTTGCGAATGTAAAAGGATATGCTCTTGGCGTGATTGTTACCGCTTCACCAAAATCATACTCAAAATCTAAGTTTCTGCCAAAGTAGCAGTCCCCTGCTGCTATAGAAATTGCCGTACACATAAAATCCGCTTCTTTCGTTTTTGCTTATTTTATGTGTTTCGTCAAAAATTATATACAAAAAAATTATATCATATTATGTAAAAGAATTCAAGACAGAGAACAATCTTGTCGCCTGAAATTTACAGATTCTTCTCGGCAAAAAACAAGACCCCCTGCAGCGCACCGCAAGAGGTCTTTTGTAATAGCTTTTTTAGTTATTTGCTTTATCCTTTGTGATTGCTTTAATAACAAAGAGTACTAAAATAGTCAGTACCACGCCAACAGGGAGCAGAATGTATGCGCTCTGGAACACCGGAATTGCGGCTAAAAGATACATAACAAAGGAAATCGCTGCAACCGTAATCGCATAAGGTAGCTGTGTGGAAACGTGATTTAAGTGGTTGCACTGTGCACCGGCAGAGGACATGATGGTGGTGTCAGAAATGGGTGAGCAATGGTCACCGCAAACAGCACCGGCAAGGCATGCAGACATACCGATGATTAACAGCTCGCTATCTGCCGGGAAGATGGCTGCCACAATGGGGATTAAGATACCGAAAGTACCCCAGGAGGTGCCGGTAGAGAATGCCAGCACGCAGGCAACTAAGAAAATGATAGCCGGCAGGAAGTTTGCAAGGCCTGCAGCAGCAGAATCCATCAGGTTACCAACAAACACATCGGCACCCAAAAGACCTGTCATGTTCTTAAGAGAGGTTGCAAAGGTCAGAATCAAAATGGCAGGCACCATTGCGATAAAGCCCTTAGGAACGCAATCCATAGCGTCTTTAAAGGTAATAACACGTCTTGCAATCAGGTAGAAAACAGTAGCTACCAGAGCAATCAACGCACCCCAAGGCAGACCAACAGTTGCATCGGTATCACCAAAAGCGGTGATAAAGTCAGCCCCTGCGAAGAAGCCGCCCACATATAAAAGACCGAGAACAGAAACAATTACCAGCAGAACAACCGGCAGAATCAGGTCAATCACTCTGCCCTTGGGATTCTCTGCTTCTTTTTCAAGTGCCTCAGCCTTTTCACCGGAGGTGTAAAGGTCGCCGTTGTTGATAGCATTTAATTCGTGTTTTTTCATCGGGCCATAGTCAAACTTCATAACCGCCAGTGCCACAACAAACACTAAGGTTAAAAGAGAATAGAAGTTATAAGGAATGGCACGCACAAACAGCTCAATGCCGGAGTAACCGGTGCCTTCAGCAAACTGAGAAACAGCAGCTGCCCAGGAAGAAACCGGAGCAATCATACAAATCGGCGCCGCCGTTGCATCAATGATGTAAGCAAGCTTTGCGCGGGAGATTTTGTGACGGTCAGTCACAGGGCGCATAACGCTGCCGACGGTCAGACAGTTAAAATAATCATCAATGAAAATTAAAACGCCTAAAACAAAGGAAGCCAGCATTGCGCCAACACGGCTTTTAATGTGCACCTCAGCCCAACGGCCAAACGCAGCAGAGCCACCGGCTTTGTTAATCAGAGCAACAATAATGCCCAAAATTACCAAAAACATAAAAATACCGGCAGTATCTGAGATAGCAGCAATGATACCATCATTTAAAAGGTGATCAAGAGCTGCAATAGGCTTCCAGTTAGCCACAAACAGGCCACCCAGCAAAATGCCGATGAACAAAGAAGAGTACACTTCTTTCGTGATCAGCGCCAGCGCAATCGCAATCAGCGGCGGCAAAAGTGCCACAAAGGTTGCATAATAGTTACTGTCAGCAGCTTCTGTTGTGCGGATGAAAATGGAACAAACCACAACAACAGCTAATGCAATCAGCATAGCAATTGCATTTACAATAGTCTTTTTTTTCATAAGTTTCCCTCCTTGATAGTTTAAAAAAACTAATTACGTTAATCGTACCATAAATGTCAAAAAACGTCAATCTTTTTTTAAAATGTAACAAAAAAACAAAAAAAGCTGCGGCAAAGAGACAAAATTTGCCGCAGCTTTTTAAAGTTATGCGTTATTTTTTTCATTCCGTTTGGCAGGCGGCGCCTGAGACAGGGTAAAAGTAAATCTGGTGTAAGAATCCGGCTCGCTTTCCGCCCAGACCGTTTCGCCGTGAGCCAACATAATGTTTTTAACGATATAAAGACCTAAGCCTGTTCCTTTTTTGTCCAGACTGCGGGATTTATCGGACTTATAAAAACGGTCAAAAATATGAATTAAATCATCTTTATCAATGCCAATGCCGGAGTTCTGAATGGAAACAAACACCTTGTTTCTTTCCGTTGTACCGGTGCGGATATCCAAAAAGCCGCCCTCCTCCGTGAATTTAATGGCATTATCCAAAAGATTTGTCAGAACACGCTGAATGGCGTCCTTATCTGCCATTACCCGCTGGTTGTCTGACTGAAAATTCACCGTCAGTTGAATGTCTTTATCCATAATCCGTTTTTCAGACTTAATGATGGTCAGGCGAATCAGCTCGTTGATATCGAGCTCACGAAGTTCCGGTTTAAAGTTCCCCTGTTCAATTTTTGATACATCCAAAAGGTCTGTCACCAGCCTTGAGAGTCGCTTGGTCTCATCCAGCACAATAGAAAGATACCAATCCTGCTTCTCCGGCGGAATGGTGCCGTCTAAAATGCCGCCAACGAAGCCGGAAATGGTCGTCATAGGGGTTCTCAGGTCGTGAGAAACGTTAGCGATAAAGCTGCTTCGCATATCCTCTAAATGCTCTAAGGATTCAGCCATTTTGTTAAAGGAATCGCCCAGTTCGCCGATTTCATTTTCTTCTGAAAGCGAAACCCGTCGCTCAAACTGCCCGTTTGCAATGGCTTTTGAGGCATTGTTTAATGCCTTGAGTGGCTTGGTAATGCGGACAGACATAGTATAAACCATTAAAAGTGCAACAATGAAAACAAATATCCCGGAAAAAATGAAAATTGTAAAAACGCCGGTGCGCAGCCGTTGAATTTCCGGCATGGGAAGACTGACAAACACACCGCCGATGGTTGAATCATCATACTGAATGGGCACACCCACCGTCAGGGTTGTGGTTTTAAACACCCCGCCTAAGGTTCCCATGTGCTGCATAGGCTGACCCTGCATAACACCGGTATAATACTCAGGTCGTATGTTTACATTTTCATACCCGCTTGTCACCGCTATTTTATCCCCTTTTGCATTTAGCACCACAATCAGGGTTTCGGTTGAAACGCTCAGTGCATCCACATTCATCTGATAGCTTTCTTTTGCATAGCCCGGGTTTCGCTCGGCAACCTTCAGGGTAAACTCTGCAAGGCTTTTTGCTACATAGGTCAGGTCATCTTCTTTATATTCGGCAATATAATTGCCCAAAAGCCCATACATTAAAACGCCCATAACCAGAAGGCTCAGCGAAATGACAAGCATCGTATAGAAAAAAAGCTGTGAGAAAATACTTTTTTTAAACAAGGTCATCCCTTACTTTACTTCAAATTTATAGCCCACGCCCCAAACGGTTTTCAGCTGCCAGTTCTGACCCTCACCGGCAAGCTCCAGCTTTTCACGCAGGCGCTTAACGTGCACGTCTACCGTGCGGGAATCGCCAAAATAGTCAAAGCCCCAAACCGTCTCGAGTAGTTGTTCACGGGTAAACACCTTGTTGGGGTTGGTGGCAAGGTAGTATAAAAGCTCAAGCTCTTTCGGGGGAACATCTAAAGCATTGCCGTTAATTTTAAGCTCATAGTTTGTCAGATTGATGGCAAGGTTCGGATAAACCACTTCTTTTTCTGCATCTTCCTTCGGGTCATACCGGCGAAGGGCTGCTTTGATTCTGGCAACCAGCTCTTTGTTTTCAAAGGGCTTAACTATATAGTCATCTGCACCCAGCTCAAGACCCAGCACCTTGTCAAAGGTTTCACCCTTGGCAGTCAGCATAATGATGGGGATGTTAGAAATTCTGCGAATTTCACGGCAAACCTGAAACCCGTCCATCTTAGGAAGCATAATGTCTAAAAGCACAAGTGAAGGGGTGCTTTCTTTAAATTGATTAAGCGCCGCCTGACCGTCATGGGCAAGACTGACGGAAAACCCCTCTTTTTCAAGATACAGGCGAATCAGCTCACAGATATTTTTGTCGTCATCTACAACTAAAATGCGTTGATTGTTCATCGCAATAACCTCCCAGCTATATGCTTTATTCTGACTGCCATCTGCCGGATGAGCCGCAGGGCAGAATGAGACCGCTGTTTTTCACAGGCAGGCCAATTTCGTCGGCGCTGACCTTGCCGCCGTGTTTTTTGGATATGGTCAGATATAACAAATTCGATAAAACCGTGGGCGCAAGGCCGGTTGTGTATGAATTAATCAGGAAGAAAAGGGGCTTATCTGATAAAAGCTGTGCACACTTTTCCACCAAATGATACAGTTCTTTTTCCAGCTTGAAAATTTCGCCGCCGGGTCCTCTGCCATAAGAGGGTGGGTCCATAATAATGCCGTCATAAAAATTGCCACGACGGATTTCACGCTCCACAAATTTAATGGCATCGTCTGCTATAAAGCGCACAGGACGGTCGGACATGCCGGAAAGGGCAAGGTTTTCTTTCGCCCAGCCAACAACACCCTTTGACGAATCAATGTGGGCAACTGATGCGCCGGCTCTGGCACAGGAAAGGGTTGCACCGCCGGTGTAAGCAAACAGATTCAGTACACGAATGGGGCGGTCGGCTTTTTTGATTAAATCCGCCATCCACACCCAGTTGACCCCCTGCTCAGGGAACAGGCCCATGTGCTTAAAGCCGGTAGGCTTAATATAAAAGGTCAAATCCAAGGGTTCAAACCTCAGGGGCCAGCGCTCAGGAAGCTGATTGTTAAAGCTCCAGCTGCCGCCGCCTTTATTGCTTCTGTGATAGACCCCGTCCGCCCCGTTCCAGAGCTTTGGAAAAGAGCGCTTGTCCCAGATAACCTGCGGGTCAGGGCGCGACACCCGAACCCCGTTCCAATCCTCCAGCTTGTCACCGCCGGCAAGGTCTAAAACCTGATATTCCTTCCATGTATCACAAATCCACATAAATCTAATGCCTTTCTGTTATCATTCACTCTTATTGTATCATTTTGCCAGTTTTTAGTCAATTAAAAAGTCATAATGAGCACGGAAATTTCATAAAATCGTAACAAATCATCTTTGCACAGAAAGGAAGGAGACAAAATGGAAGAAAAGAAAATGCCCCACAACCTGATTTTAGAAAACAAAAACAAGCTAAGTATTACGCAGGTTGAGGATGTGGATACCTTTGACGAAAGCAAAATCGTTCTGTTTACGGCTGAGGATACGCTGGTAATTGAGGGCTATGATTTGCACATTCAAAAGCTTGATGTCGCCGGTGGCGAGCTTTCTATCACCGGCGAAATTGTCAGCATCCTCTACTCCGGCCGCGACAGCTACGGTCACAAGGGAAAAGGCTTTTTTAAAAAAATGCTGAAATAGCGAGGCATAGTTATGACTGATTTTTCCGTTTCAAAAGAAGCCTTTGTGTTTGTATGCTCTGCCCTGTCCGGCGCCGTGATTTTCTTTGTCTATGATTTGTTTCGTCTGCTCAGAAAAAAGTCCGGCGCCGGTCTCTTTTTTGTGCATATTCAGGACGGCATATTTTGGCTGATTGCCTTTGCCATCATGTTTTTTGCTCTTCTGTTTATCAACAACGGCATTCTGCGGATGTATGAAATTTTTGGTGCTTTTTTAGGGGCGGTTTTATACGGGTTTGCCCTGTCGGGGTGGGTGCGCTGGCTGCTGGAAAAGACGATAGACGTTTTTTCAGAAATTTTTAGAATTTTTTTGAAAATCCTCTTGACACCGCTTTATTTTGCGTATAATATATTATATAGGTATATTTGTCTACTTTTGCGCCCAATTATGCGGTTTGGACGGGTTGCCGCAATCCGTTTGGCAGAAGGTTTAAAACGCAGTGGCAGAATGATTAAGAAAAAATAGAGGAATACCGATGAAAAAAAAGAAAAAAGTTGACCTTAAGGTCTTATTAAAACGTGGCCTTTTGTGTGTTTTAGTTTTATATATGGGTTATCTTCTTATAGCGCAGCAATTTGATCTGGCGCGCCTCGGCAAAGAAAATGACGTGCTTGACAGCAAAATTGCTGAAGCGCAAAAAGCTCATGATGAGCTTACGCAAGAAAAAGAGGATGCCGAAACGCCCGAATATATCGAGCGCGTTGCCCGGGAAAAACTGGGCTATATGAAGCCGGAAGAAAAGGTCTTTATTGACTCAAAAAAACAATAAATAAAGCCGCTATCTTATTCGCTCACAGGTAAGGTCGGCATACTATAACTTTATGTGAGCAGAAAGGCATTGGAACGATTTATGGGTTTAGAACCGGGGAAGATTGTGACCGGTAAGGTCACGGGGATTTCGCCTTTTGGCGCATTTGTTTCATTGGGAGATGGCAAGACAGGCCTTGTACATATTTCTGAGGTTGCGCTCACTTATGTTAAAAATGTCAGCGACTTTTTGAAGGAAAATGACGAGGTCAAAGTTAAAATCATCTCCGTTGATGAAAGCGGCAAGATCAGCCTTTCTATTAAACAGGCACTCCTGGAAGAACGCAAGAAAAATGCGCCCGAAAAACCGCAGCGTGTTCCCAAAACAGAACGCGTTGACTGGTCTAAAAAACAAGAGAGTGCCGCTCCTATGTCTTTTGAAGAGATGATGAACAAGTTCAAACAGACAAGTGATGAAAAAATGCAGGACTTAAAGAGAGGGATGGAATCCAAGCGCGGCTCCAGTTACCGTCGCTCAAGCGGTTCGTTTTAAATGATGGAAACCAAAGAAACTCGTTACGGCAGAACAATTGCCGCCTGCTTTTTGGGATATATTCTTCAGGCAGTGGTTGTTAACGTTTCGCCGATTCTTTTTTTAACCTTAAAAAATCAATTTTTGTTATCTTACAGCCAGCTCGGGTTACTCGTGCTGGCTAATTTTGTTACCCAGCTTGGCTGTGACTTTATTTTCGGCAGTATGATTGACCGTGTCGGCTTTCGGCCTCTTGCCCTTGGTGCCACAGGGGTTTCCCTTCTTGGGTTTTTAACCTTTGCGGCTGCCCCTTGGCTTTTTCCGCAAAACCCCTACCCCTGCTTTTTTGCAGGAACTCTGATTTTTGCTATTGCCGGCGGACTAATGGAGGTTTTATTATCCCCCATCATTAACGCCCTGCCCCTTGAGCAGAACAAGCGCAATTCGCTGATGGGCTTTGTGCACTCGGCATACAGCTGGGGTCAGTTTATCGTTGTGCTTGTAACCACGCTTTTACTGTATTTTCTGGGTGCCGCCAACTGGCAGTGGATTTTTATTTTCTGGTGCGTTGTGCCCGTGGCTGTCTTTCTTTTGTTTGTGAAAGCGCCCCTTTCTCCCGGTGTTCCGGCGGAAAAGCAGCAGAACGCAAAAAGCATTCTCCTTTCTCGTACCTTTGCGCTGTGCATGATTGTTATGATTGTGGGTGGCGCTGGCGAGCTGATTGTAGGGCAATGGGCATCCTCCTTTATTGAAGAAAGCCTTGGCATCAGCAAAGCCGTGGGTGATGTGTTGGGTGTTTGCGCCTTTGCTCTTGCTATGAGCGCAGGCAGAATGCTTTACAGCAAAATGAGTGACCGCTTAAATATTTATACTGCACTGGAAAAAGGACTTTGGATTTTGTTTATCTGCTATCTCGCCATTGGTTTTGCACCGGGGCGGATAGTGCCTATGATTGCCATTGTTTTAAGTGGCTTCGGGGTCGCTATGACCTGGCCGGGGACGCTGGTGGTAGCATCGGAAAAATTTCCTCTTGCCGGCAGCTGGATGTTTGCGCTGATGGCAGCAGGGGGCGATATCGGGTGTTCTTTTGGTCCGTGGCTTTCCGGCAAGCTCATTGACGTATATGAAAAATTACCTGCCGTTGCAACCATGGCACAAAAAGTTGGACTTTCTACCGGTCAGTTCAGCCTGCGTATGGGGCTTTTAATCGGCAGCGTGTTCTGCGTAATTGGCATTTGTGCCTTAAAGAAATTAAAAAAGAGATGAAAAACGGGAGGGCACAGAGACCCTCCCCTACATATATTGATGTTGTATACAAAAGAAAAAGGACGGTTTAGCGTCCTTTTTCTTTTGCTAATGTTTGTGTGACAACAACGGAGATTGCATTTTGCGCATTAAAAAATGCGCCAGCCGGAGCCGACGCACGAAAAATGCACAGCCCTTGTTGCCAAACAAAATCAACTAAACCACAAAGTAGTATGCTGAAATAAGCGTGCATTTTTACACATAAAAATACACACCACCTTATGGTTTCTATTTGATTTTGTTTGGCAATTATAGTATATCACAAGTTGTTATTTTTGGCAAGAAAATTTTTATAGGTAAATAATAAACGGGTCGAGGTAAAATCTCGACCCGTTTATTATTTAGTTAAGCATACCTTTTAATAACTCAGCCGCATCGGTAAACCAGTCAGCCTCTAAGGACTCAATCTCGCCCGCATCGCAAGCTGCTGCGATAGAGGGATCAATGGGGAGCCGCGCCAACACCGGCAGGTTGTGGCCTTTTGCAATTTCGTCAATATGACTGTCGCCAAAGATGTTATAGTTCTTGCCGTTATCGGGGCAGGTGAAATAAGACATATTTTCAACCAGACCCAAAATGGGAATGTTCATCAGGTTCGCCATCTTCACAGCCTTTTCCACAATCATAGAAACCAGCTCCTGTGGCGAAGTTACCACCACAATGCCGTCAACGGCAATGGATTGGAACACCGTCAGGGGTACATCACCGGTTCCCGGAGGCATATCAATAAACATAAAGTCAATATCGCCCCAGATGACATCGGTCCAGAACTGCTTAACAGTTCCGCCAATGACAGGACCACGCCAAACAACGGGGTCTGTTTCATTTTCCAATAATAAGTTCACCGACATAACCTGTGTGCCATTTTTACTGGGAACAGGATAAAGCCCATGCTCGTTTGCCGATGCCTTCTCCTTAATGCCAAAGGCCTTCGGGATAGACGGGCCGGTGATATCAGCATCCATAATCGCTGTGCGATAGCCCAGGCGGTTCATGGTGACTGCCAAAAGGGAGGTAACCAGACTTTTGCCAACGCCGCCCTTGCCGGAAACAACGCCGATGACCTTTTTGATCTGACTCAGGTCATGAGGCTGTTCGCGAAAATCGTGTGCCGCGTGCTGGCAACCCTCACAGGATTCTTTGGAACAAGATGTGTTGCTACAAGACTTTGCCATAAAATAAGGACCTCTTTTCTTTTTATAAAAGATTACAACCCGCAGGTTGCAATATGAAAGCTTTTTACAAAATATCTTTTTTAATTAAATAATCCTTCAGCTTTTCAAATGTCTGATTGCTGATGTCGTGCTCGACCTTACAGCTGTCTTCTAAGGCGGTTTCTTCATCAACGCCCAACGCCATCAACGCTTTAGCAATAATCTGATGCCGCTCATAGACACGTTCAGCAATTTTAAGACCCTTCTCTGTCAGCGAGATAAAGCCGTTATCATCTACGGTAATATACCCTTCCTCGCGAAAACCCTTCATTGCAACCGATACACTTGGCTTTGTAAAGGACAGCTCATTGGCAATATCAATGCCACGCACATTGCCCTTTTTACGCGTAAGTATCAAGATGGTTTCCAGATAGTTTTCAGCGGATTCTTTAATCTGCATATACTTTTCCCTCCGGGGTTTGATGATTATTCTCATTTTACCACAAAAACATTTCGCTGTCAAATAAAAGGACAGATAGAATTATATACAAAAGTCCGCATCAGATGGGCGTTTTCTGCTAAAACAGCACTAATAACTTT
This sequence comes from Oscillospiraceae bacterium, assembly GCA_015068905.1. Classification (GTDB taxonomy): domain Bacteria; phylum Bacillota; class Clostridia; order UBA1381; family UBA9506; genus UMGS755. The sequence continues at coordinate 6,255 of SVJQ01000018.1, read as the reverse complement.
ATGATTCATCCTATTTTTTGTGAATTTATAACGAAAAGAAAACAAAACCGCGGAAATCCTTGACTTTGCGGGCAATTTTTGAAGCTATGGGTGCCAAAGTCAACTGGGCAGGGGATGACCAGATGATTTTTGCAACACGGGGTGAATCTTTATTAGTTCTTAAAATCGGTGTTGCTAATATGTCTGTTCAAAAGGCAAGCTCAAATGAAAACATTTCTGTGCCTTTAGATGCCGCACCGTATTTGCACCCTCAGGGACACACGATGGTGCCTGCCCGTGCCATTGCCGAGGCTTTGAATCGGGTTATCTGGAAAGTCTTGCGATTTACCGCAAAATGGCGGAAGTTCTGCCCGATTACGATGGATTTTTGATGCACGGCGTGTTTGTTTCCTGCGAGGATGCAGCCTATTTGCAATATGCAAGAAAAACCTGCCGCCGCTGGCCATACAGAGCATTCCAAAGAATTATACATAAAATTTTAAAAAAAACAGAGTTACAATATCATTTTTGTAACTCTGTTTTTTTGTTCCCATAATCCTGCGAAAAATGGTGTTTTTCACCTTTCTGCTTTACTCTGTAAGGTAGTTGTTAACGTTTAAATAATCACTCGTCACACCGGAAATATAGGGGTCAAGGCTACGCATCACCTCTTCACTGTTAACGGTCCACACCTCTACCGGGATGGCGAGTGCTTTGCAGGCTAAAATCTGCTCCGGTGAAAGACTGCTGTAGTAAACATTTAAAAACACTTCATTACTTTCTGTTTTCAGCGCCTGTACTCTGTCTATGTTCGCTTCCGAAATCTCCATACAAAGCAGGCCAAGCCTTGACGAAGGGTCAATCCGGCGGATATCAGACAAGGCATCCGCATTAAAGGAAATCCACGTAACATCATTCTGCATATCATAGCGCCCAACAATGTCAAAAAGCTTTTGCGCGTCGTCTGCCCAGGTGGGGAGTTTCGCAATCTCAATGTAAGGGTGCAGTTCCAGCTCCTTACACAGCGCCATAAATTCATCAAATGTAGGAATTTTCTCTCCTGCATATTTTTCAGCTTTCCAGCTGCCGAAGTCGTATCCGCTAACCTCATGATATGTCATTTCAGACAGAATACCCTTGCCGTTGCTGGTGGCATCAATGGTTGCATTATGCAGCAAAACCGGCACGCCGTCTTTTGTTGTCTGCACATCTGTTTCTACATACCTAAAGCCCTTTTCTTTGGATAAAACATAAGCAGAAAGGGTGTTTTCGGGCGCTTCTATGCTGTAACCTCTATGATTCACAGCTTTAACCTTTGCTCGCTCTTGTTTTGTTGTAATCATAGCCAGCCTCTCCTCTTGATTCCATTCTACCTGATAACCAAAGCTCTCTACCACCGCCCGAAGGGGCACAAAGGTTCTGTCATTTTGTAAAAAGGGTGCCACAGCAACCGCCTTGCGGCTGCCGTTAACATAAAAGGAGGGCTCACCGATAACTACCGTTGTGATTGTATCGCCCTTAACAGCTGTGACGGTTTGCGCTTCACCATTCCAGATAACCTGTGCACCCAATGCCTCAAAAATGCTTCTCACCGGCACCATGGTCCGGTTTTCATAAAGTTGTGGCGCAACATCAAACTGAATCTCTGTTTTATCCACATAGACCCTGATGGTGTCATCCGCATAGGCAGGACATATCGTAAGAAATATGCCGAGCATCAGCAAAACCGGTACCATATACAGTTTTCTTTTCATGTCCGCCTCCTGTTATCCGCTTTTGTATATAAACAACGGAGAGAACCGCCGTCCTCCCCGTTATCTTTTGTTTATAAAATTCCGTCAATGGCGCAAAGCAGCGCGATTTTGGCACTCTCATAGGTCAGACCACCCTGCAAGTAAACCGCATAGGGCTCACGAATGGGCGCATCTGCTGAAATCTCAATGCTGGCACCGGACACAAAGGTGCCTGCCGCCATAATGACCGGGCTTTCATACCCGGGCATATCCCAGGGCATAGGGCAAACCTGCGAATCAATGGGCGAGCCTTTTTGAATGCCCTGACAAAAAGCACAAACCTTGTCAGCGTCGCCTAAGCGGATTGCCTGAATAATATCGTGTCGGGTCTCATCGCTCTTCGGGCAGGTGTCAAACCCTGCAAGCTCCAACATTTTTGCAGCCAGAACTGCTGATTTCACACTCTGTAATACTGTATGGGGCGCTAAAAACAGACCCTGATAAAACAGACGGTTCACGTCAAGAGTTGCGCCTACCTCACCACCGATACCCGGTGCAGTTAAGCGACAAGCCACCTTTTCCACAAGGTCAGAACGACCTGCAATGTATCCACCGGTGGGGGCAAGACCGCCGCCGGGGTTTTTAATCAGCGAGCCTGCCATCAGGTCAGCACCCACCGCTGTGGGTTCCTTATCTTCCACAAATTCACCATAGCAGTTATCCACCATACAGCAGATGTCAGAGCGAATCTCTTTCACAAAGCTGATGATTTCACCAATTTCATCCACAGAAAATGACTTACGCCACGCATAGCCCTTTGACCGCTGGATTGAAACCATTTTGACAGAATCGTCAATAGCGTCGCGCAGAGCGGCATAATCCGGGTTTCCATCAGAAAGCAAGGGTACAACCCTGCAGGAGACGCCCCAATCAGCCAAAGACCCCATATCGCCGCCACCACGAAGGCCCACAACTTCTTCTAAAGTGTCATAGGGTGTGCCGGTGGCAAACACCAAGGTGTCACCCGGGCGCAACACACCGTAAAAGCATGCTGCTAACGCGTGAGTGCCGGACACAAACTGCTGACGCACCAAGGCACTTTCAGCGCCGAAAACCGAAGCATAAATCCGCTCTAAGGATTCACGCCCTGCATCGTCATAGCCATAGCCGGTGGTGCCAAGCAGATGGCGCTCGCTGACGCCCTCTTCATGAAAAGCCGCCAAGACCTTTGCCTGACCGATTTCTGCCTGTTTTTCCAAAAGCAAAAAGCGGTCAGAAAGAGCCGCTTCTGCTTGTCGCATCAAGGCAATGGTGCTTGCCTTGATGCCATATATTTTTTGAATCAATGTATCCATGACAGACTCCCTTTGTCTTAGTGTTCATACCCCAGGCTGAATGCCTTTTGGTTCACTTCTAAGAACTTAGCAGGAACAGCATCAACCAGCGCGCCGTCCCAAATCTCTTTTGACAGGGGAGAATTTTTAGCCATCACGCCGATGAGGGCAACGTTCACAGCTTTGATATTGCCTGCCTCTTTAGCAAGCTTGAGCGCATCACAAGCCACAACCTTAATGCCCTTGGCTGCGAGCTTATCTAAAATATCTGCCGGATATTCCATAGCACCGGTGATAACGGGCATGGGGTTTGTTTTCTGGGTGTTAACAATCAGCACGCCGTCCTTTTTCAGGTACGGCAGGCTACGATAAGCCTCCAGCTCTTCAAACGCAATAATCATATCTGCTTCGCCCGGCTCAATTACGGGAGAATCAACACGGTCACCATATTTTACATAGGTCACAACGCTACCGCCGCGCTGGCTCATACCGTGAACCTCAGAAAGCTTTACCTGTTTGCCTGCACGCAGTGCTGCGGCACCTAAAATTCGGCTGGCAAGCAGAGTGCCCTGTCCGCCAACGCCTACAATCATAATATTCATACTCTGACTCCGCCTTTCTTATTTTTTCACAATTGCGCCAAACTTACAAATGTTGACACACAATCCGCAACCGTTACACAGGGTTTCATCAATCACCGGGCCGGAGGCTGTCATAGAAATAGCAGGGCAACCCAGCTTCATGCACATTTTGCAGTTCTTACAAGCGTCTGTGATTTCACAGCAGCCGGTGTAGCCTGCTTTTTTAAGCAGAGCGCAGGGTCGCTGTGCAATAATAACGGTGGGCTCTTCAGCCTCTAAATGCTCTTTGAGCACTTTTTCAAAGTTCTCAACATCAAAGGGGTCAGCAACTGTTACCTTGTCAATGCCAACAGCGTGGCACAGCTTTTCAAGGTCAACCTGACGGGTGGGCTCACCCTTAATGGTGAAGCCTGTTGAGGGGTTCTCCTGATGACCGGTCATACCGGTGATGGAGTTATCTAAAATAATAACGGTAGAAGTACCCTTGTTATACACCATATCAATCAGGCCGGTGATGCCGGAATGCAGGAAGGTGGAGTCACCCAAAACGCCAACAGACTTTTTGGCAAACTCTCTGCCCTGGGCCTTTTCCATACCGTGAAGGGCGGAGATGCTGGCACCCATACAAATGATGGAGTCCATACTGTCTAAGGGTTTTGCACTACCTAAGGAGTAGCAACCAATGTCACCGCTGACGGTGAGCTTTAATTTACTCAAAACATAGAACACGCCTCTGTGAGAGCAACCGGGGCACATAACCGGCGGACGAACAGGAATGGTCTCGTCAACAGAGAAGGTCGCCTCTGCCTTTTCGCCCAAGATTTTCTCACGAAGCAGAGCCGCAGAATATTCACCGATTAAGGGCAGGAGATCCTTGCCGTGTGCGTCAATGCCCATTGCGCGAATCTGGCGTTCTAACACGGGGTCTAATTCTTCAATAACGTATAAGGTATCAACCTTTGCCGCAAAGTCACGAATCAGCTGTTCCGGCAAGGGGTTAATCATACCCAGCTTCAGGAAAGATGCGTTCGGGAAGGCTTCGCGAGCATACTGATATGCAATACCGGCGGTGATGATACCGATTTTGGTGTCGTTCATCTCCACGCGGTTTAAATCGCTGGTGTTGTTGAACTCGGCAAGTGCTGCCATTCTCTTTTCAACAAAAACGTGTTTCGGGCGGGCGTTTGCAGGCACCATAACGTGTTTTGCCGCATCCTTTTTATATTCCTTTGCAGGATGCTCTTCTCTGTCAAATAGTTCAACCTCACTCTGAGAATGTGCCACACGGGTGGTCAGACGGAGCAGCACCGGTGTGTCAAACTCTTCGCTGATTTCGTAAGCTTTTTTCACAAAATCACGGCATTCTGAGCTGTCAGAGGGCTCAAGCATGGGGACCTTGGCGCCGATAGCATAGTTACGGCTGTCCTGCTCGTTCTGTGAGCTGTGCATGCCCGGGTCATCAGCCACGCAAAGCACTAATCCTCCATTTACGCCAATGTAGCTCATAGTAAAGAGGGGGTCTGCCGCAACATTTAAGCCAACGTGTTTCATAGCAGACAGCGCTCTGCCGCCAGCAATCGCCGCACCGGAAGCCACTTCAACAGCTACCTTTTCGTTAGGCGCCCATTCTGAATATATTTCATCATATTTTGCAATGAATTCGGTAATTTCCGTACTGGGGGTACCGGGATAGGAGGATGCAACGCTGACCCCTGCCTCATAAGCGCCCCGCGCTACGGCTTCATTGCCAAGCATTAGTTTTTTCATGGTTTTCAAAAGCCTTTCTGCCTGCCGGAATCTGTCTCTGCCGCCGCAGGCCCTGCGACAGAAAAAATCGAAAAATGTCTACCTTTAATTGTATAATTTTTAAGGAAAAAAGTCAATAGTTTACGCAAAAGATTAGCATCGTAACCTGCATAGCAAAATATAAAACGGGCAGTTCGCGTAGGGCAGGGGCTTGTGCCTGCCGAAGGAGCGGAACGGATAAATCCGTTCCCTACATCGCATTACCATATCCATGTTGTAGGAGGAGTCTCAGTGCCCTCCCAAAAAACTCCCGTATTCTCCCAAAATGCGGGTGGGGATGGAACCCCACCCCTACGAAATTTTTCTTGCAAAAATCTTATGCCTGTGATATACTGTAATTGCCAAACATAATTTTATATTTTCTACCACGCATATGTTTTTTGCTTTTAGGTAAAAACGCATAGGCTCTGTTTCACATATGCTGGTAGTTATGTTGAAATTATGTTTGGCGACAGTTAGAGCTATGCGTTTTTCATGCGTCGGCTCTGGCTGGCGCATTTTTTAATGCGCAAAAAAAACGTCTCCTTTGGGAGAATAGTTTGTTTTTCTTTTCACACACGAAAAAAGGACGGTCTTCCGTCCTTTTTTCATTTTATCTTTTGCAAACACAAGATCGTAGGGGAGGGTCTCTGCGCCCTCCCGCATACCCGTTTTTTTGCAATAAAAAAACTCCTGCTTTTGCAGAAGTTTCATTAGTTCTTTCCGAACCCTCAAAATTAAACAGAGCAGAGCTATCGACCTAAGATTATTAAAACCGAAGTTTTAATGCTCCTTAGAAAGGAGGTGATCCAGCCGCACCTTCCGATACGGCTACCTTGTTAC